>JBEPVT010000015.1:0-85465 GCA_041690895.1 Gammaproteobacteria bacterium
AGATCGACAGCAGCGAGAACAATGCGGGAATGATAATCTGATTGCCGCCATCGAGAATCGCGTGTTCAACCTCCTTGCCCTGCTCCAGATGCCAATTGATATTCTCGATTGTGACCGTGGCGTCGTCGACTAGAATGCCGACCGCTAGTGCGAGGCCGCTCAAGGTCATGACATTGATGGTTTCGCCGATCAAGGAAAGCACGGTGATCGATGTCAGAATCGCCAGCGGAATTGAGGTCGTGATGATGAGCGTCGAACGCCAGCTACCTAGGAACAGCAGAATCATCAGCGCGGTCAAAAGTGCCGCGATGACGGCTTCGCGCGCCACTCCGGACACCGCGTCCTTGACGAATATCGATTGATCGCCGACCAAGCCAATGTTGAGGGCAGGCGGCGCACCCGCTCTGATTTTGGGCAACAGGCTTTTGACATGCTGAATGATGTCGAGCGTCGAAACGGAGCCGTTCTTTTGTATCGTGGTAAGCACCGATCGACGGCCGTCGACGCGCACCATATTCAGCTGTGGTGAATAGCCATCGCGCACGTGAGCCACATCGCGCAGATAAATGGTCGCACCATCCACTGATTTAATGGGAAGATCGTTGAGGTCCGCAAGAGCAGTGGGGCTGAAATTCAGCTTCACCGTGTATTCGTACTGACCGAGCTTTTCCGTGCCGGATGGCAACACCAGGTTTTGCGCGAGTATCGCCGAGGTGACGTCCGCCGGCGATAAGTTCTTGGCGCGCATGGCGTTCGGATCCAGATCGACCATAATCTGTCTAGCCTTGCCGCCGTAAGGCGAGGGAACGGCAGCTCCTTCCACTTCAGCAAGTTGCGGACGAATGAAATTATTCGATAGATCGTAGAGTTGCTGATCGGACAGCGTTTTCGACGACAATGCCAGCTGAAGAATTGGAACACTGGAAGCGTTGTAGGAAAGTATTTGCGGCGGTGTGATGCCTGGCGGCATGCGCTTGAGCACTGTCTGAGCGATCGAGGTAACCTGCGCGAGCGCACCGTTGACATTGACGTTTGCGTGAAAGAATACCTTGATGACGCCGACCCCGGGCAAGGACTGAGATTCGACGTGGTCGATATCGTTGACGGCAGTGGTCATCTGCCGCTCGAAATAGGTAATGATGCGGTCGGACATTTCCGAGGGCGGCAGTCCGTTGTAGGTCCACACGACGCTGACGACGGGAAGCTTTATGTTCGGGAAGATATCAACCGGTGTCCGCATGATCGAGAGTATCCCGAAGATCAAGATGGAAATCGCCATGACGAAGAAAGTGTATGGCCTCGACAATGCGATCCGAATTATCCACATGTGAACTCAACCTCTCGGCGCCGCAGCGGCCGATTGCAAATGGGCTCTGCAGATCTTCTTGCGACGAACCTTTGAAAATTCAATCGAATAGTCTCACTTGGAGCTGCAGGTCAGTAGTCGCAGTGACTTTAGTCATGACTGGTAACCAAAGTCACTTGCATCTGGGGGAGCAGGTGCTAATTGCTACCCTTTTTCTGCAGTAATCCATGGCCGCGCGAAAGTATCGCGTGGCCCGTTCGGGCGTTGGCGTGGAGTTTATCCATAATGCGGCTCACGTAGTTTTTCACCGTTCCTTCTGCGAGCGATAACGCTTGGGCGATCTGCCGATTGTTCGTGCCCTCCACGATCAGCTGTAGCATTTTCTCTTCTTTGTCGGTCAAGGATTCAACAATCGGGGCCAGGAGAAGCTCGGCCGGACCCCCGGCTTGCGGCCGGGCTGGCGCGCTGGCAAGAAATTCTCCCGATTGCGTGACTTGCGCAAGTCGCTGGAACTGGTCCATGACTTTGCGCGCTATCTGCGGCGTCAAACGAGATTCGCCGCGCTTCAGCGCGCGAATCGTTTCGAGCAACTCTTCTTCCACCGCATCTTTGAGCAGATATGCTTGCGCTCCAGCTCGAACTGCTTCGAATACCGTTTCATCGTCGCTCAAGGTCGTCAATACGAGAATATGAGTATCAGGCAGCAACCGCTTGATCTCGCGAGTGGCAGCAACGCCGCCCTTTACAGGCATGTGTAAGTCCATCAAAATTACATCGGGTCGATGCAGTCCCGCAAGCTCAACTGCCTCAACGCCGTTACAGGCCTGCCCCACCACTTGCATATCGGGCTCCAAAGAAATCAACAGTGCGACGCCCCGCCGAACCAGCGCCTGATCTTCGGCAATCACAATTCGAATAGCCGAATTGCCGGTACTTGCTTCAGAACTCACCATTCGCACCTCATCATGGCAGCGCATGCTCGGATCTCGAATTTGGGCCGCTGTAGAGCGCCACTTGGCTTCCACATGTTGGAAATCGAGTCCCCATACTGCAATCATCTCTTCGCTTTTTGGAAGTGACTTTAGTCACTTTCGCGTTGGTTACTCACTTTTGAGTGACGCGGGGCACATTTACTGAGGGTGGCGCTGACGTTGGGAGATCATCGCGAGTTCAGTGCGGGTATTGGCATGCAGTTTTTCCATGATCCGGCTCACATAGTTTTTGATGGTGCCCTCGGCGAGAAATAAGGCACCGCCAATCTGTCGATTGCTCAGGCCCGCGGCGATCAACTCGAGCACCTTCTCTTCCTTTTCAGTCAGCACTTCGGCCGCCAGGGCCGGGTTCGCGCTTGACTTGCCCTCTTCAAGCGGCGGTGTTGCTGTGCGCGAGGGATCGTGAGTACCGGATTGAGCGAGTCGGCGGAACTGGTCCATCACTTTGCGCGCGATTTGTGGGGTCAGACGCGATTCGCCGCGCTTTAACGCGCGGATCGTCTCCAGGAGTTCGTTTTCCGCAGCATCCTTGAGCAGGTAGGCATGCGCGCCGGCGCGCACGGCTTCAAATACGGTCTCATCGTCGTCCAGAGTCGTCAGTACCAAGACCTGGGTTTGCGGCAGTGCGCGCGTAATCTCGCGGGTTGCAACAACGCCGCCTTTGAGCGGCATGTGCAAATCCATCAGCACGACATCCGGATGCAGCAGCTGGGTCAGTTCAACGGCTTCCACACCGTTACAGGCCTGCCCGACGACCTCCATGTCCGGCTCCATCGACAGCAGCAACGCGGCGCCGCGGCGTACCAGGGCTTGGTCTTCGGCGATAACGATTCGAATCGCGGGCGCGGGAACTTCTGCAGCGCTTGTCATAGGCGGATCATGCGACTCGCCAGGCGTCGAATGGAAGTGACTTTAGTCACTTATGGCGCGTGCAGCCTCCAGCAGGTTGACTGAACGATGGCGTTCGCTCAATGCTGCTTCCTCGGCCGTAGGGTAGATAATCATTCCGGGGGACCGTCATGTTTCACCATTTGAAGATGCGCACGTTATTTCCATTGGCGTTGACATTGCTGGCCTCCGCCGCGATACCTGCAGCCGCGGGACCGTTCGCGAGCCTCGACCCCAAGACAATTTCGATTCGATTGCCGGCCGACATTCATTGGAAGGGCAGCGACAGCGGGGTAGAGGCCATTGCGCTGGCGGGCGATGCGTCGAAACCGGGACTATATGTCATCCTGGTGAAGTGGAGCGCCCATCACAACAGCCGCCCGCATTTTCATCCGAACGATCGGTTTATCACCGTGCTATCCGGAACCTGGTGGGTGAATACCGGGCGCAACTACGACCCAGAGCACATGCAGCCCGTTCCGGCCGGAAGCTTCGTCACGCACTATGCCCATGAAGTGCACTACGACGGTGCGAAGGACGGCGATGCAATCTTGGAGATCGTCGGCATGGGACCAGAAACACTCACGCCGGCTGAGGCGAAGTAGCCGCGATCTCGTCGGTCCAGACTTTGAACACTTGAAGATTGTTGGGACCAAATGCGGTGCTGATGGCGACATCGGCTGCGTCGCGGCCGCGGGCGATTAATATCCGGCCGATGCGACGCTGATTATTCCGGGGATCGAATGTGTGCCAAGCGCCGCCGACATAGGCCTCCAGCCAGCCCGCAAAATCCATGGGTGCATCGGCCAGGGGCACACCGATATCCCCAAGATAGCCGCTACAGTAGCGCGCCGGGATATTCAAACATCGCAGCAGCGTAATTCCAAGATGCGCGAAATCGCGGCAGACTCCCTGGCGTTCGCCATACGCTTCCCAGGCCGTCTTGGTCGAACGAGCGTGTTGATAGCCAAATTCAAGGTGTTGATTCGCGAAATCGCATACCGCCTGCACCCTCGACCAGCCGGGGGTCATATGACCGAACAGGTTCCAGGCATCCTTCATCAGCCGTTGCGTTTCGCAGTAGCGGCTACCGAGCAAATAAATGAGCGCCGCATGCGGCAACTCCTCGACAGGATGTTCCTGCGCATCCGCAAACGTGGGCTCGGGCAAACCGCTATCGTGGATGAGGCCGTCCGCGGTAATGCGAGACTCGCCGGGCGGCGCCACGATGCGCGTGCAAGTATTGCCGAACGCATCCAAATAGGTGTCGGTGATGCAATAGGGATCGGTCGTCAGCGTATCCGGTCGCAGCAAGTCCTGCGTTCGGCTCGGGTGCGCATGCAACATTAAGATCATCGGCACAGGTTGCGGACAGGAATACACCAGTTCATAGCCGAAGCGAATTTTCACGCGCCTAAACCAAACGCGCGCATCCGAGTCTCCGCGCGCATGCGCGGATCGAAGCGTTCTCGGGGGATTTCGTTCAATTCGTAAGCGCGCAAGCAAAGGCCTCCGCAGTGATCTGGCGATGGTCATCCCTATAGATGTTTATGGCATGCGCAAATGAGCATCGGCGTAGGAATTCCCACCGATTGTGCGTAGGCGAGGCGCGCATGCAAAGCCGCGCGCGATCGCTCGGTGAATTGCCGGCGCAGCGCCATTTGACGTTGCAATTTCGGTACTATCGCAGCGTTCCATGAAAACCTTTCACTGCACGCACTGCCAAAATCTTGTGTTCTTCGAGAACGTGCGCTGCCTAAAGTGCGGACACTCGCTCGCCTTCCTGCCCGACCTAGGGTTCATGGGTGCACTCACAGAGCGCGCCGATGGACTGTGGCGGGCTGAACTGGAGGAGCCCGATTCTCGAGGCTATCGCCTATGCGCGAACTACGATCAAGTCGGCGTTTGTAATTGGGTCGTTCCGTCCGATGATGCCAACAACTTTTGCGGCTCTTGTCGATTAAATCGCGTGATTCCGGATTTGTCGATCCAACGCAATCGAATGGCGTGGTTCCGGCTCGAAGTCGCCAAACGGCGCATGCTCTATACATTGCTTGGCCTGCGGCTGCCGATCGTACCCAAGGGCGCGAACGGTCTCGCGGGCCTCGCGTTTGAGTTCCTGGAGGAATCGGGCGATGGCGATGCGAAGCGGGTGCTTACAGGGCACGACAACGGACTGATCACCATCAATATTGCCGAGGCGGACGACGTGCATCGTGAGAAAGAGCGGACGCTGCAAAAACAGCCGTATCGCACTCTTTTGGGGCATTTTCGCCATGAGATCGGACACTATTTCTGGGATAGCCTGATTTCGAACGGACCTCAAGTCGATGCGTTCCGCACTCTGTTCGGCGATGAGCGCGCCGATTATCAGAAGGCGCTCGAGCGGCACTACGGCGAAGGGCCGCCGGCTGGTTGGGAACACAATTTCATCAGTGGCTATGCGACCATGCATCCCTGGGAGGACTGGGCCGAATCCTGGGCACACTATCTGCACATGGTCGACGCGCTTGAGACAGCGGGCGCGGCCGGCCTTGCCCTTCGGCCGCAACGCAGCGACGAGCCGCGCATGCAGCCACCGACCGATCCTCTCAATCCGCATTACCGCGATATCGACGCTATGATTGAGTCTTGGCTGTCACTCACGTACGTGTTGAACAATTTCAGCCGCGGCTTGGGATTGCCCGACAGCTATCCGTTCGTTCTGTCCGCACCGGCCATCCGCAAATTGCGTTTCATCCACAACACCATCGATGGGTATCGGGGCGCCAAGATTTGATCCGCGTAGAATGCGCAGGGTTTCCATTGGAGAGATTTAAGTGTCGATTCATGTAGCGCTCAACCATGTCATGCATTACCGCTACGATCGACCGGTCAATCTGGGGCCGCAGATCATTCGCTTGCGTCCCGCGCCGCATTGCCGTACCCGCATTCTGTCCTACTCGCTCAACATCACGCCGGCCGAGCACTTTATCAATTGGCAGCAGGACCCGCAGTCGAACTATCTGGCTCGGGTGGTGTTTCCGAAACCGACGCAAGAACTTAAGGTCGAAGTGGATTTGATCGCGGAAATGGCGGTTCAGAATCCGTTCGACTTTTTCCTGGAGTCCTACGCGCAGCGTTTCCCGTTCAGCTATGCGGCGATTGAGGCGCGCGAGCTTTCGCCCTTCTTGTTGAGCGGACCTGCGACTCCCCTGTTTGCCCAATATCTCGACGGTGTCTCGCGTACGCCGCGCGCCACCATCGATTTTCTGGTGGAATTGAATGGCCGACTCGCCGCCGATGTGCGCTATGTGATTCGGATGGAAGCTGGCGTGCAGTCGCCTGAAGAGACGCTCAAGCAACGCTCCGGTTCGTGCCGCGACTCCGCCGAACTGCTAGTTCAACTGCTGCGGCATCTGGGGCTGGCCGCGCGCTTCGTGTCGGGTTATCTCATTCAGCTGGTGGCCGATACGAAACCTGCGGAGGGTCCCGCGGGCCCGAGCCAGGATTTCACCGACCTGCACGCCTGGTGCGAAGTGTACTTGCCGGGTGCGGGCTGGATTGGTTTGGATCCGACCTCGGGACTGCTGAGCGGCGAAGGCCACATTCCGCTTTCTTGCACACCCGATCCACAGTCGGCGGCGCCGTTGTGCGGTGCGGTGGATGAATGCCGGACCAGCTTCGAATACGCCATGAAGGTCGAGCGCGTGTGGCAGGCGCCGCGGGTTACCAAGCCGTATTCGGATGAGCAATGGACTGCGATCGATTCGCTGGGAAAGCAGCTCGATGCGACCCTGCGCAGCGCAGATGTGCGTCTCACCATGGGCGGCGAACCGACTTTTGTCTCGGGAGAGAATGTGCTGGCGCCCGAGTGGAACACCGAAGCGCTCGGCGGCAACAAAAGAGAAATCGCAGCGGCATTGTTCCGCAAACTCAAAGATCGCTACGCGCCCCTTGGGCTTGCGCACTTCGGCCAGGGCAAGTGGTACCCCGGCGAGCAGTTGCCGCGTTGGTCACTGAATTGCTTTTGGCGCAAAGACGGTGAGCCCATATGGAATGACGGCGCGCTGATCGCCGAGGAGACCCGCAGTTATCCCGACGCAGCGGCCAATGCGCCGCGGCTGTTGCGTGCGATAGCGGAGCGCTTGGACGTCGCGTCGGGCTATGTGTTTGCCGCCTATGAGGATGTATTTTATTACCTGCTGCGTGAGCGCAAGCTTGCCGCGAATGTCGATGCGTCGAATTCGCAACTCGCTGATCCGATCGAGCGCGCGCGACTCGCGCGCGTATTCGGCGGCGAGTTGGGTGAACCGGTCGGCTACGTGCTGCCGATAGCCCGGCCAATCGACGGCGCTTCCTGGCGAAGCAGCCGTTGGTTCTTGCGCAGCGAGCGTTGCTATCTGGTTCCCGGCGATTCGCCGATCGGTTATCGCCTGCCCTTGGATTCGCTGCCCGCGGTCAGCCCCGGCGACTTTCCGCACATCTATCCACCCGACCCGACCCAGGATTTCGATGCGCTATCCCCGCATGCAGAGTGGCTTGAAACGCGCGACGCGGATGCTGCGTCTTGCGATGCGGCGGTGCAGAGCGAGGCCGCCACCGAGGTCATCCGAACTTCGCTGTGCGCGCAACAGCGCAATGGCGTGCTGTACGTCTTCATGCCACCGACGCGCACGCTCGAGGATTACCTGCATATTATTGCCGCGGTCGAGGCGGCCTGCAAGGCTCTGAACCAACCGGTTGTTGTGGAAGGCTACGAGCCGCCGCAGGATCCGCGCTTGGTGAACTTTAAAGTGACCCCTGATCCCGGCGTCATCGAAGTGAATGTGCAACCGAGCGCAAGCTGGGATGATCTGTCGGGGCTGACGACGCACCTCTATGACACCGCGCGAGCGTGCAACCTGCGCTCCGAGAAATTCATGGTCGATGGGCGCCACGTGGGAACTGGTGGCGGCAACCACATCGTGATGGGCGGTGCCACGCCGCAAGACTCGCCGTTTCTGCGGCGGCCCGATTTGCTGCGAAGCCTCATTTCCTATTGGCACAACCATCCTGCACTGTCGTACTTGTTTTCGGGGCTTTTCATCGGCCCCACCTCGCAGGCGCCGCGCGTGGACGAGGCGCGCAACGATTCGCTGTACGAGCTTGAGATCGCGTTTCAGCAATTCCCGAAGGTGGGAGCCGATGTGGCGCCCTGGCTCGTGGACCGGTTGCTGCGCAATATCTTGATTGATGTCACCGGCAACACTCATCGCGCCGAATTCTGCATCGATAAGTTGTATTCGCCTGATACCTCGACCGGTCGCCTGGGATTGCTCGAGATGCGCGCCTTTGAAATGCCGCCGCACGCGCGCATGAGCCTGGTGCAGCAGCTGCTGCTGCGATCGTTCGTGGCTCGATTTTGGCGCGAACCGTACGCACCGGCGCGCTTGATGCGTTGGGGAACTCAGCTGCATGACCGGTTTCTGCTGCCACATTTCATTCTGGAGGATTTCTCGGACGTCATCCAGGAACAAAATCAAGCAGGCTTCGGCATGAGTCTCGAATGGTTCGCGCCGCACTTCGAGTTTCGCTTCCCCAAGCTCGGCGACATCGCGCTGCGGGGAGCGTTGCTCGAACTGCGTCAGGCGCTCGAGCCTTGGCATGTGATGGGAGAGGAGGGCGCGCCGGGCGGAGCGGTCCGTTATGTCGATTCGTCGCTCGAGCGCGTCGAGGTGAAGATCAGCGGTTTGCCACCGGATCGGTATGCGGTGACATGCAACGGCCGGACGATTCCAATGCGGCCGACGGGACGCGAAGGGGAATTCGTCGCCGCTGTGCGCTATCGCGCTTGGCAACCGTGGTCGGCACTGCATCCGACAATCGGCATTCATTCACCGCTGACTTTCGATATAGTCGACACCTGGATGATGCGTTCTG
Organism: Gammaproteobacteria bacterium; assembly: GCA_041690895.1. GTDB lineage: Bacteria > Pseudomonadota > Gammaproteobacteria > Steroidobacterales > Steroidobacteraceae > Bog-1198. The sequence goes on from JBEPVT010000015.1 coordinate 9,088, forward strand.
AAGGTGGCTTTCGATATCATGTGGTTCATCCAGGTGGCCGTAGCCACGAGACCTTCCCGGTCAATGCGTTCGAGGCCGAAAGCAGGCGACTCGCTCGATTTTTTAGGATCGGCCATACGCCCGGCCGCATGAGCGTCAAGCCGGCTGTCGCGAGCGAGGAATTCCCCTTCACGCTGGACCTGCGCAATCATCGATAAAGATCCGAGACTCGAGAACTATCACAGCGACCCGCATCGCTACGACGAACTTTTGGACGCAGAAGGGCGCGTTCGAGGCCACTGGAACACCTTGGTTGAGGGAATATTCGAGGACGACGCGCGTGCCGCCCGGCGCGCCACGGAATACACGCGGCGCATGATCGTCGAGAACGGCATCACCTACAACGTGTATGCCGATAGGCAGGGTCGCGACCGGCCCTGGATTCTCGACCCGCTGCCGTATCTGATTTCCGCACAGGAGTGGCAGACGATCGAGGCAGGCGTCGCGCAGCGCGCACGGCTTTTGAACGCCGTGTTGGTCGATCTTTATGGAAAACAGGACCTCTTATCGCGCGGCGCCCTCCCGCCGGAGATACCGTTCGGCCACCCCAATTTCTTGTGGGCCTGCTGCGGCATCAAGTTGCCCGGCGATCGCTGGTTGTCGCTTTACGCCGCTGATTTGGCGCGCTCTGCGGATGGGCGTTGGTGGGTCATCGCGGATCGCACCCAGGGACCCTCGGGGCCCGGCTACGCTCTCGAAAATCGCCAGATCGTGCGCCGTGCATTCCCGCATCTGGCGCAATCGATGGACGTGCGGCCCCTCGGCAGCTTCTTCGCAGCGCTGCGCGATGAGTTGTTGGTCGACGCCGACCAGGAGCCGTTGGCCGTGGTGCTCACACCCGGATCATTCAACGAAACCTACTTCGAGCATGCGTATCTTGCGCGGCAGTTAGGCTTCCCCTTAGTCGAGGGGCACGACCTCACCGTGCGCGCCGAGAAGGTATTCTTAAAAACGCTGTCGGGCCTAAGAAGGGTGCACAGCATTCTGCGCAGGCTGGATGACGATTTCTGCGATCCGGTGGAGTTGCGCGCCGACTCGGCGCTCGGCGTCCCCGGGTTGCTCGCAGCCATCCGCAAAGGCAACGTCGCCATGGCGAATGCCTTGGGCAGCGGTGTGCTCGAATCGGCGGCTTGGATGGGTTTTCTCCCGGCCATTGCCGAGCAGCTGATCGGCGAGAAACTGCATCTGCCTTCGGTGGCGAGCTGGTGGTGCGGGGAGAAACCGGCATTTGAAGCCGTGATCGCCAGTCTTTCCAACCTAGTGATCAAACCGGCATTTCCCAACCAGAAGCTCGGCGCTGTGTTTGGCAGCGATCTGAATGCCGATGAACGCGACGCGCTGATCGCGCGCATGCGTGCGCGGCCGCACGCCTTTGTTGCCCAGGAGCACCTGGCCTTTTCCCAGGCACCGGTGTGGTACACAAAAAATGCCGCTGCATTCTCAGCGCGCGCCCTCGGCATCCGCGTCTACGCAATTGCGACCCCGAACGGCTACCGCGTGCTGCCGGGCGGCCTGGCGCGCTTCGCTTCGGATGCCCATGCCGAGATCGTCTCGATGCAGCGCGGCGGCGGCAGCAAGGACATCTGGGTGTTGTGCGATACCGAGGAGGCATCCGAAGAGGCAACCGCGCCCATCGCCCGGGCCGATCGCGCGCCGCACCGCCACCATGATCTGCCCTCGACCCTGGTTGAAAACCTCTTTTGGATGGGCCGCTACGCTGAGCGTTGCGATTACAAAACACGCTTGCTGCGTGCCACCTTGGGCCTGCGGCGCAATCTGCCGTTCCGCTCGCAGGCCATGGAGATTTGCAAGCATTTTGGCTCGACAGCGGTTTTCGATCCCGAGAAACGCTTCACCTTAAGCGGCGACATCGAACGCCTGGGCGAATGCGCGGCGCAGGTGCGAGGCAGCCTATCGGGGGAGAACTGGCGCGCGCTCACCGTGCTGCAACGCGACTTCAAGCGCGCCGAGGCCGCGCGCAGCGACGCCCGGGAAACGCTGGATAGCCTGCTGCTGTCCTTGGCAGCCATCGCAGGATTCGCGCTCGATGATATGACACAGGACGATGGGTGGCGCCTCATGATGATCGGCCGCCGTCTGGAACGCCTGCAATTTCTCGCCGATTTGATTTCCCGGCGCCTGCTAGGCCTGGGATCGCCGCTGCGCCAGGAACTCGAATGGCTGCTGGAGATTGGCGACAGCGCCATTACCTATCGAACCCGCTACCGTGCACCGCCTGTGTGGGACACGACCATCGACATTCTCGTCTACGATGAGAAAAATCCGCGCGCCCTGGCATTCCAATGGCGCGCCATCAACACGCTGCTAATCGAAGTCGCGGAGTCCTTGGGCGCGAAGCCGCAGGAAACGCTCTACGATGCGGTCTCAAATTTGGTGGCGCTCAAGTACGCAATGCCCGCCGACGCCGACGCGACACTAGCTTCGCAGCACGTCCTGTCGCAGCATCTTAAGGAGCTGAAGTTGGCTTCCGTGCAGCTCTCCGAGCAGCTCACCTCGCAACATTTCTCGCACATCGATTTCGAGTTGCGCGCGGTGTCCGCATGACGCGTTATGCGGTGCGGCACACGACGTTGTACGAGTACGGTGGCGACGTGGTGCATTCGCATCATCTGTTGCATTTGAAGCCGCGCGAGTTTGCATTTCAGCGTTGTCTCATGCATGCGCTGACGCTCGATCCGCAACCGAGCTCGAGCCGCGAGGATGTCGATGTCTTCGGCAATGCAATTGCACGCCTCGAGTACGATCGCGCGCATCAACGTCTCAGCGTGATCGCAGAAATGCAGGTGGAGATTTTTCCGCGCAACGCCGAATCGCTCGATGCGGCGGAGCCTTGGGATGGACTTCGCAGCCGCTTGAGCTATCACGCCGCTGCGGTGGCGCCAGCCGATCTCGATGCGTGCCGATTCCGAATGCGATCCAGTCACGTACCGCTCAAGCTTGCATTCGAGGATTACGCCAAAGAGTGCTTTGCGCCGGGACGCCCGGTTGCCGCGGCCTGCCAGGCACTGATGCGCAAGGTCTACCGCGAGTTCAAGTACGTTCCCGGATCCACGACCAATGGAACTTCCATTGTGGAGGTGCTCAAGAGCCGCCGCGGCGTTTGCCAGGATTTTGCGCATTTCATGATCGGATGCGTACGTTCATCCGGGCTTGCTGCCCGCTATGTCAGCGGCTATATCCGGACCGTGCGCAAGGGGGGCGAAGTTGCGATCGGCGGGGATGCCTCGCATGCTTGGGTCTCCGTCTATTGCCCGCCGCTCGGTTGGTTGGATTTCGACCCGACCAACGACTGCATGGTGGGCGAGGATCACGTCACGTTGGCTTGGGGCCGCGACTTCGGCGATGTCTCGCCGCTGCGCGGCATGATGGTCGGCGGCGGCCGACATAAGCTCAAAGTCGATGTGCGCGTACAGCCGTTGACCTAGATTTGCGAGCGTCATGGGTCGTTGTCTGACGCTGTCTCTTCGTCCATCCTACAAGACTAAATCGCTATCGGGGGGTGTTGGCACGACGGCAAATGCCCGACACTCGGTACCTAATGAGGCGCCAACACATTGTTCTCGAAAGCATCGAACCCCGTGCCTTCATTGCGAGCGCGAGTTTTGAATGCATGACGGAACTGCAGATCGGGCAATTAGCAGCTGAACAAGGCAATACCGAGTTCGTGCGCAAGTTTGCTCACAGTTTGGTAGGGGACTACGAAAGGATGCTCTGCGATATCGCCAGAGTTGCGGCGCGCAGAAATTTGCCGCTCCCCACTGGTCTTGACGAGCTACACGACAACCTGGTCGAGCACATGCGCGAAAAATCCGGGCTAGATTTTGACTCGGCATATACCGACCGGATGGTGGAAGGCCAGCAGCGTGCCATAATGCTGTTTAGGCGGGGCCAGCAAATCAAAGACCCGGAGATCTCCGCGTTGGCAAGCAGGGCGCTGACGATGCTCGACGCCCTGATTCGAAGGACCACCGCGCTCTTTGAGAGCATGGTTGCGCGGGAACCGCCTGGCGCAAAGGCTAACGGCACCGCCAGCGTCGGGATCTGAACGCACCGAAGTGCGCCTGCTGCGCGCCAAACCTGTGTGCGTAGATCAATTCTCGGTGCGCAGCTTAGCCACTTTTGCCGGGGTCAAGTCCGATCCTTTGGCACCGAAGCGAGCCGTGACGTAATTCGCGACGCTGGCAATCTCCGCGTCCGAATAGGTGCTGCCAAAAGCCGGCATATTGTTCGAATCACCCGCAACGTGACGCTGGCCGCCGCCGATGATTACCTGTGCCACATTGGTGGCGGTCGGATCATTGACGCCGCGCGTACCGGTCAGTGTTGCAAACGGAATGACCGGGCTTACACCGCTCCAGCCATGACAGCCGGCGCAGGCGCCTTCATAGACCGCCTTGCCGTACGACTCGCTCGCCGAGGGCGCGTTGTCCGCCAGCAGCGCCGGCGCCGGAGTTTGTTTCGACTCCGGCAAGTCGGAACTCGAGATGCCCGGCACCGTGCGTAAGTACGCAACGATGGCAGCGACATCGCTCGCCGTAAGGTAGCTGAGGCTTTCATCGACCGCTTCACCCATCGGGCCTGCGGCGGTGCCGCGGCCCTGCGCGTGTCCGACCGACAGATAGTGCGCCAGGTCCGCATCGCTCCACGATCCGACGCCGCTGGCATGATCAGGCGTGATGTTGTAGGCACGCCAGCCAGATTGAACGGCACCTGCAAATTTTTGCCGATTATTGAGCGCAAATGCCAGATTGCGCGGCGTATGGCACGCGCCGCAATGCGTCATCGCTTCGGCGAGATAGGCGCCGCGATTCCATTCAGGGCTGCGATCTGCATTCGGCTCGAAGCGGCGGTCAGGATTGAAGAAGGCCGACCAGAGGCTCATGAGGGCGCGTTGGTTGAAAGGAAATCTCAAGGTGTTTTGCGGCGTGGGCGCGTGCAAGGGTTTTAAAGTAAAGAGGTAAGCCTTGATCGCCAGCGCATCGGCATCAGACATGTAGGTGTAGCTGTCATAGGGCATCGCTGGGTAGAGCTTGGTGTTATTGCGGCCGACGCCCTTATGCATGGCATCGAGGAAATTCGTATCGCTATAGCCGCCGATGCCGGTGTCTTTGTCGGGCGTGATGTTGGTCGAATAAATCGTGCCGAACGGCAACACGAATGCGTGGCCGCCGGCAAACGGCGCCCCGTCCTTGGCGGTGTGGCAGGCCACGCAATCTGCGGCGCGGGTCAAATACTCGCCCTTTTCAATCTCAGTCGCGGATTTCAGTTCCTCCGGCACGCCGCTGGGATTTCCCGCCGTGTAGGCCGCGAGCGCGACGCGCTTGCCGCCCGCGAAAGCGGTGGGACCGGGGCCGAGAACTAGATAGGCCGCGAGCAGGATCACAACGACGATGATCGCTGCGAGAATCCAAAAGATCGGCCGCGTTTTTTTGGAGGGCGTGGCATTCATGAGTCGCTAGCTCCTGATACTGTCGCTTTTGGAGAAGGGGAACGCATACACGCGCTTGCCCGTGGCAGCAAAGACCGCATTGGCAACGGCGGGTCCGATAGGTGCTACGCCAGGCTCGCCCACGCCGGTCGGCTTCTCGGTGGAGGGCACGATGTAGACCTCGATCTTCGGCGACTCATTCATGCGCAACACGCGATAGTTGTTGAAGTTGCTTTGTTCAACGTGGCCGTTTTTCAGCGTGATCGCGCCGTACAGGGCGGCACCTAAGCCGAAACCGATACCGCCTTCCATTTGCGCCTTGATGATGTCCGGATTGACTGCCGTGCCGCAATCGACCGCGCACACCACGCGCTCGACCCGGATGCGCCCCGCATCATCGACGCTCACCTCCGCCACTTGCGCGACAAAAGACTTAAACGCCTCGCACACCGCGATGCCGCGACCCCTGCCCTTCGTTAGGGGTGCTGAGCTCCAGCCGGCTTTCTCGGCGACGAGTTCCAGCACGGCCTTCATGCGCGGTTCGTGTTCAAGCAGCTTGCGGCGGAATGTGAAGGGATCGGCTCCAGCGGCGTGCGCGACTTCATCGATGAAGGCCTCGACGGCAAAGCTCGTATGCGAACTGCCCACCACGCGCCACCACAGCACCGGCACGCCGGCCTTGGTAGTCGATAAGTCGACCGCGATATTGGGGATGGCGTAGGCGATATTGGCCGCGCCCTCCACCGAAGTTGCGTCAATGCCGTCCTTGATGCCGGCAGCGAAAATCGTACCGGCCATGATGGACTGGCCGACGATCACGTGGTGCCACCCCGTGAGTTCGTTTTGGGCATTCAACCCCGCTTCGAGCTTGTGGAAGTACATGGGGCGATACAAGCCGCCGTGGATATCATCCTCGCGTGTCCACTGCAGCTTGATCGGCGTGCCGTCCGCGCCGTACGCCTTGGCAATCGAAACGGCCTCGACAATATAATCCGAAATTGTGTTGGCGCGCCGGCCGAAGCTGCCGCCGGCATACAGCGTATGAATGCTCACCTGGCTGGGATCTAAGCCGGCCACATGCGCGGCATTTGCCTGATCGATGGTTTGAAATTGATCGCCGGCCCAGATTTCACAAGTCTTGGCATCCAACTTGACCACGGCATCGAGCGGTTCCATTGGCGCGTGTGCCAGATACGGAAATTCGTAGCTGGCGGTAATTTTGCGAGTTGCTTCGCCGAGCGCTTTCTTGGCGTCGCCTTGCTTGCGCGCGGGGAGTGCCGGCTGGTCGGCGAGGCGCCGATACTCGTCCATTATCGCAGCGGAACTGCGCTTCTCAGCCTGCGAATCATCCCACTCGACTTTCAGCGCATCACGCCCCAGCTTGGCGGCCCAGAAACTCTTTGCGACCACGGCAACGCCGCCTGGCACCTGCACGACCTTGACGACACCGGGTACCTGCCGCGTTGCGGCATCATCGAAAGATTTCACCGTACCGCCAAACAGCGGCGAACGTTTCAGCAGCGCAACCAGCAGGCCCGGCATCTCGACATCGATGGTGAATTGTGCCGTGCCGTTGCATTTCGCGGCGACGTCGACCCGCGCCGCCGAGTGACCGATGAGCTTGAAATCCTTCGGATCCTTGAGCTGCACGGTTTCAGGCACCGGCAAGACCGAGGCTTTTTTCACCAGCGAACCGAAGCTGGCCTGGCGCTTGCTGGCGGCGTGCGAGATCACGCTCTTATCGACGCTGAGTTCCGCGACCGGCACATGCCACTCGTTGGATGCGGCTGTGAGCAACATCGCACGTGCCTTGGCCCCGGCATCGCGCAACTGCGGCCAGGAATTGGCGATCGCCGAGCTGCCGCCGGTTCCTTGAATCTTGCCGAAGGCTAAATTGGCGTAGCGCGTCGCATCGGCCGGGGCACTCTCAACGCGCACCTGCGACCAGTCGGCATCGAGCTCTTCGGCCAGGACGGTCGCGAGACCCGTATAGGAGCCTTGGCCCATTTCGATGTGCTTGGAAATAATCGTAATACTGTTGTCGGTGCTGATTCTGACAAAGGCATTGGGCGCGAAAGGTGCAGCATTGGCGGTTGCCGCCCCCGCAAGCGCCATCGCTCGCCGCGTCGAGCCGGTCCATTCGAAGCCAATGGTAAGTGCCGTGACAGTGGCCGCGCCGGCGCCTTTCAAGAATGCACGCCGTTCGAGTTTAAGCGTAGGCGATGTGTGGCTGCTCATGGTGCTTATGCCTTCGTAGATTGCGCGGCGGCGTGAATCGCAGCGCGGATGCGCGGATAGGTGGCGCAACGACAAATGTTGCCGCTCATGGCGCCGTCGATATCATCATCGGTCGGCGCGGCATTCTTCTCGAGCAGTGCGGTCGCCGACATGATCTGCCCGGATTGGCAATAGCCGCATTGAGGAACCTGAAGATCGATCCATGCGGCCTGCACCGCCTTGGCCTGTTTGCTCTGCAATCCCTCGATCGTGATCACTTGACGACCGGCCACGGCCGACAGCGGCATGACGCAGGAACGGATGGCCTGACCATCGAGGTGCACCGTGCAGGCACCGCACATGGCCATGCCGCAACCGAATTTGGTGCCGTGCAGGCCGGCGGCCTCGCGGATAGCCCAGAGCAGCGGCATGTTCGGGTCCACATCAAGCGTTGTGCTCTTGCCGTTCAAAAGAAAAGTAGTCGCCATGATGACTCCGCGGACTATCGGGGATCCGAGATCCTACCGCATCGCGAGCGACTTCGGGAACCCAGTATGATGGTGCCGACGAGGCACCAGCGGAAGAAGTGCGATGACGCCCGCTATTCGTATCCGAATCGATTTCGCCGAAAACGTCAACGTAGGCCGTGGCAAGATCGCCTTGCTAGAGGCGATCAAATCCACTACCGGCGGCGCAGGGGTTGGGAGCTTCGGAGCGAGCCTGATCAAACAGTACCGGATGCTCGAGCGCGAGATCGGGTGACTCGGTGCGCAACGACTGACGGACATCACTGCGCATGTGATCACGAAGTCTCCCCGTAACGAAAATGCCGGCCGAAAGCAGCTTTCGAAAAAGATTTTGCAGCGCGCGGAAAAGATCTCGTAAAATGGAGCTTCGCAGTCGCTCGTCGTATTTGTTCAGATACAATGTGCCGCGGGTTTTTGGGTCCGCGTTGTATCTCGTGAAATATAACCGGATGAGCTTTTCAAGAATTTCTCATGCGAGCGGATTACCCTGATTGCAGCTGATACATCGCCGATCGACCGGATGGGGCTGGCGCAACTTTCGTTGTTGGCGCTGGGTTTGGGCGTCGTCACGGGAATCGGCGCCGTGTTGTTCCGTGATCTGATCGGCTTCGTTCACAATCTGCTGTTCAACGGTCACGTAAGCGTGCATTACGACGCCAATGTTTTTACCGCGCCTGCGCACTTGGGTGCGATCGTCATTTTGGTCCCAGTGCTAGGCGCCATCGCCGTCACGTTTCTGGTGACGAACTTTGCGCCCGAGGCCAAGGGGCACGGCGTCCCCGAGGTGATGGACGCCATTTTCTATAAGGGCGGCCTAATCCGGCCGGTCGTAGCGTTGGTCAAGTCGCTGGCCTCAGCGATCGCGATCGGCAGCGGATCCTCCGTGGGCCGGGAAGGTCCGATCATCCAGATCGGATCAGCGTTCGGTTCCACGCTCGGGCAAATCATCCGCATGCCGGTAGGTCAGCGAATCGCTTTGGTCGCTGCCGGCGCTGGTGCGGGAATCGCAGCGACCTTCAATACGCCCATCGGCGGTGTGATGTTTGCGATTGAGTTGATGCTCCCTGAGGTGAGCGCCGAGACATTTCTGCCCGTCGCGATCGCGACCGGTACGGCTACGTTCGTGGGCCGGTGGTTCTTCGGCGATACCCCTGCCTTCCACGTGCCGACCATTCAAGCAATGCCCATTAATTCGAGCGCATTGATAGTACTCGTACTCTTCGCCGTTTTAGGGGGCGTGACCGGCATCGCGGCGGCGGGTTTCATCCGCGCGTTGCACATGGCTGAGGATATTTTTGATCGGATCGAGAATCGGTATCTGCGCCATATGCTAGGCATGCTAATCCTCGGGCTGCTCATGTACGCGCTGTTGCGCGCCTTAGGCCAGTACTATGTCGGCGGCGTGGGCTACGCCACGGTCCAGGCCATCTTGGCTGGGCAGCTTTCAACATCTTGGTTGCTGGGGTTGCTGTTTTTCTGCAAGGTCTTTGCGACTTCACTCAGCCTCGGATCGGGGTCATCGGGCGGCATTTTCTCGCCGTCTTTGTTCATGGGCGCCGCGCTTGGCGGCGGTTTTGCGGCCCTCCTGAACACTGCAGGACTGCCAATCCCACTCAGCGTTCCTGCTTTTGCCATCGTCGGCATGGGGGCCATGGTCGGCGGCGGAACCGGCGCCGTGATGACTGCCGTCACCATGATCTTCGAAATGACCCTCGACTACAGCATTATCATGCCCATGATCGTCGCTGTGGCAATGAGCGTCGGCGCACGGCGCGTGCTGTCGCGCGAAACCATTTACACCTTGAAGCTGGTGCGCCGCGGTCGATCCATCCCTAAGGCGCGGCACGCCAACATGTTCCTGGTGCGCACGGCGCGAGAAGTAATGGACACGGATATTCAGGTACTTCCGGCAGAGTCGAGTTTTGACGACTATCTGCGCCAACCCGGACATGCAGGACGTCTGCGCCATGTCGTCGTTACGGAAAACGAACATCTCTTCGGCGTGATCCGGGTCAACACGGGCTTGAGCCGCGGATTGGAGAGTGCAAGAACCGGTGTGAGCTTGCGCGACGTCGCCAGCAGAAATTTCACGGTGGTAGGCGAGGAGGTGACCGCGTATGAAGTCATCCGCCGCATGTGGCGCAAGAAGGCCATCATGGCAGTTGTGGTGCGCGGCAAGGGAATTCCGCGCGGCAGCGACGTCGCCGGCGTCATCACCAAGGAGCACGTCGCAGACTCGGTTGCAGACAGCATCGCTGTCTATCCAGAGTAGACGCCAGCAAGCGTCACTTGGTTACGTAACCGAACAGATATTGCACCCCTTTCATCCTTGGGGGCAAGCCTTATGCCAAAGTGACCTGCATCCGCAGCACAGGATATAAGTTGTAGCGCGTGTCCCACGACGCATGGCGGCGTAAAAAGAATTCCAAGCGCGCGACGGGATTTTTGGCGAATTCAGTATCCCGCGCGCACTTGCTCGAGAATTCGGCAGCGAGGTGCGAATCCGTGTCGAACATTTCTCGCGCAATCTGTTCGGCCACATACGGCTCCATCTGTTCCTTCTGTTCGAAGCAGGCATTGAATAACCCCCACGCGGCAAAGGAGTCCGGCGCCTGCGGCTCGAAGAGCGCCACGACCAGCCGAGCCAAGGGCTGCGCGGTGGGTACGAACAGCGCGCCTTCCTGCGACTGATACGTCTCATTGCTCCAAGTGCCGGTAAGCTGCGCGCGCATGCGTCCCTCGAACGGCACTGCGGAGAACCTCACCTGAGTGGCACGAAACCCCTGCGCGCTGGCTTTCTCCGCGGCATTGCGTAGGAGTGTGAAGGCAATGCCATGAGCGTCAAGCCTGGGGGCGATGTCTGCCGCGAAGGCCGCGGGGACGACATACCCGCCGACCGGCACGGTGACGCTGAGTGAAGCGCTGACCTGGTCGCGAAGCGGGACGCGCCAGATTTGCGGCGTCTTCGGATCGTAGGTCGTGACGAGGCCTCCGGAAATCGCCGATGGTGTTCGCGTGTATGCATAGCCTTTAAAGTCGATCATGCGAGCGTTCGCCGCCGCATCCCGCTCGATCGTCGCGCCGCCGGCCTGTGCAGGCTCGCGCCAACTCGATGTGAAGTCGAGTGGGATCTCCGTGCCGCCGAGTTTCATCGCCTCCTGATCGGCCTGATGCGCAAGATCAAGCCAGGTGCTGCCGTGCGCGGCGACCAATTCGGCCAAGCTGATGACGGTGTTGCGCATCACTCGCACCCGATGTGCGTAGTCCTTCCAGGAATGCGTTTCGACCAACACGGTGAAGCGATTGCGCTGTGGGAAATACCCGGTCGAAAAGCGCGGCGAATACACCGTCAATGCAAACCCGGAAGCCGGGTCGTCGGTGCTGGTCAAATCCGGATAAAAATCGAGGGCCATGGAACCGAGTTCGGTGAGCCGCGCAATGAGTGCGTCCCGCATCTGCCGTCCACTGCGCCGCAAGATCGCATCGCCTTGATTGAGTGGCTCGACTTGGAGCGAGATATCGGGCTCGAAGTCCGCTCCGTCGGTGACGTGCAGGTCGGCGCACACCAGCGGATCCCAGGCGGCGATGAGGCGCAACATGGCGCGCATTTCGGGCGTGTCCGCTTTCATGTAATCGCGATTCAGATTGATGTTTTGCGCCGTCGTGCGCCAACCTGTCTCGATGGGACCGTTCTGATTGGGACGATTCCAGCGCCCGACTCGCTCGTGACCGTCCGTATTGAAGGCGGGAACAAACAGCACCGCAATCCGGGCGAGCAATGGGTCCGACGCAGAACCGCTTAGCAAATCCCGTAGCGTGGCTAAGCCCGCATCCTTACCGTCGCTTTCTCCCGGATGGATGCCGCCCTGAACCATGAGCAGCGGGATGGCTTTGGCGCGCAGATCCGCGCGGGTCAGTGCGCCGGATCGCGAAATCAGCAGTGCGCGCATGATGCGACCTTCCGCGGACCGTCCGAACTCGAAGGAGCGCACGGCCTCGGGCCACGAGCGTGCAAATTCACCGCACAAGCGCTCGACTTCCTCCAGACGCCCGGTCTCTCGGTAATTCGATTGTTCGGCGATCGTCATGAGCTTTTGATTTTTCATCCGCTAATTCTATCGTCAGCAGGCCCTCGGCACGAGACCGGATCTTTGTGGGCGCGACCTATATAATGTGACTCCATGCAGATTGCGATCTTCACGGCGGGCGGCACGATCGATAAAGTGTACTTTGATGCCAAGGGCGGCTACGAAGTCGGTGCGCCCATGGTCCGTCATATCTTGGAGCAGGGCCGCGTGACAGCGGAGATCTCCATCGTAGAACTGCTGCGCAAAGATAGTCTGGAAATGACCCCGGCGGATCGAATCGCCGTTCGCGAAGCCGTCGGCGCCTCTGAGGCGACACGCATCATCGTGACTCACGGCACCGATACCATGGTCGAAACCGCGCGCGAGCTCGAGGGACTCGCCGGCAAAACCATCGTGCTGACCGGCGCCTTGCAGCCGGCGCGCTTTGCCGACAGCGATGCGGCGTTCAACTTAGGGTTGGCCGTCGGCGCGGTCCAAGTTCTGCCGGCCGGCGTCTACATCACCGCCAACGGACAGGTATTTCCTGCTCAAGGCGTGCGCAAAAACACCGCTTTGAATCGCTTCGAATCCTTTAAAAGTACCGCTTACTAGCAGCGGCTCGAGGCGCCGCGTTGGCCGCGATATAGAGGTAACGCGCTATAACTTCTGGACGATCACTCGTCCCTGAGGATTGACGAAGACACGATAGCGATTGCCATCTTTACACGTGGCGATGTAATCGCTGTCTGCATTGCGTTTCACGTCGACAACCTGGTCGCAGGGTTGCCCGTTGAGCACGATGGTCGCCTGCAAATCTTGGCCGTTCGACAGGCCGGCTGCCACCGCCAAACGCGCGGTGCTCAAGAGCAGCAGTACTAATATGAGACTGAATATTCGCACGTTCACAGTGACTCCTTCGATTCAACCTATTTGTGAAAATTTCTTGGGATCCATCAGTATTCCCCACAGGGCTTCTCGCGACGAGGCGATTGCCGAGGCGAGCTGCGGATCGCCGTCCTGAAGCAGCGTCAGTACCTTAATTATCAGCGTATCAAATTTCTGCCGCAGCTGGGTCTGCGGCGTCTTGGACGATCCGCTGTGAAATGCACGCAGCTGGCCGAGCAGGTCGTCTACCTGGTTCTTCAATGAGAGTTTTGTGAAGACCCCAATCGCTTTGGTGTCTTTCAGCCGCTGTTCGAGTGAACCCAAATCGAGTGTCGGTGCCTTGGACGACTCGGGCGGCAATGGCTTCGCTACCGGCGCGGGGGCGCGTGTCGCACGCTTGGGCACGGCCGCGCCGGCAGAGTCGTTGGGTTTTGCAACCGGACGGCTGGAGCTCGTGCCAGGCGAAGCTCTCGTCGGTGAAGCTGTCGTTGGCGCAGACGCGGGAGAGGGCGGGGCCGGCACGGGAACCGCAGGTTGTTCGGGAGCGACCGTGCCAGAACTCTGCACGGCGGGCGCCTGTGGGTTTTGCGGAGAGCCGTGGTGCGCAGCGCAGGCTGATAGCAGGAGCGATGCGACAATCGCGCCCGTGGCGCAGCGATCGCCGATCACCATGGCGCCGGCTTGTAGTCTTTCAAAAACTGTCCCCATACATGCTCGCCGGTGAGGTGGCCGGTGAAAAGCGGATCGACGATGCGCGCGGCGCCGTCGATGATGTCGAGCGGCGGCGCGAAGCCCAAATTTGCCTTGCGCGCGGCATGCGCGGCCGGATCCTCATCGGTTACCCAGCCGGTATCGACCGCGTTCATGTGAATGCCATCCTTGACGAAATCCGCTGCGCTGGTGCGTGTCATCATATTGAGCGCCGCTTTCGCCATGTTGGTATGCGGGTGTTTGTCAGTCTTGGTGGTGCGATAGAACTGGCCCTCCACCGCACTGACGTTGACGACGTGCTTGTGGCGCCCCGGCGTGCGCAGCATGAGCGGCTTCAGTCGCGCATTCAGCACGTAGGGCGCGATGGCATTCACCAGCTGCACTTCGAGCAATTCCGGCGTCTTCACTTGGTGCATGCGCAATCGCCAGCTGTTGACCTCGCGCAAGTCGACTTGCTGCAAATCCTCGTCGTACCGATCGGCCGGAAACAAGGCTTCGCCGCCATGATAGTCCTCATCGAGATAGCGCCGCTGCGACAGCGCCGCGCTGTGCAGAAGTCCCTCGCCGTGCTGACGCAGCGTGGCTGCGGCCAATGCGCCGTGACCACTCGGCTGCGTCCCCTCGAGGCGCCGACGCAACTCGTCATGGCTTGCGAGCGATGCGCGCCACGGTTCAGGCAGCGCGGCGAGCGGCTCGGCCTCGCGATCGAGCAGGTGCTGAAAAAAACCGGCGGGGCGGCGCACCGTCTGACAGGCATTGTTCAAAATGTAGTCGAGCCGCGGCAGTCGCTCGAGCAGGAACTGCGTGAACAATTCGACGCTGGGTGTGTGCCGCAGATCGAGTCCATGAATCTGCAGCCGCGCACGCAAGCTATCGAAGTCCGCTTCCTTCGAATACCGCTCGATGGCATCGACGGGAAAGCGTGTGGTCACGATGACATGCGCGCCGGCTCGCAGTAGTTTTAGAGATGCCTGAAAGCCGATCTTGACACGAGCGCCGGTAATGAGCGCGTAGTGCCCGTGAAGGTCGGCCGTCTGCTCGCGCTTGGCATAGTTGAACTCGCCGCAGACATCGCACATCGAATCGTAGTATCGGTGCATGATGGTGAAGGACTGCTTGCAGACGTAGCAGTTGCGCTCCTCTCTGAGCTCGGCACGAACATCGGCAGCTTCGGATTTCGGGCGCTCCAGCCAGAGCGGCGCATACACTTTTGCGCGCCGCTGTACGCGCAGACCCGCCCGCTCTATGAGGCTGCGGTCATGTTCCTTGACGACTTCCCGCTTGGCGCGGCGGAATCCTTTGAGCATTCTCGAGACCTCGTGCCGCTCCGGCTTGGTGACGAGGCCGGCCAGCATCAGCAGTTCGCGCCGCTGCTCTTGGCTCAGGCGCGTGAGGCGCGAACGGTCGGCCGCGATCGCGCGCAGCACCCGCATACAGGTGAGCAGGTCAGCGTCAGACAGTGCGGTGTCGAGACGGGCATGCGTGTCATTCATCACGCGATCGCGTACAAGAACTCGACGAATGAAGCGGCAGCACCGTCCAACCCTTTGATCGCGGGATTTTTCGAGTCGATCAAGTAATACTCGTCGGGTGCATGCGCGCCGGTGCCGTGACCCAAGCCAAAATCCGCGGTGGGAAGACTCAACGGCGGACTGGTGAAGCGGTAGCCAGGCCACGATCCGGGATTGCGCGGCACCACCAGTGGCGGGGAACCCAGTTTGCGAAAGGTCGCGACCACAGCCTTGAAGAATTTACTGTCCGGATCCGTCTGAGTGGGATCGTAACCGCCGCTCATGTTGACCTCGATGTCTCCGAAGCCGTGCTTGGCAAGGTGCGCTTTGAGCTTTGCCAGCGTGTCAGCCGCCGTCATGTCGGGCACCAGGCGCATGTCGATTTTCGCCACCGCCTTGTGAGGCAGCACGGTCTTGCCGCCAGGCCCTGTGTAACCACCGACCAGGCCTTCGATGTTGATCGTGGGCTGTGAGAACAGGCGCAGCAGCGAGTCTTGCCAGTCCAGATCGTGCACCCAATGATCCACGCCAAATTCGGTTTTCATCGTGCCTTCCGGCACTGCCTTCGCATACGCCAACACCATTTTCTTTTGGGTATCGGACAGCGGTTTGACCCTCTCGAAGAAGCCTTCCACCGCAGGCGTGTGGCCGTCCTTTTCCACCAGCGTGTTGAGCGCCTGCACCAAGTGCCAGGAGGGTGAGTCGACTTGTGCTTCCAAGCTGGAGTGGATGTCCTTCTTCGGTCCACGGCCCCAGGCTTCGCCGCTCGACACCAATTCCAGTTCGACCACGCCCTTGGCGCCCGCGGCCACTTGCACGCTGCCATCGAGCCCCTGACTGGCATCCGGCAACATCACGCCGACGCAGCCCTTCACGTGCGGAAAGACGTCGGGACTATTTACGATCTCACCAAAGTGCGGCGAGGCGATTTCCTCTTCGCCTTCGCAGACCAGCACGAGATTGACCGGCAATTTCTTGCGCGTGGCCTTGAACGCCATGAGGGCGCTCAAAAAAGAATTCTGCGGACCTTTTTGATTCACGGCGCCGCGTCCCATGCACACCGTGCCTAAGCCTGTCTTTTCCACCAGCCGGCCTGCGAGCGGCGGCGAACTCCATTCTTCCGGAACGAACTGCTTCACGTCATACATGAAATAGACCGCGACGGTCGTTTTGGCACCCGAGTCCAGGCGGCCGAACACGCCCGGCTTGCCTGAGGTCGGTATGATTTTCACGCCGGTGAATCCGGCCTGTTCGGCCAGTTTTGCCATGTAGTCGGCGCCTTGCGGATAGTTGCGGTTCTCGGCAGCGATGGAGGGCAGCGCAATCCAATCCTGCAATCGCTTCAGGTTTTCGGCGTGCATTTTTGGAATTTGTGCCAGTACCGTGGCTTTGTTGGGATCACCGCCGGCCGCCGCCAACACTGCAGCCGAGGCGCTCATCAATACTGCGCCCGACAGTGTGGCTTGGACGAAATCGCGCCGGCTTACGCCATCGGTCAATTCAGTCATGGAATTCCCCCTGGGTTTTGGTGACTCCGTTCCATTTTGAGGCATACCGCGGTCCGTTCGGCAGCTTTTTGCGCGCGCCGCCTAGTCGACCCGGTTCTCCGGAAAGCTTAGCGTCTGGAAGCGGCTCGTTTCGGCCTCGCCGAGTTTCTTTTGCGCGCGGATCTCATTCACGATCTCGAGCGCCGTCTTACTGGTCGGCGGCAGATCGGCATCGCTCAACTGAAGCGGCTTGGTGCGTTCCCCCCAGCGAATGAGATGGGCTGACAGGGTGAGGCCGCCGCCGAACGCCGGCATCAGCAGCAGGCTGTTGGGCGCCACGCGGCCTTCCTCCACCGCTTCAACCAGGGCGACGGGCGCCGTGGCTGAACTCATGTTGCCGTACTTCTGCACCGTCAGGAACACTTTGTCGGGGCCTGCGCCGGCGCGCTTGGCAACGGCATCGATGATGCGCAGATTCGCTTGATGGGGGACGACGAGCCCGATGTCCTCCATGGTGACACCGGCACGCCGCATCACGTCGAGACTCGCCTCGCTCATCCCTTGCACGGCCTTGCGAAAGATTTCCTGGCCGTCGAAATCCCAAGTGGTCTGCCCGAAGCGAACGCCCAGATTGGCGTACATGGTCCCCATGCCGCGCACCCGCAGGATGTGCCGGGCGTCCGCGTAGCATTGAAGCTTCTCGGCGATGACTCCGGTTTCTATCTGCGATTCCTGCAACACCATGGCTGCCGCGCCGTCGCCGAACAGCACCGCCACATTGCGATTGTCCCAATCCATGTATTGCGAGATCAGCTCAACGCCGATCACCAGTGCATTTTTCACGATGCCGCTTTTGATCATGGAAGAGCCGATCGACAGCCCATACATGAAACTGGTGCAGGCCGTGTTGACGTCGAATGCCGCTGCCTGAGTTGCACCGATTCGCTGCTGCACGCCTGAGGCGCTGTTGGGCACGGTCTCATCGTTGCTGCAACTGCCATAGATCACGAGCTCGATGTCCTTGCCCGCCATCCCCGCGCAGGCAATCGCGCGCCGAGCCGCGGTGATGGCCAGCTCGATGCCAGGCACATGCGAAATACGCCGCTCCTTCATGCCGGTGCGCGTCGTGATCCACTCATCGTCCGTGGGCAGGAAGGTCGCCAAGTCTTGATTGGTCAAAATTAACGGCGGCAGGCATTTGCCCCAACCGACGATGGCAGCGTGAGTCAATTAAGCTCCCCTCATTTTGAGTGGCGCATTGTCCCCCATATGGCCGCGACGCGCACGCCCTGTGCCGAGCCCGGCGATCCCTCAGACAAAATGCGTCTTTCTCAGTCGGCCGATACCGTGCGGCTGCTGGCCCAGGCACGCAGGGCAGCGACCTTCTCGGCCATCACGACGGCGAGTGGCCGGGTGTTCTGCGTCTCGTGCGCGATCAGGGCGGCAGTGACCGGTTGTTTTGCCGCATGCGCGCTGTAAAGTGCCGCGACGACGGCCTGTTCAATCTCGGCGCCCGAGAAACTCTCGCAGTAGGCTGCGAGCGCGGCAAGCTCTTGGGGATTCAATGAGAGTCCGCGCTTGTGGGTGTGGATGGCAACGATTTCGGCGCGCGCGTCCTTGCCGGGCAGATCCACGAAAAAGATTTCATCGAACCGGCCTTTGCGGATCAGTTCCGGCGGCAGGGAGGCAATGTCATTCGCCGTGGCGACGACAAAGATGCGAGAGCGCTGCTCGGCTAGCCAAGTTAGAAAGGTTCCGAGTACACGGCGCGAGACGCCACTATCGCCTTCGCCTTCCGCAAGCGCCTTCTCGATTTCATCGACCCAGAGCACGCAGGGCGAGAGGCCTTCGGCGGAATGCAGCGACTCGCGCAGGTTCTTCTCCGCCTCGCCCTGCCACTTGGTGTAGAGGGCGCCGAAATCCAAGCGCAGCAGCGGCACGCCGAAGATGCCGGCCGCCGCACGCGCCGCCAAGCTCTTGCCGCAACCCTGCACGCCGAGTAACAGCACGCCTTTGGGCGGATCGAGTTCCTGCGCACTGCCGTCAAATGCCGGTTTGCGGCTGGTGAGCCAATGGCGCAGGTTCTGCATGCCGCCCACGTCGGTGAATTTGGCGGTTGCCGGCTCGTACGAAAGCGAGCCGCCGCGATTCAGCAACTCGTACTTCTCGGCCAGCACCTCGGAGATGTCCGACAGGGTTATGGCGCCGTGATCGAAAATCGCGTGACGCACCAGGCGCTCTGAATCCGATGCGGTGAGACCGTTGAGATTGTCGACGAGCTTGGTGAGTACGTCGCGATCCAGTTGTGCGGGCTTGCTGGGATTCGCGGCGTTCCATTCGCGCACGATTCGCGTGATGATCATCAGCCGCTCATTGATTGTGGGCAGCGCCAGATGCAGCCGAGCCGCGAGATGTTCGAGTTCGTCGGGGAGAGTCACCTCGTAGCTCATCAGGACGACGGTGCGTGCTACATGATCATAGCCCTGCGCGATATCCTTCAGCAGCCTGACATTCACCGGTGCCTTGAGGTAAGGATGAAAATCGAGCAACACATAGATGCCGGGCATCGGTGTGGCCTTCAGATGCTTCAGCAGTTGCTCAGGATCTGCGAGCATGCGCTGCGGACCGCCGAGATCGATGTCGACGCGTTGCAGGCCCTCGGTGACAGTCCATTGGAACACGCCCCAACCGCGGCCTTCCCGTACTTTGAGGCTCGCTTCGCGAACCAGGGTCAGCACAGGCGATTCCTCGCGGGACTCCACCACAATGAGCGCCAAGCGCGACGCCAGCATCGATTGCAGCTCGCGGCGCGGGTCTTGCGGTGTGGCGTCATTCATCCAGGCAGAATGTAGCAAAAGCGGCGGAACGGCCTGTTCACGCCGTCACGTTTTTTTCCAATATACCGGTGGCCGATGCCTACACGGCGGCACGCCATGGATAGACCGTCGCCGATGGACTGGCCTACGCTAAGGCTTTAGCGCTGAGGCACCTTCAACACCGCCAGGCTATTGGTGACGTCATCGATAAAGGCATAGTTGAAGTCTCCACCCGTGCGATCATCGTCGTCGCGGTCCCCGTCACCGAGCACGGTGTCGAGCCCGAATGCACCGCCTTGGCTCGAGTCGACATTGGACTCCCTGACGAATCGGCCTGACTTCGTAAACTCCACGATCTCGCTGGGGTGTAGCATATCGGCATTGACCGCATCGCCGTTCGCGGCGAGAAGATCGCCGTTCGGCGCGAATCGCAGCGCGAGCGGCCCGCGCAGATGTTGATCCGAAAACACGAGTTGTCCGCGTCCGCCGGCGCTGGTTTTTTGACTCGCATGGGACACTGCATAAATTGCGTTGTCGTTGGTGGAAGCGACGTACAGCGTATCGGTAACCTGATCGAACGCGAGGCCAGTCGGCCCGAGAATCAGGGCCGCCATGTTGGGAACGTGTGTGTAGCCGTTCGCAATCGTGGTCTTATGCAGAAGCACAGGTCCCTTTGATTGCACGGTGACATCAAGCCGGACGACGGTGCCGTTGAGCACATTCGACACGAACACCCGAGCCCATGAGCCGTGATCATCGATCGTCAGATCCCAGGGGCCATCGAGAAATACCGGGTCGGTCCACGTCGCGACCACATGGCCGGTTTTGTCGATGACCTGCAGCGATCCTCGCCCGATGGTCGCAATGGTGCCATCCGTCGTTGGCACGTTGCCGACGATGACAAAGCCACTGCGCAGGACGCCAAGTGCGGTGCTCAAGCCCGCTTTGCTGCTGGAGAAAAATGAGACCGCCTCTCCCGGAGGTGCAATGGGGCCCTGCGGCGAGAACTGGATGATAGTTGTGCCGGCACCTTGACTGTTAGCGCTGTTGTTGAAGTTGCTGACCAACACATCGCCCTCAGCAATCTTGCCGCCCGCCGGAAAGCCGGGCGGCACAAAGGCAACACCATAAGGATTGACATCGCCGTTCTCCGGCATCGTGCTGGAGGTGATGGCCTTGGGGATGAAGGCATCGTGCGCTTGCGCCATGGCGCCGAGCGCCGACAACAAACTTGAACTCGCGGCGACAGCGAGCGCGCGTTGAACGGGATGTCTCATAAGCATGGCAGTTCTCCAGAAGTTGAAATCGTTGGATTCAAATGTGCGATTCGGTAGGTTCGCAGGCTAGGGCCATCGCGGTCACCGCCAATTGCCTTCTACTTGGCGTTAACTTTGCGGCAGAAAGCTAGTTTAATTCCGGCGCTTGCGGAAAGGTTGCGCGCGACTCCGCGTAGTGGTTGACGGCCGGGACGAATCATCGCTTTCGCGTGTAGGCACTCACCGACACTAAGAATCTGCCGGGCTGAATTATACCAATGCGATCGAAACTCTTACCCAGGTCGAACCGAGGATGAGCGGGCAGAATTGCGCCCGATTCTGCCGGCCCGCATACTGCGGCGATCCATTTGGCGAGCGCACTCTTATGTCAAAGCAAAAACTGGCTTGGAAGAAAAGACCCGAGGCCGAAGAGTATCAGGGGGCCCTGAATTATCTTCTGCTCGTTTACTCCGATGCCAAGGCTCGACGGCTGTTGCGCTCATTCCGCAACGCGAAGACGGTCGAGCACGCCGCTAAGGATCTTTTGCGCGCCAGCGACTTGCCGCTGCTGCCGCGCGAGGACGCCCACGTCGAGGAGGACTTGACCAGAATTCGCAAGGGCAAGGACTTGGCGCCGGTGCTGCTGGTTCGCGGTGACATGACCCAGCGCGTGCCGTTGGTGGTGGCCGACGGCTACCATCGCATCTGCGCCATTTGCTACTACGACGAAAATGCGCCGATTGCCTGCCGGCTGGTAAGCGCGTGACGTAAGCATACGATTGGCATGCGCTAAGCTCCCAGCACTTTTTGGTAGAAGTCCACATGCACACTTTATCGAGAATAGCCGTCATTTGCGTGTTTGCGGCCGCCGCTGCGGCCCACGCTGCCGGCGACAATAGCTTTGCGATCCGCGACGTTCGCGTGTTCGATGGTCGCCGCACGATTGCGCGCACCACCGTGGTGGTGCAAAACGGCCGCATCGCGGCGATGGGACCCGGCATATCGATCCCGAAGGAAATCGAGGCGATCGACGGATCCGCCAAGACATTGATTCCCGGACTCATTGATGCGCATGTGCACATATTTCCTGGCGCGCGCGCGGATGCGTTGCGCTTTGGCGTGACCACGGAACTCGACATGTTCGATGTCGGCAATGATCTAGCCGCTTGGAAGCATCAGCGACGGTCCTTGGCGCAGACCCAAGAGGCCGATGCATGGGCGGCAGGACTCGGCGTAACGGTACCCGGCGGCGCGCCGCTGCAACAATTGCCGCCGGAGATGAAGCTGCCGACGCTGGCGGATGCCGAGCAAGCAAAGGCCTTTGTGGATGCGCGCGTGGCCGAAGGGTCGGACTACATTAAAATTTTCATCGAGGATCTCTCGGAATACGGCGGCAGCAAACGCCTCCCGACCCTGTCCAAAGGAGCGGTGTGCGCCGTGATCGCGGCGGCTCATGCGGACGGCAAGATGGCGATTGCTCACGCCCAAGCAGAAGACGCGGCACGCGAAGCGATCAATTGCGGAGCCGATGGGTTGGCACACGTGTTTCCCGATCGTGCTGCGGATCCGGCATTTCTTGCGCTGGCTCGCCGCCGCCAGATCTTCGTCATTGCCACTGACAGTGTCTGGGCCGGAGTTTCTGCAGCGGGTCTCGCGCAGAAGCTCGCGGTGGATGCGCGGGTCGCGCCCCTGCTCTCAGCATCGCAAAAGAGCACGCTGCTCGCCACGGATCCCAAAGCGGTCGCGAGCTTCTTCCCGATGGCACTCGCCAACACGGAGAAGATTTTCGCAGCGGGCGTTACGCTATTAGCGGGCACCGATGCCGGCAATCCGGCGACGGCACACGGCGTCTCCCTGCACGAGGAGATGAAAATATTCGTTCAAGCGGGTCTCAAACCGGAGCAGGCGCTGGCGGCAGCAACCTCGCTGCCGGCAAAGACTTTCAAGCTCGGCGATCGCGGCACCATTCAATTGGGTTATCGCGCGGATTTGGTGCTCATCGACGGCGACCCAACCCAATCGATTGACGATTCGCTCTCTATTGCCCGCATTTGGAAGAATGGCTACGCGGTGAACCGGACCCCGCCAAAGAAGTAGCGATGGCAGGCGTGCATCATGTGATTATCGTGGGGGCAGGCTTCGGCGGTCTCTCCGCCGCACAGGAACTTGCCGGCGCCGCGGTCCGCATTACTATCATTGACCAGCGCAATCATCATTTGTTCCAACCGCTGCTCTACCAAGTCGGCACCGCTGCGCTCGCGACTTCGGAAATTGCGTGGCCGATACGATTCTTGATGCGAAAGCGCGAAGAAGTGACGACGTTGCTGGGAGAAGTCAGCGGGGTCGATACCCAAAATCGTTGCGTGACGCTGCAAGACGGCGGCGCTGTCGCCTTCGATACCCTGATTCTTGCCACGGGTGCCCGCCATGCCTATTTTGGTCACGATGAATGGGAGAGGTTCGCACCTGGGCTCAAGACTCTGGAGGACGCAACCTCGATTCGCCGCAGAGTGCTGCTGTCGCTGGAGCGAGCCGAGCGGGAAACTGATCCTGCGCGCCGCGCCGCGTTACTCACCTTCGTGATCATCGGTGGCGGACCGACCGGCGTGGAACTGGCTGGGGCCATCGTGGAGTTGGTGTATCAAAACCTGGTGGGGGAATTTCGCCGGATCGATACCCGCCAGGCGCGCGTGCTGTTGATCGAGGCGGGCCCGCGGCTGTTGCCCACCTTTGCGCAGGGCTTGTCGGCCTATGCACTCCGGGCTCTTGATCGGCTCGGGGTCGAGGTGCAGCTCGGCTCGCCTGTGACCGACTGCAATGCAAGCGGCGTCAGGATCGGTGATCAAACCGTGGCGGCCGATGTGATTCTTTGGGCCGCCGGCGTGCGCGCGTCGCCTGCTGCCGCATGGCTCGGCGCGCCGGCGGACTCAGCCGGTCGGGTGAGGGTCGAGCCGGATCTTACGGTCTTAGGACATGCGGAGATCTTTGTGATCGGCGATGCCGCAACCGTCAATGTCTGGAATGGCAAGCCGGCTCCCGGCATCGCACCGGCTGCCAAGCAGCAAGGCATTCACGTCGCCCGCACCATCAAGCATCGCTTGCGCGGAGATTCGGCGCCGCGCGCGTTTCGCTATCGACACGCGGGAGATCTTGCAACCATCGGTAAGCGCTCTGCGGTCATCGATTTCGGCTGGTGCAAGCTCAAAGGTTGGATCGCGTGGTGGGTGTGGGGATTTGCGCACATCTATTTCTTGATCGGATTGCGCAATCGGCTCGCCGTGGCCTTAAGCTGGCTATGGATTTACTTAACCGGCAACCGCAGCGCCTGCCTTATTACTCAAGTCGACCACAATTCAAAATCGCCGTGAGGGCGTTCCTGGAAATGGCGGTCATGCGCTGCGGCGCGACGTCAATTCGAGCGTCGCTTCAGTTTGCGGTCAATAGATGCAAGACTAAGCGATTACAAGAGAGTTCGACCGAATGAGCTTTACCAACTGGCCTGTCGCTGCCGTCCTAGCTCTTCTTTTGCCCCTGGCATGCGATGCTGCCAGCAGTTCGACGGCGGGCTATGCGGCGTTGGTCCGGAAAGCGGCGCCCAGCGTTGTGACGGTCATGGTCGAGGAGAAGCGCGTCAACGCTGGTCAGCGCGCCGCCGAATTGGCGACCTCGGTGAACTCCAACGAGGTCGGGGTTATCATCAGGCAGCTGCTGGCCGGAAATCCCGGCAATCCCGATGACAGGCCGACCGGCGCGCTCGGTTCCGGATTCGTCATTCGCGCCGACGGACTTATTGTCACGAACCGGCATGTCGTCAATGGCGCGTTCAAAGTGAAGGTCAGGCTGCCGGACGGCCGCGATTTTCCCGCGAAAATTCTCGGCGCCGATGCGGTGACTGACATCGCCCTCATCAAGCTGGATGGTGTCAAACTTCCTGCCCTACGCCTGGGTTCCTCGCGATCGGTGTCCGTGGGAGATGCGGTGATAGCGATTGGGAATCCATACGGGCTGGGACAATCGGTGAGCGCGGGCATCATCTCTGCGCGCGCCCGTACCCTCGAGGACGATCCGTACATCGACTTCCTGCAGACCGACGCCGCCATCAATCGCGGCAACTCGGGCGGCCCTCTGATGACACCGGACGGGGTGGTGGTGGGGGTGACATCGGCAATCTTCTCACCGAGCGGTGGTTCCGTCGGATTGGGGTTTGCCATCCCCGCGGAAACGGTGACCGCTGTGATCGGGCAACTCGAAACCAAGGGTCATGTCGAGCGCGGCTATCTTGGCATCTCTGCCCAAGAAGTGACGCCCATATTGGCGAAGGCGCTCGGTATGAAGGCGCCCGCAGGGGCGCTGATCTCCTCGGTAGACCCAGCGGGACCGGCCAACGGAACATTCGCACCCGGCGATGTGCTGTTGACCGTGGGTTCCAGTCACGTCACATACAGGAACATGAGCAAAATTACGGCGCGCCTCGCGCCCGACGCGTTGGTGACGATGACCATGCGTCGCGAAGGCAAGACGATATCGATCGCAATGAAGATCGGACGGCTGCCAGAGCCACCGTCGGACCCGGCGCTCGAGGGCGATCAAGATACGTGGGTGGCTACGCTGCAGTTGGCCGTGGCCGATACCACGGAAGGCATCCGCAAAGCGGTCAAGGCTAGCGACGAGCCTAGCGGCTTGATCGTGACGCAACTTCGGCCTGCAGGTCCCGGTTCATTGGCGGGACTTAAGATCGGCGATCTCATAACCCATATCGGCGGCAAACAATTGATCAACGTTGAGGATGTCAAGGGCACACCTACGCCCTCGCCCCAAGCACCGTTGTTGGTCCGCGTCATCAGAGACGGCAATGCAACGTTTGTCGCGGTTACCGGCGAGAGCAGACCTTAATGCTTTTCTAAACGAGGCTGACGCGGCGTAGTTCAAATCTGGGCGAGGAGGGGTCTTAAGCCGCGCGGAACTGCATCGACGAGTTCTTAAGTTTGCGATCTCTTGTGAGGGCGTTTTTTCGGCACCAGCCATCGAGTTAGCTGGAAGGAGCGCTTATACAACTCGCGTACATTCGCGAGCGCCTTAATCTCGGCTACCCGTCGAACGCGCCACGTCAATATCTCCACAATGAGATAGAGCACGCCGAGGGAAAAGCCCGCGATGATGGTAGTGAGCAAAGCATCATCTAGGCTGAATGCGGTCACGCGGCTACTATGCGCGGCGCTATTGCGTTTGTATACGGCGAGAACGCCCGATGTGCTGTAAGCGCAATGCCCGCTAACCGCGATAAGTCCAATCCAGCAGCCGCCGTGGGCGGCAGCGATTTGGAATGGTTTAGGTCATATGCCCACAGCACAGCGCAAATATTATGTCGAAGTGGCCTGGAGTCCGAGGAATTTATGTTGCAGCCAACCAGCTCGACCTCTGAGCTGAGCATGTGGGTTCGGGTCAACCCATTGGCAGTGCCATAATCGCGATTGCGCGCCATTTACACATCGAAGTGATCGCGGAGGGAGTCGAGGCTTACCAACAAATCAGGGCGTGTGTGCACTAATATAGCTCGATGAGTGTTGAGCATCAGGTAGCGCCCAGGCTTGCCGCAACCACCATCCTGGTGCGTGCGCGGGAAACTCAACCCGAAATACTGTTGCTGAAGCGCGGCGAGCACGCGCGATTCATGCCCAACGCCTATGTGTTTGCCGGCGGTGCGCTCGATCTAAACGACGAAAGCGCCCAGGTGTGCCACTTGTGCCAGGGTCTCGATGATCGGCGCGCCAGCGAGCAATTGGAGCTGCCGTCGAACGGCCTAAGATTCTTTGTGGCTGCCGTGCGAGAAGCGTTTGAGGAATGCGGACTGCTGCTGGCTTACGACGGGCGCGGCGAGATGGTGGACCTTTCCTCGTGGGACGAAATGCGCCTGCGCGAGATGCGGCTGAAGATATCCGGCGGGCAGCTGTCTTTCGCCGAGCTTTGCCGCGCGCAGGGTTGGCGCCTGGCCGTCGATAAGCTGGCGTTTTTCAGTCATTGGATCACGCCGCCCGGCAGGATGCGTTTCGATACGAGATTTTTCCTATGCGCGGCGCCGCCTCAACAGACCGCTAGCCTCGCCGGCAACGAGATGTCGGAGCTGGTGTGGCGCACGGCCGCCGAGGCCCTGTCGGAGCACGCGAACAAGAAGTTACTGCTGATGTATCCCACGAGCGCGATATTGAAGGAAATCGCGGCAATGCGAGGCATCGGGGAGTTGTTCGAATTCGCCAGCCGGCCCCGCAAGATCGTGCCGATTACGCCGGTCTTGCCTGCCGGCGTTCATGCCGAGGGCGACAGGTAGCTGGCATAAATCTTACGCACCGCAGTACGACGACTGCTGCGTCATTCGGCGCCGAGCACCACACGATCGGGCGTGTGAACTCGCTTGATCTTGAGCCAACTTGCATCACGGTTGCCGGCCTCACCGACGCGCTACCGCACCGATCCAGCCCGCCAGTGCGTTGATCATGTCGTCGTTGATTTGACTGTTGGTGAAAGCACTCCGCGCGGGTACATGGAAGGAGTGGTCCGCGTCCGGCAGCAATAGCAGCGTAGCCCGATCCGCGAGCAGCGAGATCAGCGGGTTCAGCAATTCAGGCTCGGCGAACACATCGCGCGCACCCTGCAGAAACAGCATCGGCAGATGTACTTTCAAAAGATGCGCGGCACGCGAATCGGAGGGTTGCTTAGGGGGATGCAGCGGGAAGCCCAGGAACGCGAGACCGCGCACCTGCGGCAAGGGATTTGCGGCCTGAGCCTGGGAGGTCATGCGCCCGCCGAAGGACTTGCCGCCCGCAAACAGCGGCAGCGTGGGCAGCAGTGCACGCGCGGCATCGACTGCGGCGCGAACGGTGGCGTGGCACAGCGCGGGCGGATCCGGCCGCCTGCCGAGCTTTTCCATGTAAGGGAACTGGTAGCGCAGCGTCGCGATGCCGCGCGCAGCCAAGTCAGTCGCCAAGTTCGCCATGAAGGGCTGCAGCATGCCCGCACCAGCGCCGTGTGCCACCACAAAGCAAGCTTTTGATTGCGGCGCGGCACTCAACAGGCCTGAAACGCGGGTGGTCGCGTTTACCTCGATCGTTATGGGCTTGGAATCGGCGCTATTCACGTTTACTTAAGGCAGCGGCCGGCCAGGGAAGTTCATGCGCTCAAGGTCGCGTTATGCGCTTGATGGCATCAGCCAGAGCGCGCGCGCCGGCGGCATAATCCTTCCACGGTTTGCTCTTGGCAAGCAGCGTCGGGGCGGTTCGCAGCGTAAAGTCCTTCGGATTGAGACCCTTCTTCACGTCGCGCCAAATGAGGGGCATGGACACGGGCGCGCCTTCCCTGGCTCTCGGCGACAGCACGGCCACGGCGGTGGCGGTGCGATCATTGCGCAAGTAATCCAAGAAGATTCGCCCAGAGCGTTTCGCTTTCGACATGTTGTCGAGATATTTCGCGGGACTGTCTTGCGCCATTTGTGCGCAAATCAGATGCGCGAAATTCTTGGCGACAGGCCATGCGACCGCTTTCTTGCCTTCGAGCAGCGGCGTCACGACATGTAGGCCCTTGCCGCCGGTGCTCTTGCAGAAACACACCAAGCCGACCTTCTGCAGCCGTTCGCGTATGTCATGCGCCGCCGCCACAACGGCTTCAAATTTCACATCCGGCGCAGGATCCAAATCAAATACCAGTCGACCCGCGGATTCCGGGTCGTTGCGGGCGCAATTCCACGGATGTAGCTCCAGCGCGCCGATCTGTGCCACGGTCGCCAACGCCTCGACACGGTCAATCTGCACATAAGGAGCTTTGTCGCCGCGTACTTTGACGAAGTCGAACAGCTTTGGACTCCCCGCCATGGCGTGGCGCTGGAAAAATTGCTGCCCTTCGATGCCGTCCGGCGCTCGTAGCAGCGAACACGGGCGGCCGACAAGATGCGGCAGCATCCAGTCGCCCACCTGCTCGTAGAAGCGGGCGAGATCGAGCTTGGTCACCGGCTTGCCGTCACCGGCATTCGGCCAGAGTGCCTTGTGCGGCTTCGATAGTGTCACCCCCATTATTGTTGAAGCACCGGATGCCGGGGACGCGGTCGGGGTCTTTTCCGGCGATGCCCGCAGCTTCCTCTTGGGAGCGGCTTTTTTCTCAGCCGGCTTTTGCATAATCGAGGTCTCCGCCACCACCTCGGTGGGATCCTTGTCGTCGCGCAGAGCCTTGAACGCGGCCTGGCGAATCATGCCCGAGCCGGTCCAGCCCTCGAACTCGATCTCCGCAATCAGTTCGGGCTTGAGCCAGCGCACGTTGCTCTCTTTGGGCGGCGCGTTGCAACCTTCAAACGGGCTTTTTTCGCGCGTGAGCTTCTGCAGTTTCGGCAGCAGGGTCTTCACCACACCGCGTCCGTAGCCGGTGCCGATGCGGCCCACATAGACCAGCTGGCCGCCGCGATTGACGCCTGCGAGCAGCGATCGCAAGGTCCCGCCTTGCGTGGTCCAACCGCCGAGAATGACTTCCTGCCCGGCGCGGCACTTGGCTTTGAGCCAACGATCGCTCCGACCCGAAGTGTACGCGGCAGCGAGTTTTTTCGAGATGATGCCTTCGAGTCCGATCTTGCACGCCGAGGCCAGCACGGCTTCGGCGTTCGACTGTAGGTGCGCGACGTAGCGGATTCGCTTGCTGGAGATCTGTGCACTCAGCAGCTTCTCCAGGCGAGCCTTGCGCTCACTCGTGGGCAGCGTGCGCAAATCCTCTCGGCCCTCGAACAACAGGTCAAACGCATAGAGGACGAGTTGGTCGGATTTTTCCGCCGATAAGGCGGCCTGTAGTGCCGCGAAATTGGGTATCTGACGCTCATCGAGCGCCACGATTTCCGCATCGATGATGCAGTCGGGAAATGCGATCGCGTCCTGCGCAATGGCACGGAAGCGATCGGTCCAATCAAGTCCCTTGCGCGTGCGGACGATTGCCTGGTGCTTTTCAACCTTGAGCTGCGCGCGATAGCCGTCGAATTTGACCTCGTGCCCCCAGCCGGCAAGGTCGGGGGGCCGATCTACCAGCTTGGCCAGTTGCGGCTCGATGAACTTGGGCAGCGCCTTGACCATCACAGGCTTCACGTGCGCGAGCTGTGCCGCCTTCGGACCCTTGGCGGCAGCGGATTTCGGCCGAGGCGCCGGCGGCGCAGATGCGGGCTCGCCGGCCTCCGCGCGATTGCTGTTCCATACCGCATCGGCTGCGCCCGGCGTCGTGGTGGCGAGCATGAAGGGCTTGGGGCGCTTACCCTTGCCTTGCGCTATTTGTTGCATCGTTCGTCCTGAGGCCACCGAGCGATCCTCGTAGAGCAGGGCATCGCCGCCGCCGGTCGTGGAGCTTGCGTCTCGATGTTTGATCAGCAACCAATTGGTGCGCTTGCCGCCGAACTTATCGCCGCGCATGCGCACCAACACCCAACTGCCGGTGAGCTTGTCGCCGTCCAGCGTGAATTTCAGGTCGCCACCCTGGAAGGCGACTGCGGTGCTCTTCGTGCCCTCGGGAGTCCAGAGGCCGCGGTCCCATAACATGACGGTGCCGCCGCCGTACTCGCCCTGCGGAATCGTGCCTTCGAAATCACCGTAGTCGAGCGGATGATCCTCGACTTCCACGGCCAGACGTTTATCGGCAGGATCGAGCGAAGGTCCGCGGGCCACGGCCCAGGATTTAAACACGCCCTGCCATTCCAGCCGAAAATCGTAGTGCAGTTGCCGCGCAGCGTGCTTTTGCACGACGAAGCGCAATCGCGAGCAGGACGCTACGCGTTGCTCGCCCGAGGGCTCCTCGGTCTTCGTGAAGTCGCGCTTGGTGCGATAAACAGAAAGGGCCGGCTTCGCCATGTCATGCGCCCTGATCCATCATGCGACGGTACGCCAGCAAGTGGCGCAGCGATGCCTTGGGATCTTTGGCCCGTTCATACAATCGCGCGAGATTGAAATGCGCGTCCGCGAATTGCGGATCCAGCGCCAGTGCTTCCCGGTAGGCGAGTATGGCATCAGGCTCGCGATCCAGGTCCTCGAGCACCACGGCGAGATTGAAGGCAATGAAGGGATCCGCTTTAACACCGAGGCGATAGACCCGCTCCGCTGCGGCCAACCGACCGGCCAGATGCAACAGGCGGCCTAAATTGATGCGCGCTTGCAGATGCTCAGTATCAGCTTTGAGACACAATTCGTAGGCTCTCTGCGCTGCCTGCGGATTGCTGTCCTCCAACGCTAACGCGCTGGCGTAGTATTCATCGGCGGCCTTGCCGGCATCCTCGTCCATAAAATTGCCGGGCGCGGGCGCGATGTCATCGCGTGCAATGACGAGCAGCCGGCCTTTCTCCTCGACGATTTCCAGTTCCAGCGCGTATTGGCCCGATTCGGATTCGCGCAAGGAATGCCCTTCGCGGATTGCGATGCGATTGCCTAGCGCGGTGAGCGAGATTTTGTTGAGCGCGGAACCTTCCGGCAACGCCGAACGCAGCTCATGCAGCGTCTTGTTGATTCTTTGCGAGGAGATTTTTGCCGCACGCAGCGCGCTGGCGGTGCGCAACACCACCAGATCGTGAAACGAATAGTGCAGTCTGCCCGAGCGCCTAACCGGTTGAATGTTTCCCGCGCGCGCTAACGCACGAACAGCCGAAGCCGGTAATCCGAACAGCCGCTCCAGGTCTTTCGTGTCGTAGGCATGCATTTCATCGTCGGGCGGATTTGCGCGCTGAGCCTGATGCAGCCGCGCGCTTGGGCGCCTTGCGCTCCTTCAGATCCGTGACTTTCGAGCCTCGCGCATCGATGCTCGCTCTCAAAGCTTCCATTAGGTCAATGACATTGCCGCCCTTGGCAAAGACGGGCCCTTCCGCCAGCGATACTTCCTTGCCCTCGACTTTTTTCTGGATCGCCGCCTGCACGCGGATGCGATGCTCATCGGCGTACTCGTTGGGGTCGAAGCGCTTCGCGGTCAAGTGTTCGATGAGTTGCTGCGCCAGTTTCAGCTCAGGTTCGGAGACGGCTGCGGCATCAATTCCCAAGTCCTTCAAGTCACGAACCTCTGCCTTGAAATGCAGTTGGTGCAGCGCCAAGCCATCCTCGATCGGCCTGATCACCACGATGTGTTCTTTACCGCGCGAAATCCAGCGGCCCACGGCGCATTGCCGCGACTTGCGTAGCGCTGTGGCGAGCAAGGTATAGGGCTTCGCGCCGCCCTTGTCCGGCGCTAGATAATAAGTTCCGTCGAAATACAACGGGTCCACCGATTCAAGCGGCACGAATTGCCCGATGTCGATGGCATGGCTGGTCGTATCCTCGAGCGCCTTCAATTCCTCCGGGCTGAACATGACGTATTGATCTTTGGCGAACTCATACCCCTTCACCATCTCGGAGCGCTCGACGAGCTTGCCATCGTTGACCGCCACGTATTGCTGCTTTACCCGCGAGCCGTCTTTTTGGCGCAGCAAGTTAAAGGAGATGCGTTCGGAGGATACCGTCGCAGAGTAGAGCTTCACCGGAATGGCGACAAGCCCGAATGAGATTGTCAGCGAAGCGATTGATCGAGCCTGTGTAGCCATGGTCCTTATCCCTTGAAGCCAAAAGTGCGATTTCTTTCTGATTTTATTGAATAAACGCGCGCAAGACCTTCGATTGCCTACGGTTTATACACCTAGCCTAGGAACAATGACGCGGCGTTTCAAGTGATTTTGGCTCAAAAACGTGTAGGTAACGTGGAGGAGAGCGATGCCGGACAACTGCCGCTACGACCCTGGCAGCTCTGACCCAGCCGATGAAAACCCTTTTAAATACAGTCAGATATACCAGCTAGGTGCATATCTGTTAGGCGCCGGCTTAGGCCTGTTTAGCTGCCGCTCGAACCGGGAGCTTCCACTCGGGTCGGATGAAATGGCAGGTGTATCCACCCGGATAACGCTCGAGGTAATCCTGATGTTCAGGTTCCGCTGCCCAGAAATCCCCCGCCGGCGCGACTTCCGTGACGACCTTTCCCGGCCACAGACCCGAGGCCTCGACATCGGCGATCGTATCTTCAGCAATGTGCTTTTGTTCATCGCCGCGATAGAAGATGGCGGAGCGGTAGCTTAAGCCGCGATCGTTGCCCTGGCGATTCATCGTCGTCGGATCGTGAATCTGGAAGAAAAATTCCAGCAGCTTGCGATAGCTGATCAGTTTTGGATTGAAAGTGATTTCGATCGCTTCGGCGTGCGTGCCATGATTGCGGTAGGTCGCATTGCGCACATCGCCGCCCGAGTAACCCACTCGCGTGGAAATGACGCCGGGATAGCGGCGCAATAGGTCTTGGACGCCCCAAAAACAGCCGCCCGCAAGAATTGCGCGTTCAGTCGGTGCAGACATTTTCCTTACTCCTTCAAATGCGTTAGCGCGCCGCTGGCGTCGGACAAGCCATACGTGCCGCCAGCGATCTTTACGGCCATGCGCGCTATTATACTGCTGTTACGAGCCGTTATTCGGCGTCACAACGGCGCCGCCCGGTAAGCCGACAGAATAGGGCGTCCATTGCGAAGGCTCGGATGCCGGGTAGTCCGTGCTCAACAGTTGCGCACCGCTTGCGAGGGCGATCTCTCGGCGAGAGGAATCGATTTGAAGGCAGGCGATGAGCTGCTGACAGGTACTGCGATAGTCCAGGTCCTGAACATGCATCGCTCTGAACCCGGGCTTGCGCATGAGCCCATCCGGGTCAAAGTCCGGATCCTTTGGCAATCCTGCGGCAGCGACGGCGTCCGGCCCCATGGGGTGCGCGTAGCGTCCACCCGCGCGGTCGGCGTAGATGTCGAGTTCGATCTGGCGCACGCCAGCGTTCAGCTGCTCATCCAGGGGCCGATGCCGATACTCCAGGGCCTGATAGAGCTTTGGGTTTTTCTGTTCCACGAGCTTCGCCTCGCTCGGCGCGAGGCCGGCGTGATAGCTATTGTGGGTGCCGATCAGCTGTATCTGATTCACTTTGACGGCAGCATTTGGGTCGGGCGCCACTGCGAAGCATGACAGCGCACTCGAGAATACGCCGAGGGTCAAGGCAATCGATCGGATACTTATCATGGAGCGCCCCAATTAATCTCGCCGCGGTACGATGCAAGAGCCGCGGGCTACATCTGCTTGAACAGATGTGCGAACTGGCGGCTCACGCGGATCTCGTCCTTACGCCCCTTGAGTGTTAAGGTCAGATGCCCCAGTTCATCGCGCTTCGCGAGCGCGATATGCTGCGAGTTGACGACCGTACCGCGGCGAATCTGCCGGAAAACTTCCTCATCGAGCTACTCGGCATGGCACCAAGCGCTTCCGATCGCGAAATGAAAGCCAGGAGACGTCGCGGCCGCCTCAGGAGCCGATCAGCGCGTGGCGTCGCGGTTTGGATTGCTGCGTCCGCTGCGGCGCGGCGGACTCTTGCGTGCCACTTCGGCCGCTTTCCATTTGGCGTCGGCGTTGGCGTTGGCGTTGGCGGGCGGATCGGATTTTGTGGACTGCAATTTTGCGGTCTGAGTCGAGGGTTGCCCGGCAGTCGAGCGCATTGCGCAAAGCTGCTTCTCGGCGTCCAGCCAGTCCTGCTCGGCCGTCCCCGCGGGACAGCCGCGGGACTGCCAGAGCCGGTAGGCTAATTCACCGATCGATTTTTCTTCAGGTTGCATCGTGCGCGCTCCGTGTCAGTGGGCCACACCAAGTTAGAGCGCGGCCGTATGGGGTGATAGGACCTTGGCTCGGAAAGCGAGGTCAGCCGAGTCCTACAGGCGGACGGGGAGTGTGCGCTTCGTCTCTGGCCTGTTGTATTCTTTCGCGCTCATCACTCTGGCAATCACTCGACAGGAAGGTGCATGCGATACACGTTTCTCGACCGATGCGTTTTACCCAGCTTGCTAGCCGCCACGCTGTGCTGTCTTCTCGGAACTCTCGACGCGCTGGCGGCAGCCGCGCCGCAGTGCGCGCCGGTGCCTAAGGACTGCGTGGCGCTCGCGCTACTGGCCATGGGCGGACGCGAGCGCATCGAAGCGGTGAAGTCGCTTGGCCTCGAGGGCGCGCAGCACACGCTCTTAGTGGAACAGTCTTACCGGCAGGACCCTTTTATCACTGCGTACGCGCGCACCAAGGAGAAGATTGACTTCGACGCGCAGCGGCTGCTGCTGCAAACGCATTTGACCTGGCCTGAATCGGACCCGGGCCAATCGGATTCCGACTCGACATTAGTGATCGGGCCCGAAGGAGGGGTTTATCGCTCGAAAAAACCCGACAGCCCAGCATCGCGAGCTGACTTCGAGGCAGCCCGTTACGCGTTGGCGCTCGGTCCGATGCGCCTGCTGCTCACTGCCTTCAATGCGCCGGACCTGCACTTTGAGTCCGCGCAACGAGTACGCGCTACCCTGCACCCGGTATTGGCATTCAGCTGGCAGGGCCGGATGGTCCGAGTGATGATCAACCCCTTTAATCACTTGCCTGACGCAGTGGAAACTGTGGAGGTGCTCTTCGATCACTGGTATCAGTGGGGCGATGT
Organism: Gammaproteobacteria bacterium; assembly: GCA_041690895.1. Classification (GTDB taxonomy): domain Bacteria; phylum Pseudomonadota; class Gammaproteobacteria; order Steroidobacterales; family Steroidobacteraceae; genus Bog-1198. Next base: position 44,567 of record JBEPVT010000015.1, read on the forward strand.
TCGCCGGCGGATTTATTGGGACAATTGGCAGACTTTTCACGGCATCCGCTATCCGACGAATGAGGTCGAAGAGCGCAATGGAATGCTGTGGGAATCGAGACAGGTGCTTAAGTTGGATCTGAATCCCCCGATCGATGCCGCCGATCTTAAGATGGATGCGCAGACCGCGCAGAAGGTCTTGCAATCCAAAGGCTGGGAAGCGCCTTTCAAGGCACAGGAAGGCATCAAGCTCGCGCCCGGCGTCACCTTGTATCCGGGATCTTGGAATGCAACCGTCGTGGCGCAAGACGACGGCATCGTGCTATTGGAATCGCCTCTGTCCGGCACATACATGAGCGGCGTCATCGACAAAGTCAAAGAGCAGAGTCCGGGCCAGCCCATCAAAGCCGTGCTGTCTACCTCGGACTCCTGGCCTCACGTCGGCGGCATGCGCGAGGTCGTCGCCTTAGGACTTCCGGTCTACATACTCGATCTAAATAAACCTCTCTTGGAGCGGCTGGTCGCATCGCCGCGTCATTTGCATCCTGATCTGCTCGCTCAGTCGCCTAAGACTGCGATGTGGCGAATTGTGTCGCAGAGAGTTCAAGTCGGATCAGGTGTCAATCGCATGGAGTTATACCCTCTGCGCGGTGCGTCCACGGAACGACAGTACATGGTGTACTTTCCGGAACATCGGCTGCTTTACGCCAGCGATACCTTGGCCCTCAACGCAGACGGCTCCTTGTACGCTCCAGAATTGATGCGCGAGGTAATGGACGCGGTGCAGCGGGAGCATCTTGCCGTGACCACCGTGTTCGCCATGCATCAAGAACCTGTGCCGTGGGCGCAGGTCACCGCCCTGGTAGAAAAGGCGCTGAATTAGGCCGACAGACGCCTAAACAGAAAACCGAGCCGGTACCTTTGTGCTAGCTTTGCCGGCGCTGCGGGTCCGAGCCGCGCACCGGTAATCAGTTTTGCTGAGGGTTACGACATGAATTTGCGAATGGCGGCCGCAACATCGCTGGGTCTGTTTTTATCGGTCGCCGGTGCGAACGCGCCCGCGCAGCCAGCACCGCTGTACGACGTCGTTATCCGCAACGGACGGCTGCTCGACGGCGACGGCAACCCGTGGGTACATGCCGACGTTGCGGTCAAGGATGGACGGTTCGTCAAGATCGGTCGCGTCGAGGGGCGCGGCACGCGCGAGATCGACGCGCAGGGAGACTACGTGTCTCCGGGCTGGATCGACATGATGGATCAATCGGGGCAAGTGCTGCTGAAGAATGGCCTGGCCGAGAACAAGCTGCGCGAGGGCGTCACCTCGGCGATCGCGGGTGAAGGCGGCACGCCCGTGCCTTCGGCGCAAATCGCGGATTACTTTAAGAAACTGGAAAGCCAGGGAATCTCGTTGAATTTCGGCACCTACTACAGCAGCGGGCAAGCGCGTGTGGAGGTCATGGGCGATGTCGCGGGCCGGCCCAACACCCAGCAGATGGACGCTATGAAGGCGCACGTCGATGAAGCCATGCGCGCCGGCGCCATGGGCATTGCCACTGCATTGATTTATCCACCCGACAGTTTTCAGAGCACCGAAGATCTCGTCGAGCTCGCGCGCGTTGCGGCCAAACATGGCGGCATTTATGCCAGCCACATGCGTGATGAGAGCGCCAAGCTGTTGCAGGCCATTGGCGAATCCATCGAGATTGGGGAGAAAAGCGGGATCCAAGTCGAGATCTTCCATTTCAAGGGCGCCTATGCGCCGGGCTGGGGCAAGTTAGTGCCACAAGCGGGCGAACTTATCGAAGCGGCACGCGCGCGCGGCGTGAGCATCGCGGCGGATATGTACGTCTACACAGCGGGGGGCACCGGACTTGATATCACGGTGCCGAATTGGGTTTGGGAGCAAGGCGCAAAAAAGGGTCTTGAGCGCCTCAAGGATCCCAAGGTCCGTGCGCAACTCAAGAAGGAGATCGCCGCCGGTTCGATGCCGGGCTGGTCGAACTTGGTCGAGGCCAGCGGCGGTTGGGAGCATATTGTGCTGGCCAATGCCTTCAACCCGAAGTACGACCGCTACCGCTTCAAGAGCATCGATTACATCGCCAAGCAATTGGGCCAAGACCCCGCGGATGTGTCCTGGGATATCGTTCTAGGCGCACAGCCGAAGCGCGCCATGGGACTTTTTTTCATGATGAACGAGTCTGACATCGCCACGGCGTTGCGCTGGCCTTGGATGAGTATCGGCAGCGACGCCGGCGCCAACGAAGCGCCCGGCAAGATCGATGCGATCGGGCTACCGCATCCGCGCGCCTACGCGAATTTCCCGCGGGTCATCTCAGAGTATGTGAAAAAGCGCCACGTGCTGACGCTGGAGGACGCGATTCGCAAAATGACCTCGTGGCCCGCGACCCGCATGCGTCTCTATGATCGAGGCGTCATACGCGAAGGGCTGAAGGCCGACGTTACGATTTTCAACGAAGAGCGACTGGACGATGTCGCAAGCTATGAGAACCCGACGGCCTATCCTACCGGTGTCGATTACGTTTTGGTCAATGGACAGTTGGTGATCGACAGGGGCCGCCACACGGGTGCGAAGCCCGGCAACGTCTTGCGGGGCGCAGGCTTCGACGCGGCCGCGGGTCGCCAGTAACCGTGAGTGCCCCCGCCAATCCCAGCGAGTCCTCCTGGTTTCAACGCTATCTCTTGCCGGGCTTTGCGTTCAAGGCGGTCGTCATCGGCGGCGGCTATGCGACCGGACGCGAATTGGCCGAGTTCTTTCTTCCGAGCGGACCGCGCGGCGGATTGCTGGCCATCCTGTTGGCCATGGTGATTTGGAGTGCAGTGTGTGCGGTGACGTTTTGTTTGGCTTACGCCACGTCGAGCTGGAACTATCGGGCTTTTTTTAGGAATTTGCTGGGCCCTTTCTGGGTGATCTTCGAGATCGCCTACCTGCTCTTCATCATTTTGATTCTTGCGGTATTCGGCGCCGCGGCTGGCGCGATCGGCACGGCTCTGCTGGGTTGGCCTTCGATCGTTGGGACCTTGTGCCTCATCGCCAGCATCAGTTTCGTCACCGCCTACGGCACGGCATCCGTGGAGCAACTATTCAAATGGGTGTCGATTTTCCTCTACGCGGTGTATGCGATCTTCGTTGCGCTGTCGTTTTTCGCCTTCGGCGATCGAATCATCGTAAGTTTGGCGGCGGCGACACCGCATGAGGGTTGGGTATTGGGCGGACTCACTTATGCCAGCTATAACGTTGTCGGTGCCGTGATTATCTTGCCCGTGCTGAGGCACTTGAGGAGCAACAAAAACGCCATGCTCGCAGGAGCATTGGCGGGTCCTTTGGCCATGATTCCAGCGCTGCTGTTTTTTATCTGCATGATCGCCTACTACCCGCAAATTGGCAGCGAGCCGTTGCCCTCGGATTTCCTACTGCGACGCCTGAACTTTCCAGCCTTCCACTACCTGTTCCAGCTCATGATTTTTCTCGCGTTGCTGGAAAGCGGCACCGGTTGTGTGCATGCATTCAACGAGCGCATCGCCGAAGCCTATGCGGCGCGCACGGGGAAAAGTCTTTCAAAGTCCGCGCGACTTTGGATCACGGGCGCACTGCTGCTGGGATCGATATTCTTGGCGGCGCGCTTCGGGTTGGTGACCTTGATTGCACGGGGCTATCGGGGCCTGGCGTACTTGTTTCTTGCCGTGTTCGTGCTGCCTGTCATGACGTTGGGTTTGTGGCAACTCTATTCGCGCAGAAATTCGCAGCGCTAGCGTCGTCGGCTTTTCGAAATTTTGTGGGCGGCCGCACCGGCTCCGGGCCCTGGCTTTGGTGAAGCGCTTTGTCCCGTAGGCTTTCAATCGGCGGCCAGGGTATTGCAGTTTGGCGGGCATTGGAAATCTGGCTTCTTTGGCGCTCCGATCCCAGGCAAATACCGTGATGATGCATCCGCTCTATGAATCAGGGTTCGCTGCGTTTCTCAAGCATGCACAACCAGTTTCTGCACCGACATCGTGCGTATCAACAAGCTTACCGATGCACTGTAGATTTCATGCTTGTCCATGCTCGCTCTGTCAATGTGCCGGCGACGAAAGCCGGTACAGACGCCGATCGAGAAAATCATCCGTGGCATGAAATAACGTCAACCACGAGCGATGCGAAGACCGCCGCCGAGCACGCCCGCATGCTTGGCGTGTGGCAGGTCAGCCAGCAACCCGAATCGAATTTCATGTCGGTATTCGCACTGACGCTGAAGCTGTGGACCAGAGCCTGACCGGAGCGCCTAAAATGCATTGACTTTTTCTTTCCGGGACAATAAGGTCCTGGCTAAGCCAATTCTGATAAAGCCACCTTCAAAATGGCAATCGTGGGAGCAACCTGATGCGATCGTTTTACCGTGCCTTTTTAGTATCCGCCGTACTCGGTGTCTTGGTGGCCGGGTCGCCTCTTTGGGCGGCGACGCCCGATGCTGCACAAAACTCCGCCACCAGTTCGAACTCTAGTCCTCCATTGGAGGAGATCGTGGTCACGGCGCAGAAGCGCGAACAGACGCTCATCGATGTGCCGCAGTCGATCTCGGTGATCTCGGGGGCTACGCTGGCGCAGCAGCAGGCCACCAGCTTCGCCGATTACTTGAACCTAGTGCCCGGGCTGCAGCTGGATCAGGATACGCCGGGGCAGGGCCGCCTCATCCTTCGCGGCGTGAACACCGGCGGGGTCGCCTCCACGGTCGGCGTGTACGTCGATGACACACCCTTTGGGTCCAGCACCGGTCTGGCCAATGGCGCCATTCTTGCCGGCGATTTCGACACCTTCGATGTTGAGCGCATCGAAGTGCTGCGCGGGCCCCAGGGCACGCTCTATGGCGCGAATTCGCTGGGCGGGGTGTTGAAGTTCGTGACCAATGCGCCCCGCACCGACGCATTTGCGATGAAAGGCAGCCTGGGTTTGGCGTCGGTCGATGGCGGCACTCCTTCCTATAATGGCGACGCCATGGTCAATGTGCCGCTGTCGAGCAGTGCTGCGTTTCGCGCCTCGGGTTTCTATCGCAAGGACGGCGGTTTCATCGATTCGATCGGCACCGGCGGGTCCGTCGTAAAGAACAACATCAACACTTCGAGCGTCTATGGCGGGCGCGCCGCATTGCTATTCACGCCCACCACGGCCTTTTCGCTGCGGCTGAACGCCATACTGCAGAACATCCAGACGGACGCGCCGAGTTTGGTCGAAAGCGATCCGGTGACGCTACAGCCGTTGTATGGCCGATTGAGCCAGTCGCAATTCGTGGCACCGTTCACCGACACCAATTACCGCGTCTTTAACGGCACGCTGGATTACGATCTGGGCTTTGCCACACTGACCTCGGTGAGCAGCTATGCCACACAGAAGCAGCACATACGCACCGATGTGACCAACGATCTGAGTCCGCTGATCCAGGCGGTATTCGGCACGCCCAATAATCTGTTTCTGGCGCAGAACACCAACAACAAGAAGTTTACGCAAGAATTGCGGCTGACCTCACCAAAGTCCGAAGTCTTCGACTGGATCGCCGGTGGCTATTACGACCACGAGGACGCTCTGATCCTGCAAAGCTACAACCCCGTGATCCCCGGTACCCTGACCCCCGTCGCCGGCCTGCCCTTGCTCGCCGCGGTTAGCCTTAACTCCACGTACAAGGAAATTGCTGGATTTGCGGACGGCACCACACACTTCGGTGATCGCGTCGATGTGGAATTGGGCGGGCGCTACAGCCACAACAGCCAGAACGCGAGGCAGGTAGGGGATGGGGCATTGGCGGGCGGACCCTCAAATAACTCGGCCACCTCATCGGAAGATGTCTTCACCTATTCGGTGGCGCCGAAATTGAAATTCGGGACTCAGACGGCCCTGTATGCGCGCGTTGCCAAGGGCTTCCGGCCTGGCGGACCCAACGTGCTGCCACCTGGCGCTCCAAGCACGCTCGGGAGTTATAAATCGGATACTCTGTTGAGCTATGAAGTCGGCGTAAAAACCGAATCGGCGGACAGTAGGGTCAGTTTCGACCTGGCCGTGTATCACTTGGATTGGAAAGACATCCAGCTGTTCGCCGTTGTGAACAACTACGGTGTGAACGTGAATGGCACCGGCGCCAAGAGCAACGGTACGGAATTCACCGCGGTATTTCGGCCAATCGAAGGTTTGGATCTCTCCGTCAATGGCGCCTATACCGATGCAAAGCTCAGTGGCGATACCTCCCCGATCGTGGGCGGCCACAACGGCGATGCATTGCCCTTCACGCCCAAGACCAGCATCAGTCTCAATGGCGACTATCGCTGGGTCATGGGCTCTAGCCTGCAGCCATTCGTGGGCGCGTCGCTGCGCTTTCTGTCCAGCCAGACCGGTGCCTACGACAATACCTTCCGCACCATGTATGGACATCAGCGCGAGATTCCGTCCTATCACGTGATTGACCTGCGCGCCGGCAACAATTTCGGCAAGTTCTCCGTAGAGGCGTATGTAAGGAACCTGAGCAACAGCGAAGGTCTCACCTCAACCAGTGGGGTCACTGCCAATGGATTCAACATTTATCCCGGTGGGGCTATCGGCACCGGCATCATCCGCCCGCGCACCATCGGGCTCAATATCAGCGCGACATTCTGAGAGCATAGCCAATTCTGCCGTCAACGTGCCGGCGGGGGCGGCCGACGGCTCAGGCGCACCGGCCCAATTGCCGAGCCCATATCAGCTGTTTCTTGGCGATACAGTAGAGATAGCCTATGCCAAAACCGCGTTTGGATTGCGCGATTGGGAGCCAGAGCGGTGCGTCGGTGAACTGACGCTGCCCGGGGACAGCGTCACCACCGGCCTGCCGCATCTGTCCGCTGCGCAGGCTTTTGCTAAAGGCGCGCGCACTTTGCTGGTGGGCGTTGCCACGCCGGGTGGATTAATTCCATCTCACTGGATCTCCTCAATGCTTGAGGCGCTGGAAGCTGGGCTGGATTTGGTTTCCGGCTTGTACGTCAAGCTGAGCGCCTGCCGGCGTTGAGTATGGCCGCGGCACGGCTGGATCGTCGGTTGGTGGATATCCGTACCCCCGCCGGAGAATATCCGGTCGCCAGCGGCCAACGCCGATCCGGACGGTGTCTGCTAACCGTCAGCACCGATTGTGCACTGAGCAATAAGTACACGGCGTTGGCGGTGAGTCGTGCACTGCGAGAGCGCGGCATCGACGCCTGCATGGATTGTTGATCGCTGCGAGGCGTCGGCCTCGTATACAGAATTGATTTTTGAGGAGCTGCTATAGAATGGCTATGGGCGCTTGTTCTTGTCTGATGATCACCGAAACTAAGTTCCGTGGTGCACGGAACGGGCTCTTGCCGCTCCTTGCATGTCTCGCACTTCTTGATACGGCGCTCGCCGACCCGCCCGGCGGCGATTCGGTAATCAGGCAGATGCACGCGCGCTATCAGGATGCGTGGTATGACACCATGCTATTCAGACAAAAGAATACTACCTTCAACGCCGATGGCACGACCAAAGTAGAGATGTGGTATGAGCGCGGGCTTCTCCCCGGCAAATTGCGAATTGACATGGGCGCTCCGGCGGACGGGAACGCGATGATAATGAATGATGGACAGCTATACACCTTCCAAAACGGAACGCGAACCGATAGCCGGCCGCTGAGAAGCCTGGCGCTGATCCTTGGATTCGACGTATACCGGCAGCCGCTCAAGCTTACGCTTTCGCAGCTGAAGCGCGAAGGGATCAATACGTTCAAGATGCATCGCGACACGTGGCAGGGTGAGGCGGTTTACGTTGTCGGCGCCGACAAGGGCGATGTCTCCTCGAAGCAATTCTGGGTCGAGATCAAGCGCTTGCTCTGCGTGCGGGTGATTCAGCCTGACACTCGCAAACCAGGTTCGCTCGCGGATATTCGCTTCCTCGATTACCGCACGCAACCGAAAGGATGGATCGCGGCGCGGATTGAAGTGCGCCATGATGATCAATTGATATTCTCTGAGGAGTATTCGAACATCGCGACCGATCGACCGCTCGATGCGGCTTTGTTCGATCCCAAACATTTTCGTGTATCGGCCGCTTTGCCATAACGCGAGGTTCGCGAAGGTGGATTGTAGCAGCCAAGTTCAAATGTCCGGATCTGGCTAAGTTCAAATGTCCGCCTCAGGGGTAGCAAACAGCTACTTTTCGGGTCCCAAGATGGATCTGGAAGCAGCTAATGCGGCAAAACGCCCGAGTGACATTTGCGATGAGAGATCTCGATCGGTTGAAGTGTATTCAAGCAGTCGTTGAGGGAGATTTAAAGCCCATACGAGCTGCTGAACGCCTGAGCTTAACGAGCCGCCAGATCCGGCGTCTGGCCCGACAGTACGCGGCTCAAGGACCGATCGGATTGGTGCCCAGGAGCATCAGCCGCCCGAGCAATAATCGGCTCGATGACGCGCTTGCCACCGAGGTCATCAAGATCCTAAGGTCAACGTACGCCGATTTTGGACCAACCTTGGCTAGTGAGAAGCTCAGAACCAAGCATGGCATTGATTTGGCGAAGGAGACGGTCCGCCAGTTGCAGATCGCGTCTGGCCTGTGGATTCCACGAAAGTTACGAGCGCCGAAGATTCATCAACCGCGGCAACGTCGTGCGTGCGTTGGCAAACTTGTCCAGATCGATGGCTGCGAGCATCGTTGGTTTGAAGAACCGGCGCCGGCGTGTACCGCATTGGTGTATGTCGATGACGCCACCAGTCGCTTGATGCACATTCTGTTTACCGGCACCGAGTCAACCTTCGGATATTTTGAAACTACACGTCAGTATTTCGCGAGACACGGCAAGCCGCTGGCGTTCTACAGCGACAAGGCAAGCATTTTCCGCATAAATCAGCCTTCCGCGACTGGCGGCGCTGGGCACACGCAGTTCGGCCGAGCCTTGTACGAACTTAACATCGATGGCATTTGTGCAAACACGGCATCGGCAAAAGGGCGCGTAGAACGGGCGCATCTGACCATGCAAGACCGATTAGTGAAGGAGCTGCGACTCGAGGGGATATCCACCATTGAGGCTGCCAACGCCTTCATGCCTGCCTACATGATGGATTACAACTCACGATTCGCCAAAGTGCCTAGAGAAGTTCACGATGCGCATCGCTCGATTCGTCCAGACGAGGATTTAAGTTCGATCTTTGCCTGGCGTGAGCAACGCAAAGTCACGAGCAGCTTGACACTGCACTATGAACGCAAGCTTTACCTCCTCGCTGATAACCCAAAGAACCGACGGTTCGCTGGAAAGTATGTCGACGTGTACCAATACCCGGATGGACAGATCGAAATCAGAGCGGCAGGCGAGTCGCTGCCCTACTCCACCTACGATAAACTCGGTGCCATTGATCAAGGCGCAATCGTTGAAAGTAAGCGATTGAGTCATGCGCTTCGGATATCGAGTATTGTGCAAGCGGAGCGCGATAATCGAAATGTTGCAGGGCCATCGACCGCTCATCGAGCAGATGGTATGCATGTGCCGAGAAAGAAGGCACAAGATGCTAAGGCTCAGCGAGAACTGAGTCATAAAGGCATTGAAAAAGCGCTAGAAACGCAGAGTTGAAAAAAGGTCCTGAAGCGGACATTTCAACTTAGTCGAAAAGTGGAAATCTGAACTTAGCCCGAGCATGGATCGACTTATCGGAGACGCCGATTTCCTTCAGATAGGGAAGGATCTTGCGAATGCTGTACAACATTCCGTCAGGATTATCGTTGGATCGGCGCCCCGTTGTCGCCGCCTAATTCTTTAGGAGACTTCCATGAGCAAATCATCACTTGCATTTCCCCCGGTTGCCGCAGCGCTCTTGCTGTTATTGCCGAACGCATGGGCGGCCGGCGCCGTGCACGATCTGGTGATTCGCAATGCTCTAATCGACGATGGTTTAGGTGGCAAACCGTATGCCGGAGACATCACTGTGGATGGCGACCGCATCTCCTATGTGGGACCGCCCCGCGAACTAAAGGGCCGCACGCAGATGCAAGCATGTACGTCAAACGTCGGTCTGCGGCCGGTGTCCCTCGCAAAATTGGAGCGCTCCACGGGGATCAAACCCCCAGCTTCCGGTTACTCTCCATCAACATTCGAGCGGATTTGAGCACTTGCAGTCGACAGCACTATGTGATCGCTGGCCGGATTGATCGGGATGGGGCGCTCGGATCGCATTTTGTCTGGATCGCCGGCGGATCCTCTGCACAATCGCATATGAAAGCAACGCTTTTGGATCAGGGTTTCATGAAGAAGTCGACGATTGCCGTGCTCGCCGACGGTGTTGGTGGCCTCGGGACCGTGGTAGCGTCGGCGTCCACGCGACCACCGCGCAATATTCTGGTCTGGTTCCACATCAGTATTAGACTTCGCCACATCAAGCAAATGGCGCCCTCGATGGCTGCGTTGTTCACCGGCACCGCAGTAGAGAAGGCGCTCAGAGAGAAGCTGCCCAACATTCGACATCAAATGTGGAACGGTCAAGGGCGTGCTGCGGTCGGTCGAATGCGTGAATGCTTCCAAGGCACGCGCGATGTGCCACCTTCGATACCCGCCGACGACACCAAGCGCGTGGGCCGGTTCCGTCAACATCTGATCGATCTGCGTGATTATCTTTACAACAATGGCAACGACTTGACGGACTACGGTAAGGCGAGGCGGGATAGCTTACGGATCTCCAGCGCTCCCGCAGAGTCCGGCATGAATCACCTGATCAATCAGCGGATAAGCAAGCGGCAACCCATGAGGTGGTCAGCGGATGGAGCGCATGCCCTGCTGCAGGTCCGCTGCGCCGTGTTCGACAATCGGATGGAAGCGCTATTCCGCGAGTGGTTCCCAAAATTCCGCGCTACCCCACCGAGAGATCCAGCGGTTGCAGCCTAACGCTCACCACCCCCAAACTCGTCCAAGTCCTTCGGCGCAACACTTCCAAACGTATCTGGGTCCCAGCGCCACATGAGGCCGTTATCTGACGGTCGGGGGCACTTTACGCGGCGTGCCGAGATGATCTGAGTGAACGTAGTACACGACAATAGTGCTGCCGCTTGGGCGAATGGTTGCAACTGGCGTCTCGCCCATCTAAATGGTTTCTTGCACCAACGCACCGGTGGCGGTGTATTCGCCCAAGATGTGCCTTGCTTCGTCGTACATCAGCAGGGTCGTGCCCGTTGCCGTTTTTCTCGATCAATTGCCCTAGTGCATTGTAGATGTAGTTCGTCACACTCGCGGAGACAATGGCTTGGTTCATTCGACCGCGATCATTGAAGCTGAGAAGCTGAACGAGTCGCCGGTATAGCTCGTCGTGTTTCCGGCGCCATCGTAAAGAAAACTGAAGTTTCTGGTTTCTTTCGCTTGTCGGCTTGGATCGCGCTGGATCAGCTCGACACGGATCTTCAAGCGCAGATCTATGAAATCACCGCGAGCGGGGCGCAGTATTTTACTGATAACCGACCGAATTCGCGCTCGCTATCGCGAGAATCTTCGAGTTGCGACTCTGGTAACAACACAGAAACCACTGCGATACGAATTTAAGCGCTTTACGTTTGTCTCGCGTCTATTGCCCCCGGGAAGCCGACTGCGGCTGGTTGTCGGTCCCATCAATTCGATCTATACGCAAAAGAATTACAATTCGGGAAAACCGGTTTCAGACGAGAGTATGGCCGATGCCCGCGCCGTGACGGTGACGCTGCTGCACGACCAAACTCATCCCAGTACGCTGTACGTGCCGCTTGCGCCGCCTCGCCGGTCCAACGCTCCATAGGATCCAACTAGCGTTTGCGACTCTTGGCCGCCTTGACCGGAGTGCGCGCCGGGGGCTCTTGCGGTTTTGCAGGCAAAGAAGCCTCGGTCTCGCCGTGCAATGACATCAAGGAGTGTATCAAGCCCTCGTCGGTGCTCGAGCACACTCCAAGCACCACCGCCTCCTCGCACCCCTCGGTGGTGACGTAGGCGTGCCCCATATTGCTGTCGAGATAGATCGACTCTCCGACATTCAAGACCACCGCATCGTAGAACTCAGTGAGCACCTTAATCCCGCCTTTCAAGACATAGATGTATTCCTCGCCCGAGTGGCGCACCAATTCGCCGAACTCCTCCGCGCTCTTAGCCCGGATGCGCGTCAAAATCGGGATCATCCGCTTCCTGCGCAGCTCCGGACACAGATAATAATAATCATAGTTTTTTGTGTTCACCCGCACTGCATCCTGAGTGAGTCCGATACTGCGGCGCGCGGTTACCGCGGGCTCCGCGTCTGACGGATCTGCGAATAACTCGGAAACTCTGATTTCGAGCCGCTGGCTCAATTGCACCAGCTTGTCGTAGCTCAGAGTAAGACGGTCATGTTCCACTTTCGAGAGAGTGGACACGGGAATGCCGGTGCGCTGACTCATCTGGCTCAGGGTCCAGCCGTTGCGCGCCCGCAAAGACCGCAGAAGGCTTCCCAACGTTGGGTGAGGCGTTTTCATGTCCATCCTGAGCCGCCCTTAAGATGTCGTTTTCCGTCGGCCGCTCGCAGCATACCTACCGCATTCAGTAGGTCAACCGCTTCGTGGCAGACGCTCGAAAAAACGCTCCGGGCAAACCGGCCTGTATAGAGAATTCTGTTGACAATTGTCTATCCAGGATTATTCTGGCGTGGTTGCGACATGATATCAGGATAAGCAATTGATGTCCGACTTTTCCCGCCGATTCACACGTCGCCGCACACTGCAAGCTATGGCCGGAGCATGCGCTGCTCTGGCATTGCCCGGTATGGATTTTGCGCAAACTGCTGCGCAAGATCACAAGAACAAGTATTCGTCGAAACTCCTGGATCTGGTGCAACGATCGCTGGTGATCGATATGCTCGCGCCGCTCAAGCTGGATTTTCGTCCCGAAGCGTATTCGCTGCCGTTGACCGAGTCTGAGGCCGCCATGTTTCGTTCATGCGGCATCACCGGATTTCACAATTCCGTCGGAATCGGCGGCGCCAGCGCCTATCAGGATGCGCTGGAATTCATCGCAGCGTGGAGCGGGTTTGTCGGGCGCAACACGGAGGTTTTTAGCTTGGTCGGCAAGGTGGAGGACCTTGATCACGCCAAGGCAAAGCAAAAGATTGCCGTCATCATGGGACTGCAAAATGCCGACGAATTTCGAGAGCCTAAGGATGTGAAAGCGTTTTATGAATTGGGATTGCGCTGTGCGCAGCTGACTTATAATACGCAAAATCTCATTGGCAGCGGTTCCACCGAACGGGTGGACGGCGGAATCAGCGACTATGGCGAGCAGATCATCAAATCAATGAACGAAGTGGGCATGCTCGTAGACGTATCGCACAGCGGCGACAAGACCACCTTGGACGCCATCGCATTATCGCCCAAGCCCATAGCGTTTACGCACTCGAATTGCCGTGCGCTGAACGATCATCCGCGCCTGAAAACCGATGAAGCGATTCGCAACCTCGCAGCCAAGGGCGGGGTGATGGGCATCACCGGTGTGCGCATGTTCGTCAAAAATAAGGAACCGACGACGATCGAGGACATCGTCGATCACATTGATCATGTGGTAAAGCTCGTGGGTATCGACCACGTCGGCATCGGCTCGGACTCTGACTTGATGGGATACGATCACATGCCGCCAGACCAATACAAGCAGCTTAAGGCCGGCTATAAAGCCTCCTATGCGTTTCGCGACAAGATAGATACCGACGGTTTCGATCACCCCCGCAAGGTGTACGACCTCACTGCGGCCCTGATCCGCCGCGGCTACAGCGATTCGAATATTCAGGCGGTGCTCGGCGGAAATTTCCGCCGCCTGCTGGGTTCCACGTGGTCAGCATGAGCGCACCAGTGTTGCGCCGCGCTCGGTTACCGGAGGTGATGGACCTACCTCAGCCATACTTGGTGTTTCTCGGCGACACCACGGAGAAGGGTTACGCCAAGACGGCATTTGGGCTGCGCGATTGGGCACGCGATCGCTGTGTGGGTGAATGGTCGTGTGCTGGTGCGACCGTCACCACGGCTCTGCCGCGATTGACGCCAAAAGAGGCGCGCGCCCCCGGTGGGCGCGCGCTGGTCATCGGCGTCGCCAATACCGGCGGCGTGATCGGCGACAGTTGGATCCCATCGCTGGTGGAAGCGCTCGAATCGGGCCTCGATCTCATCAGCGGCCTGCACGCCAAACTCGGCGATGTTCCGCAGTTGAAAGCCGCGGCCGAGCGCCACGGCCGGCGGCTCATCGACGTGCGCACACCGCCGAAGAATATTCCGATTGCAACTGGGGCTAAGAGAAGCGGCAAGCGCCTGTTGACGGTCGGCACGGATTGCGCCGTGGGCAAGAAGTACACGGCTCTCGCCTTGGCACTCACCTTCACGCAGCGCGGACTCGACACCGATTTTCGCGCCACCGGACAGACGGGAATCTTGATCGCGGGCGGCGGCATGCCGATGGACGCGGTAGTCGCTGACTTTGAGGCCGGCGCGGCCGAGGTGCTGAGTCCCAACGCTCCTGCTCAACACTGGGACGTGATTGAGGGTCAGGGCTCGTTGTTCCATCCGGCCTACGCGGGGGTTTCGCTCGGCCTGCTGCACGGCAGCCAGCCGGATGTCATCGTGGTGTGCCATGACATTGACCGCAAGGAAATGCTGGGTCATCCCGGGTACCCGTTACCGGATGTATTCGACACCATCGATCTCAATTTGCGGCTCGGCCGACGCACCAATGCAGCGATCCGCTGCGCGGGCGTTAGTTTAAATACCTCCGGACTTAGTGAGGTCGACGCTACCCAATTGCTTGCTGCGGAAAGTGCGCGGCTTGGCGTGCCTGTGGCGGACCCCATGCGCCCCGGCGCGGCCTTCGAGAAGCTCGTCGATAAATGTCTCGCGTAATATTTGAATCGATCCGAATTGCGCGATGTAAAGGTTTGTAGATAACAGCGACCCGGTCGCAAGAAGAGAAAACCATGCGTACGTTGACCATTCTGGCCTCCGCGCTCCTAACACTGGGAACATTGACCGCCACTGCACAGAAAAATGCTCCCGCGCCGAGCCTTGCTCCGCCCGCCGCCGCGCCGAAGGCTGCGCCAACAGCGCCTGCACCCACTGCAGTTCCCGCGAGCACAACGGCGTCCGCTGCCGTGGCGCTAACTGCAGAAGACCTCAACGCGTGGCTCGATGGATACATGCCGTATGCCCTGCATGCCGGCGACATCGCGGGCGCGGTTGTGGCCGTCGTCAAAGATGGGCAAGTCGTCTCTGAGCGCGGTTTCGGTTATGCGGATGTTGCCAAGCGCGCACCGGTCGATCCGAAACTCACGTTGTTCAGGCCGGGATCGGTATCCAAGCTCTTTACCTGGACGGCAGTGATGCAGCAGGTCGAGCAGGGCAAGATCGATCTCGATGCCGATGTGAGTCAGTACATCGATTTCAAAATTCCTGCGCGCGACGGCAAGCCGGTCACCATGCGTGAACTCATGCAGCATGTTGCCGGCTTCGAAGAGCAAGCCAAGGGCATCATGTCGGACGACCCCAAATCGCTGGGATTCGAGGCGCTGCTCAAGCAATGGGTTCCGGAGCGAGTCTTCGCGCCGGGCAGCACGCCGGCGTATTCCAATTACGGCGCTTCGCTCGCGGGCTACATTGTGCAGCGGGTTTCCGGCGAGTCGTTTGACGATTATATGGACAAACATATTTTCGCGCCGCTCGACATGAAATATTCGACTTTTCGTCAGCCCCTGCCGGCGAAGCTTGAGCCGCTGATGTCGAGCTGTTATTTACAGGCATCGGAGCCGGCGAAGAAATTTGAGTTTATTGGGCCGGCACCGGCCGGTGCGCTGTCCTCCCCCGGCGAGGACATGGCGCACTTCATGATCGCGCATCTGCAAAACGGCGAATATCACGGCAACCGCATTCTGAAAGCCGAAACTGCAGAAATGATGCACAACAGTCCGCTCACGATTCTGCCGCCGCTCAATCGGATGGAGCTGGGGTTCTTCGAAACCAATATCAACGGCCGCGAAGTGATCGCGCATTTGGGTGATACGCAGTGTTTCCACACCTCGCTGCACTTGTTCCTGAAGGAAGGAGTCGGTTTCTACGTCTCCTTCAACAGTCCCGGCAAGGCCGGAGCCGCCGGCGGCTTGCGAGGCGCGTTGTTCGATGATTTCGCAGATCGCTATTTCCCGGCCGCTGAAACAAGTGGCACGAAAGTGGATGAGAAAACCTCGGCAGCCCACGCGGCGCTGCTGAAGGGTCATTGGGTCAATTCCCGCGGCTCGCAGTCGAGTTTCTTGGCCGCGCTCGGGCTGTTCGGTCAAACCAAGGTCGGCGTCAACGCCAAGGGCGAACTGGTCACGCCGTTGAACGGCCTGAACGGCAAGCCGCGCCACTGGGTCGAGACGACGCCGTTCGTGTGGCGCGATGCGGATAGCCACGAGCGATTGGCGGCCAAGCTCGTCGACGGCAAAGCGGTGCGTTTCAGCATCGATGGCATTTCCCCATTCATGGTGTTCGATCGCGTGCCGGGTTACGCGAACGGCGCATGGCTGGTGCCGGCCATTTATTGCGCCTTGGGCGCACTGCTTTTAACCGCCATCTTCTGGCCGGTCACGGCCATCGTGCGCCGCCGCTTTGGCGCGAGCCTGGCGTTGGGCCCTGATGCATTGCGCGCGTATCGATTGAGCAAGATCGGCTCGATCTTGCTGTTGGCCGCCATTGGATTGTGGGGCTTCACGATCATCCGCATGTTCAATGACTTCAATAACCTCAGCAACAAATTCAATGGCAGCATCCGCTTTGCTCAGGTATTCGGCATTCTTGCGTTCTTGTTGGGAACGGCCTTTATCGCCTGGAATCTTTGGACGGTGTGCAAGGGAGCGCGCCGCTGGCCGGCCAAGGTGTGGAGCATCGTGCTCGCGCTGTCGGCATTCATCGTGCTGTGGTTCGCGTTCGCGTTCAACTTGGTCGGCTTTGGAATATATTTCTGATGACCGCCTTGAGGCTGCGCATTGAAGTTGAAAAGCTGCGTCTAGGGGCGCCGTTTCGCATTTCGGGATTCGTCTTCGAGGAGCAAGAGGTCGTGGTCGTGACACTCGATGATGGCGAGCATCGAGGCCGCGGCGAAGCCTCCGG
This sequence comes from Gammaproteobacteria bacterium, assembly GCA_041690895.1. Classification (GTDB taxonomy): domain Bacteria; phylum Pseudomonadota; class Gammaproteobacteria; order Steroidobacterales; family Steroidobacteraceae; genus Bog-1198. Next base: position 61,662 of record JBEPVT010000015.1, read on the forward strand.
CGTGTACTACTTGGGCGATACCGCACAGACCATGGTTGCGGCGATTGAAGCGCAGCGCAGCGCCATCGAACAGGGCATCGATCGTGCAGGGTTGCAGCAATTGCTGCCGCCAGGCGGAGCGCGCAACGCCGTCGATTGTGCGCTTTGGGAACTCGACGCACAGCGCCTGGGCGTAGCAGTTTGGGAGCTGGCGGGCATCAAAGCGCCGCAGCCGCTGGTGACCACATTTACCTTAGGGGCCGACGATCCGACGGCGATGGCCGCCGGCGCGCGCAAGTACGCGCAAGCCAAGTCTCTCAAGTTGAAATTGACCGGCGATCTTAAGGACGACATTGAGCGAGTCCGAGCGGTGCGCGCAGCACGACCGGAGGTGTGGATGGGGGTCGATGCCAATCAGGGCTACAGCATCGATGCGCTCGATTCCTTGCTCGACGTTCTTGTGCCAGCAAACGTAGCGCTGCTCGAACAACCCTTGAAGCGGGGGCACGAGGCTGATCTCGCGGGTTTTAAATCGAGGATTCCAATCGCCGCGGACGAGAGCGTGCTCAGCTTGCGCGACGTTGCTGGTCTCGTCGGGCGCTTCAACGTCGTGAATATCAAGCTGGATAAATGTGGCGGCCTGACAGAGGCTTTAGCGATGGCACATGAGGCGCGCCGCTTAGGGCTGGGCGTGATGGTCGGCAACATGGTCGGCACGAGTCTTGCGATGGCGCCGGCGTTCGTTCTCGGACAGCTTTGCGACGTGGTGGATTTGGATGGCCCGATATTTCTGGCGAAAGACCGAACGCCGAGCATGACGTACACCAACGGCAGCGCATGGAGCGGCGAGCAAGTGTGGGGCGGCGCGCACGCTTAATGCATGAGCGCGAGCCAGCAGACTTGGTTCGGTCAGCCGCGAGGCCTCACCGTACTTTTCCTAACCGAAATGTGGGAGCAGTTCTCCTTCTATGGAATGCGCGCTTTGCTGGTCTACTACATGACCAAGCAATTGCTGATTGGCCAGGAAAAGGCATCGCTCATTTACGGCACCTACGCCGCCATGGCGTACTTCACGCCGATTTTCGGCGGCATCATCGCGGATCGTTGGCTCGGTAAACGGCGCGCGGTAATTATCGGCGGCAGCATCATGGCGGCGGGCCATTTCATGATGACTTTCGAACCGCTGTTTTACTTCGCGCTCGCGACGATTGCAGTTGGCAACGGACTATTTCTGCCCAGCCTGCCGAGCCAGATCGATGGCCTGTATCGTCCTGACGATCCGCGCCGAGGCTGGGCCTACAACGTTTACTATGTCGGTATCAATATCGGCGGATTTTTGGCGCCCCTGATCTGCGGCACGCTCGGCGAGTTCTACGGATGGCATTGGGGCTTCGGCGCCGCCGGCGTTGGCATGCTGTCGGGACTTATCATCTATATTCTCGGCGGCAAGCATTTGCCCGAGCAGGTACGCGCAGCGAATAGGATCGTCGCGCGTGGCGCCGTTGCCGCAAAGCCGGCCGGCAGTTATCGCACCACCTTCGCACTTCTGTTCGCCATTGGGCTTGCGGTGACTGTGTTTCGAGGTAGCTATGAACAGGTGGGCAATACCGTGGCACTGTGGGCCGATGTCGGCATCGATCGCACCACGGCGCTCATGACGATTCCCATGACTTGGTTCCAAGCGCTAAATCCGTTGCTGGTCATCATCATGACTCCCATGCTGTTGGCGCAATGGCGCAGGCGCGCCCAATCGCAATACGTAGGTTCCTCGATGAAGAAAATGGCGCTCGGCGCGCTGCTCGTCGCGGCGGCGTATCTCTTGCTTGCGACAGTCGCGCTTGCGGCAGGCACGGGCCGCGCCAATTGGCTGTGGTTGGCGCTGTTCTTCGTCGTGTTTACCTTGGGGGAACTCTACATTCTGCCGACGGGGCTCGGGCTATTTGCGCGCCTCGCGCCCGTGGGATTCGGCGCGACCACCGTGGCCGCGTGGTTCTTGGCCATTTTCACCGGCTCGCTGTGCGCAGGTTTGGTCGGCACGCTATGGACCGGTTCGAGCCACGCAGGATTTTTTGTCATTTTGACAGCCATTGCGCTGATCGCAGCGGCCATGCTGTTCGCGCTCGATCATCCGATAAAACGAATCGAGGCGGCGCGGGCCGCCGAAATCAGCGCCTTGAGCGCAATCCAACCGGAGCCTGCATGAAAATTATTGCATCAGCAACATTGATGTTTCTTTGCACTGCAGCCGCCATCGCGGCGCCGCCCTCGGGATTCGAAGGCCGCGTCGAGAGTCTGCGTAAAGAGATTGGCGTTCCCGGCATGGCCATCGCGATTGTCGAGAATGACAATGTCACGCTGGCGAAAGGATTCGGCGTCAAACGGCTCGGTTCTCCGGAACCGGTCGATGCCGACACAATTTTCCCGACGGGTTCTACGGGCAAGGCCTTTACCGTAGCGGCGCTTGGCATTCTGGTCGATGAGGGGAAAATCGGTTGGGACGACAAGGTGATCGATCATGTGCCGGGCTTTCAGATGTACGATCCATGGGTGACGCGCGAGATGACGATCCGCGACTTACTCGTGCATCGCAGCGGCCTGGGGCTAGGAGCGGGTGATCTGTTGTTCGTGCCACGCACGAACTTGAGCCGCGCCGAATCCGTGCGGCGACTGCGCTATATCAAACCAGCGACCAGCTTTCGCAGTGCATACGCCTACGACAACATTTTATACATGGTCGCTGGTCAATTGATCGAAGACGTTACGGGCGAAACATGGGAAAAATTTACCGCCAATCATGTGCTCAAGCCGGCGGGAATGTTGCATTCAACCACGGACGACCAGGGTCACTTCGCAAGTCCAGACCGCGCTCAGCCGCATGCGCGCATGAACGGCGGTTTGCGCGGGGTCGGCGATCAATCCGTTCTCAATGAGCGCGATAATTTGGGCAGCAACGCATCCCCCGCCGGAGGCTTGGCAGTCAGCGCCAACGACATGGCACGATGGCTCATGATCCAGCTTAGTGGCGGCGCGCTTCCCGACAACGGCGGCAGACTGTTCAGCCAGGCGGCGCACGATCAAATGTGGACGCCGCTTGTCCTGCAGCCGGTCGCGCCACGAGCGGGGGTGATGGCGCTGACGCAGCCGATGTTCAACACCTACGCACTGGGCTGGGATGTCAGAGACTATCGAGGCGCCAAGATCGTCTGGCACGGCGGCGCCGTGTTCGGATTTCTAACCGCGGTGGTGCTGATCCCAGAGAAACATGTTGGATTCTCAATCGAGATCAACAGCGAAGACGGCGCCATTATCGTCGGATTGATGTACGAATTGCTCGATCATTATCTGGGGCTGCCGAAAGATAGCTGGCCGGAGAAAATCACCGCGGAGAGGCATAAGCGAGTACAGGAAGCGTTAAAGACGTACCAGTCGGCTGCAGCAAAGCCGGCAAAAATCGGGCCCTCGTTGCCGCTTGATCACTATGTCGGCACCTACGTCGATCCCTGGTACGGCAACATAGAAATTGGGCAAGCCAATGGCGCGCTCACGATTGATTTTAAATCGACGCCGCGCATGGGCGGCGCGCTGGAGCACTGGCAATACGATAGTTTCGTGACGCACTTCGACGATAAGACCATTGAGCCGGCCTATGTCACCTTCGGATTGAACGCGGACGGCAAGGTCGAGCACATCACGATGAAGGCGGTATCGCCGCTTGCGGATTTTAGCTACGACTATCAGGACCTGTCGTTCGCCCCAGTCGCACAGAGGGCTAAATAAGACGCGCCAGCTGCTGGGGTCGCTCGGGGAGAACCGCCGAGTTCCTTAGCCGTGGATATATTCCGCGGGTTGTCCGACAAGTGCGTCGACCAGCCCGACCGATTCACTTTTCTCAATTATTTTCGATAGTTAGGCTGATCTCGTCGGAGATTCCCTACATCCAAATCGGGTTCAGGTGAAAGCGAGTATTCTTACATAGTTCCCCACGATGCGTTGCCACCGATTACGATGGACGTCTGTTGCGTCGTCATTAATGCAGGGCAAGCGCTATGTTAAATAAAAATACCATTTCGCCCGCGCAGGCCCCTAATGAACGATCAGCGCACGAGCGCCAATATCGCGCCGTGCGCGCGGCAACTGTAGCGCTTGCGGCACCGTTGTCAGATGCAGACGCGACCGTTCAGTCGATGCCGGACGCGAGTCCCGCGAAGTGGCATCTGGCGCATACAACATGGTTTTTCGAGTCGATGGTGCTGGCGCTTGACCCCTCGAGCTATAAGCTTTTCGACGAGCGGTTCAACTTTCTCTTTAACTCCTATTATGAATCGGTCGGGGCCCGCCAGCCTCGGCCGTTGCGTGGGTTACTCACACGGCCGACGCTTGACGAGGTGCTTGCCTATCGCGAACACGTCGACCTGGCGATTACTCGCCTGTTGCAAAGTGTGCCGGCGGAAAGTGTGCTCAAAGTCATTGAACTCGGCTGTCATCACGAGCAGCAGCATCAAGAACTCTTGTTGACGGACATCCTGCACTTGTTCGCGCAGAATCCCCTGCGTCCTGGCTACCGAGAGTCAGTCCCGTTGCCGGTCGAGGCCATCGATCGGTCACAAACCTATTGCACTTTTCCGGGCGGCCTAATCGATATCGGTTATGCGGGCAACGGCTTTGCATTCGACAGCGAGAGCCCGCGGCACTCTGTGCGAATTGAACCATATCGACTGTCCGATCGATTGGTAACGAATGGCGAGTGGGCAGAATTTATCGCGGACGGCGGATACCGCAATCCACTGCTGTGGCTTTCGGACGGTTGGGCCTTGGTGCGCAGCGAAGCGTGGTCTGCACCTCTTTATTGGGAAGCGCGCGATGGGAAATGTTGGACCATGACTCTGCGCGGCGCTCAACCTGTCGATCTTGATGCCCCGGTGGCTCATATCAGTTATTTCGAAGCGGATGCGTTCGCGACCTGGGCCAATCGGCGGCTGCCGACGGAAGCTGAATGGGAAGCCGCGGCGCAATCGCTGGAGATCGCCGGCAATTTTGTGAGCTCCGGTCGCTTGCGGCCGAGGCCGGCCCCGGCCGCAAGCGGCGAGTTGCGACAAATGTTTGGTGATGTCTGGGAATGGACGCGCAGTGCTTTCATGCCCTATCCACGATTTCGTCGGATGGAAGGAGCATTGGGCGAATACAACAGCAAGTTCATGTCCGGGCAATTCGTGTTGCGCGGTGGTTCTTGTGTCACTCCGGAAGATCATGTGCGAGCGACCTATCGAAACTTCTTTGCACCGCATGCTCGATGGCAATTCTCCGGATTGCGATTGGCTGAGGACGCGTAATGCTCGCCACAGCAGATTATCGGCTCTCGCAGCCGGAACTATTCCGCCAGGATGTCATCGCAGGGCTGTCCAAGCATCGCAAGAGTTTGCCTTGCCGCTGGCTTTACGATGAGCGCGGCTCGGAACTCTTCGAGCGGATCACGCAATTGGAGGAATACTATCCAACGCGCGTAGAAACCGAAATTTTGCGCTCGAACGCGGCCGAGATGGCGGATTTCGTCGGTAGAGGTGCGACCCTGATTGAATACGGCGCCGGTGCGGGAATCAAAACTGAAATATTGATCGCCGCGCTGCAAGCGCCGCGGCTTTATGTGCCCGTCGATATCTCCGGTGATTTCCTCGATCAAGCGGTCATATCACTGCGGCACCGATTTCCCGAGATTGGGATTTGGCCGATCGTTGCCGATTTCACAGGAGACTTCGACATTCCCGCCGCCATCCCTATGAAAGGCCGTTCCGCGTTTTTTCCCGGCTCGACCATCGGCAATCTGGATCACGCTGAGACGGTCTCCTTTCTGCGCCGTATCCATCGACACGTAGGCTCGAAAGGCACTGCAGTAATCGGCGTTGATTTGACCAAGGATATTCGAGTTCTGCGCGCTGCCTACAATGATCGGCACGGTGTTACCGCGGCATTCAATATGAACTTGTTAGCGCGCATCAATCGTGAGCTCGACGGCGACTTCAGGCTCGATCGCTTCGTCCACGAGGCACGCTGGAATAACATGAGCTCCGCGATGGAAATGCACTTGGTGAGTTTTGCGAGGCAAACCGCCGTGGTGGATGGTCAAAGTTTCGACTTCGAAGCGGGAGAGTCGATCCAGACCGAAACATCCCGAAAGTACGACGTGCGCGTCTTTTCAGCACTGGTCGAGAGCGCCGGATGGTACATCGAGGATATGTGGACCGATGCTCGTCAATCATTCGGAGTATTCGGTCTTGCCTCCTTGTCTTAATTGAGGGCTGTTGCAATTGTGCATGCACGCCCAGGCACTGAAATCCTGGGCGTGCATGCGTGGGTAAGCGTCCTGAGCCGTTTTAGAGTCGACCGCGCCGGCTGTTCAATAGAAAGGCGACCACCAGTACTGCGATGATGAGTCCGATAGGGCCAATGCCCCAGCCGGCGCCCATGCCCCAGTAAAGACCGCCGCCGCCGCCGAACAGCAACAGCAGAATAATCAAAATCACTATCATGTCCATGGATTCTTCCTCTGTTTGTTTTACTTAATTCGCTTCGCTATCGCCGAAGCATTCCCATCAATGATCTTTGGGGAGCGACCATATATCCGGCCAGGAATCCGAGCGAGGCTGCCACACCGGCGATCACGCCGATCGCAATCCACGGGTTTTCTCGAACGTAATCGTCGGCCGAGCTTGCGACGTTCCTGATGGTATCCAGCGCCGCGGAGTCCGCGATCGCTGATTTGGCGGATTCGATGGTATCCGTCACCCGATTGCGCAATTCTTGGACCTGCGGGCTTTGATCGTTGGCGACCTTGCTCATTAGGCCTTCCACATTGCCGGTCAGCTGCTGCAGTTCCTGTGATTTGTTCATCATGGCCTCCTGTCTACTCCTGTCTGTCTAAGGGACTTTGGCCATGGTGTTGCAAGCCCGCTGACGCGTCTGTAGGCGGACAGGCTCAATTGGCGGTGTGAAATCTCACACGATGTCTCGACTCGCTTATGCTCAACGGTCAAATTCGGTTCAGTGACGCCGTTGAACCGCAAATCCGCGATCTGGTCCGTGATACGCGACTCCAGCGGCAACTTCATGAAGACGTATGATTTCAAGGTGTTTGGCTGCTGCGCCGCAACGATCGGCAAGGCTTTCTTTCCGACCGGTAGTCCCTTTCTCTCGTTGATGCTGTCGCTGATGACCTTCGGCGCCGTATTCGAAGCCATCGAGATCGATGAGCAATGCTCTATGCACGCGCGCATCTCGGCATGCGTGCCACAACCCGGCCGAATCGCATTCTGCTCGCAATCAGCGGCGCGGAATTCGTTGCAGATTCAGAACTGCTGCTGCACGAATACTTCCATGAACGAGAGACGCGCGAGTTTGCCGCGGCTGCCCGCGAGCGATACGACCCATGTCTAGAGTTCGATCAGTGAATTCGCCGTCCGAGCCAGTTAAGTCCCATGTGCCACTCAGCGCGCCAGGAAGCAACGCCTGATCGCCAAGCCCATGAAACTCAGACACTGGAATTGAAGGCGTATTGGCTGTTCTTGCGTTGCTCCGGATTATTCCTGATTTCGCGTTGAATGCCGCTCGGGCGCGGAAGATTCAGAATAATGAGTGTCTGGATCCATTCGAGATGTGCCATGGCCAGAGTCCACGCCACTGCGCCGCCCCAGTCATGACCGACGATCACCGCGTTGCTGCGACCCTCGGCCTTGATGACAGCGCCGATGTCGTTCACCAACAAGGGCATTGCGTATTGTTCGATGCCGGCAGGGCGGTCCGACAGGTCGTAGCCGCGCTGATCTACTGCGACCACGCGGTAGTGTCCGCTCAGCGCGTCGATTTGCTTGCGCCAGGTGTACCAGAAGTCCGGGAATCCATGGATCATCACGATCAGCGGACCCTTGCCGATGGCAACATAGTGAATTTTGACCCCGCTTGAATCCGCGTTGCGGTGCTCGACGCGGTCCCACAAGCCTTTGGGTGCCGTGTTCTTGGCAACCGAGGCCGTTGCACCAAGAAGAATCGAGAAGAGTAGCGCCGCACCAAGCAGATTGTTTTTTCATACAGGCTCTCTGAACGAGTATGGATCAGCAAGCATAGCAGTGCGTGCTTAAGAACATTTCCGGAAGCGGTATTGCCTGCTAGAGTGGCGACGGCGCTAACGGAGAGAGACAAAATGAAGAGCAAGGTGGTTGTTATTACCGGCGCGACTTCAGGGATTGGTGAGATCGCTGCGCAACGGCTGGCCGCCATGGGTGCACGGATCGTACTGATCGCGCGCAATGCGGCGCGAGGTCAAAAAGCATTGACTCGATTGCCCAGTGTAGGTCCCGGCTCTGCGCATTCAATCTACTACGGCGATCTGTCGCGTATCGCCGACTGCAAACGTGTCGCGGCGGAGATCGCCGCCGCCGAACCGCGCATCGATGTGCTCATCAACAATGCCGGCGCTTTGTTCGGCACACGCCGGGTCACTGCGGATAATCTGGAGGAGACATTCGCGACCAATCACATGGCGTACTTCGTGCTTACGTTGGGGCTGAAGGCGAATTTGTTGGCGGCCGCTGCGGCTCGGATTGTCAGCACCGCATCGAATTCGCACAAGGGATACTCGCTGGATTTCGACGATCTGCAGGCCACAAAGGGCTACTCCGCGATTAGGGCGTACGGGCGCTCCAAGCTGTGCAATATTTTGTTTACGCGCGAACTCGTGCGGCGCTGGAATGGCAAAGGGGTCACGGCGAACTGCCTGCACCCAGGATTCGTCGCCACGCGATTCGGTGATGGCAGCGGCGGATTTTTATCGGGGGTGGTGCGATTTGCCAAGAATTTTGCTATTTCCCCGGAGAAGGGCGCCGAAACCATCATCTATCTCGCCTCCTCTCCAGAGGTGGCTGCCACTAGCGGGGAATATTTCTATAAATGTCGTCCCGCGACCCCTACAGCCGGTGCTCGGGACGATGCGACAGCCAATCGCTTGTGGGTCGAATCGGCGAAACTCGCGGGAATCGACGGCTGAAGACGCGGCGCGGAGATTGCTTAAATTGGAACCGGAGAATGTATGACGTGCAAGACAATGTTGGGCGCCCTCGGTCTCGCAATGGCGATGCATTGCACAGCTTCCGCGCAGGAAACGCCGATGACGCCGCTGCGTCCCGATCAGGTCGCATTTCGCGCGCGGTACAAGGAACTGGTTGAGACCAATACGACCATGTCGGCAGGCAGCTGCACGCTGCTGGCGCAGCGGATCGCGGCGCACCTCAACGGCGCGCACGGGCTGAACGAGCGCCGCAGCGGGCGCTCCGTATATGTCGGCAGGGACTTTCTCACCGATCTGGTGAAATCCTATGCCGATGCCGGCTAGGCGGTCTTCTTTTTAGGCTTCGGAGAGAATGGGGAAACCATGACGCGATACGTGGGGGCGATCGATCAGGGCACGACCAGCACGCGATTCATTGTGTTCGATCGCGGCGGCAACATAATCACCTCCGCGCAGAAGGAACATAAGCAGATTTTTCCTAAGCCCGGCTGGGTGGAACACGATCCAATTGAAATCTGGCAGAACACCCTGGAAGTCGCGGGCGTCGCGTTGGCGCGCGCCAGCCTGGAACCGAGCGATCTCGCCGCTGTTGGCATCACCAATCAGCGGGAAACCACGATTCTGTGGAATAAGGGCAGCGGCAGACCACTGCACAATGCCTTGGTCTGGCAGGACACCCGCGTGGATCAACTCGTCGCGCAATACACTCGGAATGGTGGCGCGAACCGCTTCCGCGACAAAACCGGATTGCCGCTGTCCAGTTACTTCAGCGGTCTTAAGCTGCAATGGCTGTTGGATAACGTACCGGGAGCTCGTGGCCAGGCTCAAACAGGCGAACTGCTATTCGGCAATATCGACACATGGTTGCTGTGGAATCTCACTGGCGGCACTGATGGCGGCCTGCACCTGACTGACGTTACGAATGCGAGCCGCACTCAATTGATGAATCTCGCGACACTGGATTGGGACGACGCTTTGCTCGAGGAGTTTCTCATTCCGCAAGCGGTGCTGCCGCGCATCGTGGCTTCGAGCGAGGTATACGGGGCAGTCAGGACGCCCGCGCTCCAGGGCACTTCCGTCGCGGGGATTCTCGGCGATCAGCAAGCAGCGCTGGTGGGGCAAGCGTGCTTTCGCCCGGGCGAGGCGAAAAATACCTACGGAACGGGATGCTTTCTTCTGATGAACACGGGCGAGAAACCCATTGCCTCGGCTGCTGGGCTCATCACCACCGTCGCCTACAAAATCGCCAAGGAAAAGGCTTGCTACGCACTGGAAGGATCGATCGCGGTCACCGGAGCGTTGGTGCAATGGCTGCGCGATAACTTAAGGATGATCAGCAGCAGCAATGAAGTGGAAATACTCGCCCGCGAAGTCGAGGACAATGGCGGGGTGTACTTTGTGCCGGCCTTCTCGGGGCTTTATGCGCCGCATTGGAATGAGCGAGCGCGCGGAACGATTATCGGACTCACGCGATACGTGACCCGAGCTCACATCGCACGCGCCGTGCTTGAAGCCACCGCGTATCAAACGCGCGAAGTGCTCGGCGCAATGGGTGAGGATTCCTCGATCCAAATCCCGGAGTTGCGGGTCGATGGCGGAATGGTGGGCAATGAACTTCTCATGCAGTTTCAAGCTGACATTCTCGATGTGCCAGTAGTGCGGCCAAAAATTACCGAGACCACCGCTTTAGGTGCCGCCTATGCCGCAGGCCTGGCCGTGGGATATTGGCGCAATCGCGAGGATCTTGTCAGCAATTGGGCGGTCGACAAGCGCTGGACGCCGCAAATGCCGGAGAATAACCGCGCGACGCTGTTCGGCTCGTGGCAGAAGGCCGTGCGCCGCTCTCTCGATTGGATCGACTAACTAAACTAACGAACAATAGAATTTCGACAATCGTCTTTAAAAAGCACGTGAGCAAGGGCGAAGGGGACAGCATGCATTCGGCATTTCTCGGCGAATTTCTCGGCACGATGATCATGATCTTGCTCGGCAACGGCGTCGTTGCGAATGTCGTTCTTCGGCAAACAAAGGGTGAGAAATCGGGTTGGATCGTGATTACCACCGGCTGGTGCTTTGCGGTCATGGCGGGGGTTTTTACAGCGCTGGCAATCGGCAGCGATGGCCATCTGAATCCCGCCGTCACCGTCGGAGTCGCCGTCTCGACGGGAGATTGGAGCCGGCTCAGCGTGTATGTTCCCGCTCAAATCTTGGGTGCCATGACCGGTGCTGCGTTGGTCTGGCTCACTTATCTGTCCCACTGGGAAAAGACGCCGGAACCGCTGGATAAGTTGGGCTGCTTTTCCACGATACCGGCCATCCGTGCGCCGCTGGCCAACATGCTGACGGAGGCGATCGGCACCTTTGTGCTCGTGCTGGTCGCTGCCGCCATATCTTCGAAGTACGGCACCGGCGTGGGACTAAGCCCCGGACTAGGGCCGTTTCTGGTCGGCTTTTTGGTGTGGGGAATTGGCCTGTCCCTGGGCGGTCCAACGGGCTATGCCATCAATCCGGCACGCGATTTCGGTCCGCGCGTCATGCATGCCGTGCTGCCGATTCCTGGCAAGGGGACATCGGATTTTGGCTACGCCTTCGTACCCATTGTCGGCCCCTTAGTGGGGGCGGGCATTGCCGGCATCGTGGTCAAGATGATTGGCATCTAGCGGCAGGCGCGCCGTAAAACTAGTGCCGCTTTCTTTTGTGGACGTCACGGACAAAGTCCCGCCGTGAGCGCGCACGATTTGCGAACAAATATAAAGACCCAAGCCCAGTCCCTCGCGATTGCCGGACGCGGACTCGCGCCAGAATGGCTCGCAGATCTTGCCGATGTTTTCGGGCGATATGGGATCGCCGGCATTCCAGACGTTCAACACGAGTTCTGTGTCTTCGGCTTGCGCGGTGACCTTGACGGGACCCTGCGGTGTACCGTGTTTCAGCGCATTGCCGATTAGATTTGAAGCGACCTGCTGCACGCGCCCGAGGTCGCAGCGAACTTTGCACGTTACGCTGATGTTGGCGAGTATTTCGCGTTCCGGCTGACCGTCTTGAAATTCTTTGACCACGGCATTTAGGCCGGCATCGATATTATCGACTTCGGCGATCCGCAGGCCCATCCCTTCGCCGAGCCTCGCCCGCGCGAAATCCAGCAGGTCATTGATCAAGGAAGACATGCGTTTGACACTGACTTTAATTCGGGCCGCCACGCCCTTAAGAGCCGGGTCCGCGAGCTTTTTCTCGAGCAAGGCACCCGCGGAATACACCGCTTGCAGGGGATTGCGCAAATCGTGCCCCAGAATCGCGATAAATTGTTCACGCAGTTCGCTGACGGCATGCGCATTGCGCAGCTGAGATTGGTCCTCTTGTCGCGACATTTCGCTGTCGAGCTGCATGGCGATGAGCGCAGCAAATCGCGTGAACATGCTAAGGATCTTCGGGTCCCTCACCGACGCCGGCGCCGGATCGATCGCGCAAAGATTTCCAAAGTAGCGGCCATTCGACAGGACTATCGGTACGGATATGTAGCTTTCTATCTTGTAGATTTTCGGCGTGTGATGATTGGAGTAGCGCGGGTCGGTGCTCGCCTGTTCGATGACGATGGGCGCATTGGATCTTTTTGATTCAATGCAAAGCGTCGATTCAAGGTCCAGGTGTCCCCCGGGCTCAAGTCCGAAGTGGATGTCATCCTTGACGGCGCACGCGGTCCAGGTGTTCTCCGTGACCCGTGCCACCGCGGCGAATCTCATTCCGGTGATGTCGCACAGGACTTCCAGCAGCGTTGGCACCGCCTGCAGCCTGCTGACCGCAGCGACGTCCTGCGCGATTTCCTCGGCAGAATCGCGCTTGCTTGGGGGCTCGAGGGGGGCAGTGACAGACAATCTGTGGTCCTTGCTGCGTAGCGGGAGATGAATGGGATTGCAGATTTGGGTCCGCTATGCGCAATACAATCTAGCATTAGTTCCGCCGTCTTTGTGATGCAGCGCGAATCCTGCGAGGACATGACAGGATTTGGAGATAGGCCGCCCTTAACCTAGGTAAATACTCGGGATTCAAGATGAGAAAAAAACCAGTACTGCCAAGCGCCGGCAAAATCATTGGCGAGGCCGTGCCCGGCCAATGCCTTTGCGGCGACGTGCACATCGAAATCGACTTTCCCGCCCGCTGGGCCTGGCATGATCATTCGCCAGCAAGCCGGCATGCCCACGGTGCTGCCTATGCCACCTACGTTGGTAGCTGGCGCCGCCGATTCCGCATCACGAGCGGGAAATCGAAAATCGCGCAATTTGAAGACCCTGCTTCGGGGACGATCCGTAGTTTTTGCGCCCGCTGCGGCACGCCGATTAGCTATGAGCGTCCCAATTCACCGCATATGGTAAATGTGCCGCGGGCCCTGTTCAAAACCCGCACCGGCAGACAAGCCCGGTATCACATCGGCATCGAACAGATGCCGGAATGGACGTACTTGGGCGAGCGGTTGGTGCCACTCAAGGGCTTCCCCGGTGTCGTGTGGGATCGGTCAAAAAGGAAGCCGCGCGTTCCAGGTTTCAATCCGATCTGCAAAGATTTCGACCGTGCTTGAGTTTCATACGAATCGAGATGACATGTCCTAACGATAAGATTCGATCAGTCCGCGTATACCTCGATCGGCGTATGCGGCTGCTGGTGCCGCCAGAAATCCCGCTCGTACCGAACATAACGTCGTAATCAGCGCCTCGCGGTGACGGCTTGGCGGCCTCTTGCGCGCCAAAGGCTGGTGCGCCTGTTGCAGGAGCGCGGAGGTCAAAGCGCGAATTTTCGATCATTTTTTTCGACAAAAGAGGTCGGTCGAGCCAGCGGCCAGGGTTTGGCTATTGCGCGCACCTTTATAGTCGAGCAGCACGCAGGGTCCATCGTCGTGGAATCCGAGCGAAGGACCGAAATTGAATCAAATCAAATATTGATCGTTGCGTAAGGCGATGTAACACGCTGCGGCGAAGCACAGCGCATGGCAATCGCAACCAGCCGAGGTACGGCACCAGCCATGCGAGCACGTCCAATGTGCTCCTGCGAGTTTGAAGATGCGCAGCATGCCCGACGCCCGCTTAAACGGCCAAATCGGCGTCCCGATCCCCGCTTGAAGACCGCACTTTTGACGTCACTTGTACGTCCAGGCCGATACTTGAGAAGCGTTAGTGCTGCGCGACGCCGTCGATCACCGCGGGCGGGGCGGTTACCACAGGCATGGTTCCTAAATATTCGGCATCGGAGGCGTTGGTGGGATCATGGGTGCCCCCGCTGGGGAGGGTGACCGGCGTTAGGGTCATCGAGGCGCAGGCAGTGGAGGCACTGGAGCCTAAGTTCTTGAGCCGAATTTCTGCGTTCAGGGCTTTGACAATCAGCGGCGTTGACGGTGTCGGCAAGGTCATGGTGGCGCCGTCGGGAATCGAGAACTGCGGTACATAGCGCGCGTTGGGTGTGCTGCAATCAACCGCCGCGTTGTTGACAGGGTCGACGCAGGTGCCGGGAATCCCGGACAAATTACCGAAGCCGTTGAACTGCAGCAGGATCGGCACGCCGGCATAACTGCCGTAGGAAACATCCGCGGGCACCGTGTAGGGAATATTCTGCGGCGCGTCGAATGCGACGATGACGTTCTGACTGGTGAGCCACAAAGATTGCTGCCACTGTTGGGTGCCCGTGACCCAGTTGTAATAGCTGGCGGGGTTGGCGGGTTCGCACACGGTTTGGTCCGGCGTTCCCGCGGGGCAATTCGCGGCAAGCAGCGGCGCGTCAAACAGGCGACCGGTGTTGATGCCGTTTTGCGCGAACTGCGACCCTGAGGGGTAGGCGCTGGCTTGTTCCAAGACCATAGGGACGGCGGTGCCGCCGGAAGCGTCTTCGAGTCCACCCGCATCGAACAGGTAGCTTACCGTGTTTGCAACCGGTGCACTGAACCATTGCTGTGCGGTGCCGTTGCCGTACGGAGTTGTTTGGTTATTGCCCGTTTGGAATGCGGCGAGCGAGGCGGCCGTCGGGCACTGATTCAAACAGTAGAGTTGCAGCGAGGCGCTGCCGGGAATGACGGTCGTCTGTGCGTAGTAGTAAACCACATCAGCCGGCGTGTGCGCGGCGCCGGTTGGCGCAATGTTGATATTGCCACCATAGGAATTGGCGTAACCCGAGATCGGTGTATTCGCGAATGCGCTGGAGTTGATGCTGGCGACGGGGGAGATGGCTGACTGCACGCAACCGTTATTGCTGCACTGCTGGGTACCGATTACGGTGAAGTTCTGATTCGCAGAACTCCACTGGATGACCCAATTCTGATACCCGGTGACGGCTGGGTTGCCCGTGGTGAGGCCGGTCAAATCGGCGCCAAAGTACAGGGGTATGTTATTGAGCGAATCGAGAGTGGTGGCTTGCTGGGTCCACTTCGTGAGCTTGCCGCCAACCTTGGCAAGGTTGTAAGCGGTGGTGTTGTTGGTACGCTGATCGGTGGCCGCCAATCCTGAAATCGGCTGCGCATCGGCAATGCTGTTGAGGTCCAATCCGTCGAAATTGATGCCCCAGTAGTTGGCGAAACCATAGTAGGTGTTGCCCGAAAAGGTGGCGCGGACTGGAAATCCGGGATGTGCGAGGTCGACCCGCGAACCGTCGTTTGCATTGTAAGTGCCGTACTGCCAAACGGAGACTTGCGCGTTGGCTTTGGAGCGATCGAAGCATTCATCGTTGCTGCCATCACTGCGGCGAAAATAGTTCGCGTTATACGCGAAGTTGTAGGAGGTGCCGCCAAGACTTGCAATCGTGCCGGAGCCGGAACTGGTGGTGCCGGCGGAGAGCGCCATTGCTGTATTGCTCGAGTTCGGACCGGTTTCGTACTGACTGATGGATGTAGCCTGAGAATCGATGTAGCCGTTGAACGCCACCGCCGTCGAGCCATTTTTCTTGCCGAGGTAATCCATGCGAAACAGGCCATAGGGTTGCGATGCGCTGGGCGACTGGGTCGCGCTGAGGTACGCATACACGTTGGTGGTGCCTCCTTGGCCCTCGGTCATCGATAGCCAGACTTTCCCGAGCATCGGATCGGCGTTCGATTTGCGCGTTACATCGACCGTCGCGGTCGCGTAGTTGGTTGCACCCGCCGCACTGCTGCTGTTCTGCTTGCTGTCGCATTTGTTCATGTCGACCAGTGCGATATACGGGCCGGCGTTAACCATGGCGCCGGCGTCCATCGAGCCGATAACGCAGAGAACCATGTTAAGGCTCGAAATCCCTTCTGCCGTTTGGTCCTGCACGTACTCGTTTTGCGAGTCGGTGAGGTACGGGGCGGTGGCGGGCATGCCTGCGTAGGAGGATGTCGCGCCGGCGGCGAAGAGTAGGACGGCGAGGATGGCGGTTTTGGAATTCATGAGTGCACTCTTAGTTGGCAGTGACGACGGACACCGATTTCGGGGTGTCGAGTCCATTGATGGCGGCGGCGGGCGGGGGCGTGGGCGCGGCGGAGCCGCTCGAACATCCGGAAACCCAACCAGTGACGATCAGCACGCAGATCATGAATTTCATACAAGTAACTCCCTTTGATGCAGGGCGTGATTAACCGCCTTTCTGACGCTCCGAGACGCGAACCGGTTCTCAGTCCAAACGGTCACGGAACATAAGAGTTCGGGATCCGTGACGGCCGTACCCAGCGCACTGCGGCAGCAGAAATGCCGGCTCAAGAGAAGCCTTTGGCGGCCGATAACTCTGCCGGTGGATTACGCGCGGGCGAGCATGAAGTTCGCGGGGGAACTTGAGAGTGTTTACCCAAACGTGCGCGGTTTTAAAAGTAGCGGCGGACCTCGCGGCCGCCGTCCTCGTAGAAGCGGACTTGTTTGCCACGACCGACGACATCCTGCGCCTCTTGCAGCTCCGCATCGCCGCCATCTGGACGTGGGGCCATAAGATTGCCGAAGAGAAGGTGACGCCGCTGCCGGTGCGCAAGCGCGCCGAGATTCTGGCAGAGCTGCGCCAATTGGTCGTCGACAACAAGCTTGACGATGCCGCGTTTCGCCAACAGGCTAACGCCTTGTTGAGCTAGCGGTCACTCCTGCACTGTTCGGCACACTTGGTGCCACCTCTGCCCATCCTTGTACACACGCGGCCGTGGGAGTTGAACAGGTCGAGGACTGCTTTTGGCAGGACACATGAAACTGCGCCGAGTTCATATTGCCGGTGGTAATTTGTCGCCCACGGATGCCTTAATAGGGCCTGTCCGGTTCGAGGAGCGGGGGGTGGAAACGGAGCATGGTAAGACTGCTAGGGCACCGACAGACGAAAGAGTCGGCAACAGACAATGTCATAAACCGCCGCGTCACCCCTCGACTCTACTCGTCTTAAGCAACTCTGCAGGTCAGTTGGTCATACGCCAGATCGAGCGATCACCCCATCCAGCTAGTGTGGTTGTTGCCCAAGCCGTCGTTTTGTCCTGATGGCACACGTTGCAGGCGTTTGGGATTGCGAGCATGTCCGTTTCAACTGGCGTCACAAAATGAAAGGTATGACTGCTTACGTTCACATCGGCGATGGTCTGCTCGATCTTTGGCATGTGACAGGCGACGCATTGACTGCCAGGGCTATCGGGTTTGTGGTGCGTGTGCGCCTCGATCGAGGGCGCATGTGGACCGTTTTGGGTATTGGGGCCGTGACAGACGCTGCATATTTCATTGACCGGTTTGCGAAGCATCGCTTCGTTCGGGGTGCCATGCGGGTCATGGCATGAGAAGCAGGTGACGCCACGCGTGTACATTAGGCTCTGCACGAAGTCGTTCCCCTGCATGCGGTTCTTGTGGGCGGTGCCGTCGGGGAAATGGGTGAACGTGAGCTTCCCGAGCTTATGAGGCTCGAGCTTCCAGAAATCCGATAAATTCATGCCAACCTGGTAGCCCACCGGCCAATCGAAGTATTTGCCCTGGATCGGATTTTTGAGCGGCTGTCCTTGCGAGTGGCACTGGATGCAGGTGTCATTGGCGTGGGCGTAGTCCATTCGAGCGGGATTCAGGACGTTGTCGCGCGTTGGATGCTCAACGTGGACCGATCCCGCACCATGACACCGCTCGCAGCCGACGTTCCACTCCGCCACGGAGTTGTTCTCGATGTTGAACCCGACCGAATGGCAGCCATCGCACAAGGGACCCGTCGGTCGCTTGGAGTTATCGCCGGGATCGGGATAGAGCGGCGCCCACCAATCGGAATTGTCAGCCACATGATAGGGGCGCCACATTTTATGGGTGATGTCCCATTGGGCAGGGAGTGGGAAGTAGTCTTCGCCGACCTTTTTGAAGTAACGTTGCTTCCAGCCGCTGCCATAGACGAACGCGATATCTTCTTTGGTAAAGGTTAGCAGCGGATCAGTCTTAGAGAAGTCGGGAATGATCGCCTCGGGGTGCACCTTGGGGTCACGCACGACATTCGCCATCTTGGTCTTGCTCCAGCGACCGAATACTACGGCATGACACTGTTGGCACGCTGCCGAGCCCACGAAGTGGGCGGCGGGAGTCGCATTTCCGGTCGGCCATCCCGTGGCGCTCCGAGGCTCCATGGAGGCGACCAGTGGCAGGTGCCGCACATAGGTGACCAGTTGCCAGACCTGCCGATCCGGCATATTCCAGGCAGGCATCGCCGTATTTCGAATGCCGTTTCGAACGTGATAGAAAATCTCGCCATCCGACATGGACGCAACGAGGGTGTTTAAGACCGGAGATCGCGGGTAGGTCCCGGCACCAATCTCGGTCCTTCCGCCACCGTCGTACGCGTGGCAGCTCTCGCACTTTTGCCGGAAGAGCTCTCGGCCCGCTGTGATGTCGGCCACATCGTGGCCCAGCGGATTCGTCTTGCGCTGGTCGCTCGCCGGAACACTATGGTGCAGCAGCCAGGTCGCGACGCTCGTTTCGATGGCCGGCGGGTCCTTGCGCGCGATAGAAAGGCCGGGCAGCAGCCAAAAATAGGCCGCCACCGCCAGCACGAGGAGGACGCCCATAGCAGCGCTCGAGTTACGAATCGCGTGGAAGCGCCTTGGCTGGCGGTCGGGAGGATCAAGCATCGCAATTCATCTACGTAGTGAGTTGCGATGGTGCCATAAAAAGGTTGAGTTTTGATTAAGATGTTGTGGCAAGAGAAGGAGTCGAGACTGTCACCATGCTCTCACGGAACGAATGCAGCAAGATTACTGCGGTAAAACCCGAGGGATTGCGGCACACCCGACGCATCATGCGCTACGAGGAGTTCGGCGGCACGTTTTGGCGGGTGCCGCATTTACGCGGCAGCGGCTGCCGAGGTACGGTCCGTTCTAGAACGGTCTGCCTGTGTCGTTTGCCGGAAAGCCCGATCACGAAGCGAGAGTTTAGGAAATCCTCAGGGGCGCGCTCGAATGCCGTCCTTTGCGAAGGTTACCGAGCCCGCATAGTTCCGGCGAATGGACTCCAATACGGCGCGATTGGACTCATCGACCGCGGGTGATATATGGCTCAGCAAGAGTGCATGCGCGCCTATCTGTTGCGCAAGCTCACCAATGGCGTGCGGCGGTGTGTGCAGGGTATAGAGAATGGCTGGGGATGCCGGCGGGTCGAGCACCACAGTGTTGAATACCAGCAGGTCGGTGGATTTTGCGATACTGCGCAACGCCACTAGGCCCTGCGCATCGATGTCACCCGAGAACGTGACGCTTTTGCCCGCATGATCAATGCGGTAAATCACGGCGGGCGCATCGCCATGGTGTCCCGCGATCGCTGTGATAGCAAGGTCGCCCGCTTTAAAAATCTGCTGCGGCGCTGTGTTTGCGACGGGCGCGTCAATGTCGTGCGCGTGAAGCGTGATCGGCGCGGCAAAATCGTTTAAATAAGCGAAGGCACCCTTGGGTCCAAACAACAATTGCATGAATTCACGTGTGCTGGGAAAGTACGCATCCTCACCATGTCCCGCAGCACCGGCAGGCCCCCACACGTTGAATACGATCGGCCCCGCACTTGAAACGGCGCGCGCCTTAAAGAGACCGGGGACTTCACCCACGTGGTCGATGTGCAAATGAGTCAGCAGCACGATGTCGGTGTTCGACAGTGAGGCTTTAGTCTCGCCCAAGCGAGCGAAAGATCCGGGACCCGCATCGACGAGCATGCGCGCCTCGCCGTCAATGAATACCAGATAGCTCGAGGCGGCGCGCCCGACAGCGCCGGGACCGCCGGATCCCAGGACCAGCAGTTCGATGGGCGGAGGAGCGGAATTTTGCGCCAAGAGAACAGAGTTCGAGCTCAAATACAGCAAAAGCGGCAGCGCCAGGCGACAGATCAAGGGGTGCATAGAAATATCATGTCGCGACGATGCCATAGGACGGATTTTGCCATGGCCGGGTAGCAGGCGGTTTGTCTTTTGCTGACGACGCTGACACTCTGCTGTGGCCGCCTGTGTAAGGAGTTGCCGGATAATGTTCGCATATGATTTGGTTTCTGCAGTTCGCGCCGTGAAAGGATTGCGACGGTCACGGGGACTTGCGATTTTCGCGCTCATCGGGAGTTGGATGCTTGTGCTGCGCGGCGATGTAGCTGTCCACGACTAGATTGAAACCCAAGACGTCGATGTAGAATCGCAGCGCCTCGTCGTAGTCGCGCACCAGTAGTGCGGTTAGGGCGATGGATTGCTTCGCTGGGTCGGCGGCCTAGTCGCCCCAGGTTCGGACAAAGTCCGACAGATTCGGCAGCACATCGACCGAGGCGTGCAGCAACACAATGAGCAGCAGGCTGCGCGTTCTCGCCCAGAGCGTTCCGAAGAGCAGCGCGACCGGCGAGAGAGCGGCGACGGTAAAGGCAATCACTTGAACGAGATCCCTCGAGTAACCATCCACACCGGGATGGCCGCGCAAATACAGCCCCGGCACATGAGCCAACGCGAATAGCACCGCGCCGGTCACGACAGCGCCGGCCTCGGTTTTTAATACCGCAGCGAGCCGAGTTTGCAGCACGGCACGAAACAGAAATTCTTCGCACAGCCCTGCGTCGATGGCGAACCAAATGAACGCCGCCGGTGCGGCCCATGCCAGCGTAGCGAGGGAGGTGTGCAGCGCCCTTATTTCATCGAGCGCCGGCGATACGACGCACAACAACCCAAGAATAATCGCCCCGAGCACCAGGAGCGGCGGCCAGAACCCCGGGCCTCCGACAGCGCTGCTGAAAAGAGCGGCAATCTTGGCGCCGAGCGCCGCCAGCAGCAGTGCCGGCGCTGCCACATGCACCAGCAGCTTGACGGTCAGCACCAGCAATTCTTGCTCGCGGCCCGCCGGCAGAGCTGCGCGCGTCGCGCTCATCCCCCATCCTAGAAAACCCACCGCATAGAGGAGTAGAAAACCGAGAATCGCCCACAGTTCCAGCGCAGGCCTTGCCACCACGAATCTCGGCGGCGCGGCTCCGCGGGTCAGGGGAATACTCAGCAGTGGCAGGGCGGCGCCAAACACGGCCAGCGAGATGGCCGGCAGTGTCCAGTCAGCGCCTTTGATAGCAAGATAGGCCGTCGCAGCGGTCCACAATATTAGATAAGCACTGACGAATGCCGCGGCGCGGGCAGGGATGCGTGAAGAGACAGGCATGACCGCTGGTATGATCCTTGAATGCCGCTCGCCTTTCTAGTCATCGCTGCTGGACACAATCGCGCCGGGCGATAAAGGGGTATGGAAGCGGCTGCTCGCCAAGGGCCCTCTCTATGCGGACGAAAATGGCACCGTCATGCACCGTGAGCAATTCCTGGCGGCATTGAAACCACTGTCGCCGGGAACCAGCGGCCACATTATGACGGAGACGTGGATCAAGGAGGACGCGGATTGGCGGCTCGCTTTGGTCCACGTGTATGTGGTTCCTCTTGACGCTGGCTCAAGAATCCGTGGATGTGTTGTTTGTGGCTGGAAAGCCCCGTGATCGAAAAATATTCCGGCGCGATGCCAATAATAATATCGTGGATTTCGTGGACCGCCGTGAAGGCGAGGACCTAGTGTTTGTCCGCAGCGAATGAACTCGTAGGATAAATCGTCGGGCGATTAGTTTCATTGGCGATGGTTTGCACCAGTCTGTAAAAAAAGGTATTGAATTTCGCCGCGGCAGCGAAATCCACGGGCTGCGTGATGTCGTCCTGCGGCCGGTGATACCGGGTCTGATACCACTCGCGATAGCGCCTTTCCGCGTCCGTGTTTGGGTCGTAGCCGAAGATGAAGCTGATGGCCGGCACATGAATGCCGAGAAAAGGATACTGATCGGCGCGATGCAGCAGGTTGCGCTCGGGTTCGGCATCTGCTCGGATTTCGATGTGCAGCGGTGCCGCGACGGCGCGCGCGGTTGCCCCGAGGGTGCTGTCGTTGAGCGCTTCCGCTGTCAGGATGTTCAATGGAAACAACGGGCGCAACTGATCAAGATTGACGTCGGCGGCGAGTTGTCCCGTGGATACGGTCGGGTGGTCCACGAACCAGTACGAGCCGAGCAAACCTTTTTCCTCGCCGGTGAACGCGATAAAAAGAATGCTGCGCTTCGGTACGTGCAAGCGGTGCGCCTTGATATCGTCGGCCGTTTGAATCAGCAATGCGACGTAAGCGGCGTCATCCAGCGTGCCGTTGTAGAGATTGTCGCCGTTGACCGGGGTGCCAAAGCCGTAGCCGTCCAGGTGCGCGGCGATCACGAGGTACTCGGCTTTCAGTCTGGCATCGCTGCCGGTTAGCTTGGCGATTACATTGGGGGAACTGATGTCGCGCTGTGTCGAGTGCAGCTGCACTCGCAGCTTGTCCGGAATTTCGAAGCTCGGTAAGGGCTGCTTCGCGCCTCCCATTTTAAGCAGCGCGGCGGCATCTTGGCCGCTGCCGGCGAGCAGCGTGGCAAAGGCGTCCGCGCTCAGGCGCATGCTCGCGAGCGCAGCTGCATGTGCCTTCGCAGGCTGCGTTCGTAGCGTAACGCTGCGCGCGTAGGCATAGGGCCAGCGCGGCGCTTCGATACTGAAGTAAGGATCATCGACGGTGATGAGACCGAGGGCACCGCCGTCGCGGGCATTGGCTGCGCGTACCGCCCCGCTGGGCATGCCTTCGCGCCGTGTGCCGAAGCAGACCACGATCTCTCCGGAGATTTCGGTCATGGCGTCCTTGCCGCAGTAACCGCGAAAGGTGAGCGGCGCTTCGAAGTTCGCTGCGAGATCTTCCGCCGGCGTCACGGTAATCTGCTGCAGAAAGATCAGGGGAGTTTGTGCGCCATTGGCGCCGACGAGAGTGAGGCTCGTGCCCTCAGGAACAACAGCGATCTCGTGCATGGGAACCGGTTGAAAGAAACTGCCGTTCTCGCCCGCGGGCTCGAGTCCCGCCGCCTTGAATCGATTGGCGACATAGTCTGCTGCGCGCTGATAGGCCGGCGATCCAGTATCGCGGCCCTGCATGCCGTCATTGGACAGCACTTCTGTCGTATGCCACCAGGCTAGTGTATCCGTGTCGTGAATCTCGCGATCACGCAGGTGCTGCTGTGCTTGAGAAGCCAGCGGCGCCGCAACCGCCAGCGCAAAGCCCAGTGCGCTCAAAAAGCGGCACTCGAGCGCGATTCTAGCCATGGAATTCACCGTTATTTTACCGTGGGATCCGCGCCGGTGTCGGGGGTGAATCCGGCCGCCTCGATGCCGGCCACCGCACAAGCCTCATCTTGATCGGATGTCGCTCCGGTGATGCCGACGGCGCCGACAATGCCATTGCTGCGGGTTCGAATCAGGACGCCGCCGGGCACGGGGATGAGACGGCCACCGGCGAGTGCATTCA
>JBEPVT010000016.1:0-85109 GCA_041690895.1 Gammaproteobacteria bacterium
CTGCATGCGCGCTACGTGGCGACGATAGATCTGCCTTAGGAGGCTAGGCTACTAGGCCCAGAGCGCTTTTAATCGATTCAGCATCAAGCCGCGAACTTGATTGATCTGCGTATCTTCAGAGGTAAAGAGCGGCGGATTGCGTCTCAACATCGGCCAACGCTCCGTGCGCAGCACGCGGTGCAGATAACCCAAATTGCGTTCGATGGCCTCGATATAAGGATTTTTGCCGCCGAACAAACATTCTACATAACGGTAGGCGTGTTCAAATTCGCCTTCAAGGCGAGCGACGAATGTTTCGCGCACAAACTCAGGCGTCTGGCGCAATAGGTCCAAACCGGAGCTGTACCGGACTCGGGGCGAGCCGTCGATGCCCGTGGTGGCAGCGACCCCGCCCAATACAAATTCCGGATAGAGTCGATCACGGCACTTCTCGAGGTAGCAGCGATCCGCCATTTGCGCAATCAAGTCGGCGGTTCCAAGCAGATGCCCCATCTTTCGATCCTTGGGATCTGCGAGCTGAATCAAGTTGAGTTTGATTTCGTAACCCGTGAAATGGACGATTCTCGTGGCGACGGGCACCCAGTTTTCCATGCCGATGCTGGGCAGGTAACGCGCGAGAAAACGCGCGCTGCGCGTCACGTGATACAAAGTGAACTCAGCGCCATTGCTGTGCTGCAGATCATCGAACTCGCGAATATAGCCGGCGTCATGAAATAAGGAAGTGACCAGAGCCAGGCTGGCGCGTTCGCCGCCGAAGCGCAGCCGGTTCTCAACGCCGCGCTCATAGCCGATCAAAAGTCTCGCCATCGCGAGAGTCATGTCAAGAGAGTGCTGGCGATCGTGATACAGGGTGTCGACGCCGTGATAGCCCGGCATGCGACCGGTAAAAAGCTTGTCGAAGTCCTCGAAAGCAACCGCGACCTTGTCGAAATGTTCCGCCGGCCACGCAGTTGTAAAAAGTTCACGGACCGCGGCGCTGACCGCAGCGGTGGAGCTGACTTGAACGGAATTCGCGACGTCGTAATCGTTACGTCTGAGGTCGTACATCGCAGAGAGTTTAGGCTTTAAGGGCCTGAGGCGCCACGTGCCTGCTTCTCCTTATGGACGCAGCTCACAGTATTAAGTCAACCTCCCGACCTGTGATTTCCGGATTTAGTAAACTTTGATTCCGCCGAACTTCTGGCGGACACGCCGCGCCAGCGTCGTATATCCCAGCCAGAAACCGCACACCAATCCAATGGCAACAGCGATACCGGTGATCACCGGCCAGCGCGGTGCGGCCGCCGACTGGATCGAAGCTAGCGGACCCAACGTCGGTGCCGCTGTGAGCGGCGGCGATTGTCCGGCTCGTGCGCCATCTAACTCGCTTTGCTTCGCAGCAAGTTCCAGCTTCAGGCGCTCCACTTCGCTGCGGGCGGCTGCTTCCGCCAACGCCGGCGTGGTCGCTCGACTCCGATCGAGTTCTTCTTCCAGCTTCTTGACGCGAACCACGGCGGGCTCGTTGGCGGTTAAGAAAGCCGACTTCACCCAGCCTGTCGTTCCGTCGCTCAAGCGGACCTGGGTGAAATCGCCGTTTTGCGCCAACGTCTCGACGCTGGTTCCGGAATGCAGAGTAGTCAACCGTTGGCCCTGGTTGTTTTCCTCGGCGTAAACCCCGAGCACCAATTCATCGCTCACATAGGCGGTGGCGGCGAAGCTCCTGATCGACAGCAGCGCCAGCAGCACCGCGACCAGCCACTTCAATCGGCTATTCCGGTTTGTTTGAGTAGCGGCCGGACATCGGGTTGGCGCCCACGAAACCGCACGAATGCGTCCATTGCATCGACGCTGCCGCCGCCAGCGAGTATGGACTCGCGGAACCGAGCCGCGGTCTGGGCATCGAACACGCCGGCTTCCTCGAAAGCCTCGAACGCATCGGCGGCCAGCACCTCGGCCCATTTGTAACTGTAATAGCCGGCGGCGTAGCCTCCGGAAAAAATATGCGCGAAGCTCGCAGGCATGCGGTTGAAAGACGCCGCTGACACGACGGCCACTCGCTGCCGTACGGCCGCCAGGGTCGCGGCGACATTCGCGCCAACCTTGGCGTCGAAATTGGCATGCAATTCAAAGTCAAACGTGGCGAGCTCAATCTGCCGCAGCGTATCGAGCGCGGCATTGAAAGTGCGCGTACCCAGCAGGCGCTGCAGCATGTCGACCGGCAAGGGCTCGCCGGTGTCGATGTGAGCTGAGATCAGCGGCAGCACCTCGGCGCGCCAGACGAAATTTTCCATGAATTGGCTCGGCAGCTCCACCGCGTCCCAGGCGACGCCATTGATGCCGGCAATGCTCGGATACGCCACCCGCGTCAGCATGTGGTGAAGTCCGTGTCCGAACTCATGAAATAGCGTGATCACTTCGTCGTGAGTCAGTTGCGACGGTTGCGGACCCACCGGAGCGGTGAAATTGCACACCAACTGCGCGACCGGGAGCGCGGTACCCGATGGCAACGCTTTGGCGACCACGCATTCGTCCATCCAAGCGCCGCTGCGCTTTTCCGTGCGAGAGTAGGGATCAAGAAAGAAACCGGCCATGACACTCTGCTCCTTGTCGAGCAGGTCATAGAAACGCACGCTGGGATGCCACACGCTGACATCACTTCGCTCGCGAACGCTGATGCCATACAGCCGCTGTGTCAGTGCGAACAGGCCGTCCAATACCTTCGGCAGTGGAAAATAGGGGCGCAGTGCTTCCTGCGAGACCTTGTAGCGGCTCTCTTGCAGCCGCTCGGCATAGTAAGGTAAGTCCCAGGCGTTGAGTTTGCGGCCGGCAAATTCCTCCAATCCCAAGAATTCCTCGCGTGCCGCCGGCCTGCAGCGCCGCGCCAAGTCGTCTAGGAAGGCCAGCACCTGCTTGCTGCTCTTGGCCATGCGGGTGGTCAGCGCGTAGTCGGCGAAATTCGAAAATCCCAGAAGCTTCGCGAGCTCATCGCGCAGCGGCAGGATCGCCGCGATTATGCCGTAGTTGTCGAAGCGTCCCGCACTGGGACCCAGTTCCGAAGCGCGCGTGATCCAGGCTTCGTAGATGTCGCGGCGCAGTTGTTCATTTTCCGCGCTCGACATGATGGTCATGTACGTGGGTTGATCGAGCTTGAACAGCCAGCCTGCTTGATTGGCCTCGCGCGCATCGGCCGCGGCGCGATCGATGGCGTTGCTCGGCAGGCCAGCCAGCTCCGCGCTGTTGGTAACGCTGCGGGTATAGGCACGGCCGGCGTCGAGCACGTTTTCGGAAAACTTGGTCGCCAAATGCGCCAGCCGTTGCGCCACTTCGCGATAGCGGATTTTTTTATCCGGCTGTAAATCAACCCCCGCCAACCTGAAATCGCGCAGTGCGTTTTCCAGCAGCTTGCGTTGCGAAGGATCAAGCCCAGCGCCTTCCGTCTTCAGAATATGCGCATAGGCGGATTGCAGTGCGGAATTTTGCCCGAGCTCTGAAGAATATTCGGTCAATAGCGGCACGCATTCGTTGTACGCCTCGCGCATCGCCGTGGAATTCGCGACCGCATTCAGATGCGATATCGGGCTAAACACACGGCTCAAGCGGTAGCTGAGTTCCTCGACCGGCACCACCAGGGAGGCGAAAGTAGGATTGGCTTGCGCCGTCAATTCCGCGATGTGTGCGCGATTCTCCGCCAGCACCTTTTCGAGTGCGGGTCGTGCATGGCGCGCCTCGATGCGACCGAAGTCCGGCAGCGCGCCGAGTTCTAGAAGTGGGTTGTTCACCACTCAATTCTATCAGACGCGCGCCGACCTCTGTCGCGCCGACCGCCGTCGCGGCGACCACTGTCGGGGCGACATCCGAGGACGGGCGGGCGATACGGCATGCGAACACGTATCATTGGCGCCTGCACGTCCTTTAGGGGATGAAACCGACCGTGTCCGAGCAAGCATTCGATCTCATCAGCGTCGGCGGCGGCAGCGGCGGCCTCGCCTGCGCGCAGCGCGCGGCTGGATACGGCGCCAAGGCCGCGGTCATTGAGCCGCAGCGACTGGGAGGGACCTGCGTGAACGTGGGATGCGTCCCTAAGAAGGTCATGTGGAATGCGGCGAGCGTCGCATTGAGCCTGCAAGATGCGAAGGACTATGGATTCGACGTCAAACTGGGCGAGAGCGACTGGGCGGAATTGAAGCGCAAGCGCGATGCGTATGTGCTGCGCTTGAACGGCATCTATGAACGCAATCTGGCCGCCAAGGGTGTGGCGTACATACGGGGAGCTGGCCGCTTCGTGGATGCGCACACCGTTGAAGTGAACGGCCAATGCCTGAGCGCACGCCATGTCGTAATCGCGACGGGCGGTAAAGCGACGCTGCCGCAAATCCCGGGTGCGCAGCTGGGCATCAGCTCGGACGGCTTTTTTGACCTCGAAACCCGGCCGCAGCGGGTTGCCGTTGTCGGCAGTGGCTACATTGCCTGCGAGTTGGCCGCGTCCTTTCAGGAGCTCGGCAGCCAAGTGGAGCAGTTCGTCCGCAAGGATCGATTGTTGACCAACTTCGACGTGATGCTGGGCAAGTCGCTGATGCGGGAAGTTCGCGCTCAAGGAATGATCGTTCAAGAGCGTGTGGTGCCGGCAGCGGTGCGGGATGTGTCGGGCAAAAAAACTCTCGTGTCGGAGGACGGACGCGAGTTTGACGGCTTCGATTGCCTGCTGTGGGCGATCGGCCGAGAAGCAAACGTCGCCGGGCTGAACTTGGCGGCGGCCGGCGTTTCAGTCGACGATGGCAACTACATCATCACGGATACGTTTCAAAACACCAATGTGGCCGGTGTCTATGCGATCGGCGATGTCACCGGACGCGCGGCGCTGACACCGGTGGCTATTGCCGCAGGCAGGCGCTTGAGCGATCGGCTATTCGGCGGCCAGCTTGAGCGGCACTTGGATTACAACCAGATTCCGACGGTAATTTTCACACATCCGCCCATCGGCACCGTGGGAGCCAGCGAGGCAGAAGCTCGCTGTCAATATGGTGAGGCCGTGAAGGTGTACGTAGCCGATTTCACGCCGATGTATCACGCTCTCACGACTCGAAAGACCCACACCGACATGAAGCTGGTCTGTGTCGGACCGGAGCAGCGAATCGTCGGCTGCCACATCCTGGGCAACGCTGCGGATGAGATGTTGCAGGGATTTGCCGTGGCCATTCGGATGGGCGCTACCAAGGCGGATTTCGACGACACGGTTGCCATCCATCCGACGAGCGCTGAAGAATTGGTCACAATGCGCTAGCCAGCAACGCCTACGCGCAAGGCGTAAGCCTACGCATGCTGCGCCAATGCCTCGAGCGTAGGCCCGGTGTCGGGACGTATTCCGCGCCACAGTAAAAAAGACTCTGCAGCTTGTTCGACCAGCATTCCCCAGCCTTTGGTGGTTCGCGCTGCATGTAAGGATTTCGCCCACAATGTAAACGGGGTATGCCCGCGTCCATAGGCCATGTCATAGCATGTGCTCTCTTCCCCCACCAGCCCGACAGGCATCTCCGGCATCTCTCCTTGTAGGCTCGCTGAGGTGGCGTTGATGATGAGATCGTAGGGCGGCCCTGCCACTTCGGAGAAGGCGCAGCCGTAAATCTCGCCCATGTCGGCAAATTCGGCCGCCAGCTTGCGGGCGCGTTCCGGCGTGCGATTGGCAATGACAATCTCGCGCAACTCACGCTCCATCAATGAGCCGAGCACGCCGCGAACCGCCCCGCCGGCGCCGAGAATCAGCACACGCTTGTCAGTGAGGGCGAGTCCCAAGTTGGTCTCCAGATCAGCCATTAGCCCCAACCCGTCGGTGTTGTCGCCCAACAGCGAAGTCTGCTCAAAAAACGCGATGGTGTTGACGGCCTTGGCGCGCTCTGCCCGGGGCGTAAGCTCGTTCACTAGTTCGGCAGCCGCTTGCTTATGCGGCAAAGTGACGTTCAATCCCTTGAGGCCGTCTGCGAACAAGCGCAGCGCCTCGCGCCGAAAATTCTCAGGCGGGATGTCGAATAATCGATACACCAAATTTTGCGCCGTTGCCTTCGCAAACATCCCGTGAATGAACGGCGACCAACTATGGGAGATCGGATGACCGGCGACACCGTATTGATCTGCTGCCTCCGACCCTAGGCTCACGTTCACTTAAGCAAGCCACTCCGCCGCACGTTTCGCAAAATAGGTCAAAATGCCGTCGGCCCCGGCGCGCTTGATGCACATCAATGCTTCCAAGGCGACGGCGCGTTCATCCAGCCAGCCGTTGCCTGCGGCAGCCATGATCATTGAATATTCGCCGCTGACCTGGTAAACCACAGTGGGCATCCCGAACTTATCCTTAACCCGGCGCACAATGTCCAGATACGGCAGCCCGGGCTTGATCATAACCATGTCGGCACCTTCGCTGATATCGAGCGCCACCTCGCGCAGCGCTTCGTCCGAATTACCGATGTCCATTTGATAGGTGTGCTTGCCGCCGCTTCCCAACGGCGCGGCCGATCCAACGGCTTCGCGAAACGGACTATAGAAGCTCGACGCGTACTTGGACGCGTAGGCCAGAATGCGCGTATGCACCAATCCGGCCGTCTCAAAAGCGCTGCGGATGGCGCCGATGCGTCCGTCCATCATGTCCGACGGCGCAACGATATCGGCACCGGCGTCGGCATGCGAGCGCGCTTGACGCACCAGCGTTTCGACTGTCACGTCATTCAGCACGTAGCCCTGAGCATCGATCAGCCCATCCTGCCCATGCGCGGTGTAGGGGTCGAGCGCCACATCGGTAATCACGCCTAAGCTTGGGAACTCCTTCTTAACGGCACGCACCGCCACCTGGGCGATGCCATCCGGATTCCAGGATTCGCGCGCATCCAGCGTCTTTTTCGCCTCCGGTGTAACCGGAAACAAGGCAATTGCGGGGATTTTGAGCCGCACCAGTGTCTCGCATTCGCGCAGCAGCGCATCGACCGACAGCCGCTCGATGCCAGGCATCGAGGCGACGCGCTGACGATCGCCGCGGCCCTCGACCACGAAAATCGGGTAAATGAGCGAGTCCACGCTCAAATGCGTTTCCCGCATCAAACGCCGCGAAAACTCATCGCGGCGCATGCGCCGCATGCGGGTCTTTGGAAATGAATTGCCGCCCATGCCGGTCATCTTGAACGTGACTCCTACTATCCAGTTTGCCGCCGTAAATCCGCCAGGTCCGTACCCAGTCGGCAGATTTGATCGTCGGCGCCACCCGTTTAACGCGGTAATATCCCTGGGACGATACCTTAAGCCGGATTTTGATTTATACATGAACGATGAGGCTGGCGGAAATCAGAGGCGCGCCCGGTTCCAGGCGCTATGCCAGTCTCTGCGTCCAGACCTGCTGCGATTCGCATTTTGGTTATCCCGCGATCGGGCTTTGGCCGAGGACGTGGTCCAAGAAAGCATGCTGCGCGCGTGGAAGGCTCGCGATTCGCTATTGGATGAAAGTGCGGCTAAACCCTGGCTGTTGACCATTATCCGCCGCGAATATGCCCGCACATTTGAGCGCAGGCGCTTTTCGACGCTCGACGTTGACGAACTGATTGCCAAAGAGGAGCCGATGTTGGCTGCTGCCGAGGAACAAGACATTAGCGACGTGCGTGCCGCCATTATGAAATTGCCGGATGACTATCGCGAGCCGCTAATCCTGCAGGTGTTGATGGGGTACTCGACCGCCGAAATCGCCCGCGAACTTGATCTGTCGGGTCCGGCGGTGCTGACTCGTCTGTGCCGAGCGCGACGGCAACTGCGCGCGGTTTGCGGCGAAGACACAACTTTGGATCCGCAAGAATGACGGAGCACCAGGATTATCGATCCGCGATCCTGGCCGATCCGCACAACGCGGACGCGGAGCTGCGCGCGCATCGCGAGGCTTGTTCCGAGTGCCGAGAATTTACCGAACAACTATTGAGATTTGAGTCGCGGCTTGAGCGGGCCCTGCGTGTCGATATTCCTACCAATGCCGAGGTACTGCCGTTTGAGCGCAAGCCCCGGATCGCGGCCGCCACTGCACGTCACTGGATGGCATTCGCGGCCAGCATTCTGCTCGGCGCGGCCGGTATCGGCGGCGTCTGGCTTACGCTGGCGCAGAAATCCCTTGCCGCCGCGGTGGTCGCGCACATGGCTGGAGAGCCGGAAGCGTGGCAGCGCACCGATGTTGGGGTGGGCAATTCCGAGTTGCAAGACGTATTGAAAGACTCGAAGCTGCGCTTGAAGCCGGACGCAGGCATGGTCAGCTATGCCCGCAGCTGCGCGTTTCGCGGGCATCGGGTACCGCATCTCGTGGTGCAGACGCCCTCAGGTCCGGTCACGGTCATGGTGCTGGTGTATGAGTCGGTGCGCCGCCCGACGCAATTCGATGAACAGGGTTATCGCGGCACGATCGTGCCGGTGCCGGGGCATGGCAGCATTGCGGTTCTCATGCGCGACGCCGGCGTCAGCTCCGCTGAAATCGCGCGCATTGCTGCACGAGTCGATGACTCAATCGTTTGGACCCAGTAGCTAAATGCCCACTTCATTCAACAAGTCGATGAGCCGCCGAGCACTGGCCGCCAGGGTCGGATGCGCGGCTTCGAACTGCACGGCGACGCTCTCCAAGCGTTCAGGCAGCGACTTGTCAACCGATGAGGTGGCAGCGCCCGCGGGCTGATCGACCATGCGTTTGACATCCGGAAGAATCTCACCCAGCGAGTCGCGCGTCGCAGGATTTTGTTGATGTGCATTAGCCAGCTCGGCATGCAGTTTGGCGAGCCGCTCGCGCAATGATTTCTGATCCATAATTGTACCCCTCGTAAAAGCATGTCCTATTGTGCCATTCGCTCAGGGGTGAGGCGGGCTACTTCGACATAGCCGGCGCCGTCCGCGGCAATCCCCCGATGAATCGCGCTGTAGGCGTCGCGAAGGAACTGGTCCGCGCCATAGGGCGGATTGACGATCATGAGCCCGCTTCCCGCCAGCCCCAATCCGGCATCGTCTGGGTGCACCGCAAGATCCGCCAGCAACATTTTGGGAATTTGCAGCGCCTCGAACCGTGCGTGCACCATCCTGCGTTGCGTCGCACTGCGAATGGGATACCACATCAAATAGATGCCGCTTGGCCAACGACGATAAGCCTCAGTGAATGCCTGCAGCATCATTTTGAGTTCATCGAGACTTTCGTAGGGCGGATCGATCAGCACCATCCCCCGCCGTTCGTCGGGCGGCAGGAATGCCTTGAGCGCCGCATAGCCATCGTCGATCTCCGTTCGAACGCGCCCCTGCGATTCGATCTCGCGTTGCGCCGCGCGAGCCTCTGCGGGCATCAGCTCCACGAACAGCGCGCGATCCTGCGGACGCAGAGCTCGCGCGATCAATGCGGGCGATCCGGGATAGCGCGGCAATCGCTTGCCGCGCCGCGCATGTATTGCCGTGAAGTAATCGGCGAGGGGCTTGTCGCTCAGGGCGTTGATGATCAATCTTTGCACGCCGCGTTCAGCTTCGCCGGACTTCTGTGCCTGCGGCGCCTGCAAGTCATAGAAACCACGGCCGGCATGACTGTCCATTACGAAAAATGCCGCAGCTTTGCGCTTCAGTGCATTCAGGCAGTACAGCAGACCGACGTGTTTTGCGACGTCGGCAAAGTTGCCTGCATGATAGATGTGGCGGTAGTTCATGCAGCATTGTGCCAGTGTTAGTCTTACGGTCTCTATTGTTTGCGAGGCCAATCATGCAAAGCGGCAGATTCGCGATTGAGGGTGTCGAATATCCCGACGCCGAGGCTTCGGACGCTGCCGCAATAGGCTGGATGCAGGGCTCGCCGCCGCCGCCGGCAAAACAGATCCGCTTCCAGGATGACCGGTTCCTGGAATTTCCGCACATCCGTTGGACTTTGGCGCATATGCGCGAGATGGTGCCGACAGCTGCCGTTTGGCGCGGCAACGGCGCGCCGAGCGATCTCGGCGTCGCGCCCCACGGTCTCGAGGCAGCAATCGATGCGCTCGCATTCGAAGATTTGCAAGGCCGTAAGCTCACCTGGGCACAATCGCTGCACCACACCTATGCGGATGGCATCTTTGTATTGCACCGCGGGCGGCGAATATATGAGCGCTACTGCGGTGCGCTCCAGGCACATCGGCCGCATGCCTGCTTTTCGATAACCAAGTCGTATGCAGCCACGCTTGCGGCCATGCTGATTCACGAAGGTGCGTTGGATCAGGCGCAGAGCGTGTCGCACTACCTGCCGGAAATGATCGGCACGGCCTACGAGGATGCGACGCTCCGCGAAGTGCTCGACATGCAAGTCGGCGTGGAGTATTCCGAATTGTATGCGGATCCCAAGGCAGGCATCTGGGACTACGCACGCGCAGGCGGTTTGCGCCCATGCAATCCGGGTTACGCCGGACCCGCGAATTTCTACGATTATCTGCGCACGCTGCGCAGGGAGGGTGCGCACGGCGCCGCCTTCGCGTACAAGACCGTCAACACCGAAGTCATTTGCTGGGTCATGAAGCGGGTTACCGGGGTCGCGCTGCCGGACATGCTGAGCCAGCGAATTTGGTCGCAAATCGGCTGCGAAGAAGACGGTTACTTGACGGTCGACAGCATCGGGGTGCCCATGGGCGGCGGCGGATTGAGTGCCAGCCTTCGCGATCTGTGCCGCTTCGGCGAGCTCATGCGATGCGACGGCGCCTGGCACGGCAAGCAAATCATAGCGGCGGAAGTCATCGCCGATATTCGGCGCGGCGCGGATCCCAGCAAATTTGCCATGGCTGGCTACACACTCCTGCCGGGCTATTCTTACCGCAACATGTGGTGGGTGTCCCACAACGCGCTCGGCGTGTTCGAGGGTCGCGGCATCCACGGTCAGCGACTGTACATTGCGCCGAAAGCCGAACTGGTGATCGCGCGATTTTCTTCTCATCCGGTCGCCTCTAGCGCGGCCAATGATCCGGTCACGCTGCCGGCATTCGCCGCAATGAGTCAGCTGTTGATGGCGAGTTGAGCGCGAGTATTTAACATCTTGTCGCAGCAGCGCTCGAAATCGCGCCGCAGTTCACAGTTGCCGCCGTCGCCGGCGCAGCGCATCGGCTACCATTTCTAGGGATACAGTCGAGCAAGGAGAGAACGTATGAGCACGATCGCTGCGGACAGCTTGATCGAATCGCACGAGTATTACGGCGACGAACTGGTGCGGCGTGCAACGCTGGAGCGCCGCAACTACGAGCGAATATCCGTCGCAATCCGCGCCAATGTTACCGTGGCAGGAATGTCAGTGCTGCCGGGTCATACGCTCGATATGTCGAGCGCAGGCGCGAGCATCACGCTGCCCTTCGAGCTCGCGCATGGACAACAATGCCTCATTGATCTGGAACTGCAAGCCTGCGGCGAAACCAGCGCCTTCCACATACAAGCCGAGGTACGCTACTGCGTGCCCATGAGCGACGGCCGATTTCGCGCTGGTTTGCGCTTTGGCGAGACGGATGCAGTCACATCCGCGTTCATCGCCGCAATCCTAAAAACTCCCGTTTAAATTCAAAAGATCTCGGGCCGCCACGTCGCTGCTTCCCCAGTGGGGAAATGCGCTCAAAGCGTCGACGTAATTGTGGATAACATCGGTGTGTGCGTCCTCCTGCCAACCGCCTACCTGCTGGCTTTGCGGTAGATCGCGCGGCCTTCCCTGCTCATCGATGGAATAGAGCGTGAAATTCAATGCCTGGCGCGCTTCGCTCGCCAAGCTGGGAGATTCGACGGACTTCGCGTACAGCGCGAGAACTGCGCCGTAGGTGGAATTGACGCCGCCCCAAGCCTGTTTGTCCTCATCCTGCTCGTGGCAAACGACCGCGCCAAATTCGCGGTGAGTAAAGTTTGCGCGCACGAATTCAATCAACAGGCGGCAATTGTCCCGCCACTCATGATCAATCAAGTCCTTTCTCTCGAGCAGGTAGCGTGCGAGATTCAGGGGCGCCCAGGCGCTGCGGTTGGTAGGTGTGTCGTGATCTTCGAAGAACTGCGCGAACAGCGCGCCGTCGGTCCGGGCGCTCGGAATCTGATGGCTCTTGATCCATTGCCAGAGCGCCTGCCGCCGCGCGGTAAATTCACCATAGCCGTGCTCGGCGAGCAAGTCGAAGAGCCGCAGAATATAGGTCATGTTTCCAGAGATGGACCCGCGGGCTTCGCCGCTGCGATAATCAGCACGAAAGGGCCAGGGCGAGTGCGCGGCGTCGCCGTCTTGCTGATTCGCGGCAAGCACACGCGCGTTCTGCAGCGCTTGCGCCAGATATCTAGGCTCGCCGGTGGCTTCGAAGAGCAGCACCAGGGCGTAGCCGGCAATCCCGCCCTTGTCCGGCTGGATTTCATACGGACGATCGGCTTGCGAACCGCAATCAGCCGGCTGCGGGAACTGGGCTCGCTTGCCTGTGGAGCGCGTGAATGCCGGATATTGCCCGAGGCGCGGCGTGAGCACTTCTTTCACCAGATAATCGCCGAGCAAGCGCGCGGTGGCCAGCCATGCCGGCTGCTGCTCGCCGCGCATGCGGTGAAATTTGAGATATGAAAGGATTCCCATGCCATTTTGCGTCGAGGGAATAATGTCGGTCCGCTGCGTACTCGGACTCCAACTCGCATCCAGAAACGTTTCGCAGGCGAAACGCGGATACCCATGGTCGGAGGGACATTGTTGATAGAAATTCATCTCCCGATCCAGAGCAGCAGCCCAAGAAGTCCAAGGCATTAATTGACCCGAGGCATCGAAGCTGACAGCGTGCCCGGCGATGGTCATCGACGCGCTCAAAGCGTGCGGCAAAAAAACGTGGTATCGCAGATTCCGCCGCCCGGCAACAGCGCGTAGCCTGAGATGACGCCGCAACGCTGCCAGCCAAGCCTTGCATACAGCCGCTCAGCATCACCGCTTGCCGTCTCGAGCAGCGGCATTTTCGCGATGTCCGCGCGGCGCGGCTGATTTTCGATCTGCGCAAAGATGATCCACAGGGTTCGAACCCGAATCGTGTCTAACACCGCCTTAAGTCCTCGCCGTTCGCGAAGTTCGCGCCGCTTACAAAATACCTTCCGCAACGCCAGAGTCAATCGCCAGCTAGAATGCCCGTCAGAGGTGCGATAGATGACGCTGCAAGAGCTGTTCGGAATTCAGCTGCCAATCGTTCAGGCGCCGATGGCAGGCTCTCAGGGGAGTGCGCTGGCCATTGCGGTATCCAACGGTGGGGGCCTAGGCTCATTGCCCTGTGCGACACTTTCCCTGGATGTCATGAGAAGCGAATTGGCGGCAATTCGCGCCGGGACCGATAGGGCCTTCAACGTCAATTTTTTTTGCCACACGCCCCCCGCGGCCGATGATAAGCGCGAAGCGGTGTGGCTGGAGCTATTGGCGCCTTACTTCAGGGAGTATGGAATAGATCCGGGCGAGACCTCTGGCGGAGCATTGCGCGCGCCGTTCAGCCGCGCCGCGGCGGACGTGCTGCAACAGTTCAAGCCCGCGGTGGTCAGTTTCCATTTCGGCCTGCCTTCGCCCGATCTCACGGCTCGCGTGAAGTCCTGGGGCTCGAAGGTTATCTCAACCGCCACGACCGTCGAGGAGGCACTGTGGCTCGAGCGACAGGGCATCGACGCCATCATCGCCCAAGGCGCAGAGGCGGGCGGCCATCGCGGAATGTTCTTGTCGGAGGACCTCACTATTCAGGTCGGGACCTTTGCGCTATTGCCGCAAATCGCCAAAGCCGTCAGCGTGCCGGTCATTGCTGCCGGCGGAATCGCGGATGCGGGCGGCGTGGCGGCGGCGATGTCGCTCGGTGCCGCGGGCGTTCAACTGGGCAGCGCTTACTTGCTGTGCCACGAGGCGAAGACCAGCGCCGTACATCGCGCTGCCCTGAAGAGTGCGCGCGCCTCCCATACCGCCCTGACCAATCTGTTTTCGGGCCGTCCGGCGCGCGCAATCATGAATCGCCTCATGACGGAGTGCGGCCCGATCAACGGTGCGGCACCAAGCTTCCCTTTGGCCGCCGTCGCGCTGGCCGCGTTGCGGAAAAAAGCTGAAAGCGCCGGGTCGGGGGATTTTTCTCCCATGTGGGCGGGCCAGAACGTCAGCGGCTGCCAAGCGATCTCCGCGGCGGCATTGACGCGTGCCTTACTGCGGTGATCCATGGCGCTCGGCGCAACTGTTTATACCTTCAAGATTGAGCTGGCGGATTCGGACCGCGGCGTGTATGCACCTTTGGATCTACGCGTGGCGCGTCACCCGTCCGAGACCGAAGATCACTTGCTCACGCGCATGCTCGCGTACTGCCTCGAATACACCGAAGGCATCAAACTTTCCAACGGCCTGTCCGATCCTGATCAACCGGCAATTTCGATACGGGATCTTACCGGCGCATTACAGGTTTGGATCGATGTCGGCGCACCCGAGGCAGCGCGGCTGCATCGCGCCGCAAAGCTCGCGCCACGCGTCGCGGTATATACACACAAGGATGCGGCGCTGCTCGCGGCCCGGCTGGGTGCGGAGCAAATTCACCGCGCGGAGGCATTGGAATTGTATGCAGTCGATCGGAGCTGGCTGGCAAAGCTCGCCGCACGGCTCGAGCGTCGAATGGAGTTCGCGCTGACGGTGGCTGACGCTCAAGTTTATTTGTCGCTCGGCGCCGATACGCTCACGTGCAGCGTCGATAGGATGCGAATCGACGGCTAGCGGGCGAGTTCAGTCAGGTAATCTCTTGGACGTAGATAGTCTTCGGACAGTCTGGCCTCGGGCGACCCCGGCGCTGCACGCCAATCGTATTCCCAGCGAACGATCGGCGGCAGAGACATCAAGATGGATTCAGTGCGGCCGCGCGACTGCAAGCCGAATAACGTGCCTCGGTCATAGACCAAATTGAACTCAACATACCGGCCTCGACGGTACAGCTGGAATTCGCGCTCGCGATCGCCGTACGGCTGATCCTTGCGCCGTTCCAATATGGGCGCATAAGCCGGCAGAAAGTGATCGCCGACGCTGCGCTGAAACGCGAAGCAACGGCTAAAGCCGCCTTCACTCAAGTCGTCGAAGAACAATCCGCCCACGCCCCGAGTCTCATTTCGATGCGGCAGAAAAAAATAGCGGTCGCACCAATCCTTGTATTTCTCATAGACGTTCGGACCGAACGCTTGGCACGCATCTCGCGCGGTTCGATGCCAGTGCAGCACGTCCTCATCGCAAGGATAGTAGGGCGTCAGGTCGAAGCCGCCGCCGAACCACCAGATCTCCGGCGCTGCGACTGGACGCGCCACGAGGAAGCGCACATTGCAATGGGTGCTGGGCGCATGCGGATTGCGAGGATGAAACACCAATGACAATCCCATCGCTTCGAAAGGCGCGCCGGCAATCTCGGGACGCAAATTCGAAGCCGACGGCGGCATCTTTTCGCCGAACACATGCGAGACCGATATTCCCGCTCGCTCGAACACCGCGCCGTCGCTCAAGATGTGGCTCTCGCCGCCGCCGCCCTCGGGCCTAGCCCAAGGGTCGCGCCGACACTTAACCGAATCGATTTTCTCGACCGCCGCGGTAATACGATCCTGCAGCTCGATCAGGTAGCCTTTGACCGCGGATGCGTCAGGGGAATCGAGTTTTGGCATCGGCCCTTACGCCTTCTTTTTTGCGGGCCTCTTCTTGGCCTTGGACGCAGGCTTAGACGCCGCAGCCGGCTTCAGCGGCGCCCGCTTGTTGACGACAGCCTTCTTGCCCTTCGCCGCAAGTTTTACGGCGGCAGCGCCCGTGGGCGCAGCAGTCGCGGGTGCGTCTTTCTTCGGTGCAGCGCCTTTGGCCGGCGTTTTGGGCGCGAACTTCGAACCTTTCGCGCCCTTGCGGCCCCACTTGCCGCGCTCGGGAGCTGCCGCGAGCAGAGCTTGACACTCTTCCAATGACAGGCTTTTCGGCTCTTTATCCTTGGGAATTTTCGCGTTGCGCGCCTTGTCGGTGATATACGGTCCATAGCGCCCGTTCAAGACTTGGATGCCGGCATCGGGAAAATCCATAATCAGCCGATTGGCATCTGCAATTTCCTTCTCGCGAATCACCTCGAGCGCGCGTTCCGGCGTGATCTCATAGGGATCGTCGGTTTTGAGGGAAACGTACTTCGCGCCATATTTCACATAGGGACCGAAGCGGCCGACGTTGGTCGTGATTTCATCGCCGGCTGCGGTGTTGCCGAGCTTGCGCGGCAATTTGAACAGCTCGATGGCCTGCGCGTGAGTAATTTGGTCCATTTTTTGACCGGGCCGCAGACCTGCGAATCGAGGTTTGTCTTCATCATCCTTGGTACCGATCTGTACGAAGGGCCCGAAGCGGCCCATCCGCACGCTCATCGGCTTGCCGCTCGCCGGATCTGGCCCTAAGTCTCTGGCCTGTGCCACTTCTTCGCGGCTGACCGACTTTTCGGTGTGCTTCACCAAGTCGATGAACGGTTTCCAAAATCTGTCCAGCAGCGGCACCCACTCCTGCTCGCCGCTGGCGACGGCGTCCAGCGAGTCTTCCATCTTTGCCGTGAAA
Organism: Gammaproteobacteria bacterium; assembly: GCA_041690895.1. GTDB lineage: Bacteria > Pseudomonadota > Gammaproteobacteria > Steroidobacterales > Steroidobacteraceae > Bog-1198. The sequence continues at coordinate 16,529 of JBEPVT010000016.1, forward strand.
TCGTAATCCACGTAGGTCGTAAAGTACTGAGTCAGGAACCGGCTGACGATCTTGCCGATATCCGTGGCGGTAAAGCGCCGGCTTTCGATGTCTACATACTGACGGTCGCGCAGCGTCGAGATGATCGAGGCATAGGTCGAGGGACGGCCGATGCCGTACTCCTCGAGGGCCTTGACCAGCGAAGCTTCGGTGAACCGCGGCGGCGGCTCGGTGAAATGCTGGCTCGGCACAATGCCGACCAGCTTGACCCGATCGCCATCTTTCATAGGCGGCAGCACATGATCCGAATCATCTTGGACGGCGTCGTCCAAGCCTTCTTGGTATACGGATATGTATCCGGGCTTAACCAAAGTTGAGCCATTGGCGCGTAGCACCGTGCGTTTGGGACCGTCGGCACCGGCGCGCATTTCGACCGTGACGGTATCGAAGATCGCCGGCGCCATTTGGCAGGCAACAGTGCGTTTCCAAATCAACGAATACAGCCGAAATTGATCCGACTCGAGCTTGTTCTCAATATCGCCCGGCAACACGCTGGCCTCGGTTGGCCTAATCGCTTCGTGCGCTTCTTGGGCGTTCTTCGACTTGGTTTTGTAAATTCGCGGCTCTTCGGCCAGACCAGCCTGGCCGTATAGCTGCACGATGACCTCGCGAATCTGGCCGACGGCTTCCTGGGCCAGGTTGAGTGAATCAGTGCGCATGTAGGTGATCAAGCCGACTTGGCCCTCGCCGATGTCGACGCCTTCGTAGAGCTGCTGAGCCACGCGCATGGTTTTTTGCGCGCTGAAGCCGAGCTTGCGCGCGGCTTCCTGCTGCAGGGTGGACGTTGTGAAGGGAGGCGCCGGATTGCGCTTACGTTGCTTGCGGTCCGCCGACACAACTGTGAGTTCGCCCTTCGCCGCATCGTTGAGCGCGCGTTCGACGTCCCGAGCTTGTGCCCCGTTCGTGAAGCTAAATTGCTCGACCTTCGCGCCCCGGAACTCGACCAGCTTGCCCGGAAATTTTTGTTCCGAGTGCGAAAGCTCCGCATCGATCGTCCAGTACTCGCGCGCCACGAACGCGGCGATCTCATCCTCCCGCTCGCAGATCATGCGCAGCGCAGGACTCTGCACCCGGCCGGCGGAGAGCCCCGGCCGAACTTTCTTCCATAACAGCGGCGAAAGATTGAAGCCCACCAAAAAATCCAGCGCGCGGCGCGCTTGCTGCGCGTTCACTAAATCCACGGAGAGCTCGCGCGGCGCGGCCATCGCCTCGCGCACCGAGTTCTTGGTGATCTCGTAGAAAACCACGCGGCTGACTTCTTTGCCTTTGAGCTCGCCCTGCGCTTTCAACAGCTCATACAGATGCCATGAGATGGCTTCGCCCTCGCGGTCGGGATCGGTCGCCAGAAACAGGGTTTTGGCTTTCTTGAGCGCGCGGGATATGGCGTCGACGTGTTTCTGATTACGTTCGACCACCTGATATTTCATGGCGAAGTGGTGCTTGGGGTCGACCGCGCCTTCTTTCGGCACGAGATCGCGCACGTGCCCGTAGGAGGCGAGCACTTCGAAATCCTTGCCGAGGTATTTCTTGATGGTTTTCGCCTTGGCAGGCGATTCCACGATAACGAGATTGCTGCTCAAAGGCGTCTAATGCAAAGCGTCGGTGCGCTCTTCGAAGACCAAGTCTTCCATTTGAGCGTAAGCGGATTCTTGGCCGGGCTGGCTGAACAGCACCATCAACACGACCCATTTAACCTGCTCGATATCGATTTCGTCGGCCTCGAGCGCCATCAAACGGTCGATCACCAGCTCCCGCTCCGCGCCCGAGAGGATCCGCACATTTTCCAGGTACATCAAATAGCCTCGCACGTCCGTGTCCAGCCGCACCAGCTCTTGGCTGCTGAAAACCCGCACGGCCCGCGCCGTGGCCTCGGCGACTTTACCGAGCTGTTCGCCCGACAGCCCGTCGAGCCATTCCAGAGCCCGTTCGATGTCGGGTTCAGCGAATCCTGCTTTGTCCAATTCGAGTTTCAATGTATTTCGATCGGGCCGCGGCTCATCGTCGGCACTCATGTAATTCTCGAAGAGATAGATGAGTAGATCGAGAACGTTATCTTTCACCTCCGGCTCCTAACAACTCGGGAGTAACGGCCCCCGGGGGCGGCCTGAACGTGGCCTTCTAGCTCGAGGATCAGCATCATCGAGGACACGGCTTCTGCTTTGAATCCGGTGCGAACCACCAACATATCGATGTCCGCCGGATCAAAGCCGAGCGCATCTAACAAGATTTTGTGTTCCTTGTCCATGCCCGCCTCAATCTCTGGGGCCGGACCGAGACTGTCTGAGGCGCGGCGCACGCCCTCAAAGAACGCTGAAAAGTTCAACTCGCTCAATATGTCAGCTACGGTTTCGGTTAATTTCGCGCCCTGGCGGATCAGCTCGTGACAGCCGCGGCTCAATGGGTTGTAAATCGAGCCCGGAACGGCGAACAACTCCCGATTTTGATCGCCGGCGAGCCGCGCCGTAATCAAGGATCCGCTGCGGCGTGCCGCCTCGACCACCAGCGTTCCGAGGCTGAGGGCCGCGATGATCCGATTTCGTTGCGGAAAATTCGCGCGACGCGGCGGTGTGCCCAGCGGAAATTCGCTGATCAGCGCACCTTGAAAGCAGATCTTCTCGCTCAGCGACTGATTGTTACGAGGATAAATGCTATCGATGCCGCTGCCGAGCACCGCGAGAGTGACTCCCTGCGCGGCCAGCGCACCGCGGTGCGCGGCGCTATCAATGCCTTCGGCGAGTCCGCTGGTAATGGCAAGCCCGGACGCCGCCAGCGATTCGGCGAATTCGAACGCTGTGTGCCGGCCTGCCGGCGTCGGATTGCGGCTGCCCACGATCGAGAGCTGCGGGTCATTCAACACCTGCGTATTGCCTGCGACATACAGTGCAATCGGAGGACGATTCACGCCGCGCAATGAGGCGGGATAGCGCGGGTCGGTAAACGCCACAAGATGGTGCTGCGGACTTCTCGTCCAGGCTCGTTCCGTCGCGCTCGGCGAGCTGGCAGCGCTTCTCAGAAATGCGCGCGCCGCTTCCGGCACGCCGGCGTTGCCACGCGCCTCGTCGGAGGATTCGATGAAGCCGGAAATGCCGCCTAAAAGGTCGAACGCAGCGGACAGTGTGGAAACGTCGAGAGCCGGCGCGCGCGACAGCGCCATCCACGCAAACACCTCATCGGCCCGTTGCATCGGGCCGATTATCGCGCAGAGAATAAAGCGTCACAGCGCGCTATCGCGCTGGGAACATCGAGATTCTGCGGCGCTTACGGGTTTTTGATTTTATCCCCGACGCGAATCACGTTCGTGGCTTCCATGATCAGGCCATAACTGATGTTGTCAAAGGTCTTGAATACCATGAAAGTGCCGGTGCGCTCGGATGGCAGCTGTACTTTCTTGGCGCCCAATGTATCAAGGTTGAAGAAACCTTTCTTGTCGGTATCGGCAACCACCGGGCCGGTATCAAACACGCCGAGAACGTTGCCGGGCGCCAGCCCGTCACGTGCGCCGCGATTGACTACCACCACTTCATACTGGCCGATGATGGTCACGCCATTGGCTACGGCGATGATGCGGCCGTTGGTCTTGACCCGCGGTGCGCTCGGAATGAAATCGAGCGGTACGTCGACCCCGCCGGGGATGAGTTTGTCGCCGGCGCGGGATTCTCGCGTCGATTCGGTCATGATCAAGGTGGTGGGATCGCCCTGCCGCGTCACGTGGCCCGAGCCGGTGAAAATGCCGTCATAACCGAGGACTCTATTGTCGTCCGGATCGATCAGTGCATCGCCGACGCGTATTACATTGTAATGAGAGCCGAGTTCCGCCGGGCTGGTGAACCCGCGTGCATACACAGTATCTCCTTCGGACATCACCACATGCAGGTCGCGGGTCGCGAGGACATAGGGCGCGACTTTGATTTGTTCCCGGTCAAGGACGGTGGGCTTGGACATGAATGCCGCCACCGTTGCGTAGGGGATCGTGGTGATGGCCGCGTCAATGGGTTCGCTGCGCACGCGGGGCTCGACTCGAGCCGCACCGCCGCGCTGCAACATGATCTGGGGTTGGCCGTCGATAAAGACCAGGCGCAAGGTATCGCCGGGATAAATCAAATGGGGGTTTTGCACCTGCGGATTGACCTGCCAGATCTCGGGCCAGAACCAAGGATCGCGCAGGAACAGCTTGGCGATGCCCCACAAGGTATCGCCGCGCTTCACCACATAGCTGTCAGGAGCATTGTCGGCCAGTGGGATGCCCCTGCGAGGCACTTCTGCGGCTTCGGTGCGGGAGGAGCCAGCCTCAATCGCGGCCTCCATCGCGGTCTTATCATCGCCCACGACGGTGCCTTCCGCGGTGGACTCATTGCTGCTTGCAGCCGCTGAAGGAGCCTCGGGCCGCGGAGCCGTTGTATGGCACGCGGCGAGCACCGCTAGCGCTAGATATAGGCCTAAAATTCGATGACCTTGCATTCGTTTCGCTCCCATGAGTCAGCTTATGGTTGCAGACTGACTGGTATACTTCTGGCCGGCCGCTCAAGACTGGGACGCATCGCCCGTTTTTTCCTTTTGCCCAACGCAAAAGCGTTTGCGCAGCGGGCATTAAGTTAAGCAGCGACGGAACTTTAGCAACATTCTTCAGCCAAAAACACGATATTGCTCTCATAACTCCCATGACAAAGCTCGTAATTCTGGAGTATCCCGATCCGAGGCTGAGGAAGAAGGCTGCCACGGTTGCGCAAGTGGATGACGCACTGCGTCAATTTATCGACAATCTCCTGGAGACCATGTACTCGGCGAACGGCGTTGGACTGGCGGCCACGCAAGTGGACGTGCACAAGCGCGTAATCGTGCTCGACGTCAGCGAAAGCCGCGATCAACCCCTGGTGCTTATCAATCCGGAAATCCTCTGCAAGCAGGGAGCGGAGCCGGGTGAGGAAGGATGCCTCTCCTTGCCCGGCATTTACGACAAGCTGACCCGCGCAACGCATATTCGAGTTCGCGCACTTGGCCGCGACGGGGAGCCCTTCGAGATGGACGCGGAAGGGCTATTGGGTGTTTGCATCCAACACGAAATAGACCATCTGGAAGGCAAGCTATTTGTCGATTACCTCTCTGAGCTGAAGCGCACTCTGATTCGTCGCCGCTTGGAAAAAGAGCGCAAGCAAAGATCCACAGGCAGCGATTCACGCGCACACGCGCCGGCTCTTTGAGCCTTGAGGGCCGCTCATTCCTTGAAGCTGGGCTTCGCCGGCACGTCTGACTTCGCGGTTCCGGCGCTGGAGCGCTTGGCCGCGCAACATCGTATCAGCGCGGTCTTTACACAACCCGACCGGCCGGCCGGCCGGGGCCGCGCCATGCACCCGAGCCCGGTCAAGCGCAGGGCGCTCGAACTCGGACTGACGGTACTTCAACCTGCGAGCTTTAGAACGCCCGATGCGCTCGCGCTGCTGCGAACCGCGCAAGTCGATGTTTTGGTCGTGGTCGCCTACGGTCTGATCCTGCCCGTCGATGTGCTTGAGTTACCTAAGTGGGGCTGCATCAATATTCACGCCTCGCTGCTGCCGCGCTGGCGCGGCGCGGCGCCCATACAGCGCGCGTTGTTGTCCGGAGATTCGGTCACCGGCGTGACCATCATGCGCATGGAGGCCGGACTTGATACCGGCCCCATGCTGGCGTCGCGCGCCGTCAGAATCGAGGCGCGCGATAACGCCAAAACGCTTCACGACGAGCTCGCGGCTATGGGCGCGGCGCTGATTGCCGAGTCTTTGCAAGACCTGGCCGCCGGCGCAGTCCGCGAAGTCGCACAGCCCCTCGAGGGCGTTACCTACGCGGCAAAAATACACAAGACTGAAGCGCCGATTCACTGGGATCGGCATGCGGAAGACATCTCACGCCAGGTGCGAGCGTTCAATCCCTGGCCGATGGCCGAGACGCGCTTCAAGGGAGTACAGCTGCGAATTTGGGACGCAGAGCCCATCGAATCACCTAGTTTGGGCGGCGCAGCCCTTCCCTCAGGATCGGTGCTCACCGCGTCCCGCGAGGGGATCGATGTGGTCTGCGGCAGCGGCGTGTTGCGGGTTCTGAAGCTGCAACTGGCCGGCCGTAAGCCGTTGCCGGCTGAGGAATTCTTGCGGGGACAGCGCCTCGACGGCACGCGCTTCACCGATACATGAGAGGCGCCGCCGCCGGCGCCCGCTCCTTGTCCGCACATGCAGTGGCACGCGTGCTGCGTGAGGGTGTGACCCTCGATGCGGCTTTGAAGGATGCGCTCGTCGCGGCGGACCCGAAGCTTTTCTCGCCGGTGCGATCCTTGAGCTACGGCGCCGTGCGCGGTTACTTCCGCCACGAAGCCATTCTCGCAAAGCTCCTGTCGGTGCCGGTTCGCTCATTGGATTTTCTGGTGCGCGCGCTGCTGTCCGTTGCGCTCTACGAACTCGAGGACGAACGCACGCCGGAGTATGCCGTCGTCGATGCAGCGGTGCAGACTGCGAAGGCGACTGATGCGGTGCGCGCATCGGGGCTCATCAACGCGGTGCTGCGGCGATACTTGCGCGAGCGCAAAGCGCTGGACGCGGAAATCGCCCGCAAGCCCAACACGCGCCATGCAGCGCCGATCTGGTTGGCAGATAGGTTTCGCGCCGATTGGCCCATCCGCTGGACTCAGTTGCTGGCCGCAAGCGACGCCCAAGCGCCCATGTGGCTGCGGGTCAACAGCCGGCTGACGACCGCCGCCGGATACTTGGAAGAACTGCGAACCTCTGGAATTCCTGCGCGCGCGGAAGAGCGCGTGCCATACGCCATCGTTTTGGAATCGCCTTGCGACGTGCACGAGTTGCCCGGCTTCGCGCAGGGTGTGGTCTCGGTGCAGGACTTGGGCGCGCAATGCGTCGCGTTTGCGTTGGACCTTGTCCCCAATCAGCGGGTGCTGGACGCCTGTGCCGCCCCAGGAGGCAAAACCGCGCTGATCGCGGAACGCCAGCCGGACCTGACGAAACTCGTAGCGATCGATATCGATCCGCATCGGCTGGTCAGGCTGCGCGAGAATTTGCGCCGCGGGAACTTGTGTGCCGACGTCGTGGCCGCAGATTTGGCCGACACCGAGAAGTGGTGGGATGGAACACGGTTCGATCGAATTCTGCTCGACGCGCCCTGTTCGGGCCTCGGCGTCATCCGGCGGCATCCTGATATCCGATTGCGTAAGTCCCCGTCCGATATCGACAAATTGCCGGCTTTGCAGGGCAGATTGCTGAAGGCTGCGTGGGAGCTGCTCGCGCCGGGCGGAAGGCTGGTGTACGTCACCTGCACGGTAACCCGCAGCGAAAACCATGACGTCATCGCCGCGTTTTTGGGCGGCACCCCGGCGGCTGAGATTGTTCCGTCGGAGGCGTGGCAAGGCTGGCCCGGTCTCGGCGAGGCCGATGATTTAGGAAGGCAAATTCTTCCCGGTGAGGCGGGTGCCGACGGCTTCTATTATGCTGCTTTGACCAAAGCATGAATGTCGCGCGCAAAATTACGCAGGATCTCGCTCGCCGCAGGCGTCGATACCTATTCCGGTTCGCGTGCTTCGTGAGCGCCGCATTCGCGCTGCTGCTGGTGCAGCCGCTGCGCGCGGAAGGATTGGCAGGCCGCTTCGAGGTTCGTTCCGCGGACCTGGAACTGAAGGACGGGGTCTATCACTTGAATGCGCGCATCGACCTGCCGATCAGCGAAGCGGTGCGGCGCGGGTTGGTGGAAGGGGTGCCGTTAAGCCTGCAAGTCGATCTCGACATCAAGCGCGTGCGTCAGCTTCTGCCGAACTCAACCGTCGCCGAGCTGACGCAGCGGTATCGCCTGCAGTACAACGCCGTGACCGCCCGTTACATCCTGCGCAACGAGAACAGCGGCCAGCAAGAATCGCTGGGCACCGTCGATGCAGCGATCGCGCATCTTTCGGAGGTGCACAGCCTGCCGGCGCTGGATAAGGCCCTCATTGCCGCGGATCGCCGCTACGAAGGACGCGTGCGGGCCAAGATCGATTTCGGCACGGTGCCGTTTACGCTGCGCCTGCTGATGTTTTGGGTCGGCGATTGGCATCGCGAATCCGACTGGTACGCCTGGACGTTCCAGCCATGATCCGCAAGTACGGCTCCACAGTCCTGGGCTGCATTGGCGTCGCGCTGTGGCTCGCGGCGCTTTTCATGCTCGCGTCCGCCGTGCAGAATTCAGAGAAGTTCGCCAAGTGGCTGCCGTGGATCCTGCTGGTCAACATTGCTGGCCTGCTCACGCTACTGGTGCTGCTGGTCGGCAAGCTCACCGGCCTGGTGCGTGATTACCGCAAGCATGTGCCCGGATCCCGCTTGAAGGGCAGAACTGTGGCGATTTTCAGCGCGCTGGCGGTGGCGCCGATTCTGGTGGTCTATTATTTCGCCCTACAGTTCTTGAATCGCGGCATCGACAGTTGGTTCGAGAGCGAGGTCAGCCAAGGCTTGATCGATACGCGTGAGCTGTCGCATGCGGCGCTCGATGTCCGGGTGCGCGAATTCCTGCAGCACACTCAAGTGGTGGCGCACTCCTTGATCGGCTTGTCCAATTTTCAATTGGCAGGCTCCTTGGATCGCCAGCGCCAAGACAGCACGGCGATCGAATTTACCGTGGTCGGTGCACAGGCGCGGATCATCGCCACGAGTTCCGACCGTCCGATGGATGCATTGCCGGTTCCGGCTACCGACGAGATGATGCTGCAACTGCGGCGCGGCCGGCCGTACGTGAGCTTGGACACCGATTCGATCGGCGGCTATCTGATTCGCGCCGCGGCGCCGATCGAAGACAGCAGTCAAGGGTCACGCGTATTGATCGCCCTGTACCCGGTGCCGCTGCAGTTGAGCCAATTAGCGGACACCGTGCAGCGCTCCTATACCTTGTACGCCGCACTCGTGCAAAAGCGGCAACCGCTTAAGTTTGCTTTCGTGCTGACATTGAGCTTTGTCGTGCTGATGTCACTGATCGCCGCCGTCTATGGCGCATTCTTTGCGGCGCAGCGCCTGGTGCAGCCGGTGCAGGATTTGATCGCTGGCACCCGCGCAGTAGCAAAGGGCAACTACGACACGCGGCTGCCGCTGCCGGGGCGCGACGAATTGGGATTTCTCGTGACTTCCTTCAATGACATGACCAAGCGCTTGGGCAGGGCGCGCGAGGAAACGCGCCGCAGCCAGCAAGCGGTTGAAGCTGAACGAGCCGGACTGGCCGTCATCCTGGCGCGGCTGTCGACCGGCGTGGTGTCGCTCGAGCCGGATCTGAAAGTGCGCACCGCCAATCAAGCGGCGAGCGCCATTTTAGGCGTCGACCTAGAGGCCGCTATCGGCAAGACCTTCGATGAGTCCATCAGTGACAACACTTTGTTCACGCAGTTCTTGGGCGCCATTAAGCTGCGCCTGCAGCCGGAACAACTCGACTGGCGCGAACAGATCGAACTGCTGTCGGAAACGGGCAAGCATGTGCTGATGTGCGCATGCACGGCGCTGCCCAACGATACCGGCGGTGCGGCTGGCGTGGTGCTGGTGTTCGATGACATCACCACCCTGTTGCAGGCGCAGCGCGATGCGGCCTGGGGCGAGGTGGCGCGGCGTTTGGCGCACGAGATCAAGAACCCGCTTACACCCATTCAGCTAGCCGCTGAGCGGATGCGGCGCAAGTTCTTGGGCAGCATGAACGCACAGGACGCCCAAATCCTCGAACGCGCAACGCATACTATAGTGGCGCAAGTCGATGCGATGAAACAGATGGTCAATGCGTTCAGCGAGTATGCGCGCGCACCCGACATGCATTTCTCGCGCTTCGATCTCAATCAATTGATCACCGAAGTCGTGGACCTGTATCGCGTTCAGGACAGCAGCGCGGAAATGAGATTGCTGCTGAACCCGAATCTGCCGGTGATCTCGGCGGATCGAATGCGTATCCGGCAAATTTTGAACAATCTGGTCACAAATTCCTTGGAGGCGCTGGAGGGCAAGGTGGGCGCGCAGATCGAGATCGAAACTCAGCTCGCCGATGAGGCTCAAAGACACGGTGCGTTGGTCGCGATCGTGGTTACCGACAATGGCCCGGGTTTTCAGCGAGACTTGATCGGCACTGTCTTTGATCCCTACGTGACGAGCAAGCCGAAGGGGACCGGTCTTGGGCTGGCAATTGTTAAGAAGATCGTGGAAGAGCACGGCGGGCGAATTGAGGCGGATAATCAACGCTCCGGAGGCGCCCGCGTGCGAATTATATTGCCGTTGGCCGACGGCGCGCGCTCCGTAGGCTCCATCAAGCCGCGCGCAGGCGAACACAGGAGAGAACGCGTATGACCGCTTCGAGAATATTAGTCGTGGACGATGAGGCGGACATCCGCGGGCTGCTCAAAGAGATTCTCTCCGAAGAGGGCTATGACGTCGAGATTGCGGCGGATGCCAGCCAAGCGCGTTCCTCGCGCGCGGCGCAGGTTCCCGACCTGGTGCTGCTGGACATTTGGATGCCCGACACGGATGGCATCACATTGCTGCGCGAATGGTCGGCGACCGACGGCTACGATTGCCCGGTAGTCATGATGTCGGGACACGGCACTGTTGAGACCGCAGTGGAGGCGACGCGCCTCGGCGCATTCGACTTCGTGGAGAAGCCCTTATCGCTGACCAAGCTGCTGCGTACCGTCGAGCGAGCGCTCGATGCCGGACGCCGCAAACGCCTGTCGGCGCGCACTCAAGGATCTGCACTGGCCGTTCCCATCGGCAAGTCGAAGATCACGCAGATGCTGCGTGAACAAGTGCAGCAAGCGGCTTCCAGCTCATCTCCGGTGTTGTTCGTCGGCGAGTTGGGATCGGGACGCGAGGCATATGCGCGCTACTTGCACTCCCTGAGCGCGCGCGCTGCTACGCCGTTTTTCACGGTAGTTGCGGCGAGTCTCGGACAAGACCCCGCCGCGGCGCTATTCGGCAGCGAGCGCGACGGCAAAGTCGAGCCGGGCGCCTTCGATCAGGCAACCGGCGGCTCGCTCTACCTCAGCGGACTCGAGGATTTGAATGGCAACGCGCAGCGCGCGTTGCTTGGTGCCATCGAACAAAACGGCTACACGCGAGTTGGCGGCCGGCAACGCCTGAATCTGAACGTGCGATGGATCGGCTCGGCTCAGGAAGGATTTGAGGTGCATCCCTCGCCGGAACCATTTCGCCGCGATTTGTTAGCACATCTTAATGTGATTACGCTGCGGGTACCGCCGCTGCGCGAATATACCGAGGATGTCCCCGATCTATTGCGCTACTACGTGGATCGCTTGGTCGATGAGCAGCATCTGCCGCTGCGCCGCTTCAGCGTCGCCGCACAGAACCGGCTTCGCAATTATCCGTGGCCTGGAAATGTGGGTGAGCTCAAGAACCTGGTTCAGCGCGTGCTGATACTGGGAGCGGGGGAGGAGATTCGCCTGGAGGAGATCGAGCGCGAGCTCGCCCTGAAAATGGCCGTCGACGAGCCGTTGGTTAAGCAAGACCTGCTCGCCCTGCCGCTGCGTGAGGCGCGCGAGCAATTCGAGCGCGCGTATCTTCAGCAACAATTGCTGCTTTGCAACGGGAAGGTCGGGCAGCTGGCAAAAAGGGTGGGAATGGAGCGAACTCATTTGTACCGCAAGTTGCGGGCATTAGGCGTCGATTTCCGTCAATTGGGGGAGGATTAGCAAAAAATGGTCACCACTATCGCGGCATCCGGATCACGTGTTCGATCCGTGAGCCGCAATTTCTATGTATGGATGGCGGGAGCGTTCGTTCTCGTTGCATTCGGCGGCTTCACGCCGACCTATTGGGCCAAGGTTGCGACCGGCACTTTCCACGCCGCGCCCATTTATCACATCCACGGCATTTTACTGTTCACTTGGACCTGTTTCTTTTTCGTCCAGACGGCTCTGGTCGCGAAGGGGCGCACGCTCGATCATCGCGCCTGGGGATTGGCGGGAATAGCACTGTTCAGCGTCATGATGTGTTCGATCTTGGTCACCGAACTCACTTCCATCAAGCGCGACGAGCCGCAAGGATTTGGCGAAGCGGCGCGCCGCTTCTCCGCAGTCACGTTGACCGCGTGGCCGCTCATGGCCGCAATTTTTACGCTGGCGATCATCAACATACGCCGTCCGGAAGTGCATAAGCGGCTGATGCTGCTGCTGATGGTCGGAATCATGACTCCAGCGCTCGCCCGCGTATTCATCACTTTATTCGCACCGCCAGGCGCGGTCGGGCCGCCCGCAGCATTCGTCTCGATACCGCCGGGACTGGTTGCCGATCTGTTTCTCGTCGTTGCGATCGTTCGCGACTGGCGCCTACTGGGTCGACCTCACCCCGTGTATGTCTACGGCGGGATTGCCTTGGTAGCGCAACAGATGCTCGCGGTGCCAATTGCGGCTAGCGCAACCTGGATGCACATCGCCCAAGCATTCGAAAAGTTGGCGGGTTAGCGGCCAGCGCTAAGGATAGCGGGCGCTAATCGCCGACGCGGATCACCAATACATCGACGTCCGCCTTGCGCAGGACCTGACGCATACGATTCAGCTCGTCGAGCTTCGATATCGGACCGATGCGGATGCGGTGCCAGGTATCGTTATCGACCGTGACCTTCTGCACGTTGGATTCGATGCCTTGCAGCGCAAGCTTGGCGCGCACTCGATCGGCGTCGGCAAAGTTCTTGTACGAGCCGGCCTGCAATACATAGGTGCCGCTGCGAGTCTCGGGCACCGATTTGATATCCGGCCTGACGTCTTTGTCCTTCTCGGGCACCACCACTTCGAATTTCGGCAACATCTCGTAGAAGGCATAAGTCTTCGAGTCGTCCGCCGCCGGGTCGCCCGCCTCAGGTGCCTCATTGAGGTGAAGGCGCTTCTTGACTGCCTTGCCGGCGCTAGCGGTGGGTGCATCGAGCCGATGATCTTTCAAATACACGACGCCGGCCACGGCGAGCCCAAGGGCTAGTCCGCCGCCAAGTCCGAGCCAAGCGGAGAAGCGGCCCGGTCTGTTGTGCTTGGTTTTATAGTCGCGCGCCATGATTTCTACATGCTGTCGGGCGCGGAAACGCCCAGAAGCTTGAGGCCGTTGCGAATCACGATCTGAGTCGCCAGCGCGAGATTGAGCCGCGCATCGCGCGCGCCGGCATCCTCGACGATGAATTGGTGCGCGCTGTAATAGGTGTGGAAATCATTGGCCAGATCGCGCAAGTAGTGCACCAGAGAATGCGGCGCGCGCTGCGCCGCGCAGCGTCTGATGACCTCGGCATAAGCACTGATGCGCTTGATCAATTGCAGTTCCTGCGGTTCCTTGAGCTTACCTAAGGAAGCCGCGCCATGTGCTGTGTCATGAGTCAGCCCGCGTTCCTGCAGCTGGCGCAGAACGCTGGAAACTCGCGCGTGCGCATATTGGATGTAATACACCGGATTTTCGTTGGAACGTGACTTCGCCAGCTCCATGTCGAAATCCAAGTGCTGGTCATTGCTGCGCATCACATAGAACAGCCGCGCAGCATCGTTGCCCACTTCTTTGCGCAAGTCCCTCAAGGTGACATAGTCGCCCGAGCGCTTCGACATCTTGGCTTTTTCTCCGCCCCGAAACAGCGACACGATCTGCATGAGCAGGACCTCGAAGCGTTCGGCCGGTCCGCCCAGTGCAACCAACGCCGCCCGCAGGCGCGTGATGTAGCCGTGGTGATCGGCTCCCCAGATATACAGCAGGTGCTCGAAGCCGCGTTCGAGCTTGTTCATGACATAAGCAATGTCGGACGCGAAGTAGGTTTTGAGACCGTTGTCGCGCACGATGACGCGATCCTTCTCATCGCCGAAATCCGTGCTCTTGAACCAGAGCGCGCCATCTTTGAGATACGCATGCCCTGATTTCTTCAACGCTTCGATCGAGCGTTCGATGGCGCCGCTGTCGCTGAGTGATCGTTCCGAGAACCAACAATCGAAAGTCACGCCGAATTCGGCAAGGTCCTCGCGAATATCGCCGACGATGCCGTCGAGCGCGGTACGCAGTACCCGTTCGTATGCTGCGTCGCCAATCATTGTGCGGGCACGGGAGATGAGCGCATCAATGAAAACGTCCTTGTCCCCGCCTTGCGGTTCGTCCGGCGGCAGTCCTTGGAACACGTCGGATGCGGAATGCTTCAAATTAGTGCCGACAGCCGCGAACAACTGCTCGCCGACCGCGAGCAAGTATTCGCCGACATAGGCGTTGGACGGAAAGGTGAAATGTTCACCGCATCGCTCAAGATAGCGCAGCCATGTGCTGACCGCCAAGATATCCATTTGGCGCCCGGCATCGTTGATGTAATACTCGCGCTGCACGCTGTAGCCGTTCGCCTCGAGCAGGTTGCTGAGCGACGCCCCGAAGGCGGCATGCCTGCCATGGGCAACGTGCAAGGGTCCGGTCGGATTGGCCGAGACGAATTCCACTTGCACGCGGCGAGTCGCACCGACATTTGATCGACCGTAAGCGGCGCCAGCCCGCAGGACCTTGCCGATCTCTTGATGGTAGGCGTCATCTCTCAAGAAAAAATTGATGAATCCCGTGCCGGCAATTTCCACTTTGATGATCGCATCGCTCGCCGGCAGAGCCGCGATCAAGGCGTCGGCGAGCTTGCGGGGATTCTGCCGGGTGGCCTTGCCGAGACGCATGGCAAGGTTGCTGGCGAAGTCGCCGTGCTGTGCATCACGCGTATTTTCAACTTCAATGTCGATAGCGCGCGCGGCGCGCGGCACGAGGTCTTCCGGCAGCGCGTCCAAGGCGTGCTTCAACAAGGCTTCGATCAGAGTCTTCAAAAAGAGGATCCCAAGTGACAAAGGCTGCGCAGTTTACCGCAAAGCGCTCAGTCGACCTCCAGCGGATCCACATCGATCGACCACCGCAATCCCGCAGGGCGCGGCAGCTCGTCGATTCTTGGCAGCCAGCGGCCAAGAAAGCGCTGCAAGGTGGATCGAACCGCCGTCTCGATCAGCAAGTGCGCACGGAAGTGGTCGGCCCGGCGGGCGATCAATGCCGCGGCGGGCCCAAGGATTTTCAACTCGATTTCGTGCAGCGCATGCCCGGCTTCGGCGGCGGAACGCAAGAATGCGTCGAGCGCTGCACTGTCCTTGGCCTCGGCGCGCAGCAGCGCGAGGCGCGAGTAGGGCGGCCATCCGGCTTCGCGGCGCTCCAGCAGCGCGCTGGCGGCGAAACTTTCGTAGCCCTCTGCAATGAGGCGCTTCAAGAGCGGATGTTCGGGAAATTCAGTTTGAATCAGCACCTCGCCGGCGCGTGCTTCGCGTCCAGCCCGCCCGGCAACTTGCGTAACGGTTTGCGCCAGACGCTCGGTGGCGCGGAAGTCGCTGGCGAACAGTCCCTGGTCGGCGTCCAAGATTACGACCAGCGTGACATCCGGAAAGTGGTGGCCCTTCGTGAGCATTTGCGTACCGACCAAGATGCGCGCCTCACCACTGTGCACTCGCTCGAGCACGGTTTGGATGGAGCCGCGCGCAGAGGCGCTGTCGCGATCCAAGCGCGCCAGCGGCGCGTCGGAGAATAAACGCGCCAAGGTTTCCTCGACCCGCTCCGTGCCTTGCCCGACAGGCAGCAGCGCCTGGCCGCAGCTGGCGCAAATTGTCGGCACCGGGGCCTGCGCGCCGCAGTGATGGCAGCGAAGTTGCTGCGCCCGCCGATGCAAGGTCATGCGGGCATCACAATGCGCGCACGGAGCGACCCAACCGCAGGAATTGCAAAACAGACTTGGCGCATAGCCGCGCCGATTCAAGAAGACGATGATCTGTCCGCCGGTCTTGAGGTGTTGAGCGATGGCCTGTATGGCCGGAGTAGAGAGGCCCTGATCGGCGGCGTGCCGGCGTAGGTCGATGAGCGACATTCGAGGCGGCTGCGCGGCGCCTGGTCGCTGCGGCAACAGATGCTTGACGTAGCGGCCAGTCGCCGCATTTTCCAAGGTTTCAAGCGATGGCGTGGCGGAGCCCAAAATGACCGGAACAGCCGCCCCGCGGGCCCGCATGACGGCGAGGTCGCGGGCCGAATACCGAAATCCTTCATGCTGCTTGTATGAAGCGTCGTGTTCCTCATCAACGACAATCAGGGCGAGCTTGGGCAGCGATGTAAAGACCGCAGAACGCGTGCCGATGACTATTCGCGCCTGGCCGCTATGCGCCGAACGCCACGCATCGCGGCGCTCGCTGTCGGTGAGGCCGGAGTGCACCACCACAACGCCGGCACTGAAGCGGCGGCGAAAGCGATCGACGAGCTGGGGTGTCAATGCGATCTCCGGCACCAGGACCAGCGCCTGAGCGCCGCCCGCGATGGCTGCGGCGATGACCCGCAGGTACACCTCCGTCTTGCCACTGCCGGTCACGCCGTAAAGCAGATGCACTCGAAAGGTGGACAGCGTGGTCAGTATGGTATTTACCGCCTGCGCTTGCGCGCCGGTGAGTGCGAGTTCGCCGGGATGCATGTGCATTGGAATCAAAGCGCTCGGCAGGTCAGACACCAACGCCGCGATCCAGCCGCGCGCCTCCAGGGTCTTGAGCAGCGTAGGTTTGAAGGTATCGGCGACCTGATTAGCGGTGACGCCGGCACGCGCTGCCAGCCAGGACAGCAAGGCGCGTTGCTGTGGCGCGCGCTTGGAGCTGGGCGAGGCTAGTTCCTCGCGTCCCAGCTCGGTGAGACTCCAGTGCTCGGTGCTTTCGGCGGTAGGCGCGCCTAAGCGCAAAGAGACCGGTAATGCGGCCGCGTAAACTTCCCCTATTGGGTGGTGATAGTAATCTGCCGCCCAACGCAACAATTCAAAGGTGACTGGATCGAAAACCGGCCGTTCGTCCAAAAACTCCAACGCGGCCTTGAGCTTAAGGGAGGGAACGGCCGACTCAGAAGCGATGCCAACCAAAATCCCGATCAGGCGTTGACGACCGAAGGGCACGACAACACGCACACCAGGGCGCGGAGTTTCTCGAGCCAGGAGCGTTTGTGCCGGCGGCAGATAGTCGAACACGCGGCGCAGCGGAGTATCGAGCGCGACCTGCAAAATCATGGATTCTTTTGTCCACAAAATCTGTGGATAACTCTGTTGAGAAACAGGGGTCATTTACCCTAAGTGCCCGTTCCGTTTCGAGTCCTGCCAAATTGGTGGAAAAACACGCGAAATCGGTTTGATTCTTTTAAATTCAAAGGCTTACGCTCCTCACTGGATATCGCACCGAGGTACTGATCGAAAATATTGCAACAGGAGTCACAATCGATGTGTGTAAGTCGCTGATCTTGCGCCGTTCGCGGCGTCAACCAAGCCTTCAGGTGAGCGTTTATATCTGGAATGGAGATGATACACATGGCTCGCTTTGATACCCTCAATACAGCTTGGATGGTCGGGGATTATCCCGCTCCAGCACCGGAGGGGGCGGTTCTGGAGTACACGAGAGAGCTTGAGAAATTCTTGGCTGAGATTGAGCGCCGAGCATTTCGCATGGCGCAAGTGGCGTTGCGTGATCCTGACGATGCCCTGGATGTCGTGCAAGACGCAATGCTCAAGCTCACGCGCAACTACGCCTCGCGCCCCAGCGCCGAATGGCGGCCGTTGTTTTATCGAATTCTTGAGAATGGCGTAAGGGACCTGCAACGGCGCCAAACGGTGCGCAGACGCATCATGACGTGGTTGCCGGGGCCGAAAGAAGATCCCGACAATGAGGCGCAGGATCCGTTAGAAAATGTTGCGGACGCGGCGCCGACCATTCCAGAGAAGCTGATGCAGGCCCAGGCGATGCAGCAGCTGGAAACATCGTTACGAGCCTTGCCGGCTCGGCAGCGCGAGGCTTTTATGCTGCGCAATTTTGAAGGAATGGATGTTGCCGAGACGGCGAGCGCGATGGCTTGCTCGGAGGGCAGCGTGAAGACCCATTATTCGCGCGCGGTGCATGCATTGCGCGCACAGCTCGGCGAGGTTTGGTAATGAACGAACAAGACAACGATGCGTTCGAGGTGCGCAGCCGGTCGCTGTTCCAGGACAGTGTAGATGGATTGGATATGCGCATTCGTTCCCGCCTCACGCAGGCGCGCAGTGCGGCGCTAGAGTCCGCGCACGGGAGGCGACCGTTGGTTTTCGGCTGGAAGATGTGGGCACCGGCAGCTGGGGTGACTGCCGCGGCCATTTTGGCCTTAGGGCTATGGATTGGTTCGCCAATGCTCCATCAGACGGCGACCACGGCCGACGCGGCGTCGAATTTAGAAGACCTTGACCTCGTCGCGTCGACAGACGAAGGTTCGGCTGATGCAATGGAGATGCTCCAAGACGATATCGATTTTTATGATTTTGCGGATAAAGCCGCGAATTCGGGACCGGCTGCATAAGTTGGGCTTCGCAGGCTTCGCAAGGAGCTGCCTGCTGCTAGGGTGTCTATGCGCGACAGCGAGCGCCACGCCGCCGACCTCAGCCGCGCCGGCTTCTGCAACGCCAGCACCAGCGGCTAAATCGCCGACGGCGCCCGAGGAGGGATTCCTGGAGTTTTTGGGGTCAGATGATGTGGGCGATGCTGCTTGGTGGGAATTTTTGAAGAAGGCGCCGCCGCGAAGGAGTGATCCTCCTCCCGCAACGCCGCCGCAGGATGCAAAGAAATGATCAGGGTATTGTTCCTCTGCGCAAGCCTTACCTTAAGCGCTGCCTTAAGCTTCGCGCAGACACCTGCGTCCGCACCCCCCACCTCCGCATCGGCCGCGTCCGCGCTGCCAGCCCCTGCGGCTGGCGTGGTTGCCGTTGCTCCGCGTGCATGGGGGTCGCTGTCGCCTCAGCAACAGGAATTGTTGCAAAGCTATCAGGGCAAGTGGAACAGTCTGCCCCCGGAGCGTCAGCAGGCGCTTACAAAAGGCAGCCAACGTTGGATGTCGATGACGCCGCAACAGCGCAGCGGCGCGCAACAACGATTCAGTCAATGGCGAGCCATGCCGCCGGAGCAGCGACAATTGCTGCGTCAGCGCTGGCAGGAATTCAAGTCGCTGCCGCCCGAACGGCAGCGTGAAGTGCGCGAATCCTTCAATCGGTTTCGCCAGATGCCGCCGGAAAGACGCATGCAATTGCGCCAGCAATGGCGTCAAATGACCCCGGAGCAACGTCACCGCGCAGTGCAGACCATGCGTGCAGCGCCGCCGCCGCATCGCGCTCCGCACTAGGCGCTGCGGCGGCCCTCACGGCTGATAGCTGCGCTCGGCGTGCGCCCGCACTTCCTCTGGATAAAACAACACGTCGCGAAAGCGACCCTGGGTGAACATCAGCGCTTGATCGGTGAAATGAGGCGATGATGGGTCGCCGCTCTCGCCGCCGCTCATAATGGCCTTGGCATGAATGGTCGGACCGAACTCTATCGCTGCCACGAAGCTGTTGCCCGCGGCGCCGTAAATTTTCTTGGTTTTGCGGGGCTTCGATGAGTCGAAAGAAGCCAGCGCACCCCATTGCGAAGGCGCAAATCCCACCGGCAGGCTGGGCTTGGCGTCATCGAATGGCTGCACCATGTCGTCGGTTAAGCGCTGAAAGCGATTGATATCACCCCATGCGATTTGCCAGCGCCCGAAGTCTTGCCGCAATTTTTCGAGCGCTGCGACCAAGCCGCCGATGCGCTCCGCGTTCGTCAGTTTGTCGACCAGATAGTCGTAGACCGGTTCGTCTGCGTCGCGCGCCGCGGCGCCGTTGCGCTCGATCAATCCCTGACCCCAGAAAATAGCGATCGTCGTCGCTGCTGAATCAGCGGACGTCCGCCTGTTCCAAGCGCGCAAGGTCTCGATCGGATCCCTCAAGGCAGCGCGCCGCGGATCGGCGCTCGGCAGGCCGTCGTACGCGGCGAAAAGCGGCGGAAGCAGCATGTCGAAGGCGGTCAGATGCCCGTCGTAGCCCGCGGCGATCAGATTGTCCAAAGTCGCACTGTGTAGGCTGCTCAGGACTTCGACAGCGTGTGGTCCGCGGGGATTCTCGCCCTTGGTCCACATGTAGCGCGGGAAGTTCTCGCGCTTCGGACTTTGGTCCCCCGCGGCGGAGAACGGCCAATTGTTGCTATTGAACAGCCAGCCGTTGCTCGGATTGAGCAAGGTAATGGTGTCTTCGATGGCGTGCGGGCCCTGCCACTCAGTGGCCGGATCGCTGCCATCAACCGGTTGCGTGAAATCGAATGCCGCATTGCGCTTGGGAATGAAATTGCCGTGGAAGTAGGCGATCGTGCCATTTCCGTCCGCGTACACGGTGTTATTGGACGTATCGGTGCGCATATCCTGCGTCTTGCGGAAAGAAGCGTAGTCAACGGTTTTCGTGCGCAAGTAGGATTGAGATAACGCCCGCACAGGCTCTTGCAGCAATTTGATGGCGATCCACTTGCCATTTTCGGCGCGAATGATCGGCCCATGATGACTGTGATATACCGTGAATGAACGGCTGCCCATGCCTTCGACTTGCTTGAAGAGAATCATCACCTGGCTTACTCGAAGTTTCCTGAGCTGGGTGCCATATTTGTAGTACAGCCCGTCGGATTTCTTTACGATGGTTTCAGCATATTCGTCGATGGCATCGCCGCCGTACGACGTGTGCATCCAGCCGTTGTGCGGATTGAAGCCCTGATAGACGAAGAACTGCCCCCAGGTGACCGCTCCGTACACATTGAGTCCTTGCTCGCTGACCATCTGCAGTTCCGAGCGAAAATAATAAGAAGTGTGCGGATTGATCCAGAGCATGGCGTGTCCGGACGCAGTCAGCTTTGGGGCGACGGCGAATCCATTGGAGCCGCCAGGATATGGTTGTGCTCCCGGATCTGATGTCGGCGAGCGCACCGCCGGCGGCGCAGTTCGCCCGTAGAATTCTTGCAGCGACTTTGAGTCGATGGTTTCAATATCGCCGCCGATGCTGCCTTCGGTGAAAGACAGGGCCATCCAGGGCTCGAAATGACGGATGACCTTGGGGCGTATGTTCGCGTGTTTCGACAGAAAATAGTTCAGACCGTCGGACCAGGCAACCATCAGGGCCTGCAGCCACTTGGGCGCGGCGCGATATTGCTGCTGCAGCCGGCGGACATCGATGAACAATCGTTCGCGCAGGTCACTGTAGATGGCGGATTCACCGTCCGCCTGCGCTAACCAGCCGAGACCCGTGAGGTAGTTGCGCTCGATGCGGTTGAAATCGTCTTCCGCCTGCGCGTAGATCATGCCGAACACCGCGTCTGCATCGGATTTCCCGTAGATATGCGCAATGCCCCAATTGTCGCGGACGATGTGCACATGCTTGGCGTATTGCTGCCAGCGCGCGCTCTCGCCGGGAGTCGCAGCGGCGGCGCCGACAACACAGGAAGTGCACAACAGCATGACAAATAAGAATTTCATGGTTTATGGGCCTCCGGGTGCCGTAGCATCGCGCAATGCGAATCTCTTTGCGCGTGATTTTATTGCATGGCGTGATTTTTTGCGGGCCCGCCGGCGCCGCGGCGACATTCAGCATCCCGGACTCGGCACTCCCGAATCCACAGGTTTTCATTGCGTACGGCGATATCCGCTTCACGCGAGCCAGCGAAACAACGGCCAGTTCGCCATCCGCACGGCGAGCATTGGTTGCGAAGATCGCCGCGGAAAATCCCGCGGCCATCTTTGTCAACGGCGACCTGCCCTATCACGGCATCGCCGCGGACTACGAGGTGTACCGCGCAGAGACTGAAGTTTGGCGCGACCAACACTTGCGGATCTATCCGGCGCTGGGAAATCACGAACTGGCGGCGTGCTACGAATCTAGCTGCCTCGATCGCTGGTGGAATGTCTTTCCCGAATTGCGAGGTCGCCGCTGGTACTCGGTTGCCGTCGGCAGCAAGATCATCGGCATCGTATTGGACAGCGACGCATCGTTGTTGCCGGGCAGCGAGCAGCGTGGTTGGCTGGAAGCCCAGGTGACTACACTCGCCAGTGCGGTCCGTGTAGTTCTGATTGTCATGCACCATCCGCCCGTCGCGGACGTGCAAACGGTCAAACTGGTGGATCACAACGCGCGTCCCAACGAACAGGCGCTGGCAGCGTATCTAGAAATGGCGGCCGCCCACAGCGTGGCCCGCTTCGTGGTCAGCGCCGGCCATATTCACAACTACGAGCGGCTGTTCCAGGGCGGTGTCACCTACCTGGTTTCCGGCGGCGGGGGCGCGACGCCTTACGAGATTGACCGCACCGCTGCGGATCTTTATCAGGGCGCGGACTTTCCGAACTATCACTACGTGCGCTTCGAATTGCACGGTCTGACCTTAAGCGGAGAAATGATCCGATTGCAGTATCCTGCCGCCAGCCCGGCGCGCTGGCGAACCGAGGATCGCTTCGAGATTAGCCTGCAGCCTTGACGGCCTGGATCAGCTGACTCACCGCCGCCTGCGCGTCGCCATACAGCATCCGGGTTTGATCGAGCGCGAACAGGGCGTTGTCGATGCCCGAAAACCCCTGGCCTTGGCCGCGCTTGATCACGATCACATTCTTTGCCTTGTCCGCATTCAAGATCGGCATGCCAAAAATAGGGCTATTCTTGTTGCTGCGCGCATCCGGATTCACCACGTCATTGGCACCGATGATGAGCGCCACGTCCGCGGTTTCAAACTCCGCATTGATCTCGTCCAGGTCCGAAATCAAATCGTACGGCACCCCCGCTTCGGCGAGCAGCACATTCATGTGGCCCGGCATGCGGCCTGCGACCGGGTGGATCGCGAAGCGCACTTTAACGCCGTGATCGATGAGCAGTTGCGCGAGTTCCCATACCTTGTGCTGCGCCTGAGCCACCGCCAGTCCGTATCCCGGCACGATGATGATCTTTTGCGAATACGCCATCATGACGCCGGCATCCGAAGCCTCGATCGCCTTTTGAGTACCGCTTACACCGCTGCCGCCCGCGGCCGAGCTTTCGCCGAAATTCGAAAACAATACATTGCCAAGAGAACGGTTCATGGCCTTCGCCATGAGCTGCGTGAGCAGCGTGCCGGCCGCGCCGACCACGGTGCCGGCGATGATCATCGCTGCGTTATCGAGCACGAAGCCTTCGAAACCCACTGCAAGCCCGGTGAGCGCGTTGTACAACGAGATGACGACCGGCATGTCGGCGCCGCCGATCGGCAGCGTCATGGCGACGCCCAAAATCAGCGCGAACACAAAGAACAAAGTCACAATCGGAAGCCCGGAATCAGCACCGGCGCCGCTCACAGCCATGAAACCCAAACCGACGGTAATCAGCAGAACGCTCAAGTTCACGAATTTTTGGCCGCTAAAACGCACCGATTTGGTTATCAGACCCTGTAACTTGGCGAACGCAATCAAGCTACCGCTGAATGACACAGCGCCGATGAAGCCGCCGAAGGCGGCCATGGTCAGATGCACCAGGTTGTGTTCGTTGCCGCTGTATAGTTCCACCGCGGCAATCGCCGACGCGGCACCGCCGCCCATGCCGTTGTACAGCGCGATCATCTGCGGCATGTCGGTCATGGCCACGCGCTTGCCGCTGACCCACGCGATGCTGCCGCCGGCAGCGATGGCAATCACCACCAAGATCAAATTCAGCGACGAGGCACTCATGAAAGCCAGCGTCACGATCGTCGCCAGCACCATGCCGACGCCTGCCCAGCGGACGCCGCTTACCGCAGTCACGGGCGAACTCATGCGCTTGAGTCCTAGGATGAACAGGGCAGCTGCCACCAAGTAGGAGAGCTGCGTCAAAGCCTGAACAGTCGGTGCGGAAGGCATCCCTTAAGATCCCTTTTTCTTGCCGGCCAGCACGAACATTTTCAGCATGCGTTCGGTCACGACATAGCCGCCGACGGCGTTTCCGGCAGCGAGAAATACGCCGACCGCGCCAATGATCCGCACCACTGTGGTGTCGGCGGTCGCCAGGGCAACCATGGCACCCACCAAGACGATGCCGTGCACGAAGTTCGATCCCGACATGAGCGGTGTGTGCAAGATCACCGGCACGCGCGAAATGACCTCGTAGCCGGTAAAGGCCGCGAGCATGAATATATAAAGCGCTATGACGCCGTCGATCATGTCTTACCCTCCACTGCCGCGCGCGTGCTTTCGTGCTTGATTTGTCCGTCGTGCGTGAGCACGGCGCCGGCAAAGACTTCGTCGCTCCAGTCAATGGCGAGTTCGCCCTTCGGTAGCGCCGGTTTTAGAAAATTGAATAGATTGCGCGAATACATTTCACTGGCGTGATACGGCAAGGAGGCGGGCAGATTCACCGGGCCTAGGATTTTGACACCGCCATGCAACACGGTCTCGCCGGCCCGGGTTAGTTCACAATTGCCGCCTTGCTCAGCGGCGAGATCTACGATCACCGACCCGGCCTTCATGCGCTCGACTGCTGCTCGAGAAATGATCCGTGGCGCAGCGCGCCCAGGGACCGAAGCGGTGCTGATGAGCGCATCGCTTGCGGCAATGCGCGCATCCAAGACTTCTTGCTGCTTGGCTTTTTCCTCAGGCGTGAGCTCGCGGGCATAGCCGCCCGTGCCCTCCGCGGAAACGCCGGTCTCGATGAACTTTGCCCCCAGCGATTTTACTTGGTCCCTGGTGGCACTCCGCACGTCGTACGCTTCGACCACAGCTCCCAGCCGTTTCGCCGTCGCAATGGCTTGCAGTCCGGCGACGCCGGCGCCAATCACCAACACCGAGGCAGGACGAATCGTGCCCGCGGCGGTGGTGAGCATGGGCAGAAATCTCTCCAAGGTATTGGCCGCAATCAATGCGGCTTTATAGCCGGCAACGGCGGCCTGTGAAGACAGAGCATCCATCGACTGCGCGCGCGAAATTCGCGGTACCAATTCCATTGCAAAGCTGGTGAGGCCGCGCTCTTTGAGCGCCCGCACCAGATCGGCCCGAGCATACGCTTGCATGAACCCAACGATCACCGCGCCTTTTTTGAACGCTGCGACTTCTGTCAAGGAAGGCGGCTGCACTTTCAATATAACGTCGGCAGATCCGAGAATCGTGGAGGCATCGCTGAACTCCGCATCCGCATACAAGACATCCGGAAAATGAGCCGCCGCCCCGGCGCCGCGTTCGATCAGTACTCGAACGCCGAGGGACTTTAGTTTCGTGGCTATTTCCGGAACCAGGGCAACGCGGGTTTCTTTGGCAGCGGTCTCCCTGAGGACACCGACGACGACGGACATGCAAAACTCTCCCAAGCCTTAAGTTACGCGCCAAACATTGAATTATGGCATAAGACTCGACTATCTTTAGAATGTTATGAACCCGAGCGCGCAAGACAAGTATCAACTGCTGGATTGGCGGGACGACCTTGCCGTCGTTTCGCATACCCATCCGTTGTCTCAACAAATACTGCGTACCGACGTCTCGGGCATGCCGCTGGAATGGGTCGATTACCGTGAAGCCGCGCGCCTGTATCACACCGAACAAGTGGCCTACACATGCGGAACGCTTCTGTACCGGCTATACGGTGGAACCTGTGCGAGGACGGGGCTTCGAACCATCGTCGATGTGAATTCGATCATTGCCACGCTGGGTGTGACCGGCAATCCGGGCAACCTGCGCGGTGCTGCCTACACGCCGCCGCTTAACAATCAAACGCTGTTTCGCCGCGACGCGTACCTGTGTCTATATTGTGGCGCGCGCTTTACATACAGCCTGTTATCCCGCGACCATGTGACGCCGTTTAGTCGTGGAGGCCACGATACGTGGAGCAACGTCGTTTCGGCTTGCCGTCGCTGCAATAATGCCAAGGCATCGCGTACGCCGGAGCAAGCGGGCATGCAGCTCCTGGCCGTGCCCTTTACGCCTACTTATGCCGAATACATTTTCTTGAAAGGACGGCGCGTGCTCGCCGACCAAATGGAATATCTGGTTGCGCATTTTCCGCGCACCAGCCCGCTGCACGAGCGCATGCAACGCTGGCCGATGTGAACGCAATCGCGGGGATACCCGTTCCGCAATCGGGCGTCGTGTACCACATCGATGCCAGCTATTTCATTTTCCGGGCGTACCACTCCATGCCGCCGGACATGGTGGACGCCGACGGCAATGCCACGCATGCGTTGTACGGATTCGCACGCTTTCTGTCGGATCTTATCGAGAAGGTGCGGCCTGAGAGAATAGGCGTCGCCTTTGACTTGAGTCTGCGCAGCGTGACCTCGTTCCGCAACGGCATTTATCCAGCATACAAAGCCAATCGCGAATCACCGCCCGCCGATTTGGAACGGCAATTCTCGCTGTGCCGAGAGTTTTGCCGGCATATGGGCCTGGCCGAGTTCGCGAGCGCCGAATACGAAGCCGACGACATCATCGGAACTCTCGCTGCGCGCTCACGCGCTGCGGGTTTGCGCAATGTGCTGGTGACGCGCGACAAGGATTTGTCGCAATTGATACGGGACGGCGACATATTTTGGGACTACAGCGGCAATTCGCGCTACCACTATCACGAAATTGGTGCGCGCTTTGGAGCCGCTCCGGAGCTCATTGCCGATTTCTTGGCGCTCACCGGCGACAGCGTGGACAACATCCCGGGCGTGCCCGGGATAGGCAAAAAGACGGCCGCCGAGCTATTCGCGGTATTCGGTTCCCTAGATGAATTGTATGAAAATCTTCACCTTATTCCAGGGTTGAAGCTGCGCGGAGCCGCCGCTGTCGCTGCTAAACTACTTGCACATAAGGAAGCCGCCTACCTTGCGCGCCGATTGACCGGTATCGTATGCGACATGCCGATTGAGGCGACGCTGGACGATTTAAAGCCAAGGCCGCAGGATCGCAGCGGGCTGAACTCCTTTTTTGACGCCCATGGATTCGGGAATATTTTGCGACAGCAGGTGCGCCGCATCGCCATCGCTGTCTAAGACGGGGAAAGACCATGGCGCAGAAAGATATTCAATCGGTCCTGCAAGAAGACCGCGTATTTCCACCTTCCGCTGCGTTTGTGAAACAGGCCACGCTCAAGGCTGACGAATTGCAGCGCATGTACGACAAGGCGGCGAGCGACTATGTGGGTTTCTGGGCCGATTTCGCGGCGGCCGAGATCGATTGGAAACGGCCCTTTACCGTGCCGCTGGATGACTCGCGCGCGCCCAATTTCCGCTGGTTTACCGATGGTCAGTTGAACGTGTCGCACAACTGCCTAGATGTGCATTTGGCTCACCGAGGCGACAAGGTTGCCGTCATTTTCGAGGGCGAGCCCGGCGACATACGCAAGTTGACCTATGCGCAACTGCACCAAGCGGTGTGCCAGTTTGCCAATGCGCTCAAGGCACAGGGAGCGATGCGCGGCGACCGCGTGGTCATATATATGCCGCTGATTCCCGAAGCGATCATCGCCATGCAAGCCTGCGCACGGATCGGTGCCGTGCACTCAGTGGTTTTCGGTGGATTTTCCGCGAATGCCGTGAAGGACAGAATCGAAGACGCCGGTGCGAAGCTCGTCATTACTGCGGATGCCGGATGGCGAGGCGGCCACGCCGTTGAACTCAAAACTGCCGTTGACAAGGCGCTGTCCGAAGGCTGCGAGTCCGTGCAAAAGGTCATCGTTTATCGGCGCACCGGCACCGCCTGCGATATGCGCCCGGGCCGCGATGTTTGGTGGGACGAAGCGATATCGGCGGAGAGCCTCATTTGCGAGCCGGAGTGGCTGGATTCGGAGCATCCTTTGTTCCTGCTGTATACGTCTGGATCCACCGGCAAACCCAAAGGCATTCAGCATTGCAGCGCCGGCTATCTTCTCAATGCAAAGCTCACGACGAAGTGGGTCTTCGATCTTAAGGAGGACGATGTCTACTGGTGTACCGCCGATGTCGGCTGGGTTACCGGACACACCTACGTGGTTTACGGTCCGCTGGCGGCCGGCGCCACGCTCTTTATGTACGAGGGCGCGCCCACGTATCCCGATGGCGGTCGCTTTTGGAAAATGTGTCAAACCCATGGCATCAGCATTTTCTATACCGCGCCCACCGCGATCCGCGCGCTCATGAAACTGGGCGATGCAGTGCCGGCCAAGTACGATTTAAGAAAGCTGCGGGTGCTCGGGAGTGTCGGGGAGCCCATCAATCCCGAAGCGTGGATCTGGTATCACCGCGTCATCGGCAAACAGCGCTGCCCGATCGTCGATACTTGGTGGCAGACCGAAACGGGCGCCACCATGATGGCGCCCATTCCGGGCGTGACGGCGACCAAGCCCGGATCCTGCACCAAGCCGCTTCCCGGGATCTTCGCAGACATCGTCGATGAAGACGGACGCCCCGTTAAGACGCCGGATGCCGGCGGGTACCTGGTGATCAAGCGGCCATGGCCCTCGATGCTGCGTACGATTTGGGGCGACAATGACCGGTACATCGCGACGTACTGGGAAAAATTCAAGAATCGCTACTATGTTGCGGGCGATTCGGCGCGCCGCGATAAGGACGGCTACTACTGGATCATGGGGCGGATCGACGACGTCCTAAACATTGCCGGCCACAGGCTCGGGACAATGGAAATCGAGTCCGCGCTGGTTGCGCATCCTCACGTGGCGGAAGCCGCGGTCGTGAGCAAGCCGCACGATATCAAAGGAGAATCGGCATTTGCCTATGTAGTGCTGAATGTGTCGCGGCCGCAAGGCGCGGCCGCGAGGGCATTGATCGATGAACTTCGGGGATGGGTCGGCGATCAGCTGAGCCCAATCGCCAAGCCGGATGAAATCCGGCTGACCGACAATCTTCCAAAAACGCGCTCCGGCAAGATCATGCGACGCTTGTTGCGCGCCGTCGCCCGGGGCGAGGAAATCACCCAGGACATGTCGACGCTGGAGAATCCCGCAATACTCGAGCAGTTGCGCGGCGTCGACACGGCTCCCGTGGCGAGGACCGGTGGGACCCCAAAGAAAGTCAAGCAGGTGGCGAAAAAAGCGACTAAACAGACGAGAAGAAAACCTGCGAAGAAACCGGCGAAGAAACCGGCGAAGACAATACTTAAAAGCGCAGCGAAGGCCGTCAAGCGCAAGATAGCGGCGCGCAAAGTCAGGCTGGTCTCGAAACGCGCCAAGCCTTCGGAGATCAGGGCGCGTTCGGTGCGACGCAAAAAATAGCGGCCCGATTTACTTCCGCGTCTTGACCGTCACGTAAGTGATGGATGCCTTGGGCGCTACCAACACCCTGTGCGGCACGCCGGCGGGGATAAATAGCACGTCGCCGGGGGCCAACGGATAGTCGGCTCCGCCGGAGATTTCTCCACCGCGCCATTCCGTGGGCGCCGTTTCGCGATTTCCCGCAACTTGCCCGCCGACGGTAATTTTCCCGTGACCGCTCTTGACGACGAAAATGTCGTTGAGCGCCATGTGAAGCTCTGTCTCGCCGGTCTTGTTGCGATGAACGATGTAAACATTGGAACCTGGGCCATTCATAAATTGCTTTGCCGCAATGCCTTCGACCGGGTGGGCGACTTGCGCTGCCAGCTGTGCAGCGGAGAAGTATTGAATTTTCGGCGCCGCATCGTCGGCAATTGCCGGCGGTGCCCCCGACACGTTGATGAGGAATCCCGCCAAGCCAATCGAGAGCGAAAATAAGTTACGGTTCATCTGTCCACCTATCCGCCATGCGCATTGTCGGCAATTCCTGCGTTCCACATTTCACGGCGCATGCGCCATTTGCCGTCTGCACCGCGGTGTAAAACCAACAGCATTTTGCCGCGCCCATCAAACGCAGGCTTGCCGCCCGGGAGTATGACGCGCTGATGCTCCTCGCACCATTCGGTCGCCCAGTCCTTGGTGCTTTCGATATTGAAACACTTCATTTCGAATTTTTCCATCCGCGCACCAGATAGTTGCGACGATACGTCGTCGAGAAATTTTGAGATTGATCCCTTGCCGATGATGGGTTTGGTTTGCGGCAGCAACGTGATGCCGTCGTCCTCCCAAAGCGCCAACAGTGCTGCATTGTCCATCTGCGTCGTTGCCTGGGTCAGAGCACGATTGAACTCGTTGATTCCGGCGTCAGCAAGCGGATTATTGGCGGCGGCCGCGGCGCGACCTCCAAAGAGCGCAAAAATAAGCAGCACACCGTTGAGTTTTCCGTGCATCGTGTCTCCAGTCCTAGCCTCGGCCTTGGTCGCGTTACCAAAAGACGCGCCCGATAAGGCGTATTTGCCTGATAATCGGTGACTTCGCTAGGTGTTTCGGTATTTAACCATGAATCTTAACCAAGTAACGCTGCCTGCAACCGACGTGGAACGGTCTTGCGAATTCTATCGGCGCCTGGGATTTACGCAAATCGTCAGCGCTCTGCCGCGCTACGCCAGATTTGAATGTCAGAACGGAGCGACATTTTCCCTGCACGCGTTCGACACGGTGCTACCGTCGCAAACCGTAATTTATTTTGAATGCGACGATTTGGATGCCGCGTATGAGCGGCTGTGCAAGCTGGGAATTGATTTCAACCAGGCGCCTAAAGATCAGATCTGGCTTTGGCGGGAAGCCTACCTGCAAGACCCGGACGGCAACATCATTTGCCTCTATCACGCCGGCAATACGCGCCGATATCCGCCCTGGCGCTTGTCTGAAGACTCTCCGCGACTCTGAGCAAAAATCCCGGACTTAAGGCTCCCGCTCGGCTAGAATAGACATGCCGTAAAAGGCGACTTTTGACGCCGCGCTTGCCACCACGCAGCGACATGGCACTCCACCCAGCGGGTTTGTTAGGCAATCGTCGCTGCCGCGGCCGCATTTTTCTTAAATTTCGGACAGTATGCTTTCGACATCCAACGTCGCCGTTCAATTCGGCGCCAAGCCGCTCTTCGAGCAGGTGACGGTCAAGTTTTCCGACGGGAATCGTTATGGCCTGATCGGCGCGAACGGTTCGGGCAAATCTACTCTCATGAAAGTGCTGGGCGGCGATCTTGATGCAAGCGCCGGCGATGTGATGCTGCAGTCTGGGATGCGGCTTGGCAAGCTCAACCAGAACCAATTTGGTTACGAGGATGAACGTGTGCTCGACGTGGTCATGCGCGGCCACAACGAGCTGTGGGCCGCAATGCAAGAGCGCGATCGTATCTATGCCGATCCTAAAGCCACGGATGAGGATTACATGAAGGCGGCCGAACTGGAAGGCGTGTTCGCCGAATACGGCGGATACGATGCCGAGGCTCGAGCGGGCAGCATCCTCACGGACGCCGGCATCCATGAGTCGCGACACAACGGTCCCATGCGCGAGGTCCCGCCCGGCCTGAAGCTGCGCGTGCTGCTCGCGCAGGCGTTGTTCTCCAATCCTGATGTGCTGCTGCTCGATGAGCCCACCAACAATCTGGATATCAATTCGATTCGCTGGCTCGAAGGCGCGCTCAACAACTACAACGCCACGATGGTGATCATCAGCCACGACCGGCATTTCTTGAATCAAGTGTGCACGCACATCGCGGACTTGGATTTCCAGCAGCTGAAGATTTACCCTGGTAACTACGACGATTTCATGTTGGCTTCGGTGCAGGCGCGCGCCCGGGTCGAGGCGGCCAACGCCAAGGCGAAGGACCGCATATCGGACCTGCAGGAGTTCGTGCGGCGCTTTTCGGCCAATGCGTCCAAGGCGCGTCAAGCTACGTCCCGCAAAAAGCAGCTCGAAAAAATCAAGATAGAGGAGATTAAGCCCTCATCGCGGCAAAATCCTTACATCCGCTTCGATCAGGGCAAGAAACTATATCGCTCCGCGGTGACAGTGGAGAAATTGAGTTTCAGCTATCCGGGATCAACCGAAAAGGTGCTCGATAATCTCAGTTTCAATGTCGAAGCCGGCGAGCGCATCGCAATCATCGGACCGAATGGTGCCGGCAAGACCACCCTGATGCGCTGTCTTGCAGGAGAGTTGCGTCCCAACAGCGGGAGCATTGTCTGGGTTGAAAACGCCCAGTCCGGCTACATGCCGCAGGATCCGCAGGCTGAGTTCGAGGACAAAATCGACCTGTTTGGCTGGATGTCTCAATACACCGGCAAGGCGGACGATGACCAAATCGTCCGCGCTACCTTGGGCCGCCTGTTGTTTTCAGGCGATGAGACCAAGAAATCCGTGAAAGTGTTATCCGGCGGCGAGAAGGGCCGCATGATCTACGGCAAACTGATCCTCACGAAGCCCAACGTCCTTCTGATGGACGAGCCGACCAATCACATGGACATGGAAACCATCGAATCCTTGCAAATCGGACTGGAACACTACGCCGGCACGCTCATTTTCGTATCGCACGATCGAGAGTTCGTCGGCGGTCTCGCCACGCGCATCCTTGAAATGCGCGCCGGCGGCAAAATCGTCGATTTTCGAGGCACCTATGATGGGTACCTGAAATCGCAGGGCGTGGAAATATAGCACTAAGGCGTAGCTGCTGGCAGTATTCGAGCAATGAATCTGACCGCCGGCTGTTTGCAAAAGAAATTCGGCGCGATCGCAGCCGTCGCGGACGTTTCCTTCGCCGCCGAGCCCGGCAAAATCCTGGGATTGCTCGGTCCAAACGGCGCCGGTAAATCAACCACCATCAGCATGCTCGCCGGCCTTATGAAGCCGGATTCGGGTTCAGTGCAAATCGACGGAGTGACTCTCGGAACGGGCGCCCACCCGAGCAAGCGTCGGCTGGGACTGGTTACGCAGGAGATTGCGCTTCTCGAGGAGCTGCCGGCCCGCATGAATCTGGAGTTCTTCGGCGGCTTGTACGGTCTTTCCGGCCGCGCGCTGAGCGCAAGGATAGCGGCCGTATTGGAACTGACGAGCCTATCGGACCGCGACCGCGACCCTCCAAGAAAATTTAGCGGCGGTATGCGCCGCAGGTTGAATATCGCCTGCGCGCTTTTGCACGAGCCGCAGATCCTGCTGCTCGATGAGCCGACGGTGGGGGTGGATCCGCAAAGCCGCAACGCGATTTTTGAAACCATCGAGACGCTCGCGGACCAGGGCCGAACCGTGGTCTACACGACGCACTACATGGAAGAGGTCGAGCGACTGTGCGATCGCATCGTCATCGTGGATCACGGGCGCGTTCTCGCTGACAATACCCTCGCGGGCCTCTTGGCGACTGCGCCGGTCGGGAACAGGCTGACCCTAAGATATGACGTGACACCCGATAGCGCGGCACTTGCGGAAATCAAGAACCTACCGGGGGTAACTCAGGTCGACCTCGCCGGCACTGAGGTGTCGGTATCCGCAAATGATCTTGGCACTGCGGCGCCACGCGTACTCGAACGGCTGGCCGCCCGTGGCTTCAGCTGCCAGGAATTGACCAGCCGGCGCGCCAATCTCGAGGATGTATTCCTGGCATTGACAGGACGCACTTTGCGCGACACATGAACCCGACATGGACTGCATTTCACGCCTTGGTTCGCAAAGACATCGCGATATTTCTTCGCGACCGGCGAGCTTTGGTTGTAAGCGTACTGACGCCGATCGTAGTCGCGGGTTTCTTTGGCTTTTTGTTCGGCGGTAGCGGCTCGGACGGCAACCCGATCTCGCGCATGAAGGTGGGTATCACCGATTTGGATGGCAGCTCGCTCACTACGGCGGTGATTGAAAGCTTGGGCCAGGATGCGTCGCTTGAGATCCAGGAACTCCCGCAGGATCAGGCGCTGCTGCTGGTGCGCAGCGGCAAGTTGCGCGCAGCAATCGTATTTCCCGCCGGCTTCGAATCTGCGGCGACCGGCACGTTGGTTGGCGCCGCGCAAATTCCGGACGTCAAGCTTTTATATGACCCCTCGCAATCCATGGTTCGACCAATGGTCGCGGGATTGCTCACTCAGCATGTGATGCAGCGGCTGTCGCGTCCAAACTTCATCGGCAACAGCAAGCCGGTGCCATTTAACGTCGAAAATACGGCGGTGACGACCGGACCTCGATATAACTCTTACGCGCATTCATTTGCAGGCATGAGCATTCAGTTCATTCTCTTCATGGGCATCGATGCGGGCATTGCGCTGCTGTTGATGCGCCAGGAAGGCATGTGGCGCAGATTGCGTGCCGCGCCGCTTTCACGTGCTGTATTGCTCGGCAGCCGGGTTACGGCTACGACCCTCATCGCCATGCTCATCCTTGCCGGCGTTTATTTGGCGGCGATGTTGGTCTTTGGCGTGCGCATCGCGGGCAGTGTGCCGGGTTTCGTGATGGTTGCCGGCGCATTCGCGCTGCTTGCTGCTACGACCGGCCTCATGATTGCTTCGCTCGGCTCATCCGTGGGCGCGACCCGCGGAGTCGCGATGTTTTCCGTGCTGATTCTTGTGATGCTGGGCGGCGCATGGGTACCGTCGTTTCTATTTCCCGAGTGGCTGCAGCATGTGACCGAGTTTGTGCCCACCCGCTGGGCGGTCGATGGGCTCGACGCCATGACTTGGCGCGGTCTACCATTGCAATCGGCCTTTGCGCCCACGGCGATATTGCTGGGTTGGTCGGCATTGTTTGCGCTGATCGCTGTCTGGCGCTTCAATTGGGAATATGATTGACGTGCCTTGGTAAAAGTTGCGAGGGTGAGCAGTGCTAACAAAATTATTCGTATCTTGTGGGTGTATTGCTTTGAGCGCGTCGTCGATGGCGGCAGTTGCGACACTGAGGGCCGCCCCGTCGGCCGAAGCCATCACCATCAATCGCATTTCCGATGCCGGCTTTAATCATAGCGAAGTTGCAGAAACGGCAGCCTACCTGGCGGATGAGATAGGCGGCCGCATGACCAACTCTCCCGCCATGCGCAAAGCCGAGCGATGGACGCAAGAGAAATTCAAGAGTTGGGGTTTGAAGGATGTCAGATCCGAGGCTTTCGATTTCGGTCGAGGTTGGTGGATCGAGTCGTCGCACGTACGAATGATCGCGCCGCGGCCGTTGGAGTTGCGTGCAATTCCACTTGCCTGGTCGCCGGCGACAAACGGCGTCTTGAGCGCACCCATCATCGTTGCGCCGATTGCAAACGAAAGCGATTTCGCAGACTGGAAGGGCAAATTAGCCGGCAAGATCGTGTTGGTGACTTGGCCTGCGCCGCCCAAAGACGATGGCGATGCGCCGTTTCAGCGGCTGACGGACGCCGAGATCGCCAAACTGGACAAATACGAGCAACCAAAATTTGACCCTGAGCAGCGTAAGAAGCGTATCGAACGCTACCACTTCAGACCTAACCTGGATGCGTTTTTGGCCCAGGAGGGCGCAGTTGCCTTAGTGCAAATGTCGCGCACCGAGGGCCGATTGGTGCATGGTGAGGGCTACGGCTATCGCATCGGCAGAACGCCTAAACTTCCGGCTATTGAACTGGCCGCCGAAGATTATCGAAGGCTGGCACGGCTCGCCAAACGCGGCGAAGTGCGCTTGGAAATCGACAGCCGAGTCCACTTCGAAGATGCGGACCACAACGCTTACAACACCTTCGCCGACATCCCCGGTGATGACCTGCGTTCCGGCTACGTCATGGCCGGCGCGCACTTGGACAGCTGGGTCGCGGGCGATGGCGCCGCCGACAACGGCGCCGGCAGTGCGGTGATCATGGAAGCGGCGCGTATTCTCGCCAGCATCGGCGCTCATCCGAAGCGCACGATTCGCTTTGCCTTGTGGGCCGGCGAGGAAGAGGGCCTGCTCGGCTCGGCCGCATATGTCGAGAAACACCTTGCCCGTCGCCCGACACCCACCGATCCAGGCGAAGCGGACTTGCCGCCGGCCTATCTAGCGGACTTGTATCCTGTCCAGACTCTTGCAGGCTTCGCCGATTTGGCGGCTTATTTCAATCTCGACAATGGTTCCGGAAAGATTCGCGGCATCTACACAGAGGGCAATTTCGCCGTAGTGCCTATCCTCCGCGAATGGCTGTCGCCATTTGCCAGCCTCGGTGCCAGCACAGTCGTGGCGGAACCGACTGGTGGAACAGATCACGTGTTCCTAAGCCGGCTCGGATTACCCGCATTCCAGTTCATCCAAGATCCCTTGGATTATGGCAGCAGAGTTCACCACACCGATCTTGACACCTTTGATCATCTCCGGCCGCTCGACCTGCGGCAGGCCTCGGTAGTGCTCGCGACCGTGCTTATGGCTGCGGCGAATAGCGACAAGCCGCTGCCGCGCAAGACGTTGCCCACCCAGCCGGCGGTGACCGATCCATTCCTCTATGCGGATCCGACGAAGAAATAACGCGCCTCGACGGCTAGGCCTGTTTTACTCGCCCTCGACGAAAATCAGCAATGATTTCCCGTGCCGCATTGTGCCCCGGCGCGCCGGTCACACCGCCGCCGGGATGCGTGCCCGAGCCGCACATGTACAATCCTTTTAGGGGACCGCGATAATCGCCGTGTCCCAACATGGGCCGCGCCGAAAACAACTGATCTAAACTCAGGGCGCCGTGGAAAATATCGCCGCCAATGAGCCCCAAGGTGCGCTCAAGATCCAGCGGGCTCATGATTTGCCGCCCGAGCACTGATGCCTTGAAATTCGGCGCGTGGCTGTTGACCAAATCGATCATCACATCCGCGACTTCCTCTCGATGCGCGTCCCAAGACGCATTGTTGGGCAGAATGGGCGCGACATGTTGGCAGAATAGGCTGGCGACGTGTTGGCCCGGTGGGGCGAGACTGTCATCGAGAGTTGAAGGAATCAGCATCTCCACGATGGGCCGCTTCGACCATCCTCCGGCTTTGGCATCCAGATAGGCTTGATCCATGTAATTCAGACTCGGCGCCATGATAATGCCGGCAGTATGATGATCGGCGGCAACGCGGCCTGGCAATGCCTTGAAGTCCGGCAGCTCCGACAGCGCTACATTCATGCGGAAGGTTCCGGATCCACAGCGCCACTGGCCGATGCGCTCGCGGAAATCCTGCGGCAACACGCCAGGATCGATCAGCGATCCATACAGTAATTTTGGATTTAAGTTAGACACGACGCTGCGCGCTCGAATCACTTCGCCTTTTTCCGTCATTACTCCTATCGCACGGCCGCCATCGACCAGGACCTCCCGTACTGGGCTCGCCACTCGGATCTCTACGCCGCGCGCCGTGGCGGCCTTGGCCATCGCTTGGGTGATCGCGCCCATTCCGCCAATCGCGTGTCCCCAGGCTCCCTTCTTGCCGTTGACCTCGCCAAATGCGTGGTGCAAGAGCACGTAGGCGGAGCCTGCCGCGTACGGGCTTGCGTAGTTGCCGACCACGCCGTCGAAACCAAAAGCCGCCTTGATCGGCGCGCTCTCGAACCAGGAGTCGAGGTAGTCTCCTGCGGACTTCACGAATAGAGCCAAGAGCTCGCGCCGCATCGGCAGATCCAGCTTGGCGACCCGCTTGGCCTGGCGCGCGCTGCGCAGCAGTTCAGGCAATGCCTCAAACCAGCCGCCGGCAGTGACATTCGGCGGCGTTTGCAGCACCAGATCGCGCAGCACATCCGCGATCACATCAAGGCGTGCGCCGTAATCAGTCAAGCGCGCGGCATCGCGTGCGGAGAATTTTGCGACTTCCCGAACGGTCTGCCCCGCGCCCACTTTCAGGTACGTGGTCTCGTCAAGCGGAAGAAAATTAGCCAGTTTGCGCTCGACGATGCGCAGCCCATGGCGCGGCAAATCCAGATCCCGAATGACTTTCGGATTCAGCAGCGAAACCGTATAGGCGGCGATGGAATTGCGAAAGCCAGGATGAAACTCTTCGGTTACCGCAGCTCCGCCGACGACTCCACGACGCTCGAGCACCGTAACCTTAAGCCCCGCGGCGGCCAGATATGCGGCGCACACCAGGCCATTGTGGCCGCCGCCGATAATGACCACGTCGCGTAATGAATCAGCCACAGCTTTTGCCGGCGCAGGCACGGCCCGCGGTATTCCAACCGGCGTCCGGCGCGCGTTCGAGGCTGCTCTCCGGAATCAGCTCGCGCATGCGGCGTGCAAAACTTCTCAACGATACTTCGTTGTGCCCTAGCGGACCCGGCGAGTA
Source organism: Gammaproteobacteria bacterium (assembly GCA_041690895.1). GTDB lineage: Bacteria > Pseudomonadota > Gammaproteobacteria > Steroidobacterales > Steroidobacteraceae > Bog-1198. The sequence goes on from JBEPVT010000016.1 coordinate 54,425, forward strand.
ACTGCGCGAGCCCATGCCCGATTGCACCCTTTCAATCAGATCCCTATCTTCGAGGCTCACCCGGCGATTGATGCGCCAATTCAAGTATCGCGCCGCACGCATCTCGCGCCGATCGTCGGAATGCGCGTAGGCAATCTCCCGCACCAAGGTTTCGCTAGGCGATAGGGGAATCATCTGCATGAAATCGACCTGATCAGGATAAATATCGAACGCAACGTTTGGCCATAGCTTGAAGTAGGTCCATAGCCGTTGCCGGTCTGCGGGCAAGTGCGCCGATCTGGGAAGCAAAGCTTGATACATGCGCTCCGAAAGTTGTGAGGAGGGCGCATCGCGAAGCTCTCCCCACATCTTGTCCACCCAGACTGCCGCCTCGATTCCGTAAGACTGTCCGAACAAACGCGACAGACCGCGATGCGCCACAGCAATGTGCATCCCGTCGGAATAATTGTCCGTCACGTTCTTCCAGTTGACGTGGCGCACCCGCAGGGTCACTCGCCCGAGTGGCTTGAGTTCCTCGAGTCGATACCAAGCCAGCTCCTTCTCGTAGGGTGCAAGCATTTCTGCAACGCTGCACAGGCCCGGCTCTAGGCGAACGAATATGAATCCCTTGTAGACTTCGATTTCGAGCTGCTTGAGGCCGAAATGCTCCGCTGAAAAGTCGACAAATTCCTTGCGATGCGGCACGGCGACCAGCACCCCGTCTAGATCGTAGGTCCAGGCATGGTAGGGACAAACAATTCGTCCGGGACAATGTCCGGCAGCACCGTCGAGCAGCCTTGAGGCTCGATGCCGGCAGACGTTGAAAAATGCCTTGACGCCGAAATCGCGGCCGCGCACCGCAACAATCGGTTCAGCGAGGAAATCCAGAGTGTGGTAATCGCCAGGATTCGGAATGTCGCTAAGATGACAGATGATTTGCCACGATGTGGCGAATACCTGTTGTCTTTCAGCGCGTAAAAAATCGGCATCCCGATATATCCAACCGGGCAAACTGAAGTCTGCTTCTGAGGCTCGGCGCCGTGCATCCATCAGGGCTCATTCCATTCTTGTTGAACGCTAGTATAACAAGGGAAACGCTCAAGTTTTGTGGCGTTTTCCCCGCAGCATGCGCGGAAAGGCCCCGACGCAGAGCGCGCTGACCCAATCCTCGCAGATGCCGATTGCCTCACGCGGCTTGAATGTTTCGGAACTGAGACTCAATTCGACCCACAGGCCATCCAGCAATGCGCAGAGCGCGATCGCGGCGCAGCGCAGTTTCAATTTTGGCGCGGCGCCGGATTCGACCAGCTGGCTCAATAGACCTTCCAAGATGGACCGGTACTTGCCATAAGTTCGATCGTGGACGATGCGTATCTCTCGTGAATGCGCCACCATGCTCCAGAACACCACCCAGACGTTGAAGAGCTGCGGATCGAGAAGTTGCGGAGTAAATGATGCACGGAAAAAGTCACTCAAGCGTGCACGCGGTGACGCGCTACGATCGTGGGCGCGGGCGCGCAACTCATCCTGCAGCGAGAGCGCCAGTGTCTCGTAGGTCTCGGCGATCAATCCTGACTTGCTGGGAAAGTGATGGTTGATCAATCCGATGGAGACGCCTGCCGCGGCGCTTATGCGGCGCACCGAAACGCCGTCGTGGCCGTACTTTTTGAGGCAGCGAAGGGTGGCCTCAACCAGCGCTTCGCGTCGTACCGCAGGCGTCACACGACGGAATTTCGGTACACGCGGCTTTTTCTTCATCGTGTTGCCTCAATCTTATTATAACGAACCCCATCCTGGAGTTCTGCGGCAAACCGTTACGCTGCACGGTAAGCCCGATAATCCAGGCCGAGCGCGCTCGCGACCGCCTCATGCGTCAACTGGCCCGCGTGCACATTGAGACCTTGAGCCAATCCTGGATCCCTGGAGATCGCGGTCCGCCAGCCGTGATCAGCCAACGCCTTCACATATGGCAAAGTGGCATTAGTAAGAGCAAATGTCGATGTCCTGGGCACCGCTCCCGGCATGTTCGTGACCGCGTAATGGATCACGCCGTCGAGCATGTAGGTCGGCTCGGCATGAGTCGTAGGGTGGCTGGTCTCGAAGCAACCGCCTTGATCGATCGCAATGTCGACCAGCACGGCTCCCGGCTTCATGGTTTTAATCATTGCGCGGGTCACGAGTTTTGGCGCCGCAGCACCTGCTATCAGAACCGCGCCGATGACGAGGTCGGCATCGCGCACCAGTTCCTCGATGGCATGCGCGGTCGAATAGACGGTTTTGAGTTGGCTTCCAAAAATCGCAGATAGTTCCCTCAGACGCTTGACTGACCGATCCACCACAGTCACATCGGCACGCAGGCCAACCGCCATTTCCACGGCGTGAGTTCCGGAAACGCCGCCACCGAGCACCACCACCTTGGCGGGCGCCACGCCCGGCACGCCACCCAGGAGCACGCCGAATCCACCGTTGGCCTTTTGCAGACAATTGGCGCCGACCTGTACCGACATGCGTCCCGCCACTTCACTCATGGGCGTCAACAACGGCAACGAGCCGTCGGGAGCCGTCACCGTCTCGTAGGCAATGGCGGTGGCGCCGGAGGCAAGCAGCGCCATCGTTTGCTCGCGATCTGCTGCCAAATGCAAATACGTAAACAGCGTTTGATTGTTGCGCAACATCTTGCACTCCGTCAGCTGCGGCTCCTTGACCTTCACGATAAGATCGGTGGAACCGAAAATCTCCTCGACCTTCTTGCAGATTGACGCTCCCGCCGCTTGATAGTGCGAATCATCGAAACCGATTCCCGCGCCCGCGCCGCTTTGCACGATAACATGGTGTCCAGAATCGACGAGTTCTCGAACCCCCGCGGGAACCAAACCCACTCGGTACTCATGAATTTTGATTTCTTTGGGTACGCCAATTTTCATACTGTCGCTCCGCAGAGTAGGCCGGGATGGCAAGGTTACTCACCCCGCCGTCGAGAAACAATCCGGCTCCTAGGCAATATCGCGTAATTCCCGGACGAGCAGACGTTGCCAGAGCCATTCTTGCCGGGTTTTAGGGGAACTCAACGACATGCGCTCCAAAAACGGTCTGAGCGCGAGCGGGGTGCCGCGCGATGCGGTGGCGCTCGCCAGGGCCTTGACACGCGGCCACGTACCAGTTGTTCTCTCCTTAAGGCTGGCCAACGCCTTTGCCAGCACAATTTCCTCGCTCGTAAAGTCCGTGCCGAACGGAAAATCAGAAAACAATCCCCGGGCTCGCGCCAGAATGAAACGCTCTTCCAAGGCGCGCGGCGTATTGTTTCTATGCAGATCGGGAATCTGATGGTCGCGCCGCAACTTGCCCGCTGCCTGCGCTTGCTGCTTCAATCCGTCCTGAAACCGCGAATCGGCAATGTTCAACATCGCCGCGATCGCGTCCTGATCGCTCAAGCCGCGCAAGTCCGCCACGCCGTATTCCGACACCACGATATCGCGCAAGTGCCGAGGGATCGTCGTGTTTCCATAGTTCCACAGGATGTTCGAGGTAACCTTGGAATTCTTCTCGCGCGTGCTGCGCAGGGTGAGGATTGAACGCGCATCCGGCAAAGATTGCGCCATCGCGACGAAGTTGTATTGGCCGCCGACACCGCTGACGACGCGGCCGTCGGCCAGACCGTCCGACACGGCCGCTCCCAGCAGCGTCACCATCATGCTGGAGTTCAGAAATCTCCCATGTTGACGCTGCGCAATTTTCAACGCTTGATCGGCGCCATCGAGTTGATTGACGAAGGAGACTCCGCACATCAGAAATTGGCGCCGTTCCGTCTCCGGAAAATCGCGCAGTGCTGCATAGAATCCGCGAGGTCCCAAGAAAAATGCGCCATGCAGCAGAGTTCCGCCGATTAGTTGTCGTCCGGTGCATAACGCCAGAAGGTGGCGTCTGCCGTCCGGCGTATCGAGTGTCGCCGCTGCACGTTGGCCGTCCGAGTTCTCGATATGACCGTCGCGGTAGCGACACTCGGCGCGAAAAACGCCGATGTTTTGCAGCACCGCGAAGTCCGCAGCGCTGAGCGGACTGCTGAAATCCTCGCCTGCCAATGCCGTCAGAAAACGCTCATCCACCTGCTCGTCGACCGCGCCGCGGTTCAACAATCGCTGGATACGCACGTCGGCGTAGACGCGCCGCCGCAGTACCCCGCTGCGATACAAATCCAAGTAACCGTCAACGAACATTTCCGTGCAACCATAAAGGCCGGCTTCGAACGGCGACGCTGCTCCGACGGCGTCCAAGACCGGTCCGAAACGTTCGGCCGCCTTCAGCCCCTGAAGCATCTCGCGAAATTCCAGGTTCTGCTGATGGCGCAGCTGCAGTCCGTAAACGACGGCGTCGCCAAGCTCGCCGATGCCGATTTGCAATGTGCCGCCGTCGCGCACGAGGCGCGCGCCGTACAGGCCTATTGCGTAGGCCGCCGTTTGCAAACGTTGATTGGGGGGCGCAAACAGGTCGAACTCGTAGCGCGGATGCTCGATCAGAGCGTCGAATGTCTCCGCGGCGACCTGCGCCGGTCCGAACATAAAGGGCATCTGGCGATTGATCTCGCCGATGACGACGAGTTCTCTGCCTGTCCGCCGCTGTGGCTCCAAGTGCGCCAGCAAGTCGAGCGTGACATCGGGGTTCGATCCTAAACTGTACTCCGTGCAGCCCTCGACACTGCGTTTCGCGACGAGTTGCGCAATAACGTTGACTCCGCGGGCCGCGACATCGCGCGCCACCTGCGTGTAATTGCTGCTGACATATTGGCGCTGCGAATGCGCCACATTGAGGAGCCCACCTGGGTCCAAAAAAAATTCAACGATTCGCACATTGTCGGGCACGCCCGCGCCGTGCAAATCCGTCACGTAGTCGAGCGGCACGCAACCGCCGAAGAGGCGCGCGACCAAAGGCTCCAGGAAGCGTCGCTCGAGCTCGCCTTTCCATTGCGGCGCGCGCAGGCTTAAAGCTGTGAAAATAGTCAGGCTTAAGGCAGGATCGCGCCGCGCGCGATGGTAAAATTCGTTGACCAGCGGGTTTGGCTTGCCCACACCCAAGGGCAACGCCAGGACGACATGCGCGCCGACGCGGGTTAAAGTACTTTCAACGCACTCGGCGACATCGTCGAAGAGGCGAGGCATGTCAGCTCTTTGGCTTCAGCACCAAGGAGAAGTTGATCTTGACGGCGCCGCCTATTGTCTCGGTGCTCTGCCAGTCGCCCTGGCCCACGCCGAAATCCAAGCGGTTGAGTTTGGCACTGCCGGAGAGTTTGGCGCCGGCGGCGCTGGGCGCGAACTGGAACTCGATTGGCACGTCCTTGGTGACGCCGCGCAAGGTCAGCGCTCCGACGGCGGAAAAACCCGTGGCAGTCTTGGTGATGGTCTTGCTAAGATAGTGCGCCGACGGATTGTGGGCCACATCGAAGATATCCTTGCCGCGAATCGTCGTGTCGCGGTCCTTGTCCATCGAATCAACAGAGTTCATATCGATTTGCACATCGATTCGAGAGTTAGCGAGGGCGTCGGGTGCAAAGTCGACGTTGGCGGTGAACTTGTGAAGCACCCCTTTGAACTCGGCTCCGGCCTGAACTCCGACAAACTCCAAGCGGCTCTGCTGGATATCCGCGCTGTAGCTCGAGACGGTGCCCGCAGCCACCGCCGCGGCACTCGAGAGAATTGCGGCAATTCCAGCAATGAAAAGATTTCTCATGATTGTTTCTCCGATTTGGTAAAAGGCAGCATGCGCTTGAGCACATCATCCTTGTTCCAGAAGTGATGCTTGAGCGCCGCGAGAATGTGCAGTATGGCGACCGCGAATAACAGCCAGCTTAAGGTATCGTGAGTCGTTCTGAGCAGATCAAAGGCCGGTTCGTTCGGTGCAATGAGATCCGGCCAGGTGAATTGGTTGAACCAGCTGACCGAGTAGTTCTTCGCGGAGGACATCATCCAGCCTGTCAAAGGCATGACGAACAACAAGACATAGAAAAGAACGTGGGTCGCTCGAGCGAGCTTTCTCTCGATGTCCGTCATGCCGGGCGGCAGCTCAGGAGGGCGGTTGAACAGCCGCCACAAAAGCCGCAGAACCGCGAGCATCAATATGGTCATGCCGAAGCTTTTATGCCGCGCCAAGAGCGCAAGCTTTCGCGCTCCCAACGGCAAATCATCCGCCGACCACGCCAGTGTAAATTGAACGACGATCAGTCCCGCAATGATCCAATGAAACCCTTGAGCGACCGCATTGTAGCGGGTCGGGCGGCTTTGATTTGGCATCGAGGGTCTCCGGCTGCAAACTCAAGGCCTAGTCTAACAACTCGCAAGGCCAGCAATAGGTGTTGAACAGATTTGCCACCGCCGTTCTGGTGTTGAGCTTGGCGGCATGCGCCGCGTCGCATCGGCGCTCCCGCACGCCTCAGCTGGCGACCCCACCGACGGTGAGCCTGCAATCGCTCCCCGCAGCCGGCGACTACCAAGTCGATTCCGGCAGTTCTGAATTGAGGCTGTTGGTATATCGTGCGGGACCGCTGGCCAACCTAGGCCATAACCACGTCATGGTCAATCGAGCGGTGACAGGAGCCGTGCATATCGGCGACACCCTATCCGCATCGTCGTTTTCGCTCAACGCGCCGGTGAACGGCTTCCTGATCGACGATGCGCAGTCGCGGCGCGAAGAGGGCGGCGATTTCCCAGGCGACATTCCGGAAGACGCCAAAGCGGGCACCGGCCGCAATATGCTGAGCAGCGCAGTGCTCAATGCGGCTGAATTTCCGGACATCGCCGTGAAGAGTGTATCGCTCAGCGGTACCTTGGATGCGTTGAACGCAGAGTTGGAAATCGGCGCTGCCGGACACACGTCAAGAATTTCGGTGCCGTTTGCTTTGCAGGGCGATGCGCAGCACTTCACCGCGGCCGGGTCGGTGGAACTGCGGCAGACCGCCCTGGGCCTTTTGCCATACAGCCTGATGCACGGCGCCTTGCAAGTGCAGGATGCCATGCAGTTGAAGTTCAAGATTACTGTGTCGACGAACCAGTCAAAAGAATCGGCGTCCCTTCTGGTGCCACCAACACTGCGGCCGGCGCCGAGCGCAATCCCGGCGGCATTTCCCCGTTAGGCACAATACCTTTATCCGCCAGATAAGCCAGAGTGCTCCCCACATCGTCGACTTCGAACCGCAGAGTTGCCCGCCGCAGATCCGCCGGATGGTATAGGCCGAGATCGATGAAATCGCTGGTGCAGGCGATATGGGGCAAGCGATCTTCGTCCTCTTCCATGCCCACGAAACCAAAGTCTTCCCAATACGCCTTTGCCAGCTCGCGATCTGGCGCCGGCACGGCGATCTCGAGAAAATAGCCGCAGCGCGACGTATCGTTGGCAAGCCGTTTACTGGGTGAAAATGTGCGTGCTTCGACCAGCCGCACGAGCTGGCCGGAGGGATCCAACCAGCCGACCTCATTGAACACATGATTGCCGAGACGGCGAAACTCAAATTCGACCCCCTTTTGCTGTAGAGCGTCCAAGTGCTTGAACAAATCGGGTTTTACGAAGGTCAACGACGGCGCCGGCATGGGCTCTTGATGCAGTCCCAAGCAGATTCGCCCGTCCGTGACCACGGCATAAGGGTGGGGCCACGCATCTCCGACCTCCACTGCAGAAAAGCCCAGCTCGACGTAAAAATCCAATGAGGCCTGAATGTTCGGCGCGGCGAGAGAAAACTCGAGGAAACGACCTAGCACAGCGTTGCTAACTCACTCCGCCAACGCAGACATATTTGATTTCGGTGTAATCCAGGATCCCGTACTTGGATCCCTCGCGGCCGATTCCGGATTCCTTGACGCCGCCGAAGGGAGCCACTTCAGTCGAGATGATTCCGGTATTCAAACCGACGATTCCGTACTCAATGGCTTCCGAAACTCTCCAGCTCCTCGCAAGGTCGCGCGTGTAGAGGTAAGCGGCCAAGCCGAACTCCGTATCATTGGCCATCGCGATCGCCTGTGCCTCGCTTTCAAACTTGAATAGCGGCGCCACCGGGCCGAAAGTTTCTTCGCGAGCCACGAGCATCTTGGGTGTGACATCAGTGAGAATGGTCGGTTCGAAAAATAGGCCGCCGAGAGCATGGCGCTTGCCGCCCAGCGCGATTTTTGCGCCCTTTGCCAACGCATCCGCAATATGCTCTTCGACTTTGGCCACCGCCTTGGCATCTATCAGCGGCCCTTGATCGGTAACGCCCGCAAGCCCATCGCCCACGCGCAATTGCGCAACCGCCGATTTGAGTCGCTTGGCGAATTCGTCGTAAACCCCCGCTTGAACCAACAGCCGATTCGCACAGACGCAGGTTTGGCCGGTATTGCGATATTTGCTGGCCAGCGCGCCCTGTACCGCGGCATCCAAATCCGCATCATCGAATACGATAAACGGCGCGTTGCCGCCGAGTTCGAGCGACAACTTCTTAACCGTACCGGCGCATTGCGTCATGAGCTTCTTGCCCACTTCGGTGGAGCCGGTGAAAGTCAGTTTTCTCACTGCCGGGTTGCTGGTCATCTCCCCGCCGATTGCCGCGGCGCCGCCGGTGACCATGTTGAAGACGCCATTTGGAACGCCTGCTCGATGCGCAAGTTCTGCCAGGGCCAGGGCCGAAAAAGGCGTCTGCGTGGCGGGCTTGCAAACCAACGTGCAGCCCGCGGCGAGTGCTGGTCCCGCTTTGCGCGTGATCATTGCGCTCGGAAAATTCCACGGTGTAATGGCTGCGACGACGCCGACCGGCTGGCGCAACACCATTATTCGCTTGTCGCTTTGGTGACCTGGAATGATATCGCCGTACACACGCTTTGCTTCTTCGCCAAACCACTCTATAAATGAGGCCGCGTAGGCGATTTCGGTTTTGGACTCGGCCAGCGGTTTTCCCTGCTCAGCGGTCATCAGCGTCGCGAGGTCTTCTTGGTGCTCGATCATCAGATCGAACCAGCGACGCATGATGACGGCCCGCTCCTTGGCGGTTCGCGCCTTCCATGCGGGCAGCGCCGCTGATGCTGCTGCAATCGCGCGGCGGGTCTCGAGGACCCCCATGTTCGGGATCGATCCAAGCTTTTGCGCTGTCGCTGGATTTTTCACATCCAACGTGGTGCCATTGTCGGCCGCGCTCCAGCCGCCGTCGATAAAGCACAACTCGCGCAGCAGCGTCGGGTCCGTAAGCCTCATGTCGCCCTACCCCACGTAGCGGTGAAAGAATTCCAGACTGCGCTCGGGCGCCAGCTTGGCGCTCGCAATATTCTGTCCCATGTGCTCTCTCAACGCTCCAGAATCGCGGTGACTCCCATGCCGCCCGCAGTACAAATCGAAATCAGCCCTCTCTTGCCCTTGGCCTCATCGAGTATTTTTGCGAGTGTGGCGACGATTCGCGCTCCGGTCGCTGCGAACGGATGCCCGATGGCGAGGCTGCCTCCCTTGACGTTCAACTTCGATCGGTCAATCGTGCCAAGAATGCCCGGCAGCTGGAGTTTGTCGCGGCAATACGCCGGGTCGGTCCAGGCCTTCAACGTACTTAACACCTGTCCGGCAAACGCCTCGTGTATTTCGTAGAAGTCGAAGTCCTGAAGCTTCAAGTTCGCGTCTTGCAGCATTCTCGGAACCGCGTACGCGGGAGCCATGAGCAGCCCCTCCTTCTTTTCGATGTAGTCAACCGCCGCGACCTTGCCGTAGCTCAAATAGGCGAGCACCGGAAGATTGCGCTCGCGCGCCCATGCCTCGGAGGCCAATAGCACAGCGGACGCGCCGTCGGTCATTGGCGTGGAATTTCCCGCCGTCAAGGTGCCGGCCCCGGAGAAATCGAAAGCCGGCTGCAGTTTCGCGAGCTTCTCCAGCGTGGAGTCGGTGCGGATAGTGTTGTCTTGGGTCAGCCCCAGATATTCAATGACCAGGTCCTTATAAAATCCCGCCGCATAGGCGGCTGCGGCCTTTTGATGGCTCTCCAGCGCCAGCTGATCCTGTTCCGCGCGCGTGATGCCCCAAGTTTTGACCATGAGTTCCGTGCTCTCACCCATGGACAAACCGGTGCGCGGCTCCGTCACGCCGGGCAATACCGGCCGGAGGTTTTTGGGGCGCAACCCGAACCAGGGCTTCACCCTGGCGGCTGCAGTTTTGCCGCGATAACTTTGCAGCAGCAGCTGTTGAAAACTCCTCGGATAGACCACCGGCGGATCGCTCACCGTATCCACTCCGCCCGCGATGGCGCAGTCGATTTGACCCAGCGCTATCTTGTTGCCCAGCAAGATCACCGCCTCCAGGCTGGTTCCGCAGGCGCGCTGCAAATCCAGCCCCGGCGTCTCCGCGGCGAGCCCGCAGCCGAGCACCGACTCACGCGTCAAATTCCACTGACTGGAATGCTTCATCACCGCTCCGGCTGCGACATCGTCGACGCGCTGGCCGCGCAAGTCGAATCGCTCGACTACGCCGCGTAGCGCCGCAATCAACATCTCTTGATTCCCCACCTGCGCGTAGGCGCCGTTGCCGCGCGCAAATGGGATACGCGCGCCGCCGACAATCGCGACGCGGCGCGTACTTGCTCCTACCAGCATGTTTGCCTCCCTTAATCTGTAAGCTGCGAATTATGGACCTACCCGCCAGCATATAATCAATCTATGGTGCGTCCTGACGAAGATAAACGAAAGACCGAGTCATCGGACGATCGTTTGTGTTCAATCGGCACGCACGGTTTGAATGGGGATCCTGCTGTCTCTTCTGCCCCTGTGTTGCGGAGGCAGTAGGATCTACCTAATGAGCGGATTTTCTTCCAAGCTTTGCTGCGGGCTGACGCTTTTTGCGGTCGCCGGTTGCGGCGCGCCGCAGACGCCCATCCCTGCGCAGGCGGCAAAGGCGCCTCCGGCGATCGATCAGCTCAATCGCATAGTTGAGCGTTACTGGGACGAGCATCTCTCCACGGATAACGCCATTTCGCGGCAATTTCTCGCAGATTCTCTGAATATCGAGCGCCGTTATCTTGTGGAAGTGCTCGAGGTTTCGCGCGATGCCCTGGATGCGCCAAGCAAGCTAAGCTACGATATTTTTCGCAGGCGGCGCGAAATTGCCATCGAGCGCTTGACCTTTCCTGAGGAGTTGCTGCCCATCAATCCGTTCGGCGGAATGACGCAGCAAGTTGTCGCGCAAGCCGCGGAAATGGCGCAGGAGCCTGGTGCGAACGCCGCGGAATACGATAGCTGGCTGAAGCGCGTCGACGATTACGTGAGTTGGACGCAGCAAGCTACCGCCAACATGCGCGAGGGGATGCGCCGCGGCTATACATCGCCTCGCGCTGTGATCGAACGGATGCTGCCGATCCTCGAGCGTCTCGGCGTGGACGATTCCGCCAATGTGTTCTACGCGCCTCTGCGCTCCCTACCTCAAAGCATCAAAGATCCGGAGCGGGGCCGCCTGACCAGGGACATGATGAACGCGGTTTCCCAGAGATTGCTGCCCGCAATCCGCGCGCTGCATGATTTTCTGCAAACGGAATACCTGCCGCGCACGAGAACGGGCCTTGCTTTATCGGAACTGCCGCTGGGGCGCCGGTGGTACGCATTTTTGGTCAAAAGAGCGACCAGCACGACGCTCTCGCCCGACGAAGTCGCTCGAATTGGCGCCGCCGAAGTCGAGCGGCTTGGCCCCAATCCGCCCCGCGAGGCTACGCCGGCTCCCGCCGGCGGGCTCGTAAATGCCTATCGCGAATTGGCGGCCCAAGTGCAGGCAGCATTACCTGCGGCGTTTTCCGAGATTCCAAAGGCGGAACTCGATATTCGCAGCGCCGAGTGGCTGCCGCAGCCGGCGACATCGTTATACTACCGGCGCGGCGGCCCTGCGGCGGTACCGCCCGCCATCCTTTACGTAAACACTGCCAAGACTGCCAGGACCACGGTCTCGATTGCCGATTTTCTGCAGCAAGCTGCGCCGGGTGAGCATTTTCAACTCGCGCTTCAACAGCAACTCAGCGTTTTGCCGCGCTTCCGCCGGTTTGGCTCCGAGCCTGCCTTCACACAGGGCTGGGGGTTGTACGCCGCCTCGCTCGGCGATGCACTAGGCTTGTACACCGACGAATCGGCTAAATTGGATGCTACAGCGGCACAAATGCGCTGCGCCGCAGGCCTGGTGGTCGATACGGGCTTGCACGCAAAGAGCTGGACCCGAGCTCAGGCCTTTGATTATCTTCGTGCGCATCTTGGAATCGACGATCTCGACGCTCAATCTTTGATCGACTCGTACGCAACCAAGCCTGCGGACGCGTTGGCGTGCGTTGGCGAGATGAATTTTCGCGCGCTACGGGCTCGAGCGCAGCAATCGCTGGGTGGCCGCTTCGACATTCGAGAATTTCACTCGGAAATTCTGCGAGGCGGTGCCATGCCGCTGGACATTCTCGAGGAAAGAATGAAAGGCTGGATGGACGCTGCGAAATGAAGCTTTATACGGGGAACAACCGCCTAGCGGCGATTGCGTTCGAACAGTATTTGTTGGCCGGAGTCAGACTATCTAGTGCGCACTTTAATCATATTCGCAGTCTGTATTGCTACAGGTGCAGTCCATGCCGCAAATCTGGCCGTGGAAGCCTCGCCGAGCAACGATATCGAAGTGTCCGTGTCTTTGGACGCGGCGCAGCAGCGCGGCAGCGCGAGCGCCACCGTCAGGATTCATGCGCGCCGCGAAGTCGTGTGGTCGCTGATCACCAGTTGCCCCGAATCGTTGCGGATGGTGCCTGGGCTCGAGGTCTGCGACGTGCTGGAGACCGCGCAGGATCAGTCGTGGCAGAGAATTCGGCACGTCATGAATTATTCTTGGTACGTGCCCAAAGTGACCTATGTCATCCGCGCAACCTACGAACCACCCTCGAAGGTAACGATCGAACGGATCTCCGGGGATCTTCGAACATTACGCGGTTCCTGGGAGTTGAAGAGCGACGCAGACTATACAATCGCACACTACATGGTCGACTTGGCTCCGGGCTTCTGGGTGCCGAGCTGGATCGTTCGAACGGCCCTGCGAAAGGACTTGCCCAAGATGCTGCGTGCGTTGCGCTCCCGTGCTGAAGCCGCGGCCAACCACAAGTCCTGATTCAGGGACCAGAGCGCGCCGCGCGGTCCTGATCGTTTGCGCCGCTCTTGCCCTCTGCGGTTGCGAGCGCGAGCCTGAATCGGCGCCAATGCGGGTGAAGCGTGTATTTCATCTGAATCCGTACGAAAAGGACTTCGGCTATTCGCAAGCCGTCTTGATCGATAAAACGCTGTATATTTCCGGCTCGGTAGCCGCGGACCAGCAGGGTCGCCTGGTATCGCCAGGCGATATGGCCGGGCAAATGCGCGCCGCTTATTCCAATATAAGCCGTACCCTTGCAGCGCATGGAGCCGACTTCGAAGAAGTTGTAAAAGAGACGATCTACACGACGGATATGGACGCATTGCTAAAAGCTTCGGATCTGCGCTTCGAGTTCTACAACAAGGAGCGCTTGCCGACCGCATCCTGGGTGCAGGTGCAGCGTCTCGTGGATCCCGGATTTCTCGTGCAAATCGAAGTCGTGGCTGAGCTGCCGTAACAATCAACCGGGGATATCGTTGCGCAACGTGGTGGATAGAATCTTCGAGAAGCGTCTCGCGGGACTCATTAATTCCGGTGAACGGGCAGTATTGCGCGGCGGCCGAAAGGGGGTCGAAAAAGAATCGTTGCGCGTCTCGCCCGACGGCGCCATCGCTCAGACTCGTCATCCGGAAGAATTGGGAGCGCCGCTCAGCAACGAGCACATCACGACGGACTTCTCCGAGTCGCTGATCGAATTGGTAACGCCGCCATTCGGCGAGACGTGGGAACTCCTGCAATATCTTTGCGATATCCATCAGTTCGTTTATCGACATTTGAACGAGGAATTGCTGTGGGCGACGAGCATGCCGTGCGCGATCAATGGCGACGCGAGCATTCCGCTGGCGCAGTTCGGCAGCTCGAATGTCGGGCGAATCAAGAGCGTTTATCGCCACGGCCTGGGGGTGCGCTACGGGCGCATCATGCAGGCGATCTCCGGCGTGCACTTCAACTATTCCTTCAGCCCGAGATTGTGGGGCGTGCTCCAGGCTGTCAATCAATCCAAGCAGCCTTTGCAGGATTTCATTTCCGATCAATACTTCGGCGTGTTGCGCAATTACCGGCGCTACGGCTGGCTGGTGCTGTACTTGTTCGGCACCTCCCCGGCCGTATCGAATAGCTTCTTCGCGGGACGCGAAAACACGCTGCCGGTGCTCGACGCCGACACCGTCTACGAGCCTTACGGCACTTCGCTGCGCATGAGCGACATCGGTTATCGCAACAAGAATCAATCGACTTTGAGCGTATCGGTCAACAGCTTGTCCGAATATGTCCGCGATCTATCCCGGGCAATTGGCACGCCATATCCGCCTTACGAAAAGCTCGGCGTCAAAGTGAACGGTGTGTATCAGCAGCTCAATGCCAATATCTTGCAGATCGAGAACGAGTATTACAGCTTTATTCGTCCGAAGCGCATCGCGCGCTCCGGCGAACGGCCGACCAAGGCATTGCATCGCGCTGGGGTGGAGTACGTTGAAGTACGCGCGCTCGACGTGAGTGCCTTCGACCCGGTCGGCGTCAATCAAAACAAGCTGCGCTTCCTCGAAGCCTTTCTGGCGCTGTGCTTGCTGCGAGAAAGCGCGCCAATCAGTCTCGGCGAGCAGTCGGCGTTGGACGCGAACCATCTTCTGGTTGCGCGACGCGGCCGGGAACCTGAACTGTGCCTGAGCCGGGAGGGGCGCAGCACTTCCATGGCGAAGTGGGCGCGAGAACTTCTCGACTCGATGCAAGGATTGTGCGAGATGCTCGATCATGGCGAGCCCGCGCGTCCGTATTCATCGGCGCTCGAGCAACAGCGCGCCAAGATAGACGATGTGGAGCGCACTCCGTCGGCGCGCCTGCTCGCTGAAATGCGGCAGACCGGCGAGACTTTTTTTCAACTGGCGCTGCGAATGTCGAATCTTCACAAAGACTACTTTCTGGGGCTGTATCCGCCCAACGAGAGCCGGCTCGGTGAATTCGCGGCCGAAGCGCAGGATTCTCTCGAGACGCAACGCAGCGTCGAAGCCTCCGACAATACGAATTTCGACGACTATCTCGCGCATTACCTAGCGGATTGAGGCATCTATTTGACATAATGCACGTCGCTCTTCGGCGGCCTCCTCCCAAAAGCGCCTCAGGTCATTGAGCGGATGATGCAGGATCGGTACGGTGAGGCGAATGAGCACTGGCGCAGGGCTGTCTAACGAAGATCTACCCAATTCGCCCCACGCGCGCCAGCTGCGTGCGGGATTTCCGTGGCTCACTTTCAATCGCGAACTCGAAGCCGAATTCAGGCGCAGGAATTTTGAGGAGAGCCTGCTGCACACGCGCGTGAATCTGTGCCTGGCAATCGTCATCGCCATCGCATTCTCGGCGATGGACGCGATGGTGCTGGGTGCGCAGCTCGACCGCATCCCCGGCCGCATTCAAATACTCGTCATCATTCCGGTACTGCTCATCGGCCTTGCGGCAAGCTTCTCGCCGCAACGTCATCGAATTCACGCGCCGCTTACCATCGTCATCATGAGCATATTTGGCCTAAGCGTGGCGGCAATCCAAATCATTGCTTCACTCGGCGGGATTTCGTTGCTGATTCCTTGTTTGATCCTCAGCATCGTGTTCATCTACTTTATGAGCGGCTTGATTTTCTATCACGCAGTCGCAGCCAACGTTGTCGTGATGCTGGCCTATCTCGCCGCCGGCACCGCGCTGCTATTGCCGGGCCGTGAATTTTCCTATAACGCTTTAGCTCTGGTCGCTGCAAATTTGTTCTGTGCGTCGGTCACCTACACACATGAAAAGACCGGCCGATTGCGCTTTCTGGAGGCATGCCTGCTGCGCGAAATGGTGGCACGCGACGGACTGACCGGCATCCAGAATCGCCGCATGTTCGATCAGCACATCGCGCGCGTTTGGCAGCAAGCGGTGCGCGAAGAGGAGCGCATCGCTGTGCTACTCGCGGACGTCGACTGCTTCAAGGACTACAACGACCGCTATGGCCATCAGGCCGGAGATGAGTGCTTGCGCGCGGTCGCCGTGTCGCTCAGCCAGTGTGCGCGGCGGCCGTTGGACTTCGTTGCGCGCTACGGCGGCGAGGAGTTTGCAATCGTGCTCTACGAGGCGAACCGCGAATACGTCGCCGAAGTGCTGACGCGCATACAGCGTTCCATTGCCGAGCTGAACATTCCGCACGAGGCGTCCAAGGTCGCCGGCCGGCTCACCGTGAGCATCGGTGCGGCATTTGTGCTTCCTGCCGCCAATCGGACTCTCGAGGGGTTGATTCAACTTGCCGACGAGGCCTTGTACTGTGCCAAAGAGGAGGGCAGAAATCGCGTGATCGTAATGGAGGCTGAGTACGCCACTATGAGAACCGGGCGGTTCGAAAAACGCCGTCATCATGTCGATGCCTAGGAGGCTTCCAGCGCCATGACGAGCTGTTATCGGTAAATAGCGATCCGACTCGCTTCACCTGCTTTCCTGCTGGCGCGGAACATGCCTGCGGAATTGAATTCGATGGCGATTTCGCCGTTCGCATCGATTGCGACCACGCCTCCCTCGCCACCGAGCCTAGGCAGTTCCTCGAATATCACCTCCCGCGCGGCCGCGCCAACGCTGCGCCCGCCAAAGCGCATTCGCGCGCAGATATCATGAGCAACGGCGGCGCGGATGAATACTTCACCGTGTCCGGTGGCCGACACGGCGCACGAACGGTCATCGGCATAAGTGCCCGCGCCGATGAGCGGCGAATCGCCGATTCGCTGAAAGCGCTTGCCGGTCATGCCGCCGGTGGAAGTTGCGGCGGCCAAGTTCCCCTTCGCATCCAGCGCGACAGCACCGACGGTGCCGACATGCGAAATGGTGTGCCCGGAAAGGCCGGTGTCTCCGCCGCGAATTCGCTGCAGCTGCTGCCAACGCTGGGAGGTGTAGAAGTAATTTGGCGGCTCGAAGCAAAAACCTTGCTGCGTTGCGAACTCCTCCGCTCCTGCGCCGGCCAGCATGACATGTTCGGATTTTTCCATCACCGCTCGGGCCAGCAGCACCGGATTTCGTATACGCGTCAATCCGCAGACTGCGCCCGCCTGCAACGTGCCACCATCCATGATCGAGGCATCCAATTCGTTGCAGCCATCGAAAGTGAACACCGAGCCGCGGCCTGCATTGAACAAGGGATTGTCTTCCAGCAGCACAACCGCTCGGGCCACCGCATCCATGCTGGTGCCGCCGTTTTGCAGCAGCGCGTAGCCCGCGTCGACGGCCTCGCAGAGCCCGGTCCGATAACTGAGTTCCGCTTCGCCGCTCATCTCGGCCCGCGGCAGAGTACCCGCACCGCCGTGAATTGCTATGCCAAACATTGCTCAAGTAGCTCCTTGCCGTTGCGGAACGGTCACCACGAGACCATCAAGATTCGCAGTGACAAGAATTTGGCAGCTCAGGCGGCTACTGTCGCGCGCTTGCCAAGCACACTCCAGCATGCCTTCTTCCATTTCCTCGCGCGCTTGCAGCTTAGGCAGCCAGGCCGAATCGATATAGACATGGCAAGTCCCGCATGCGCAGGCACCGCCGCACAGGGCAAGTATGCCCTGCACGCCGTTTTGCTTGGCCGCCTCCATCAAAGTAATGCCGATGGGTGCGTCTATCTCATGGCGTAAGCCGCCCGGCTCGATGAAGGTGATGCGGGGCATTATATTGTAGAGATCACGTGTACCCTCAACGGAATCGTAATAGTATTACCCAGACTGCCCCCGACCGGAGTCTAGAATGAAATTGATTACCGCAATCATCAAACCCTTCAAGCTGGATGACGTGCGCGCAGCGCTGTCCGAAATCGGCGTCTCCGGCATGACGGTGACAGAGGTCAAGGGATTCGGGCGGCAACGCGGACACACGGAGCTGTACCGTGGCGCAGAGTATGTCGTGGACTTTGTGCCGAAAACCCGCATTGAGGTTGCCGTGAAAAACGAGCTCGTCGATCAGGTGATGGAGGCCATCGTGGGCGCTTCGAAAACAGGAAAGGTGGGTGATGGCAAAATATTCGTTACCGACATCCTGCGGGTATTGCGCATTCGGACCGGCGAGAGCGACAACGCGGCCCTGTAGACCGTTGGCCGAATGAGACCATTCGGCGGCGGATGTCTGATTGCATTCACCGTCCTCGCCGCAGGAATCGCGCTGCCTGCTCTCGCGGCGAAGCTCACCGACACCGAACACACTCGGATCGACGAGCCTCGTCCGGCTGACCTACCGAGCGATGCCGTGCTTGAAGCGGCGGGGGCGACAATCGGCAAGGTGGAAATAGCCACTCGCAATATTTTTGACGAAAGCGATTCGCGGGAGAGGAACGGCTTGTTCCGCCTGGCCGACCGCCTTCATATCCGCACCAAGCACGCAACCATCCAAGCACAGCTGTTGTTTGCGAGCGGCGATAAATATCTTGCACGCAAGCTCGCGGAGACCGAGCGAGCGTTGCGATTGCTGCCTTACGTGTATGACGCCCGCATCGTGCCGGTGCACTATGCCGACGGCAAAGTGGACATCCGGGTCATCACCAAAGATGTTTGGACCCTGAGTCCCGGCATTTCCTTCGCCCGCTCCGGCGGAACGAACGACAGCAAGTTCAACTTGCAGGACACCAATTTTCTAGGATGGGGCAAGACGTTGCAGATCTCCCGCGGCAGCACCGTGGATCGCACCAGTAACACCGTGGGTTGGATCGACCCCAATGTGCTCGGATCGCGCTGGACCTCGACGCTTGCGTACTCGGATTCCAGCGATGGGTCGCAGCGGTCGGTCTTGGTGTCGCATCCTTTCTATTCGCTCGATGCTCCCTGGAGCACGAAGATCTCTGCGATCTCCTTCGATCGCACGATCTCGCGTTATAACTTGGGCAATATCGTCGACCAATTCAACGACGGTGAATCCGCTTATGAATTGAGCGGCGGCGTTTCAAATGGGCTTATCGACGGCTGGACCAGGCGTTGGACGTTCGGCATGCGCTACGACCGCAACTTTTTCCTGCCGGCGCCGATAACGACAGTGCCCGCAAAGATGCTGCCCCCGGATCGGACTCTGTCATACCCGTTCACCGGATTCGACATCCTTCAAGATGCCTATAAAAAAATCGGCGACGAGAATCAAATAGGTCGCGCGGAAGATTTGTATTTCGGCACCGAGGTTACCGGCGAGATCGGATATTCGAGCGGCGTCTTTGGCGCCGACCGCGACGCCGTCATGCTGACCGCAAAAGCGCTGCATGGATTCGACTTGCCCCACGAGCAGCAGTTATTTTTGACCAGCGATTTTTCTTCGCGCTTGGAGCAAGGGCACGCGCGCAACTTGATAGCCGATGCAGCCGCAAAATACTACTGGCGATGGCGCGAAGATTGGCTTCTGTACGCAGCATTTTCCGGAACCACCACGTATCGGCTGGACCCGGAGATGCAGCTTTTACTCGGCGGCGACAATGGGCTGCGCGGCTATCCGCTGCGTTTCGAGTCGGGCACGTCCAGGGCCCTGCTGACCGTTGAACAACGAGTCTTCACCGACTGGTATCCGTTTCGCTTGGTTCGAGTGGGCGGCGCCGTGTTCGCGGACGTGGGCAGGACCTGGGGCACAGGTGTCGTCGGCAACAGTAATCCAGGATTGCTGAAGGACGTGGGTTTCGGCCTGCGGCTGGGCAATACCCGCTCAGGGCTGGGAAACGTGTTGCACATCGATTTTGCATTTCCCTTGAGCGATGTGGCTGGTATCCAAAAATTACAATTTCTGGTGCAGACAATGCAGAGCTTCTAGGACTCTGCGTCCTTCGCCGCCTTGCGCCGCCGCGAGAAAAGCCAGACAGCCGCCCCGCCCACGGCAAAGTTCAGCACCCACCACCAAAGCTGACGGCTGCTGTTCCGATCGTCGGCTTGTCCGGATGCGGATCCGACATCCAACATGCCTTTGAGACTCTCCCTTACCGTTCCTTGGTTAACTTGAAAGTCGACGGCCGCGGCTCCCGGCAACTCGAGATGCTTCGTCTGCAGGGAATAGCTCCCGTCGGCTTCGGCGGTCGTGGGATGCACCATGCCACGCAATACCACCGACACCGTGGCATCCCGCACCGGCGCATTGTCGGCGAGGCGGCTGATGTGAATGCTCATCTTGTCGTCGTGGACCACGCCCACGGCCAATAGGTCGCCCGAGCGCGCTTCCACGCGCGACATGACCGGCGCGTCGGCAGCCGAGGCTGCCGCCCACGCGATCAAGGCGCTCCATGCGAGAAAGCCTCTCAAAGCATGAAACCGATGACACCCAAGATCGTGCCGGCGATGCTCGAGAGCACACCGAAAATCGGGAAGAACGCCTTGCGCGCCAGAAAATACAGAGAGCACAACACCAGTCCAAGCTCCAGCAATCCCTCGCCGATGTCGAAGTATAGAGCGCGGTGCTCCTCCGTTTCGGTTTCCTTGTCCTTTGCTCTCGCATCTTCCTGAATTTTCTCCGCATCAGCGGCGTATTTGGTGCGCGCGGCCTCCAGCTTGTGCGTCACGGCCTCGGTCTTGGCAGGATCGACGCTCAAGCTCGTCACGAGCGCCAGCGCCACTTCTTCGGTGTTTTCGCGGATTTTCTTCGCTTGGTAATAGGTCCACTGGTCGTTCGACTCGGTGCGATGAATAACCGCATCGGTGTGTGCCCGATGCGAAGCAATCGTGACCACCGACAATAAAATGCCGACCACTCCAACCAAAATGCCGACGCGTCGGGTGTTCGGATCGGCCGCGTGTTCCGGCGTGACTTCAAGTTCAGGCATGACGTTTAGATATCCTCAAGCAACCTACGCGGCAAATTTTAGCGCAGATCGAGCGCTTGCCGTGGCTCCTCGTCCAAGGGTCGGCCGGCATCAGCTCCGAGCCGTCCGCTAGGGTCATTTGACCAAGTGCAGTCTGGGGTTCTTGCGTGCGATGCCGAGGACGCCGCTTCGCACGACCTCGATGATTTCTCCGAACGCGCCGACGTCGGCAATGAAGCGGGTTACCACTGGCCGACATTCTGCATGCGATCCCAAGGCGCCGCGGGCGCCTGCGCAGGGCCTTTTTGCAGCAACTCGATCGAGACGTTGTCCGGCGAGCGCACGAAGGCCATGCGACCATCGCGCGGCGGACGATTGATCGTCACGCCATGATCCATTAGCCGCTGGCAGGCGGCGTAGATGTCATCCACGGCATAGGCTAAATGCCCAAAGTTGCGCCCGTCCGGATATTCCTGCGGATCCCAGTTATGCGTCAGTTCAACTTGGGCCTCCTCATCGCCAGGCGCCGCTAAAAAGACCAACGTGTAGCGTCCCTGTGGATAATCCTTGCGAGACAATTCTTTCAGGCCGAGCGCATCGCGATAGAAGCTCAACGACTGCTCGATATCGGTCACCCGCACCATCGTATGTAGGTATTTCATGAGGCCCTCGCGTGATTTCGGTGAATGTGGGGCATCGCGCCGACAAAATCAAACCATCGGCGTCGAGATCGCAAGTGTTCTTTTGTCGCCAATTGACAACACATTCGACATAGTGCAGTAAAAGCCAATTAAAAACCGTTAACCATTGGATTTATCTAAGATATCGTCTATGATGACGCCAACGAAGCGGTTCGTGTTTGATGCCAGCGTTACTTACTTGCAACACTGGAAGACACCGACAAGGTCGAACGTTTGAGCACTTTTGTGCGGCGTATCTGCCACTTACGGACGTGCTGGGTCTAATCCCTGCACCTGTTCCACTCGAATTCCCCGGCTCATCCGGGGATTCTTTTGTCTAAATCCCCCGTTTTAGGCGCGGAATCGCTTAAATTCGCAAGGTGAAAAACCCGTTCCACTCTCTGTCGGCAAGAGCGACGGATTGGCGCTGGTCTAACTTGGGGCAACTCACAGATGAAAGTCAAAGATGGATTTACGGATTCGATCGGCAATACGCCCTTGATTCGCTTGCGGCACCTGAGCGAGGAGACCGGTTGTGAGATTTTAGGAAAAGCTGAGTTCATGAATCCCGGCGGCTCGGTGAAGGACCGCGCCGCGAAGTGGATTGTGTTGGATGCGGAGCGCCGCGGCACCTTGAAACCGGGCGGCACCGTCGTCGAGGGCACTGCCGGCAACACTGGAATTGGGCTGGCGCACGTCTGCAACGCACGCGGCTATAGGTGCGTGATTGTCATGCCTGGCAATCAGGCTGCCGAGAAGTATCAGATCATCGAGGCATTGGGTGCGGAGTTGCGCAAAGTTCCCGCCGTGCCCTACAGCAATCCGAACCAGTACCAAAAGGTCGCGGGCCGACTTGCCCAGGAAATACCCGACGCCATCTGGGCCAATCAATTCGACAATACGGCGAATCGAGACGCGCATTTCGAGTCGACTGGCCCGGAAATCTGGTGTGACACAGAGGGCAGGATCGATGCCTTCTGCGCGGCTACCGGCACCGGCGGTACCCTGGCCGGCACGGCCAAGTATTTAAAATCGAAATCCGCCGCGGTGCGAATTGTGCTGGTCGATCCTCCGGGCAGTGCGCTTTATCACTACTTTAAGGATGGCGTGCTGAAATCCGACGGCGGTTCGTCTATCACCGAGGGAATCGGCACAGGACGCGTGACCGCGAATCTCGAGGGCGCGCCCATCGATGACGCGTTGCGCATCTCGGATGCGGAGACCATGCGCTTTGTGTATCGGCTGTTGCGCGAAGAGGGACTGCTGCTCGGCAGTACCGCGGGAATTAATGTCGCCGCCGCGGTCACGCTCGCCAAACAAATGGGACCCGGACACACCATTGTCACGGTGCTGTGCGACGGCGGCGCCAAGTATCAATCGCGATTGTTCAACAAGGCATGGATAGCGGAGCGCGGCTTTGCCGCTGCGATCGATGACGCTTAAGCCGACTGAGAATCTTCGAGCTGCGCCGCAGGATTGAACCAAGCCAGCGAGTTGTGCAAGGACACGACTTCGCCCACCACCAAGAGCGCAGGTGACTGAAGGTTTGCCCGCGCACTAGCCTCGGCAATCGTGGCCAGAGTTCCCGTAATGACGCGCTGATCCGGCAGCGTGCCCTGCGCAATGACGGCGGCCGGCAGCCTCTCGGCCGCGCCGTGCCGCACAAGGTTGGCCGCAATATGCTCCACGCGCGCGAGTCCCATGTAGAACACGGCGGTGATTCCGGGCTTGGCCAGTGCCCGCCAATCGGGCTCCCGACCATCGATGTCCTGATGGCCCGCCACGAATGTGACGCTATGGGCGTAATCGCGATGGGTCAGCGGTATGCCGGCGTAGGCCGCGCAGCCGGCCGCGGCCGTGATGCCGGGGATCACCGAAAAATTGATGCCCGCCGTGCTGAGCGCTTCTAGTTCTTCGCCGCCTCGGCCGAAAATGAAAGGATCGCCGCCCTTCAATCGAACGACACGCTTGCCTTGAAGCGCATGCTCTATGAGCAGCGCATTGATTTCTGTCTGCGTGCTGCCGACACCGCCGGCAGCCTTGCCCACGCAGATTCGCCGCGCGTCGCGCCGCGCCATGTCCAACAGCGCCGGCGGCACGAGCCGATCGTGCAGGATGACATCGGCGTCCTGCATTGCCCGCAGCGCTTTCAATGTCAGCAGCTCCGGATCTCCAGGTCCTGCGCCGATCAGCGTGACCTCGCCGGCGCCGCGTGGAGCGCCCGAGGATCCCGCCAACAACTGCTGCGCCAAACTCTCTGCGCCATGCATGTCGCCCTCGACGAAGCGTCGCGCGGCCGCGCCATCCACGATGTCTTCAAAGTAGCGCCGCCGCGCATCGGCGTCGCGCAATCGCCGCCGGGCGGTGTGCCGCAGGGCCCGCAGCCATAGCGCCAATTCACCAATCCGTTTCGGGATGATCGCTTCCAGGCGCTCGCGCAGGCGGCGAGCGAGCACCGGCGATGTGCCCGCGGTAGAAATCGCCACCAGCACAGGGTCGCGATCGATAATGGCGGGAACGATGAAGCGTGACGCTTCGCGGTCATCAACCACGTTGACCGGAATTCCACGCGCGTCACTCAACGTGGCGATCCATCGATTCACGGCGCGTCGGGAGGTTGCAACGATGACCAGCCGCGCGCCGTCAAGATCTTTCGGAACGAATTCGCGCATCGCCACGCTGATTTTGCCGGCGGCCGCGCGCTCATGGAACTCAGGCAGAACCTTCGGTGACACCACTCTCACTTTCGCGCCGGTGCGCTCGAGAAGCGCGAGTTTACGCAGCGCCACCTCGCCGCCGCCGACGATCAACACTGTCTGTGCCTTGAGATCGAAAAAAACCGGAAAGTAATTCATTGGCGAAACCCACTATGCGCGCCTAACATATTGGCGCGGCACGCCTTTTTTTAACTTAGTGGCGATTGCGACATCTTGCACTATAGGACGATAGGTGGCCGCGCAAAACGAATTCCGAGGCATGAGGACATGCCCATTCGTGATGCGATAACCTTATATGCTACGGCGGTAAACGCCGCTCAAAACCAAAGGCTAAAACCAGTCGATGAAATTCCAGCAATTGCGATATCTTGTGGCGGTTCACGAAAATGGACTGAACATCACGGCCGCCGCGCGGCAGCTGCATACCTCGCAGCCCGGTGTGAGCCGCCAGCTCAAGTTGCTCGAGGAAGAGCTCGGGTTCCAGTTGTTCGAGCGCGAAGGCCGGGCACTGACGCGCACGACCGCCGCGGGCGAGGAGATCATTTCACGCGCCAGCAGCATCTTGCGCGAAATGCAGAACATTCGCCGCACATCCTCCGAGTTGCGCAAGGCCGACGGCGGCACCCTGTCGATTGCCACCACGCATACCCAGGCGCGTTACGTGCTGCCCGAAGTGATACGGGTATTTCGCAACAAATATCCGAAGGTGCGTCTGCACTTGCACCAGGGCACCTCGGAGCAGATTGCGGAGATGGTAGCGCGCGATCGAGTCGACTTCGCGATCGCCACCGGCTCGGAGGAACTGTTCCCGCATTTGATCCGCTTGCCGGTGTATCACTGGCACCGCGCGGTAGTCGTGCCGCGGGGACATCCTCTGGCGACCGCCGGGAAGCTCACGCTCAAGAAGTTGGCCGAGTACCCAATCGTAACCTATGTTTTTAGTTTCTCGGGTCGCTCCTCGCTGCCGGCACTTTTCGAAACCGCCGGACTATCACTGGATGTGGCATTGACGGCGCGCGATTCGGACGTGATAAAGACGTATGTCCGCATCGGCTTAGGCGTCGGCATCCTGGCGCGCCTGGCAATCGATCCGCTCAGCGACAGTGATTTGCTGGTGCTGGACGCCGCGCATCTGTTCGAGGGCCATACCACGTGGATTGGATTTCGCCGCAGCGCGCTGCTGCGTGCCTACATGTATGAATTCATCGAGCTGCTTGCGCCGCATCTGCCGCGCAAGCTGGTGCGGGAAGTCGAGAAATTGGAGACACAGGAAGAAATCGACCGGACTTTGAAAGAACTGGTTATTCCGCTGCGCGATACGCCGTGATTGGGGCGTGCGCCGCAGCCACCTTGCTGCGCAGCAGCCCCGCATCGTTGCATGGCTGATAGGCGGCCGTGAATGTTGAGAACGCCGTGTATGCCTGCGCAATGTCGCTGTCGGGCAGCTCGAAGCTATTGAACCCGCAGCGTGCGAGGAAAAACAGCTGATCGCGGCGCACGTAGCCGGTTGCGCGCAGCTCCCCCTTGAAGTTCCATTGCTCGCGCAACAGCCGTGCTTGCGTGTAGCCCCGTCCTTCGCTGGGCCCAGGGAATTCTGCGGCAACAAGTGCGAAGTACTTAAGATCCGGCGCCAGCTGCTGCACATGATCAGCGGGTGAGAGCACTAACCCTAAGGGGGTGCCGCGTGTAAGCCAGGTATCGGGCTGCAGTTGCCATTGGGCCAAGGTCACAATGAGCGGCGCAGCTGGATCGGCTGCAGCTTCGGCCACGTAGCGCCATTCGTCGACAACGATCTGTGCATCACGCAGCAATCGGCGCGGCATAGACTCGATCCTTGAAGGGCTTGGTGCCGAGGCGGCGAACAGTGTCGAGAAAGCGCTCCTCCGCGCTCCGCTCCTCCACGTACACTTCTAGCAGACGCTCGATGGTTTCGGCCACCTGCGCTTTGGGCACGGACGGACCGATGACCGATCCCAATGACGCGTCGGCACCGGCTGCGCCGCCGATGGTGATCTGATACCACTCCTCGCCGCCCTTATCGACGCCGAGAATGCCGATGTTGCCGACATGGTGATGTCCGCAGGCATTCATACAACCCGACATTTTGATGTCAATTTCTCCCAAGTCATAAATATAGTCGTAGTCGTCGAAGCGCTCGTTGATGAGCTTCGCGACATCGATGGAGCCGGCATTTGCGAGGCTGCAGAAGTCCAGCCCAGGACAGCATATGATATCCGTCAGGGTTCCGATGTTGGGTGTGGCGAGCCCCGCGCGCTCAAGGATCCGCCACAGCTCGTACGTTTGGTTCTGCGCGACATCGGCAAGCAGCAGATTCTGAGTATGGGTCACGCGTACTTCGCCAAAACTATAGCGATCCGCGAGATCGGCGATGAGATCCATTTGGGCTTCCGTGGCATCGCCAGGCGCTACACCGGGCTTCTTTAGCGACACATACACGGCGCGATAACCGGGAACCTTGTGCGCAACCGTGTTGTAGCGATACCAAGCTCGAAAAGCGGTTTCCCGTCCGGCCTCGGCCGCGATGTCCGGCAGCGCGAGGTAGGCAGGCGGATTGAAAAAGCTGCGCATGCGCTCGATTTGCGCCTCATCGACGCGCAAGCCGCCGTCGCGGAGCATTTCCCACTGGGCTTCCACCCGCCGCGTAAATTCCTCTATCCCCAAGGAACGCACCAGAATTTTGATGCGCGCCTTGGTCAGATTGTCGCGGCGGCCCTGCAAGTTATAAACGCGCAGTATTGCCTCGAGGTAGGAGAGCAGATGCTCGCGCGGCAGGAACTTGCGCACCACTTGGCCGATGATCGGCGTGCGTCCCAATCCGCCCCCCGCCAGGATTTCAAAGCCAGGTTCGCCACTTGCGTCCCGCACGATGTGAACGCCGATGTCATGCACCAGTGAGGCGGCGCGGTCTTGCGGCGCACCTGTGACTGCGATCTTAAATTTACGCGGTAGGTAGCTGAACTCCGGGTGAAATGTCGACCATTGGCGAATAATCTCGCACCAGGGCCTGGGATCCTCGAGTTCATCGGGCGTGATGCCGGCCAGATGATCGGAGGTAGTGTTGCGAATGCAATTGCCGCTGGTCTGGATCGAGTGCATTTCGATCTCGGCGAGCTCCGCAAGAATATCGGGAACTTGCTCGAGTTTGGGCCAATTGAACTGGATATTTTGGCGCGTTGTGAAATGTCCGTAGCCGCGATCGTAGTCGCGCGCGATTTTCGCCAACGTGCGCAGCTGCGCCGCCGACAGCAATCCATAAGGAACGGCTATTCGCAGCATCGGTGCCTGCCGCTGGATATACAGGCCGTTGCGCAGGCGAAGATGCCTAAATTCGTCTTCGCTTAACGCACCCTTGAGAAATCTTTGCGTTTGATCACGAAACTGCGCCACTCGCTCGCGTACCAGAGTTTTGTCGGTGAAGTCGTACCGATACATGCAAACCACGATACTTGGCGCACCCTCGACCGCGCCAATACTCACGCGACATGAGCTTATGACTGCCGATCCTTGTCAGTCATTGCCGATCCTTGTCAATCCGCGCAGCAGTTCCTTTTGTAATAGGTAAAAACCGTGATTTGCTCGGCAGAGCGAATTTGAGGTTCGGCGCAGCATCGTGGCGGCAACAAAGGGTCCCCAATTTGGCTAAAGATCTCACGGAAGTATCGGTCGCACCGGACACCTACCATGTTTCGCCCGAGCCCATGCTTTTGATCGCGGATTTACACGGGGCTCTGGCGCTGTGCCTGCACGACGAGGGACGCGGCGTGGGCGGCCTGCTGCACCTAAAGTTCATGGGTGGAACCGGGCGCCCCAGCGATGTGACGGACAACACATTGAGTTCGGTTTTGGTGGTGCTGGATAAATTCAAGCGCGCAGTACTCGGCAATACCGCTCGCCGCGACGAGGTGCAGGCGCGCATCCTCGCGCATGCATTACCGCCCACCGATGCCGGCGAACCGAGCGCGTCGTTGGTCGATCTCATCCAAGCCGATCTGGCCGATGGCAAGATCGCCTGTGGATCGCAGACCATGCGGCGAACGGCAGGCGTGCGCGTTTGCTTCCAACCCTTCGAAGGCCGCGTCTGGATCTGCGGCCCGAATGATTTGCGATCGGCTGGCCGCGCTCATCACTCCACGGGCTGAATTCATATAAGATTCCCCGGTAGATATGGGGGTGCAGATGCGTGTCGCGCTCTTTGCGGCAGTAATGTTCTTAAGCGCTTGCGCTACCGAGGGCTTAGGCTTGGCGCCGCCGCCCGGAGTGGATTTCAGCGGCCATTGGAAGCTCAATACTGCCGACAGCGACGATCCCATGCACCTGCTGCAGATCGCCAACGCGCAAGCCTCTGCCGCAGCGGACAACGCCGGTAATTCGGGGCGAGGCGGCCGCGGCAGCCGTGGTGGATCCGGTTATCCGGGTCTGATACCGCCGGCAACGCCCCCCGTCAATGTTTTGGCCGAAGCGTCGCGATTTCCCGGCGTGCAACTCGAAATCAAGCAGGTGGGCGGCGTCCTCACGTTCACTTCTCAGGGCCAGACCCGCGTGTGCCAGCCCGGCGATGGAAAAAAGGCGCCGCATCACAGTAACTCCTCTGATCGCGACGCACCTATGCCGGCCGCTCGCGACGCACCGCCGCCGAGATGTGGCTGGCTGGAGAAAACGTTGATTGTGCGCAGCAGCGAGCAAGACGAGGACCGACCGCCGTTCGAAGAGCACTACAGCATTTCTGAAGATGGCGCGCGATTGGTCGAGGAAGTGAATTTCAGAGGGGGGCGTTCGAGAGGATTCACCATGTCCCGAGTTTGGGATCGATCGGCGCAATAAAAAAGCCGGGCAATAAGCCCGGCTTTTAGGTCCCCATGCCTCTCGCGGCGCTTTTTTCAGGAGCGCTCAACGATGATCGGTCTTTTTGTTTCTCTTGCGTCCAATTGCGTCCAAGCAACACTCTAGCCGTGGTGCGTCACCGAAGCTAGCCCTATTGCAAAGAAGTGTGAAATTTAATGTAGCATGAAAACAACACTCGCGGGCGCGCCGGCACGAGCCCCCGGCAAGTTCGAGTATCCTTAATGCTTGAGAGTCATTATTCGGAGGGGGTAACATCGGTGGCGAAGGACTGGAAATTGATCGTTCCGGCACAGGCCGTGCGGACTCGGCGTGCTTATTTTGATTGTCGATTTGGCCAGCTGCACGTTCGCACGGCGTTTCCGGCCACGGGCGGATTCGGCGAGCAGGTGCCGTTGTTCTGCCTGCATTCCGATCAGGATTCCAGCCGCGCCTTCAGTCGATTTCTGCCTGAAATTGCCGACGTGCGTTCGGTGTATGCGCCCGATCTGCCTGGACTCGGCGAATCGGATGCTTCTCCTGCCTCAAGCTTGAGCGATGCGGCAGGCGCGATTTTCGATCTAGCAGACGACCTACGGCTGCGTCAGATCGACCTACTGGGCATCCATAGCGGAGCCCGTCTTTCGATGGATCTTGCAGCAGCGAGACCTGCGCTTGTGCGGCGCGTGGTATTGGTGGCGGTGCCCGGTGCGGGCCGGTTGCCGACGATCGAGCAGCAAACGCTCATCATGCGCACGCGTCTTGAAACTCCCGACGACATTGCCAGGCTCAAAGCCGCACTACCCAATGGCAAATTCGTTGATCTCGAAGACTATGGGAGCGACTTGTTCGCGGCCGCCCCGAAAACCTTGGCAAAACAAATCGGCACGTTTTTGGACGGCTAACTCAAGGCCTCGACGTGCGGCTCAATAAATACATCAGCGAAACGGGCGCGTGTTCGCGGCGCGAGGCGGACAAGTGGATCGAGGCAGGCCGTGTGGTCTTGAACGGCCAGCCTGCAACTTTGGGTACCCAGGTGGTGGATGGCGACGAAGTCCGTGT
Organism: Gammaproteobacteria bacterium; assembly: GCA_041690895.1. Lineage (GTDB taxonomy): Bacteria > Pseudomonadota > Gammaproteobacteria > Steroidobacterales > Steroidobacteraceae > Bog-1198. Next base: position 84,571 of record JBEPVT010000016.1, read on the forward strand.
CGACGGCGATCTGGTCGGCGTCAAGAAGAAACAGGTCTATATAGCGCTCAACAAGCCCGTGGGCATCATTTGCACAACCGAGGCTCACATCGAAGACAACATCATCGATCATGTGGGGTTTCCCGAACGGATCTTCCCGGTGGGAAGGTTGGATCGCGATTCCGAGGGGTTGATACTGCTGACGAACAACGGCGACATCGTCAATGAGATTCTACGATCGGAGAATAATCACGAAAAAGAATACGTCGTGACCGTCGATCGGCCTATCACCGATCTATCGCTGCGCATGATGGCGGGGGGCGTCAAGATCATGGGCGAAGTCACCAAACCGAGCACTGTTACGCGCCAAGACGCGCAATCGTTTCGAATCATTCTTACTCAAGGGCTAAATCGCCAAATCCGCCGTATGTGTTCAGCGCTCGGTTACAAAGCACAGCGCCTGCAGCGCGTGCGCATCATGAATATCCACCTGGGGAACCTGCGGACCGGCCATTGGCGCCATCTGACACCTAAGGAACTTGCCGGCTTGATGGGCTAGT
>JBEPVT010000017.1:0-76309 GCA_041690895.1 Gammaproteobacteria bacterium
TATCCGCATTTTTGCACTTGAGCTACGTAGATTTCCGCATCGATTTCTTAGCGCAAAGTTAAGTTCGTAACGGGCGAGGTTTGTTCATAGCGCCAGTGGCCCGCGTGAAGCCGCCGCCGCGAATCCAGGTATGTGGTACACAGTGATGGCCTACTCGGTCAGACCCCAATGCCTCCTACCTAGACGTGCCGGCCGCTCACGCAGCTCCGGTGACCATCGAACCGAACGAATCCGGGTGTTGGCGCAATCCCGACGAGGAGTAATCCCATCGCTGGGGTCAAACGCGGGATCAGGCCCCGAGAAGCACTTCCACCAGATTCAACATCTCGTCTGCATCGACAGGCTTGCTGATGATTCGCAGATTTGGATCTTGCGGTATTTTGCATATGACGGATGAGGTGTCGCCCGTGATGAGCAAGGTCTTGAGCCCCTGGTCCAGCGTTTCACGCATCGCCGCGATCACGGTCAGACCTGTTTCGCCGTCGCTCAAGTGGTAGTCGGTGATGAGTAGGTCAATTTTATCGCCCGCAGCCGCTGCTTCCTGCGCCTCAGCCAGTGAAGAAACCGGCGTAACTGAATATCCTTCCACCGTCAATAATAGCCGTGCGGCATTTCGCACCGCGGGATCATCCTCGACGAGAAGAATTCGGGCCCGATGCAGATTGCTTTGCTGTGTTGGAGGAACTTGTTTGTGCTCGAGCGGGACCTCGGCCTCTTTGCCTGCGGGCAAGACAAATGAGAAGGTAGAGCCCTGTGTCGGCTCCGATCGAACTGAAAGCTCTAAGCGGAGCAATACGGAAATTCGTTGCACGATACTTAAGCCTAAGCCGTAGCCTTCCCGCGAACTATTGGCCGACACACCCACCTGGTAAAATTCATCAAAGATGTAGGGGATTTGATCGGCTGGAATCCCGATTCCGGTGTCGTGTATTTCGATGCGCACGTTCTCGGCTTCGCGTCGGCACTGCAATCGCACCGAACCCTTTCGCGTGTATTTAATGGCATTTGACACGAGATTGCGCAACACCTCTTCCACCAGCGACGCATCGCTACGGACGCATTCACCGCATTCCTCCACCTTGAGGAGCAGCCCTTTGTCCGCGGCGACCGCGGCAAATTCGCGGCGCAGCTCGTCGAACAACTGCGATACTTGGAAGTCCGCCAGCTCGGGTTTGAAGGCCCCGGACTCCAGTTTGCTGATGTCGAGCAGCGAATTGAGCAGCCTCGACATTGACGCGATGGTTTGTTCCTGTTGTGCCAGGGCTTGGGACGCGTTGACGTCACTCACGACGCTGCGAAGTGTGCGATTGAGTAGCGCGAGTGCCTGAAGCGGTTGTCTCAGATCGTGACTTGCCGTAGCGAGAAATCGGCTCTTGACTAGATTGGCGCGATCCGCGATAACACGCGCTTCTATGAGTTCCGCCTCTACACGCTTGCGGTCCGAGACATCTCGAATAGCGGCAGCGATCAGTGTTCTACCATTACCCTCGATTGGGCTCAAACTGATCTCGACCGGAAATTCAGTTCCATTCTTCCGTTGCGCAAAAAGATCCAGCCCAAGACCCATCGGCCGCACGTGCGGGGCTGCCAGATAGCGGTTTCTGTAAGCGACGTGACGTGACTGAAAACGCTCCGGCAAGAGTTTTTCAACGGGCTGGCCGATCATGTCGTCATGCGGAAAGCCGAAGAGAACTGATACTTGACGATTGGCAAACTGTACGACTCCAGCACCGTCAACGATGAGCAGCGCGTCGGGCGCAGCATCGAGCACGCTTTGCGCAAGTCCAGCGGGTATTGAACGCATACCGAGGTCTCGGTTTATTAACGGTTTCGCTATCCGGGTGCGCCGGACACGGTGAGTAATAGTTTGGCCTTCACTTTGGGAATTGTACAGATGAACGCGCGCGGCTGGCCGGGCCTGCGCCGTTCGCACACTGCAATGCAATCTTACGGCCGCACCGCGAGTAGGTTGTCCACCTTAAAGATACCGGGCCCCACCCACGCTACGAGCGCGGCATCGTTTCGCTCTCGAAAAGCATGCACGTATCCACGCAAGCTCACTTCCCCGTCAATGCCTTGAACGACAGGCCAATTCCGAACGGCACTTTCGGCCGCGGCCCTTTGAAACTGCGTATCAACTTGGCCCCTCAAGGTAGTCGAACCTTGGTTCACGATTACACTGTCGCGTCGCTTAGATAAAGGTGAACGCGCTTGATGGTTGATTTTCGCTCACCTGCCAGCGGGCTCTACGAAGTAAGCCTCACCTGCGGTTTGACACGCCTGCCTGCTGTCTTCGCGAGCACGCACCCAGGGTGAAGCATACGACGAGCACAAGGGATACAGGCGTCATGATCAGACGCTCTAAGCTGCTCTTCGATGCGAGGTTGCCCGGTGTATTGAGGCCGAGATAGCCGGTGAAAACCCACGCAGCAATCCGAATGGCGATAGGCTTGGATCCCGGAGCCATGATGCCCGCCCGCGACATCACGACCATGCCGCGATTGCCGGCTCGCGACGGCCGCAAGACTGCCCCATCGATAGGCACTGGGGAGAGTTCCTGTGACTAAGCCGCCTCACGAAAGTTGTGAAGCTGGAAGTCTCATGGCAAGCTTCAGTTGAAAGCAGCGCGCAGCCGTGAGGATTACCACGACCACCACCGCAGCAAATTTGCGCATCTAGATGTCATGCGTAACGAACGCTAAGAGGGGTCCAACTTTGTTGGACCCCTCTTAGGCCTAGGCCTAGTAGGTAAGTGTCGTGTTATTCACCACACGGCGTACGCCTGGCGTGCCGTAGGCTGTATGCGTCGCCAATTCTCTTTCAGACCAGCTGTGGACTTTGCCCGACAGCGTCACATCGGTGCCTTTGACCGTCACCGAAATCTCCTTAGCATCGTCGCGCGCGCGACGCTTTAACGCTGACTCAATGTCCGCTTTCACCAGTGGCGCAGACACCGTTGGTGTGATGACAATTTGATCATTGACCCCCTTCACACCCATTAGATAGCGAATGGCATTCACTGCGGCTTGTCTTTGATACGTCCAACTGACTTCGCCAGAAAGAGTGACCCAGCCACCTTCCACCTTGATCTTGAGTGCGTCCTTCGGCAGATAGGTGGTCCATTGCAATACGTTGTCCACCGAGCGGGCGATATCGACATCATTCCTCGTGCTGGATCCCGCAAGTTTCACATCCATCTCTACTGCGAGCGCCTTTACTCCCGACACACGGGTAGCGGCTTTTTCCGCTCCTATCTTTTCAGCATAAGAACCGATATGGCCGGCTAGGGTGACGATCCCATCTTTGACCTCGACACCGATCTCTTCAGAATTGATGGAGGGCTCCCAGGCTAGCTCGGCCATTACATCGAGCTGAATTTGTTTGTCTGTTTTCATAGCGAGTGTTTCCGTGTGATTATCGAGAGCACAAGCATGCATCCGAAGCTCGGGAGTGTCTGTACGCACATGCGCCTACCCGAGTACGTGGTGTTCGCCAATCCATGGCAGAAATGCCGCTTTCGGTGATCGAATATGAAGCCAGGAGACCTCACCCTGACATATACCACCTAGCGGCATTCGTATTACGGTCAAAGATGATGCGAAACCTTTCGCGCCTAGCGGCGGCAGTATGGCAGCATATGGCAGCACGACACTCGGCGGAGTCGTTGACTTTGAGCTCATCCCCTGGATGTGCCGCCACAAACCGGGCAGGAATGTGGGCGCCACTTGACAGTTACCGCAGCTCGCTTGAATCCCGGATTCATTGGAGAAATGCGCGCTGCTTGTCAGTTCCTGATAGGGCTGCTTCATTTCATGGCATGAAGTGCAGAACGCGTCTGTCTCGGCGAGTTTAGCTCCACCGACGAATGCTCCGGTGAAAATCATTCCGACAGTGAACGCGGCGAATCCTCCGGCAGGAATGCCCAGAAGAAACCAGCGCTGCGGGCGACGCCGCTTAAAAAACCGCAGCGCAGTAGCGGCAGTGAATTCACGAGAGAGCTTTGCAGTCGGGCATGCGAGCTTCGTTGCCGGGACGACCCATGATGTTATGCGGTGATTCTCGCGCGCTCTGTGCCTTACCGTACAGACCAAGAGTACCTTGCCCGATAGCTTATGAAAATCCTCACGGGAGAGTGCTTTATGTCTTGCGCGCACGGGACAAGCCCATCGTATGTCGCGCGCGCGCGCGCGGCAGCCTTTCTGCTAAGCCTACTGATTGCAGGATGCAGCGGCAGTACGGGTCCCGCCGGTCCTGCAGGGACTGCGGGTGCGGTCGGTCCGCCGGTCCCATCTGCGCCGACCGGTCCTGTCACTGCACTCAACGTCAGCACGGCCACGGAGATCACGGCGACCATCACCAGCGTCACGGTTCCTGCGACGCCGGCAGCGGCGAAGCCGGTAATCAAATTTTTACTTTTGAATCAAGTCGGGCAGCCTTTATCAGGATTGACCGCCGCTGATCTGGGTTTCGCAGTTGCCAAATTGGTCCCGTCCGAGGCGCAACTATTGCCCGTACCTCCGCAAACCGTGGCGCCCACTCCGCAGATATCCAGCCAGTGGCAATCTTACATTTATACAACGGCAGTGCCTGCGCCCGCGACCGTACCGCCGGCGCTGCCGGTCATCGGTACGACACCGCAACCGCAAGCGACAGTCGAGGCGGGCAGCTCTGGCATCTTCATTGACAACGGCGACGGCACCTACCAATACACGTTTGCGAAAGACATTTCAAAAGATCCCGCCGTCACCTATGACTCGACGCTGACCCACCGAGTGGGCTTTGAAATCCGCGGACTTGCGCCTGCCAACAGCCCGGTCTATACCTTCCAACCATCGACCGGCGCAACCACCGGCATAACGAGCCGGGAAATCGTCGATGACAAGACCTGCACGAATTGCCACATGAAGTTGGCGTTCCACGGCGGCGCGCGCACTGAAGTGCAGTATTGCGTGATGTGCCACAATCCAAGCTCGATTGATCCATCGAGCGGCAACTCGCTCGATTTCAAGATCATGTTCCATAAGATCCACATGGGCGTGAATTTGCCCACCGTCCAGGCCGGCGGCCACTACGACATTTTCGGGTTCATGCACTCGATCAGCGACTATTCGGCAATCGTATTCCCCACGGGCGACCTGCGCACTTGCTACACCTGTCACAATGTGGCGAACAGCGCCACACCGCAAACGGTGAATTGGCAGAACGTTCCAAGTAAGGAAGCCTGCGGTTCTTGTCATGACAACGTCAACTTCCAAACAGGAGCAAATCACAGCGCCGCAAATCTCGGCAATTTGACCGACGGGGACTGCGCGACCTGCCACGGTGCAACGTCCACGGTCAACAACGGCTCGCTGCAAGTCGCGGCCGCGCACGTGATGCCCATCCGCCAGTGGGGCAAGCAGTTCGCCTACAACGTGAAATCAGTGAGTGTGTCCACCGCCGCATCGAAGGTGACCTTCTCGGTCACCGATCCCACCATCGCGGGTCACGTGTGGAATATCCTGACCGATGAACCCTTCACGTATTGCACGCCGAATGCCGCGAACAACCCACAGGGGACCGTGACCAATGTCGGCATGCTGTTCGCGTGGAGCAGCACCGACTACACCAATACCGGCAGTAGCGCGATGTCGGAAGCGCAACCCTTTAATAACACCGTGTTCTGCGGCACCAATCCCGCGGGTCCGCCGGTGGCCAACGGCGATGGTACGTTCACATCGACGTTCCCGCCGATTCCGGCCGGGCTCACCGGCTCGGCGGGCTTGTTGATGGACGGGGTCCTCGCGCATGACTTCAACGACGGCAATGGGCCGACGGAGATACCCGTGACGAGCGTCGTCGCCTACGCGCCTATCACCGACCCCACGGCCGTGCCACGACGCGACGTAGTCGACGTGGCGAAATGCGATGTCTGCCACGACCAGCTCAACGGTCACGGCGGCAATCGCATTGACAGCGTTCAGGCTTGCACGTTCTGTCACAACCCGAATGCGACCGACATTGCTGCGCGCGCAGCGGCAAAACCGCCGGTCACGGCCGCAAACGCCCCAGATGGCATGACCGAGGAGCCGATCGACTTCAAGTACATGGTCCACGCCCTGCACGACGGCAACCTGCGCGCGGCGGCGGGTGCGCCTTATGTGGTCTATCACCGCGGATCGTTCGATGATTTTCGAGTCATTACGCCCTACCCCGGCAAGCTCAACAACTGTCTGGCGTGCCACCTCGCGGGGACCTACTACCCACAGGACCCCGCGAGTTCAAGCTCGCTCGCCACGACCGTCGACAGCAACAACAACAGTGTCTCACCGGCTGGCCAGTTGGCGATGACGACCGCAGCCGCCGTTTGCTCGGCGTGCCACGTATCGGCAACCGAGAAGGCGCACATGATGCAGAACGGCGGCAGCTTCAGTGCGGTAAAGAACGCGGCCAGCCAGGTTGTATCGGGGGAGACCTGTGTCGTCTGCCACAGCGCCGGCGCAATCGCCGACGTGGCGGTCGTCCATCAGCTATCCTCGTTCCAATGACGCTGACCGGCAACGCGCGCGCCGCTCTCGTGTTGGGCAGCGCACTTGGGTTAAGCACGCTCGCATGGATCGCCGCGCCCGCCGCCGCTGATCAAGCGCGTGATGCCGCCAAGTCGGCGCCCCTGGATCGTGCCTTCAGCCCGCAAGGAGCTGATTCCTGTTTGGGCTGTCACAGCGATCCAGGCATCATCAGCATCTTCCGCACCAAGCACGCGCGCCCGAACGATCCGCGCGGACCCTTTGGGCACGGCGGTTTGCAATGCGAAGCCTGCCACGGACCGGGCGGCGCGCACGTAACGGCGGGCGGCGGGCCGTTGGCGGGCATGATCGACTTCGGAAAAAAGGCAATCACACCAGCTGTACAGCAAAATGCGCAGTGCTTGGGCTGTCATCAGTCGAACGCCGCGCACGATTGGGCGTCGAGCGCGCATGCGGCGAACGAAGTGCCGTGTGCGAGTTGTCACACATTGCACGCAGCCAAGGATCCGGTGCGCAGCGCGGTGACACAGATCGAGGTCTGCGCCACCTGTCACCAAGCCCAGGGCGCAGACCTCAACAAACCGTCGCACCATCCCATGCGGGAGGGCAAAATGGCCTGCACCGCGTGCCACTCACCGCATGGCTCCACCGCTCCTGCGCAGCTCGTGAAAAACACGGTCAATGAAACCTGCACGTCCTGTCACGCCGAATACCGCGGACCTTTTCTTTGGGAACATCAACCTGTGGCCGAGGACTGTACGAACTGTCATCAGCCGCATGGTTCGGTACAGCCAGCGCTCCTCAAGATGCGTCCACCCTTTTTGTGTCAAACCTGTCACGAGGGCGCGGGCCATCCATCCATTGCGAACACACCCCAGGGTTTGCCTGGCGGCATGCCGAGCCCTTATCTACTGGTCGGCGGTTGCGTAAATTGTCATTCACAGATCCACGGCTCGAATCATCCTTCGGGCCGCGCGTTCATGCGGTAGGCGCCGCCATGCATGCCCGCTTACGTCCGCAAACCTGGCTATTCTTGGCGCTTCCCACTGCGTTGACATGGGCAGCGGCATGGGCGGATGCGCCCAGCGCAGACACGAGCGATTGGAAATGCACGCAATGCCCGTTCCCGCAAGGCAGCGCGGGCGAAATAGACGTGGGGGCCTTTGGTGCCAGCGGCGCGAATGCAAGCTTTGGCCGCTACACGGGCATTGAGCATAGCGGTGCGTACGCAGATGTCGCGGCGAGCGGACAACTGCGCAGCGAGGATGGCACATACGCGAGCTATGAGCTCGAGCGTCTCGGGCTCGCTTCTCGAGACGGATACGTCGAAGGCGGCAGCGAGGGCCGCTACGACGTGCGCTTAAGCTACGACGGCCAGCCGAACATTCTTTACGATACGGGCGCAACCCCATATCGCACCACCGGTTCCAATCTCGCACTGCCAGCGAGCTGGGTGGCGGCGGACAACACGGGCAGCATGAGTGCCCTCAACTTAAGTCTCGCGCCCGTCAAGATCGAATCGGATCGGCGCACCGCGGCATTGCTCGCCCGATATTTCGCAAGTTCCAGCTGGACGCTGTTCGGCGAGTTTCGGCGCCAGGAGCACGACGGTACCGGCGTGACGGGCGCGAGTTTTCTCACCGATGCCGTGCAGCTGCCGCAGCCGTTCGACTATGTGACCAATTCCTTCGAAGGCGGCGCCGCTTGGGCCGGGCGCAAAGCGAGTTTACGGCTGACCTATACCGGCTCTTGGTTCAGCGACAACAACGATTCCATCGCATTCGGCAATCCCTACTTGCCCATCGTCCCGGGCTCGATTCAGGGACAGCTCGGCGTGTCGCCCAGTAATGATCTGCACCAGTTGGCGGCTACCGGCAACGTGCAACTGCCATGGCTTACGACCTTGACCTTTGCCGCTTCGCTCGGCACGCTTAAGCAAAATGCCGCCTTCCTCCCCGTCAGCACTCTTGCCGGCTCTACGGTTCCAGCGCCGGGGTCTCTGGATGGCGACGTACACCTCTCGCACTACGCACTGGGGCTAGCCTCCCGGCCGCTAACAAAGCTCAGCCTCCGCGGTAACGCGACCTATGACGGACATGACGACAAAACGACGCCTCTTTCCATCGCCTACATCGTCACCGACACGTTCCCCGGAGGAACGGCGGTGACGCCGCGCTACAGTGAAGATCGCGTTCGCCTCGACGGCGGCGCGGACTACACCATTGCACGCTGGTTGCGCATCGGAGTCGGCGGCAAGCTCGACGAGATCCACTACGGACCTGGACAAGTGGTGACGTGGACGCAGAATGCACAAAGCTGGGGCCATGCCACGATCACGCCCATGGCTCCTTTGACCTTCACGCTGAAGTTCGGCAACGCTCTGCGCAAGGCCTCCTCCTTCGATGCCACTGCGTTGCCGCCCGCAGAGAACCTGCAGATCTTCGCGTACGACTATGCGCCGCGCGACCGGGTATTTTCGACGTTCACCGGCATTTGGTCGGCGACCAGCACACTGACCTGGTCGATCGAGGCATCCCTTGCCAAGGACGACTATCGATCATCATCCCTGGGTCTCGTGGGCACGCACGAGCAGCGCGCATCGACCACGCTCACCTGGACGCCGCGGGACGCGCTGAGTGCGTATCTCGACGCGGGATACCAGCGATTATTCAACCTGCAAAATGGCAACACGGGGCTCGGCGCCGCGCCGTGGCTCGCCGCAGACACCGATCGGTTCTGGAATCTAGGCCTCGGTGGGCGTTGGGTTCCGCAGGAGCGCTGGGCGTTGACCTTGGACTATCTGCTCGCGCCCTCGTACGACAATACCGGCACCACCTCCGGGGGTTCGCAACAGGCTTTTCCGCAACATTGGACCAAACTCAACTCCACCCGCTTTGCCGTCAGTTACCAGTGGACGAGCGCGATGCAAATTCACTTTAGATATACACGCGAGCAATACAATTCAAACGATTGGGCTCTGAGCGGCGTAGGAGCCGCGACGATTCCGAACCTTTTGAGTTTCGGTCTGCAGCCTTACCGGGACAACGTCAATGTGTTCGGCCTTAGCGTGCGCTATCGATTTGGCCAAGACCGTGCGGCGGTAAAATCGCCATGAGTACGCCGTTACGCATGACTGACGAACAGCGACGAGTTATCGATATAGATATGATACGACGCAATTTTCTCGCCGCGAAGCTTGAACACGTTGGCAAAAGGAAAGCTGACACGCGATCCGTCATGGCGGGTGTAGGTAACTTCTCCCTCGCATCCCACGCAGTCATCCTCGCACCAGAACTGCAACAATTGGTGCTTACTCGAGGCGATCGCAGAAAAAAATCCCGCCACAGAGGTGCCAATCGTCTCGGCCCCCATCACCGCGGGGGAGTTGCCGAATCGAAACTCCGCATCAGCGGTCAGGCACTTTACGAACGCCGCCGCATCGCCCGAATCGATCGTGGCGAACAAGGCTTGCCACCAATCTCGGTCAGGGACGAACATTTATTGAGCATACGCGCATCGACATCTCCACGTTTAGGCATCTGAGGTTCAACTCATGACAGAAGCTCAATCCCATGCGGACCAACCGTCCATAACCCTCGCCGGTCCCGGTTTCTTAAGCGCGGCGCGCCGCGCGTTCCTCGCAACCCGGCCGCCTTTCCTGATCGCATCCGTGTTGCCGGTTCTCGTCGGTACAGCCTGGGCAAGTGCCGAATTTCATCGCTTCAACGCGCTTTTGTTTGGACTCGCTCTCGCGGCAACCTTGCTCGCGCATGCGGCCACCAACGTCTATAACGATGTGGCGGATGATCAGACCGGCGCGGATCCCGGTAATACGGGCCGCATTTATCCCTACACCGGCGGATCACGTTTTATTCAGGCCGGACTTCTGTCGCGACGCGACATGGCTCAGTTGGCGCTGGTACTGTGCGCCGCAGCGCTGTTGGTGGGCGCGCTGCTGACGGTTCTACGCGGGCCCGGCATCATCTTACTGGGTATTGCGGGGCTTGCCCTGGGAGGTTTGTACTCTTTGCCGAGCGTGCAGCTCTCTGCTCGAGGCATCGGCGAGGCGGCGGTCGCGCTGGGACTCGGCGTGTTGCCGGTGCTCGGTGCCGTTTGGCTGCAAACAGGCTACGTGGATGCCGGCGCGCTTCTCATATGCATCCCAGTGAGCTGTTGGGTGGCCGCCATTCTCATCATAAACGAAGTTCCTGACGCCGAATCAGATGGCCGCGCGCACAAACGCACCCTCGTAGTGCGTTGGGGGGCGTCCGGTGCCAGGGCCATTTATCGGACTCTAACCGTGATGGCACTCGCGGCTTCCGGTGCGGCCATCGCGCGTCAGGCGTTGCCTTTGTGGTACGCGCTTCCTGCAGTTGCTTTAGCAGTCTTCGGCATGCTCGCCGCTCGCCGAATATCGATGGATTCGAGTACGCGACCGAAGCTAAGACGCGGCATCGAGATGACGCTCGCAATTCAAGCTGGCGGCTGCATTCTGATCGGTATCGCGATTCTGCTAAAGGGTTCCACGTGATCGAAATGCAAAAAGAAAATCGACGGCTTCTGTCTCTATGTCTACAATCGACACTTATTTTTTTCGCAACCGGGATTGCTGGTGCGGCGCCGGTCGTCTCAGCTGGACATACGCTGTACCGACCGTGTGTGGTTTGTCATGCTCCGCAAGCCTGGGGCTCTTCCGACGGCGACATCCCCAGCCTCGCGGGCCAGCAAAGGAGATATTTGGAACAGCAGCTCACTGCGTTTCGATCTGGGACACGCATGGATACGGCCATGCAAATTGTAGGCGCGCATGCATCGTTCGGCGAGTCACGAAACATTGCCGCAATCGCCAACTACCTGTCGGCGTTGGATCCGAACCCAAACCCCGTCAAGGGCACAGGTGATCGCCCGCAACTGGGTCGCGAGATCTTTGGACATATCTGCGCCAGCTGCCATGCACCGGACGGCAAGGGAAACGCAACGAATCGTGTGCCGCGAATCGCTGGACAGCACTATCCTTATCTTAGGCGCCAGATCGAGCAAGCGGCGCAGCTTCACATGGACTTGGCGCCCCCTGAAATGACGAGTGCGCTTCGCGGCATGGGTAATCAGGACAAGGACGCCCTAGCCGACTACATCTCACGTCTGAATGATTCAGAAACCTCGCACGGCGTGCGCTCGACTCACACACCCTAATCAAAGCATCCATGGCAACGCAGTTAAGCCCACCGTAAGTTGAGGAGAAGAGCGAGAGCGTCAGTCTGAAAGCGACTCACGCAGCATAACAATGCATCGTGCGATGCCGTACAGACGCCGCAGCAGTTGGGCGCTACGCTTACGGGAGCTGGGTTATTCGCTATACGCAGCTCGATGATTTAATTGATATCATCCACAATATCACGCGCGATTGCACAGGAATCTTCGACCATGAAAGTAAATGCTCATAGAGTCTTCACCGCTACCGTCGGCGCTGCGGGCGCGATCGTCATCGCCTGCGCAACCGCGCTTGTAATCTCTGGACCTGCATCCGCGACTGCTAAATTCGCGGCAGAAACGGGCAAGGCCTGCGCAGACTGTCACACCAACCCCAAAGGCGGCGGCGCTCTGACTGCGCTTGGCGAAAAATTCAAGGCAAACGGAAATAAGATGCCCCAGTAAGGGCGACGGTTCGCTCAGAACCCAGCCGCTTGACCGTCGCGCCGCGGATCGCTCGCCGCCACATATCCTTCCACTGCGGGATCGCCCAGGCGCCAGATAAACTGACCGGCGCCGAAATCCTGATAGCTGTCTTGAATGACTTCAATTTGATGGCCAAGAGCCCGCAGTTCGCGCGACGTGGCGCTCGGCATCGCTGACTCGACATTGATCGACAGGCCCTGATTGAACCGCCACCGCGGCGCATCGCAGGCCGCTTGCGGCTGCTGCCCGTACACCAGCATACGCACCAGGGTCTGCAGATGTCCCTGCGGCTGCATATTGCCGCCCATCACGCCGAAGCTCATTTGCGGCAATCCGTCGCGCGTCAGAAAGCCGGGAATGATGGTGTGAAACGGCCGCTTGCGGGGCGCGACGCAATTGGTACTCGCCGCATCGAGCGAGAAGGCGTGTCCGCGATTCTGCAGCGACAGTCCCCATTCAGGCACCACTACACCGGAGCCGAACCCCATGTAGTTGCTTTGAATAAAGCTCACCATCATGCCGCGCTCGTCCGCCGCGGTCAGATAGATGGTGCCGCCTTTGTCCGAATGACCCTCGCCAAAACTTTGCGCGCGCTGAGGCTCAATGAGCGCGGCGCGCTTTTTAAGATACGCAGGATCGAGCATCTCCTCGACCGAGCGGCGCATCGCAATCAGGTCGGCCACGTGCGCATAGGTATCCGCGAATCCCAATTTCATCGCTTCTATTTGCAGATGCAGGCCCGCTGCGCTATCCACCGCATGCGCCGCAACGTCCACATGTTGCAGAATACCGAGCGCAATCAAGGCCGCGATGCCCTGGCCGTTCGGCGGAATCTGGTGCAGCCGATGGCCATAGACATCCATGCCGATGGGCGTCACCCACTCGGGCGAAAACGCTTCGAAGTCGGAGATGCGCATTGCGCCGCCGTGCTTGGCCGCATGCGCCGCGGCGGCGGCCGCGATCTCGCCGCCGTAGAAAGCGGCGCCCCGTGTCTGCGCAATGGCGCGAAGCGCGCGCGCCGCACCTGAGAAGACGAAGCGCTCGCCAACAAGCGGCGCGCGCCCGCCGGGCATGAAGACTTCTGCAAAGCCTGGTAGCTCTTTGAGGTCCGCGACAGCCGCAGCCCATTTTTCCTGAACCACCAAAGGAACCGCATAGCCGCGTTCGGCAATGTCAATCGCCGGAGCGAGCAGATCACCAAAAGCCAATTTGCCGAAACGCTGAGACAGTTGAACCCAGGCGGCGACGGCGCCGGGCACGGTCACGGAGTCCCAACCGCGCATCGGCGGCTGCCGTGCGTCCTCGCCATATTTTTTCCGAAAATAATCCAAAGTCCAGGCCGCGGGCGCAGGTCCGGAGGCGTTGAGGCCGTGCAGCTTATGGCCGTCCCACAAAATGCAAAAGGCATCGGAGCCCAAGCCGTTACTGCACGGCTCCAGGATGGTCATCGCGGCCGCCGCGCCGATGGCGGCATCCACGGCATTGCCACCCCGTTTCAGCAGCGACAGGCCCACTTGCGCGGCCAGCGGATGCGAGGTGGAGACGATGTTGCGGGCGAACACCGGCAATCGAACTGACGGGTAGCCGGCGCGCCAGTCAAAGCTCATGAGGTTACTCTGCGGCCACCGGCGCGGCACCGCCGCCAGAAAGTCGCCGCACCAAGAAGCACAGGGGAATCAACAGCACGCTGAGCCATGCAGAAGCATAGAACAAGTCCAGCGACGATAAGAGATAACTTTGGCCAATCATGGCCTGTGTGGTGGCGCCCTCGGACCGACCGGAGCCACACAAACCGGTCCTTGCTATCTGTACGGCTATACTCCTTTGCCATCAATAGTGCCAAGACCGTCAAGAGGCATCACGCTGCCAAACAACCGCAATGTCATGGTGCTTGCTGTCGATGTGACGCCCGCGGGCTGAGCCGCGGGCTAGGATGCGAGCGCTTTGATCCGCTCCAGCGCCGCATCGCGTGCCGGCGCATCGTCGAACTCGACCACGATCTTGCCCGTGCCATCGGCACGCTGCTGAATCTCAACGCGCATGCCGCGGGCGCGCATCACTTCGCTGATAACTATTAGCTGAGGAGGCGCCGCTGACGCGCGTCCGATTCGCGACTGCGCCGCCTTTCGTACCTGAGACTCGGTCTCGCGCACGCTCCATTGACGCGTGGCGATCATCTGCGCGAGACGCACGCGCTCCTCATCATCCTCAAGGCCAAGCAAGGCGCGGGCGTGCCCCATGCTGATCGCTCGGCTGTCCATCATCGTGGTGACCTCAGCGGGCAGGTCAAGTAGGCGCAGCAGGTTACTCACCGCTGCGCGCGAGCGGCCGATTGCGTGCGCTACCTGCTCGTGAGTAAGAGTGAATTCCTCTATCAGCCGCTTTAGCGCTCGCGCCTCGTCTGCGGGGCTAAGCTCCTCACGCTGGATGTTCTCGATCAGCGAAACCGCGAGCGCTTCCTGATCATTGAACTCGCGAATCACAGCCGGGATGTCGTCGAGTCCCGCGAGCTGCGCGGCCCTAAAGCGGCGCTCGCCAGCCACCACCTCGAACTGATGCGGGAACCCAGGCAGCGGCCGTACGATAAGAGGCTGGATGATGCCGGTAGCCTTGATCGAGGCAACGAGTTCCTCGAGAAGCTCGGGTCGAGGTTCGCTGCGAGTTGGCTGCGAAGCGGCACGAATCGCCTTGATCGGAATGGAGCCGACACCCTGCCGATAGCGGCGGCGGGGGTGCGCGTTAAGGAACGCCTGCAGCTCGCTCACCCCATCCGCGTTTGCACCCATCCTGCAAGCCTACCTCAAACGCACGCTCACCGCAGCTTTTGGCTAGCTACCCATCCCGTCTGGATCGCGCCAGGCAGCTACCCTCTCCGCTAGACCGAGAGTTTGCTGTGGGTGCGCTGCATTGCGACGAGGAGTGCCCTGCTAAAGTAATAACCCTGACATTGATCGCAGTCGACGGATTTGAGGAATTCGAGCTGCTCGATTGTTTCGACCCCTTCCGCAACGACTTTGAGATTCAAGCTATGCGCGAGCAATATAATCGCCCGCACAATAGAGGCGTCATCTGCCAAAATCGTCGACCGAAACCAGAACTTCCATGACGCTCAGGTGCTCGAGAATCCTAATCGACCCTCCAGGATCGCTCATCATGGCGCTTTCGGTCAGCTCTACTTCCAAGAGGGCGGGATCGAGTTCCGCGTCCTCTAACGCCTCCTGCACGGTTTCCAACGACTTACCGTGCCGAAACTGCGAAGCCGAGAGATTCATGGCGACGCGTATCGCAAAGAGGCCCGCGAATTGCCAAGCTCTAGCCTGTCGGCACGCTTCGAAGGTTTTGCCGAATCCACACGATTGCCGAAGCGGAGTCCCCTTCAACTAAATCGGTCGACCGGCCGCGAGAATTTGACAGATTCCGAGTGCGCGGGCGCGATGCAAAAAAAATACGTCGTCGGGCTCGTCGTACGGACGATAATCCTCCTGCTTGGCGTCGCATTGAATACGGCGCCGCGGCTCGCATACCAGGAACAATTCAATATGACCACGCTAGCGGACCCCATCGTTGGGCAAATCGCTCAGACCAATCTGCAGCTTTTTCAACAAATGTGCAGCAATGGCTACTCAGTGGCTGAGTTAGGCACGGTTGCAGACGCCTACCGAACTGCGACAAAACTTTTCGCCAACCGATTTCGGTCTTGCGGAAGGCCGTTCGTTGCGCATCTAGTAGGCACCGGCGCGGTTCTTGTTTGGCTGAAGGCTCCAGTTCCTTTGGTGGTTGCCGCGCTGTCGCACGCAAGTTACCAAGAAGGCGACTTTCCCAATTCGTTGGAGGGTATGACTCCGCGGAAACGAAAAAAACTCCGCGCGGCCATTGGCACAGAAGCGGAGACGCTGGTTGCTGCGTACACGCTGAGTTCCCGAAGCGTGACCGGCCTTAAGGCAAGTCACGCGAGATTCAAAGATATGTCGTCCGCGGAACGCGATGTCCTGTTGATACAACTGGCCAACGAGCTGGACGACTATCGCGATCTCGCAGCGAACTATGCGTCCAACGCCAATGAACGCATCGAGGCGATCCGGCAGAGCAGTCAGCTGCAAGCGGAATTAGCTGAGTGGCTTGGACAACCTAAACTCGCACGTGCGCTGCGCGAAACTTATGCCGATTCGATCGCGGCCTCCGTTGCAGCATCTCTCGTCTCAAGTTTTCCGGACGCTTATCTGATCGTTCCGAATTCCTGCCGAGTACGCCTCAACATCCTTGCGCGGCGCCTAGCTGTGAAAATCAAAAACCGTCTGCGGCGTCATCTCGGCGTGGGATGACTCATTCGACGCGGCTCGCTCTGTGTCATCTCAGAATCACGTCGAGCGGCAACATCTCATATTTATCCGGAATAGCCACGCCGTGGAGATGTAGCAGCGTCGGTGCGATCTGGAGTATGTCGCCTTGATATTTTCCGTTTCCCGCCTTGAAGTTCGGCCCGCGCGCAAGCAAGAATCCCTCTGCACGATGATTGCCGGATCGAAGTTCGCGTATTCCATGTTGAATGACGCCCACTTTTGGCGAACGGACTTCGTCGATGGGCGCCTCGGCGCTCCACAATATTGCAAGGTCCGGAAAATCCTCCGAGCGTTCTCCCGGAAATAGGGCTCTGATCCGAAAGACCTCCTCTACGGCCGCACGTCCGGTAAGTGGATTGACCAGCGTCCTGAACGCCCCTTCCAGTTCGTCGAGCACTGACTCATAGTCGCTGCCGGGCTCGACCAGTCCCATCGGTTCTCTGCCCCGGAGATTGACGCGAATATGCGAATTTCGATCCGTAGGCAACGAGAATGCTCGGGTCTGGTTCCAAACTACACCCGGAAATGAATTCTTCTTTCTCTCCAGTGCGGCTAACGCGGCCTCAGGCAAGCGGCGCTTGATGGCCAGTTTGACATTACGAAAGAACTGCCGGGCTTGGGCTTCAGGAGCAATTGGCATGTGCGCAGCGGCCTGCCGGGCGGATTGTGATCCGTCGTAAACCAGCATCCCTAACTTTGCGAGTATCAAATCGACTAGATGATCACCTCGATAGGCAGGCTGCATTCCATGATCGGAGAACACAATCAGATTGTCTTCGGGAGATACCAGTTCGGTCACCTCCGCCAGCGCGCGGTCAATCTGTTTGTACGAGTTCAAAAGTCCATTCTTCAGCGCAGCCGGGGCGATCTCATGATTGGGGTGACTTTCGTCGGAGTACTTCCAAAGCCAATGCCCAGCCTTGTGGGCTTCACCGAATACGCAGAACACCAAATCGAGGTCCGGTCGCCCAATGAGATATCTGCTCAACTTTGCCTTCATGCGTACACTCGTTTCCAGCGCCGTGCACAGCTTCAGGTGGCTTTCCTGCGAGTCGCCGGAATTCCAGTGCTTGGTCAAGGGATTTTCGCCAATTTGCGATCGAATGTAGCGGGCAAAGCTGCGCGGCACCGTTGCATACTGCCAGAAGGTAAATTCCGGTGCCCACTCAACCACCTGCACGCCGCGCATCGTTGTGAGCGGACGATCCGTGGGAATGTCGACGAGTCCGCAGCGCAAGCCGGCATCCCCCAGGTGCTCATAGAAGCGCTTCACCTTGTAGTCGGCGAATCTGTCCATCAGTGCGTAGGTACGGTTCCTCAACTGACATTGAAAGTAGATGCCGTGCCGCCCGGGACTGAGGCCGGTCAGCAAGCTTGGCCATACAGTACCCTGCAGCACGCGACTGGGCGTACTGAGCATGAGCGTCGGGCAGGTGGCGAGTAGATTTTCAAGACACGGAAGCTCGCCGATCGAAGCCCATCGTTCAACGAGTCGAAGATCAAGAGAGTCCAGACCAATGACTATGGTTCTCGGCTGCCGCATTCGGATTCACCTAAATCGGCAAACGCAATTCACCGGGGCGTCGAAATGGCACTGTCATAGCGCTACGCTCGGATCCAAGTGTGCCTCAGGCAGGGGCCGTTGTTTGCGCACTGGAACAACGCGAGAATCGAGAGGGACACACCGCCTGATGTGAGTAGCAAGTTTTTCGGCCGTCGCTTGCCATGTGTATCGATCGCTCACCATGGCTTGACCGCGAGCGCCGAATTGAATACAGCGTGCCGGATTGGCCAAGAGGTCGATGAGTCGACTTGCCAATTGCGCCGGGTCGTTACAACGGACCAGATATCCAGACTCACCCTCTTCAACGAAATCCGGAAGTGCACCGATATTCGTTGCGACAATCGGCAGCCCGTGAGCAAACGCCTCCACGAAAACGATACCGAATGGTTCTACCGTGGTCGGCAAACAAAACACGGACGCAGATCGATAGAACTTTGCGACCTCCGCCGAAGAAACTTGCCCCACGACTCGACAACCCTCCATGGAAACATCGGGTCTGCATCCGACGATAATGAGTTCGGCCGTCGGATGTGCGCGTCTCACTTCACGAAATGCCTTCAACAGAACCGGTCCGCCCTTTCGATCCCAATCGATTCCGACAAATAGAATCCTCTTTTGCGCAAAACGCTCAAAGCCCATTTCTGGATCGATTGTTGTGGCATTGCTGCCGGCGTAGACACACTGCATTCGGGTTGCTGAACAACCATATTGTTCGAGCAGTGAGCGCGATACGTGCGAGCTCATTGTAAAATTCAAGCGCGCATTCTTGTATATGGATTTTTCCAGCTCGATCCACGCCGCGGATGCCATTGGCACTTGCCCTCTGCCCGGATAAGTCAGATTGGCGAGGTGCGCGTGGTCTGTGTAGACGAAATGCGGTGTCTCAGGAATACTCGCGTCAAACAACGACTGGGTTTGAAACGTAAATGCGTATGGTCTCTGCGATAGGCGCTGCAGCAGGCGGTCGCGAACTTTGCTGAAAAAATACACGGTTCGAATGGCACGTGAACGGAAGTGGCTTTTCGTCAGGCAGGAAGTTAGCCCGTATTCGCGTGCTACAGAGTAAAGCAGTTGTGCCGCATTCGATCGACCAAGGACCTTGAAGTCCGATACATCGATTACATCAGCTTCTAAATCGAGAAACTGACGCCGTAAATGTTCAAGGACGTGATCGTTGGTACCCGAAAAGTGCCCGATTTTAACGAAAGCAAACGACCCTACAGAGTTTTTCATTATGCTTCCGCGCGCTTACGCAAACGATAGTATTCCACCACGGACCAGGGTAGAAGGTGATACAGGTCTCAGGAACGCAGGTCGCCCGTTTTTGGTGCATTCTGACAAACGCTGTTGCCCGCCCTGCCAGTGGTCGCGAGGCCGCTTACGCTGTGTGCGCGGGAATCGACGATCAAAACCTTCGGTCGCACAAGCGGCTACTGGGCAGCGCTGGTTGTTGCCGCAGCAGCAACGCTCAGCAAGGCGGCCGCAGGCGGCGGCGAGGTAAAGGCGACGATGACAGCACCCGGAATATCAATAGGTCTTGAGCGCCTGCCCGTTCTGATCGATTGCTTCGAGTGACACCTCAAATCCCCACAGCCAGCGCAAATGCTTGAGCGTTTGCTGTGTCTCATCCTCGTGTAGCAATCTGCCGTGGTAGCTTTGGTGCTGCAGCGTCAACTTTCTATCGGAATCTCGGCCGTAGCGGACCACCGATATTTCCGGCATATAATTCTCGAGGCGATACGAGGCAGCCAATTGGCTGCGAATTGCATTGAATCCCTCGGACCCCGCCGTGTCGCTCACCGTCCAATGGTCCAGGCCGTCGCTGGTCTGGATACCCATTAAGCGAAACTCGCGCACCAACTTCGGCGTCAAGAACTGCAGCAAAAAACTCTCGTCGCGATAATTTCGCATGATGTCGTGGAATGTTTCCAGCCAATCTTTGCCCGCGATGCCCGGTAGATGTTCTCGGTCTTCCGAGCTCGGCGCCTCGCATACGCGTTTGATCTCGTTCCACGCCGCGAAGCCGAGTGCGTAAGGATTTAATCGCGCATAATCCGGCTGCTTGATTACGTTGGTATGAGAGTGCAGACACTCGAGCAGTATTCCCTGGTCGATCTGCCCCGCTTGGTACATGTCGTTGATCAGCCGGTGATGCCAAAACGTCGCCCAGCCCTCGTTCATGACCTGCGTCTGGCGCTGCGGATAGAAGTACTGGGCGATTTTGCGCACGATGCGAGCGAGTTCTCGCTGCCAGGGCTCAAGCTTGGGCGCGTGCTTCTCCACGAAATACAGTAAATTTTCCTCCGGCTCCGCCGGAAACGTGGGCTCGGCATCGGCCGACTTCGGTGCCTTGGGTACGAGGCTGTAATATTCGCCTTGGCGCATGGCTTCCTGAGCCGCCGACAGTCGCTTTGCTTGTTCCGCGCGTTCCTTGCGAGTGTCGAGCCTTCGCGGCCGCTTGTACTTGTCGAGGCCTTGGTCGCGCAGCGCATGCAGCGCATCGAGAGTCTGCTCGACTTCCGCTGCGCCATAGCGCTCTTCGCAGTCGGCAATGTAATTGCGGGCAAACAGCATGTAATCGAGCACTGCGTCCGGCTGCGTCCATTCAGTGAATAGATAGTTGCTTTTGGAAAAGCTGTTGTGGCCAAAGCAGGCATGAGGAATCACGAGCGCCTGCATCGCCAGTGAGTTGCCCTCCATCAGGAACGCGATGCACGGGTTCGTGTTGATGACGATCTCGTAGGCCAGGGCGTTTGCACCTGAGCGATATTTGCCGCTCTCGATCAGATATTGTTTGCCGAAGCTCCAATGCCCGTAGTTGACCGGCAGGCCGCTGGAGACATAGCTGTCCAGCATCTGCTCGCTGGTGATCACTTCCAGTTGGTTGGGAAAGGTATCGAGGACATAGCGTTCGGCGTGGCGCGCGCAAATCTGCTCGATGCCGAGCAGATCCTCCAAGGTCCATTCGCTGCCGCTGAATCTGGAATCCCGCATGGACTAAGGTCCCGACGCGATTGCAGCGGGCTGTTCTGTTTGAAACAGCTTGGCAAGCGCCGGGTAGATCTCATTACGGGCCCCGACCGTCGCCATATTGAAGTGATCGCTTTCGATGTCGCTATACGCCGTCCACAAGCTGCTCGACTCCGCTGTCGCTCGTTCACCCACTTCGGTGTAGACAAAGTAGCGCGAACACGGCAACAGCTGCGAGAGCAAATAGCCGGATGATTCGGTCGAGTCGGTGCCGAAGGAGTCGCCGTCGCTGGCCTGTGCGCCGAAAATGTTGTAGCTCGAGGCGGGATAGCGCAGGCCGATGATCTCGTTCATTTTGGCGAGGGCCGACAAGACTTTGGTGCTGCCAGCCTGCGTCCCGTTGAAGAATGTTTCCTCATCAACCTCTTGCGCCTGATCGGTATGGCGGATGAAGACCAATTCGACTTTGGCGTACTTGCGGCTCAGGAAAAGATATAACAGCGTGAAGAAGCGCTTCGCCAGGTCCTTGCGCTCCTCATCCATGGACGAGGATACATCCATGAGACAGAACATTACAGCGGCAGTGCGCGGCGACTGCACCTCGATCAAACTGCGGTGCCGCAGATCGACCGGATCCAAGAAAGGAATGTCCGCGCCGCGCTGGCGCACCTCCTTAAGCTCTAGCTCCGCGGCCTGCACGCGCGCCGGTACGGCGCTGGAGCGCGCAATACGCAGCGCCCCCTCCGCCGCGTCGAGGGCTTCCTCAAAATGCGCCTCGGCGGCTACGCGCCGGCCAATAGATGCCTTGAAGGTGCGCGTGACGCAAACCGTGCTCGGATTGCCGTAGCGCACGACGCCGCCGCGTCGAAACTTGTTCGCATCGATTTCCAGCAGGTCCTTTTTGATCAGCGGCGGCAGTTCGAGTTCATCGAAGAGCAGCGATAGATATTCTTCGCGTGACAGCGCAAAGCGAAACATATCCTCCTGATCGGATTCGCCTTCGCCGGGAGCTGATCCCCGACCCGCGTCTTGGGACGGCTCGCGCGGAATTTTGTCGCCGACGCGATACCGCTCGTTGCCCGGCAGCACGCGGCCCGAAGCCCCGGACTTAGGATCGAGCGAAAAGCTTGGTTCCTTGACATCCTTGCGGTGGATCGCGACATCCGCGGCCTGATCTTGCTCATTGAGCTTGCGGCGCGCGATCATTTGGTCGACTTGGGCTCTCAGGGCACCCTCCAGTCGCTTCAAGACACGTTGCCGATTCGCGGTACCCTTGCCCTTATCCGGTCGTCGGTCGACGATGACGCTGCTCACGCTGCCGTTTCCTGCGCTACTGGGTTCACTGCCGCCGGGCCATCGTCCACCATTCAACCTGACGGCGCACCTGAGTCGGCGTGTGACCGCGCGCTTTCATGCGAGCTATGAAGGCCTCGTGCTTCTTCTCATCCTCTGCATTGCCTTTGGCAAAGTAGGACACCACGGGCAACAGGTCGTCGGTCGCGGCGAACATACGCTTTTCGATCACTTCGCGCAGCTTTTGATAGCTGGTCCAGACCAGCTTCTGCCCGCCGGTCTTGTTCTGCGCGCGCAGCACGTGATTGACGATTTCGTGCCGGAAGTCCTTCGGGTTGCCGATACCGGCGGGCTTTTCCATTTTTTCGAGTTCGGAGTTCAGCGTCGACTTGTCGAAGGCCACGCCGGTTGCCGGATCCACGTAGACCTCTTCCTGAATCCAAAAGTCGGCAAATGCCACATAGCGGTCAAAGAGTTCCTGTCCATAGTCTGCATAGGACTCCAGATACGCGGCCTGGATTTCCTTTGTCAGCTCCTCAAGATAGCGCGGGATGAGGAAGTCCTTCAGATGCACCATGCACGCTTTTTGCAGATCGGCGCTGAAATCGGAGGTACCGATGCTTTCCTCGATGACCTTCAAGAGGGTCACCGGGTCTGCGGATTCCTCGGAGGAGTCGCGATTGAAGGCTTTCGAAATGAGCTTGAACGCATATCGGGTCGAGAATCCGCTCATGCCTTCATCGGCACCAGCCGCCTCGCGGTACTCGGCGACGCTCTTCGCTTGTGGATCCGATTCGCGCAGGTTCTCGCCGTCATAGACGCGCAGTTTGGAATAGATACTGGAGTTGGTGGGCGCTTTGAGCCTCGACAGGACCATGTAGCGCGCCAGCATCGGCAAGGTGCCGGGCGCGCATGGCGCCTTAGCCAGCGTCGATTCCCGCAGCAACTTCTGATAGATCGCGACTTCCTCGGTCACGCGTAGGCAGTAAGGAACCTTGACGATGAAGATGCGGTCCAGGAACGCTTCGTTGTCGCGATTGCTGCTGAACTTCCGCCACTCGCTTTCGTTCGAATGCGCGAGGATCGTACCCTGATAGGGCATGGCACCGAATCCTTCGGTCCCTTTGAAATTGCCCTCTTGAGTGGCCGTTAGCAAAGGATGCAGCACCTTGATCGGCGCCTTGAACATTTCGACGAACTCCAGAAGACCTTGGGTGGTCAGGCACAGACCTCCCGAGTAGCTGTAGGCATCCGGGTCATCCTGGCTCAGTTTGCTGAGCTTGCGCATGTCGACCTTGCCGACCAGCGAGCTGATATCCTGGGTATTCTCATCGCCCGGTTCCGTCTTGGCGACCGCTCTTTGATTCAGTACCGACGGAAAGATGCGCTGCACGCGAAAGCGCGATAGATCGCCGTGATACGTATGCATGCGTTTCTGAGCCCAGGGACTCGATAGTCCCGTGAGGTAACGCGGCGAGATAGCGTATTCACTCTGCAATCGAGCGCCGAACTTCTCCGGGCAGAATAGTCCCAAGGGCGACTCCAGCAACGGGCTACGCTCGCCGGTATCGCCATCGACCAGCGTATAGATGGGGTAACGTTCCATCAGGCTCTTCAGCTTGATGGCTAGCGTGCTCTTCGCACTGCCGACCGGCCCTAGCAGATAAAGCACCTGCTTGCGCTCTTCAAGGCCCTGAGCCGCGTGACGATAAAAGGAAACGATTTCTTCGATGATGCCGCCTTCCATGCCGTAGAAATCGGCAAAAGCGTCGTAAAACTTCAAGGTTCGATTGCCAAACAGTCGCAGCAGGCGTGGGTCCGATTTCGTGGCGACCAGCCGAGGTTCGCCGATGGCCTTCACCATTCGCTCCGCCGCGAGCGCGTAAGTCATCGGATCGTTGCGGCACAGATCGAAGTATTCAGGGAGCGTGTAGTCTGCTGCTACGCTCTGGTCGTAGGATGATTTGAAATCGCTGATCAGTAATGCGCTCGTTGCCATGGTTCAACCTCACAAAGTGCGCCAACTACAGTTACTCGTTTCGCTCGTCTCTCGTCTCCCCTTTTCTTCTTTTTGTATCTCTTATCTATCGGCATTATGTGTAACGCATTAAGGGCACGAGCGCAAACATGTTTACTTGATGCAAGTCTAGGAATTGCAAAATGCGATGCGCGTCGCATTTGTTGCCGGCTTTCTCCCACACGCAACCACCATCGCGTGCGCCTGCGTTGATGAAATTGACGGCGCTTGTGCGTCGCTGCGTTGAGGACGCGCTGTTGCACGCGCAAAAATTGGAATCCGCAATCGGCGCGCTCAAATTCGCCACGCAAGCCTCAGGCGCAACTGATTTTGATTCAATCTGCTGCAGCGCGGGCTTTTCGAGGTCCTGAGAATTAGACCGGAAGAGCTTAAGACTGCGCTCGACCCATTAAACGAAGCATTGTTCCCATAACAACTGGCTCTCTAACCTTCAAAATTGGGGGTCTCGTAGTTAAAATCACTCCTTATCATCCAGATCGGGTCGGCGGCGACCTTGTCGAGCGGCATCCATCCCCGCACCGAATTAACGAGAAATACTGCCTGGGAATTCACCAGGGTATCTAGGCGGATTTTCCGCTCTCTGATGACGCCCTCCTGCAAGAGATGTTTGCGAAAGACCCCAGCGAGCAGGCCCTCCTCCAGAGGCGGAGTGATGAGTTCTCCGCGCTCCGCGATCACGACGTTGGCGATGCTTGATTCGGTAACATCGTGGGTCTCATTCCAGAAAATGAGGTCGGATAGCCTTTCGTTGTCGCCGGGTTGTTGATCCAGCAATTCTGAGTAGGGTTTCCGGTAAGTCGTTTTGTGACATAGGAAAGCCGACCGTAGGATAGCGGTTCTCGCAACGCCGATCTTCGATCCGGCAATAGAATCGGCGGGAAGCGACTCCAGGGCGAGATCTCCACTGCGCGACACGGTAATTCTGATCTTTCTGCTTTGTTGGTGCTCGGCAAGCGCGAGCTTCTGCAACTTCTGCTGCAATTGCTCAAGATCCAAATTGAATTGAAAGTACTGGGCCGAATCTTGCAATCTCTGCAGGTGGTGATGAAGCAGGTAATATCCATGCGCCGGGGTCCACAATACCGATTCAAGGAGATCGAACTCCGGATGTCCATAAAATAGAACACGGGCTTTTGTCTGGCACTCCGCGTATTCATCGTCGGCCTGCGAGTCCCAGACGATGCCGCTGCCGACGCCGTATTCGGCAGACTTTTCCTGCATGTCGATCACTGCGGTGCGAATGGCTACATTGAATTGACTGCGGGCATCCGGCGAGATGTAGCCGATTGAACCGGTGTAGATGCCGCGCGGGTCGGGCTCCAGTTGTTTGATAATCTGCATCGTCTTGACCTTCGGTGCGCCGGTGATCGAGGCGCATGGAAACATGCCGCGAAAAATCTCGGATATCGGAGCCGTGGTACGCGCGGTCACTGTCGAGGTCATCTGCAGCAGGGTGGGATACTTCTCAATGGAGAAGAGCTTTTCGACCCGGACACTGCCGGGAGCGGCAACTCTACCCATGTCACTGCGGATCATATCTACGATCATGACGTTCTCAGCACGGTCCTTCGCTGAGGAGATGAGCCACTGCTCAGACGCCTCGTCTTCAAGCGTGGTATCGCCGCGCTTGGCGGTTCCTTTCATGGGTTTGCAAGTGAGTTGGCCTTGCTCCAGAGAGAAAAACAGTTCCGGCGACACCGAACAGATGTGAAATCGACCAAGATTGATGTAGGCCGAATAGCTGCTGCGTTGCGCCTCGTAGAGCTCCACAAAGAACGCCCACGGATCTCCATTGAAAGTGTTCCGTAAACGCAAGGTGTAATTGACCTGATAAGTATCTCCACGCCGTATGCGCTCTTTGGCCTGCTCAATCGATTCGCGGTACTCCTTCAAAGAAACGGACGGTCGCCAGAACCCTAAGTCAAATGCTTTCGAATCCGCTTTGGGCAATATCAATATTTCTGGGGCATCATAAATTCCAAACCATATTGCCGGGATCCCGCTAGGAAGGTGAGTTTCCAACGCGGGCTCCATGGCGGCGGAGGCTTCGTAGCTCACAAACCCCGCGGCATATAATCCCTTGGCCGTTTGCGCCTCAATCTCCCGCAGGCATGGCATCACCTCCGCAACAAGAGATGAAGTGATCGAGGCGATCGGATTGCGAAAGATGAGCCACTGGGGGACGGCCGAGAGGTGATCCTGAATTACGACCGAGTGTGGCGATAGGGTAAACATTTCGCGATGATACTCAATCAACACAAACGAGTACGGATCGGCTCAGGCGCGTCCGCTCAGACGTTCGGCGGTGATCATCGCTACAAACCCGCCCGCGCGGTCACTCCATAGAATCCTCGCTCGGCAAACAACGATTCAGCCGCATCCAATAGACGGCCGCGGGTCTTCACGCCGTCGTCGGATTTCTTCGCACGACCGCGCGCAGATTTTTTGCGGCTTTTCGCGGGCGATTTTTGGTCGAGTTTGGTCACGGCTCGCTCTGCGTTTTAGTTGATCAGCCAGTCCCCAACAAGGTCGCGCGACCTGGGTGCGGTACCTCGTGGCGCTCATTGTGACATTGCGGCCTTCGCTTGAGCCGACATATTGTGCCGCAAGGAAAATCATGGGCGTTCAAGGATTTTCGTTGACGGCTTTTATTACCAAGTCGACCAGTTCAGAGCCCCCTGCCAGCCAATTCGCTGTCCTTTCCGTAAGGTCAGAGTAGACCGGCGGAAGCGAGCCCTCGCCGCTGACGACGGCAACGATGTAGGGACCTGCGTCTGACTTGCCGTCCGGGCCGCCGTCTCCCCACCAACCAAAAATTGGACCGCCTGAGTCGCCGTGGTTAAGGCTTGCAAACGTCTCGATGTTAAGACCCGAGCCACCCTCGAAGAATCCTGGCGACCAGGAGTTTTTGATGCTGAACCACAGCTCCCACGCCGGCTTCGTGCCGCCGCCGACGTCATCGGGGTAACCCACGTGATTCCAATAAGTGGTCCCATCCCAGGAATCATCGTAGCTGGTCGTTCCAAACCAGCTCAACTGGTCGCCCAGGCGGTCTTGCAGGACGCACACCACGTAATTCTCAGCCGCTTCGTACTCGCTGTCCGGCGTGCCGATTTTTTGGTAGAAATAGACTTTCTCCGAATAAGAAGACTGGAATACATCCCCGTCGTAGTAATCAGGTTGGAAATGCAGCCAGGCCGGCATCGGTATTCGTCCAACCAACCAGATGACTCGCGGTAAGCACGTGGCGCGGACCCACCAGGGCTCCCGCTCCCCGTCCCGCGTTGGTTGTAACAAGGCCGCATGCGCGCCATGGATAGGTGGTGTCCTTGAACACACTCCGGCCATCGGGGGGATACACCGTCAGCGGCCTGACGGACTGCCCATTGGCATGAAAGCGTCGGCGCGGCTGCAGAATCTCCGGGACAGCCGTGATGTCCGCGGTTGCCGGCAAACCTGCCGCATGGGTGGTAGATGCACGATGCGACCCTGCAGCTTTCTGAGCGCGAGAGACCACATGAGCGGCCGCACGCGGGGGCTGCTTGAAGGCGAATTGCTTGATTGCATCCCGCGACCAGCGCTTTTGGGCGTGAAACTTTGTGAGCGGTTCATTTTTCTCCATACGTATCTCCTTTTCAGTTCATCTCTTAATAACAATATTGGGGTAGAGAAACCGCCATAAAAATTGACATTGCGCTGACAGCAACCGCATAAGCAAATGCCAAAAGGTAATTGGCCGCCTGCTTCGCGATTCTCCTAGGCTCACGCTCATCGACTCATTGGACAACTCACATGGCACAACCCGGCGGCCGCGACAAATGGCGCTTCGAAACCCTTTCCGTTCACGGCGGATATTCTCCCGACCCGACGACCAAGGCGGTCGCGGTGCCGATCTATCAGACGGTCGCGTATGCGTTCGACAGTGCGCAGCACGGTGCAGACCTGTTCGATCTCAAGGTGTCTGGAAATATCTACACGCGGATCATGAATCCAACCCAGGATGTGCTCGAGCAACGCCTGGCGGCGCTCGAGGGAGGCATTGCTGCGCTCGCACTAGCTTCGGGGCAGGCTGCCACGACCTACGCGATCACCACGATCGCGGAAGCAGGAGACAATATCGTCGCCTCCAGCGCACTGTATGGCGGCACCTACAATTTGTTTGCGCATACGCTGCCGCAGTACGGCATCGAAGTGCGTTTCGCCGACTACCGGCGGCCGGAGACCTTCGAACCTTTGATCGATGGGAAAACCAAAGCGCTGTTCGCGGAATCGCTCGGTAATCCTCAAGGCAACGTCACCGACTTCGAGCGCATCGGCCAGATTGCGCACCGTCATGGCGTACCCTTGATCGTCGACAACACGGTGCCCACTCCGTATCTGTGTCAACCGTTCAAGCACGGCGCAGACGTCGTCGTGCATTCGCTCACGAAATATCTGGGGGGCCACGGAACGAGCATCGGCGGCGCCATCGTGGACTCGGGTAAGTTCCCGTGGGCCGATCACAAAAAACGTTTTCGGCGGCTAAATGAGCCGGATCCAAGTTATCACGGTGTCGTTTACACCGAAGCGCTCGGACCTGCCGTCTATATAGGCCGCGCCCGCGTCGTGCCCCTGCGCAACACCGGGGGCGCAATTTCACCCTTCAACGCATTTCTGATCCTGCAAGGGATTGAGACCTTATCCTTGCGGATGGACCGGATCAGCGAGAGTGCGCTCAAAGTCGCGCGCCATCTCAAAAAACACGACAAGGTGGCCTGGATCAAGTATCCCGGTCTCGAGGACCACCCGGATCACTTGTTGGTGAAGAAGTATCTATCCGGCAAGGCCTCCGGACTCGTGACCTTCGGACTCAAAGGACCGGCAGGCCAAGGGCGCGAGCGCGGAGCGCGCTTTCTCGATGCACTGCAGCTGTTCACTCGGCTCGTTAACATTGGCGACGTTCGCTCTCTGGCAACGCATCCAGCCTCGACGACGCATCGGCAATTGTCGCCGGCCGAGTTGGAGCATGCGGGTGTGTCCGAGGACAGCGTACGTTTGTCGATAGGCCTTGAGCACATCGATGACCTACTGACCGATCTGGATCACTCACTCGCCGCGGTTTGAACCTAAACAATAGGTTCGATCGGCAACCGGCAGCACGCGAGACTCGATACTGCTATTCAGCTATCTGCACATGGCCGACTGGCATTGAGAACAGACTTGTCCACTCTTCGTACGATCGCTATATCCAAATAAGAAAATGATAGTTCCTCATCAAAGCAATAATGCTTATCGTCGTTGCTGGCTCCCGAGGGACGCGGCGATTGCTCCCCAAAACCGACTCCGCCGTCGTTTGCTTGAAACGCGCCCTCGGGTTACGACCAAATCACCGCCGTGTTGGTCTCGGTGTAAGTGCTCCCCGTCGATTGCGAGCGTGTTACCCCCTTGCCATCTCTGGAGCGTAAGATTGCAGCTCGCGTGCGTCGCGCACGCTTGAGGGGGAAATAGTCAGTGACTGAGCCTTGGTGCGTACTTCTGGCAAGTCGAGAAGACTCGCGGCGCCCCATCACGTCGGAGGAATGCGCTGCTGCTGAACAGCAGCCGGTGCTGCGCAAGCGCGATCCTTTGAGCGCTACGCTGCGCCGTGCCACTACGGTAACGTCGCTCGACCGGATCGCTGCTGTCGTTGCAGCCCCTGCTGACCTTTCGAGGCCGAGTGCATTCGAACACCTTGAGTTCCGCAATCTGTTTGTCCAGCCCAAGCACCAAGGAACGGGATACGAGGTGTTGCTCGCT
Organism: Gammaproteobacteria bacterium; assembly: GCA_041690895.1. GTDB lineage: Bacteria > Pseudomonadota > Gammaproteobacteria > Steroidobacterales > Steroidobacteraceae > Bog-1198. The sequence goes on from JBEPVT010000017.1 coordinate 30,163, forward strand.
CTGCTGCTGCTCGAAAACCGTATCTCATCGGCGACGCCAGTGCTATTCCTTCCGGCAGACCATATTGTCGACGATGAAGAGGCAATGACGAACTCTCTGATGAATATGGCCGAATGGATCGCTGACGAGCCCAGCCCGGTCTATTTATTGGGTGCTGTGCCGAAAGGACCCCATGATCAATTGGGCTATATCATTCCTTGGCACGATGCGATGCTAATGCCAACCAGTGTTTACCAGTTTGTCGAACGCCCGGACGTGCGCCAAGCTCGTCAGCTCATTAACGCCGGAGGCCTGTGGAATACATTTATCTTCGGCGGCAATGTTCAGTCCTTGATCAAGCTATTTCGCCCAAGATTCGATGCAACAATTTCAGCTCTTCGTGCAGCGCGGCAATCTGACCATGTCCAAGTTGAACTCGCACGCGTTTACGACCGCTTAACTGGTGTCGATTTCTCGCAGGACCTGCTCGCCAAACAAACCGACAACCTCAACGTGCTGCGTCTGCATCGCTGCGGGTGGTGGCCCCTGAAATCACCCACACTCAATTCACAACGTCGCGGTGCGTTAACACCGCTGTGAACGGCGGTCGGGCAGGACGGCGCGCGGCCGCGTTTAGTCGCCCGGGAATGAAACCTGCCGTTGCGCGTCCTCGCGGCCTGAGTCAAGAGTCTTCGATAATGCTGCGCGGGCATGCAACCTTAACCTGTGTTAAAGCCATTGCGATGCCCCAGACCACGGTGGGGAGTACACTGCGACAAGCTGTCCATAGGCCAATTGCCGGCTGAGCGCTTGCCTCATAGCGTTTGACCGGGGCGCACCCAGTCTCTGCTCGAGGCGAACTCAAAAAGCCCCAGGGGATGAGTAATGATTGACCTTCTCTTGGATCGATCGACGCATTTCGTACCCAATATACTCAAGCTGCTACGCGACTCTACGTGCGAGGAGCACCACACACTTGATGCAGCGCAGAGTTTGCTCACTTGTTCTCGATGCTAGCAAGCGACCTTGGATGCAAAAGTGCCGCAACCACTCAGTCGTGGCGTAGGGGGACAAAGGAATCCGTACCGGCGGCGCACGCTATTGGAGTCTCCTATGTCATACGTGGCTCTGATTGCTTTGAATGCGCATCATGATCTGGTGGAATTCGCCCTCCCTATGGCGGCGGGCGACGGTGCGTGGAACCTGCTGCTCGACACCAATGTGGCGCTCATTACGCCCAATTATCGCGGGAATCCCGGCGACAGGTACGATGTGGCGGGTAGATCACTGGTGTTATTTGTGTTGACTCCGCCTTGAGTTTGGCGGCGTGTCCGGGAATTCGCCCGACGCGGAATACGCGCCAAGACATAGGAGAGAATGCAATTAGGAAGCCGCCACTTCAACTGCGCAGCGATGTCGTGGGGCCGAGCAAGCCGCGGTGGTTCCGCGTGTTGGGGCCTGGTCTCATCACTGGCGCGGCGGACGATGATCCGAGCGGAATAGCCACGTATGCGCAAGCTGGTGCGCAATTCGGCTTTCAGCTTGCATGGACCATGCTCTTGACCTACCCGTTCAATTGGGTGCGATGGCCGAGGCGAAACGCCTGCTCCTGCCTGCAATTCCAATCCCGGTGTGTTTGCTGATCTTCGCCACGATTTGCACGGCTGGACGGCTGGACAAATATTTCTTCATCACACCCGCTATGTGACAATTCTGAGATGGCTCACATTGTCTTTGTTCGCCTACTTTGCGACGCTGTTCGTCGTGCACGTATCGTGGGGCGAGTTTTTCAGGGGGCTGCTTTGGCGGCACTTCTCGGCGAGTAAAGATTTCTGGTTGACCGTGGTCGCCGTTCTCGGAACGACAATAAGTCCCTATCTGTTCTTCTGGCAGGCCTCACTTTTCACGTGCATGGCATCCACAAATTGGTCAGTGCTGCTCAGGCGGCAGAAGCACTGCGACCCATCGCGGGACAATTTGCCTTCGCACTTTTTGCATTAGGAATTATTGGCACAGGCCTCTTATAAGTACCGGTGCTAGCAGGCTCGGCAGCCGATGCGCTGGGCGAAGCGAAAAGATGGCCAGTCGGGCTTTCCCGCAATCCCTCCCAAGCTTAAGGCCTTTTATATGACGATCGCTGCAGCCACCGTTGTCGGCGCTCTCGCCAATGTATTGAATGTGAGCCCGATAAAAGCCCTCGTGTGGGCTGCAGCACTCAATGCAGTCGTCGCAGCCTCAGTCATGGTCTTGATCATGAGTTTGGGTACAAGTGTTAAGGTAATGGGTAAATTCAGGATCGGACGTGCGTGGAGCGCGCTCGACTGGCTCGCCACCGGATTAATGGCTGTTGCCTCAATCGCGTTTCTCGTCTCATGTTCACCGGCACGTAGCTCGCCTCACGAAAACGAGCATTTCCCGGGCGATCCCGTCCAGCAGATGGACAGTACTCACGCTGGATCGAGTGATCGAGCGGCTGATGCGCTATTTGTGATCGCTATGGTGAGGCTAGCTTGCTCTGAAGCCTAGCCCTCTCTTTGTACCCTGGCTCGGTGTTGCAACACCGATAGGGCTTTTCGATGACGAACAATGGCGAATGCGGCCTACAAGCTGCCGCCCGGTCTTCAGATACGTTGGAATCTCACAGTACCATGGAGTAATTTATGTCTAGTCAACCGAACGATCAATTCAACATGCAAAAACCTGGCAGCTCGCAGCAGAGTGACGATACCAATAGGACGGGCGGCCAAACGCAAGTTGCACCACCAGCGAAAGTCGCACCTACGAATCCGCCGAGACCGATGCCGAATCCGATTTGAGCAAGAACGCCTTGGTTAGGCCATCGCATGTTTGGTGGCGGGTGGTCGAGTGGATGCAAGGCGATACGCGCGCCGCAGTGGATTCAGGGCCCAGCTAGTCCGGCCACCAAGTATCCTGCGACCCTGGTGACTACGGGCGAGCACGACAATCGTGTTCTGCGCGCACACAGATTCAAGTTTGCAGCCGCCTTGCAGCCCGCTCAGGCGGGAGCGGCGCCGGTGTTAATCCGAATTGAGACCCGGACCGGCCACGGATAAGACAGGCCGACCACGAAGCAGATTGAACAGGCTACTGACTCGCTGGCGTTTCTCGCCAAAGCGCTCAAAATGGACAACGGCGCGCCGGTTCTAGAGACAGCCGCGCGCCAACGGCTGTTACTTGGGCAGCCGCATGGAATTTGCGCGATCAGCTTCCAACTCGTTATACCAGAGAGTGCCGCCAGCCGGCTCGACCGAGGTGGGCGCGGCAAGTCCATCCTTTAGCATTGTGACAGTCGCCGTCTCGCCGCTCACCGTTACCATGTCGATCTTGCCGGCTGCATTCTCGCTGAGAAATAATTTGCCGTTGGCGGCGCGCATACCGTCCGGACCCTTGATCGGCTTATCTAGCCAGATGTCTACCGGTTTGCCAGCCTTGCCGCTGGCGTCCATGGGTACCCGATAGAGCTTGTTGAAAATGACGTTGTTCTCATACAGCGTGTCGCCGACGAAAGTGATGCCGTCTATGCCGAGCAGCGTGCGATCGTCGCTGAATACTTCAGGCACGGTTGCGCCGGGTTTAAGACGCCATATCTTCGCGCCGAACGTGTCGCTGATGTACAGCGCCTTGTCGGGTCCGACGACGAAGTCATTGCACAAATTTGTAATGCCGGGTAGTTCCCAACGAAACTTAGCGCCGCCGGTTTTGAGATCAAAGCCACGCAAGGCGCTGTGCTCTTGGTTGCTAGATGCCGCTGGATAAATTTGGCAGGCCCATAACGTGTTGGTCGGTGCGTCAGCCAGTACGCCGAGAAAGTAAACAGCGCCTTCGGCGCTTGCATCCACAAATACCGCGGGCTGACCGGAGCCTTTCTTGGAGCGATAGATTTTCGCACTTCCCGTACTGCCGAGAATCAAATCACCGTTGGGCGCAATCGTAATGCTTTCCGGCCCTGACTTTGCCGGTACCACGATGGTGGCAGCCGTGGCGACAGGTACGGCCAATGCCGACAAACACGTTGCAATGACGAAGTTGCGAATCATTGAAGCTCCCCAAGGCGGTGTTAGTTCGAATGGACCTCTTAGTCTCGATGATCGAAGCACTGCGCTAAAACGTCAAGATTAACAGGATGCGCATATCTCGTCTTCGCTTGTCGTATGGGTTACGGACAAGCATGATGATGCCCTGACATCATTTCTAATGATGCTATGATGCTTAATTGCTGATTCGGAGCCAAGAGCAATGAGAACCACGATCACTCTCGACGATGACGTTCTGCAAAAGGCCAAAGCTGCCGCCGCAAAATCTCGCTTGCCATTCCGCCAAGTGATCAATGAGGCGCTGCGCGCCGGTCTGCGTGCTGTCGCGACGACGCCCGATGTCGTGCCGTTTCGCACCAAGCCCCATAAAATGGGACTCAAGGCGGGACGAAATTTGGACAATATCCATGAACTGCTCGCGCAGATCGAGGGCGAGGATTTTCGGTGATTCTGGTCGACTCCAACATCCTACTCTACGCCGAAGATGCATTAAGCCCGCAGCACGATGTCGCACGAGAATGGTGGGACGAGCAATTGTCGGGCGCCTCATCGGTGTGCCTGTGCTGGGCGGTAATTGGCGCCTTTATCCGGATCGGTACCAATCCTCGCGTCTTTGAAACACCCCTGCCGCTTAAGGCCGCTATCGCGCGCGTTCAGAGCTGGCTCAACCAACCGTGCACGCGTTTGATCTACGCGACTGAGCGCCACTGGTCTGTCTATCAGGATTTACTCATCGAGGGCCAAGCGATCGGCAATCTGGTAACCGATGCTCATCTGGCAGCGCTCGCCCTTCAACACGGTTGTGAGCTCATGTCCACCGACGCCGACTTTGCGCGATTCCGCAAACTGCGCTGGACTAATCCTTTGAACCGCGACAAGTCGCCGAAACGTAAGTAGCTCCGTGGAGCCGCCGTTCAGGCGCGGTGAAGCAGACGTTCGAGCCCGCGCGCTACGATTCCGGCGTAACATTACGTGCCGGGTTTCACGAAATATTTAGTGAGAATGCATATACTCCACTCGCCGGGGAGTGTATGCGGCTCCTATGAACGCTTGCGTAAAGGAAATCCGGAAGATGCCGACAGGTCCGGCTCGATATGTAGCGGATTTAACGCATTTGTATGCGCCGCTCTAGCCGTCGAATTGGTAGTAGAACACCTTACTTATACAAGGATTGTCCCGAATGAAATTCGTTGTTGCCTTATTGCTTTTCACTCCTGGTTTTTCCGTGGCTGCAGCGCCAACTACGCCAAAAGATAAGGCCGACGCATTCTTCTCCTCAGTGATAAAAAATGACATTGCTGATGGGTTTGACCGGCTATTCGATGGATCGTCGATACCCCAGGATAAGCCACAGGCAGTTACGCTGCTTAAGACTCAAACGCAGACAGGGCTCCCGCTATACGGGAAAATCCTAGGATACGATTTCATCAAGGAAGAGGACTATGGTTCATCGATTGTACGACTTGTTTACGTGCTTAAGTCCGAAAAGGCACCGACAACCTGGGAGTTTTACTTTTATCGGCCCAAGGGATCTTGGTTTCTAGCGAACATTATTTTCAATGATCAATTTTCACTCCTTCGGTGAATCGTAAAGTATATCGTTCTAACCTTGGAGTGGACGCGGGGTGCGTCTCCGTTCGATGCCTCGGATGAAAACGGAAGCCCCGGCGCTGGTCAAAACTCTGGGATCACGCTCACGTAGGAGTCATTGGCCCCACCCCAACTCAGTCATTCGAGGCAAGCTGCGCCCCTGCGAATGGCGGCTATGTAGAAACCCGCGTGACGAGAGCCGATGGCGGCTCATGGACGGTCGACGCCGTTCCCGCTTCAGGCCGAAATACATGGCTCATGACGCTACCTGTTTGGCTCGGCGCAGAAACTCGATGATAAGCCGGTTAACTTCCACAGACTGCTCCTCTGCAACCGAGTGTCCCGCGCTCTTAACCAGGTGAACACCGAGTAGTCGGGTGCATGCGCCGTGCTGCATACGAGAATGGCCACGATCGCCCAGCTACCAGCCGCAATGAACATCGGGCGGAACGCGTAGGTAAGCATGGCGGGGCTCAGCGCTCGCCCTGACTGGCGGAGCGTTTCTTCTTCGCTTGTAGTGGTCATCGCCTTCGCCACCTTCGCGAGCATGATTTTTTCCTCTGAAATCCGGTCGATAAATCGAGCTAGCCTCGGAACGCGTTGCGTACAGGGAATTGCCGCTCATGCTGACGTTGTGTGTGCAACCGCGGTATTAACACTTCGACGCGAAGCATTTTGCCTCTCTCGATCGAGCGCAACATGTGATTGAACCTCCAAGTCATTCTCGGACTCTCAATCTTATCAATCGTTGAGACTCTCCGACGGCATCCTCTCACGTTAATGATCATCGTCTTGCATGGCCGCCGTCCATCGCGGAGTGAGGCTCCTGCTTCTCGAAAGAACGAGCGAACGCCCTCGCACAATCGCGCGTACCCAAAAGCATTTCTTGGGCGCTTCGCTCGGCTCGCAATCGCTGCGGCAGAGAATTATCAAACGCCGAGACGTGCAGATGTCTATTCCGCGCGAGAGCCGCCTCGGGACCCGTGACCAGCCGCCGCGCGATCTCCTGCGCATGGGCATGTACTTCGACAGTCGGAACTGTCGCGTAGACAAGGCCCCCTCTTGAGCGGTTTGCGCGTCAATTTTCCCCGCAAGGAGAAGTGAGGCAAGCGAGCGCCCATCGCCGATCCGTTTCGTCAAGCGAAAGGTCATGCGGGCATCGTGCAGCAGGCCTGGATCCATGAAGCGCCGCGTTTTAAGGTGCGCGCGTTGGCGAGATGCCGAGCTTTTCAGATCCACCGGATGCAGGTTCGCGCCACTACAGAACCTCCACCGCCGGTCATCACCACGGCAGGCGCGCCGGTTCCTGGCGTTTGCAGACAATCGAGCACGCTATGCATTTCACGAATGATGGTGGTGTCAATGGCATTGCAACTTTGCGGAGATTGCAGGTGAGGGACGCAATGCCCTCTTTTCAAGGCAGGATAAAGAACTCATACGCGCCTCCATCTATTTCAACTGATGGTTGTTGCCGTTCGTTATATCACGTTATGATATATCTGTCCCCGCGCGAGTCGCTTTAGGATTTTGTGAATGTTGTCGAAACAAGAATTGATGACCCTCTCTAATTTTCGCTTCCAACTGGCGCGTTTTTTGCGTTTTAGCGAACACGCCTCGCGCGCGGCGGGCATTACGCCGAAGCAGTATTTGTTGCTCTTACATATTTGCGGGACACCTGGCCGTGATTGGGCGACGGTGGGCGAGTTAGCGCTGCGTCTGCAATCAAGCGCACATGGGACCGTCGCGCTCGTCAATCGATGTATTAGCTCACGCCTGGTGAGCAAATGTCGAAACGGCGAGGATGCGCGGCGGGTCGAGGTGCATGCGACGCCTCGCGGGCGCCAATTGGTCACACGCATTGCGGCACGTCACCGCACTGAGCTGCCATCGCTACGCGAAGTATTTCGGGTGGCCCATGTCAGCTAAGGGAACGCCGCAAAGTGGAGCGTCGCACGGCGGAGACTTTGCGCGACATCATCGACTCATCCGGCTTTCTGCCTTCGCCCTCGCGATAGGGGTTATGAGTACCGGCGGCGCCATTCTGCTGCTTGGTGCGATTCGCTTCTTCACCAACCTGTTTTTCTTTCAGACCATCTCCCTGGCGCAACGCTCGCCGGCCGACAATCATTTGGGTGTCTTGGTCATCCTCATCCCGGCGATCGGTGGTCTCGTGGTAGGTCTCATGGCGCGTTACGGGAGCGAGAAAATCCGCGGCCACGGCATTCCGGAGGCCATTGAGGCGATTCTGTTCGGTAAAAGCCGGATGTCGCCCAAAATCGCGATTCTCAAACCACTCTCCTCCGGCATCGCGATCGGCAGCGGCGGACCGTTTGGTGCCGAGGGACCGATTATCATGACTGGAGGCGCCGCGGCATCCCTTCTCGCGCAGGCTTTCCATCTGACAGCGGCGGAACGTAAAGCACTGCTGGTGGCCGGCGCGTGCGCCGGCATGACCGCCGTCTTTGGAGCCCCCCTGGCGGCGGTCTTGCTGGCCGTTGAGCTGTTGCTGTTCGAGTTAAGGCCGAGAAGCCTGCTGCCAGTCGCTTTGAGCTGCGCGGTTGCCGCGTTTCTGCGTCCCCTGTGGGCCGGGGCAGACGCGTTATTTCCCCTGCAGACGCAGGCACCGAGTCTGGTGGCGATGTTGTCGTGCTGCGTGGCAGGGCTTGCCAGCGGCGCGGTTTCCGCTCTAATGACTCACCTCTTGTATTGTGTCGAGGACTTATTCAGCCGCCTGCCGCTGCACTGGATGTGGTGGCCGGCGCTTGGGGGCTTGGCGGTGGGGCTTGGGGGCCTCATGCAGCCGCGAGCGCTCGGTGTCGGTTACGATGTGATCGGAGATCTCCTGCAGCATTACCTGCTGATATCTGCGGCGATCAGCTTAGTGCTCGTGAAACTGGTGATCTGGGTCATCGCTCTGGGCTCCGGGACTTCCGGTGGAGTACTGGCACCCCTGCTCATGATCGGCGCCGGATTGGGATCGATCTTAGGGGCTTGGCTCCCGGGCGGCAGTCCACAGCTTTGGGCGCTGGTGTGTATGGCCGCCATTCTGGCAGGAACCATGCGGGCGCCGTTGACGGCGGTGGTATTTGCTTTTGAATTGACGCGGGACGTGAACGCGTTTTTGCCCACCCTCTTAGGCTGCGCCGTCGCGTATGGCTTTACCGTTATGGTCATGCCGCGTTCCATCCTGACCGAGAAGATCGCCCGTCGAGGACGACACGTGTACCGTGAATACGGGGTCGATCCGCTCGAGCGGCACTTCGTCGACGAAGTCATGACTCGCGACCCGCTCACGATTGCTGGCTCGCTGACGGCGAGTGAGGTTTTGACTACTTACTTTGGTCAAAAGCAACAGTACCGTGCGTATCCGGTGGTTACCGACGGGCAGGTTGTCGGAATAATGGACCGAAACATGCTCAACGGCATCGCGCGTGACGCGATGACTCAGCCGATCGCCCGACGCTTCCCTGACCCAAATGACCTGGTATACGCGCTGCCGAGCGATGCCTGTCGAACGGTGGCGCTAAGGCTCGCTGCCCACGGGCTCGAGCGCCTACCGGTGTTGAATGATCCCATTGCACGAGAACTTGTTGGCATTATCAGCCGCAGCGACCTGCTCAAACCCTCAGGCGCTCTGCACGAGGAAGAGGGACACCGAGAGAGCTTTTTCAGCTCAAAGAATGCAGCAATTATCAAAAGCCGTCAGAAATAGCCATCAACTCGCCGAGCGCGAGTCTGGTCGGCGTTTGGAACTCTCCAGCGACCGCTCCGACCGGGAATTTGACGGAGGATGGTAGTCAGCAGAATGGCGGCGATCAATAGCGTCGAATCAATCACCTAAGAGCTGACGCGGCGCACAGAGCAATCTGCCGCCGATGGCGGAAGAAGCTCGGTTTTTTTGATTGACCGAAAAATCGGTACGGGCGAATTTGGGGACACCCGAAACCGGCTCACATCGACCAAAACGAACATGCAAAGATTGGGCGAGCGCTCGGTCCCAAAGCTCTTCCAGTGATCCATGCCGCCGCTGACGATCCGGGCCGAAGCAGAACTGTTGCTTGCGAATCCGGTGGGCAAGCTCGATTCCGCTCAAGGTTACAGCTGCGCTACGGAAGGACTTGAAGCCGCCCATAGAGGCGCATCGACGTTTGATCGCGCGATGGTCCTGCTAATCAGATTATGGAGGTATTGGCTGCTTCTCACCCGAACGAACTTCCACTTCGGATCCTCCCGTCGCAGAAACCGCAGCGCCAGATGGCCCTGGATGTGTCCATCGAGGGTGATTTTGTGGAGCCACCGCGGCAAGCTAGTTGAAAGTGCTTTGCGGAAAAAATGCTCATGCAGCGACGATACTACGATCTGGACGAAGCAGGAAATCCACCGTCTTGCCGTGCTTGTCGACCGCCCGAGAGAGAAAATTCCACTTGTCCTGAATCCCCCCGCATTGCTGTAGCGTCGCCGGCATCGGCATCTACCAAACTTTCGGCCACGCCAAATTTCTGCCGAGGCTCGTACCCAATGAGATCGCGAAGCGCTTCGAATAGCAGTAGTGGGATCTCTGTCAGATAGACGGATTGGCTTCCTTTACCGTCCGTAAGCAATGGTGAACATTTCTTGGGTAATCGGGGACGAAATAAATCGATGTGATCCGCCGGACGAATGCGGTTACTCAGCGCAGTGAATTTGACCCCAACTTTCCACCCAATGTCATCCCAGTTCATTCCGGCGGGACCAAACTCTCGTGACTTCGGGCATTCGTAGCAATGCGACCGCGCGATTCCGATGGCGGCGATTCTGGTGTCGGCGAACGACAAGACAATGTCGCCGGGCTTTACCTCGCCTCGCGCATGGTCTCGTACAGGTTAATTCGACCGTTCGGCTTCCGCTTTGGTGACCGAAGATATCCATCCGCGATCTCGTGCCGATAGGTTTGATTCTGGTTTACCCACCAGTACCGCAACAGAGATCCCCCGGTGATGCCGAGGTTCATCCGTTACGCGGTTGGATCGTTGGAAAGTATACCGAGCAATTTCCACCAGTCCTGGCTTGCGTGGAGCACGCGCACGATGGATACGCCGTCCGGGCGGGTCTGATAAAAGATCAAGAACTTCGGGAAATCGCGGACGCGCCATTTGCGAAGACCGGCAAGTTCCAGCGCGCGCAGCGACATGAGCGATCCCATAGCTGGATCTTGGGCAAATTGTGAGAACGTGTCGTCGGCGCTGGCAAAGAACCGTTCGGCCGTGGCCTCGTCTGTGTGTTGGGCCAGGTAGAGGAAGTGCCGATGAGATCGCGTCGAGCCGCGGCTCGCCGAAATACCCTCCGCATCAGCGCGGCTGCTTGCGCGCCTTCACTTGAGCAAGCGCCTGATCGCGAATAGCGCTCCAATCAGCACGCGGCAATTCCGTTTCCTCTCCGGCGAGACCGTCGAGCAGCAGACTTTCCAGCCGATCTGCGGCCTTTCGTTTTTCGTCCTCGCGTATCAATTCGCGTACGTATTCGCTGGCGCTGCTGTAGCGTCCGGTGGCGATCTGTCCGTCCACGAATTCCTTCAATGGCTCTGCTAGGGAAATGTTTCATGCTCTGCATGGAAGGCCTCCTCAATCAGAGCTAGTCCCGATGGCATATAATGGCAACAACTGCCGTTTTCTCAGTTGCTCCGGCATCTTCAACCCCCCGCCCGACACGCGAATTTTCGTCCAATCGCTAACAAATGCGCGCCGGCGCATATCATTGATTCTGAGGAGTATTTTTTCTGGACACCCATGTGTGTCGTAGAAATCCGTGTGTCTCGGCCCGATTCTAAACCGACCGATCGAGTAAGCGTTTGATTTTCAGCCAGTCAGGAGTCTTGTTCGCCAAAGCCACACGAGGGCGACCATGACATATCTCTTTCCGCCGCAGCACAGGACCCGGAACGGTGCCGTTGTAACCAGTGGCCTTAATGATTTTGCCGGGCGCGAGCTCGACACTGATAGAACCGATGCTAATCGTGTGGTCGGCCTGCGAAGATGTTTCCGCTCGGCTGTGCGGGTGAATGTCTCCCCGCATAGTTTGCAATACAAAGTTCCGTGCGATTAGAGGATCAGCTTGCGTTTTTGATCGCTGCAAGTTGGCGGCGCAATGAGGCCCCAACTTTGAGGGATATCGCCCTAGGTTGCGCGCAGCATGGAGGCCAGTACACACCATAGCACCACGGCCCAAGATGGCCAACGAGCAGCGATGAGAAAGACAAAGCCGATCAGTGCAATGGCGAAATCCTTCGAATCACGCACTGCGCTTATCCATACAGGATCGTAAAGAGCGGCCGCCAAGAGACCGACCACCACGGCATTGACACCCGCGAGCATCCGGGCAGTGCCATCCCGAGCGCTCAAGGTTTGCCAAAACGGAAGCACGCCGCCCACGATTAAAAATCCCGGCAGAAAAATCGCGAGCACGCTGACGATGGCGCCGGCCGCTCCGCCCTGACAGCCGTTCAGGCGTGCGCCGAGGAAGGCAGAAACGCTGAACATCGGACCGGGGACGGCCTGAGCCGCACCGTAGCCAGTAAGAAAGGTGTTGTTGTCGATCCAGCCAGGTGCGACGACGGCTTGCTTGAGCAGCGGCAAGACAACATGACCGCCGCCGAAGACCAGCGCACCCGTGCGATAAAATGCGCCGGCAGCCTGACTTAGCAAGGATGTTCTGGGCGCGATGAGTAGCGCCGCCATCAACAACGCCGCAAACGTCCCAAGCAAAACGCCGCCGGCGCGCCGGCTATATCGCAACGTAAATCCCGCGCCTTGCCGCGCGAAGGTTGTTCGACACAACCACGGACCGAGCGAGGCGCCGCCGGCGATCGCCACCAATTGCATCCACGCACTGCCGCTGATCACAACGAGGGCTGCGGCAGCGGCCGCCAGCAAAGCACGCGGCACATCGGGTGTCAGCGTGCGTGCCATGCCGAGGACGCCTTGCGCCACGACGGCAACCGCGACCAGTTTCAGACCATGCACGACACTCTGGCCCCAAACACCTGTCAACAAATTGCTCGATTCGGCCAACGCGAACAGCAACAGGGCCGAGGGCAGTGTGAAGGCAACGAACGCGGCAATCGCGCCGGTCCATCCGGCGCGCAACAATCCCAATGAGAAGCCGAGCTGGCTGCTCGCGGGGCCGGGCAGAAACTGACACAACCCGAGCAACTGTGCGAAGCGTTCCTCATCGATCCAACGACGCCGCTCGACGAACTCTCTGCGGAAATAGCCCAAGTGTGCGATGGGACCGCCGAACGATGACATTCCAAGCTTGAGAAATGCGGCGCCGACTTCGGCCGCACTTCCTGCGTTCATGCCGAGTGTTGGCTTTGAACGTTCAGGATCGGGTTGTCTCGATGATGTCATGCGTGATATGCGGTGGAAGAAGCACTGGCGAAGTGGCGGCGCGTGTCAAAGCGTTCGCCTCAACGCTGCTGGCCACGCGCAGCGTCGAGTGTACCGCGCTCGTGGAGTTAAGAACCATTGATTGGAATCCGATGGCGGGTTTCTGGCGAAGGCCCATGCTTCGCCACTTGCTGGATATGGAAAGGGCCGAGGCGTACGCTTGACTTCGATCTTCCGGCGAGCGCCCTGCTTGTCGTGATGGTGCGAGAAGGAGGCATGCCGTGAATACGCTCATTCAATATGCTCGCCGCCGATCGCCGGCAATTGCAGCACTGTTTCCGCTGTCTGCGGGCTTCAGTGCATCCGCTCAATCGCTCAGCGGCTCGCAATTGATCAAGGCGCTGCAACAAGGCGGTTACGTCATCGTCATGCGTCATGCAAATTCGCCCGGTACGCCACCGGAAGTCTCGCAAACCGACCAGGCAAACGTTCAGCACGAACGTCAGCTCGATGAGGCGGGGCGCTCTTCGGCCATTGCGGTTGGTGACGCGCTTCGGCACTCAAGATCGCGATCGGTCAGGTCCTGTCCAGCCCCACGTATCGTGCGCTCGAGACAATCCGTCTGGCGAAGCATGGTCAGCCTGAAACGGCCAGTAATCGACTTTGGAGATCGCAATGGCGAAAGGCCGAGATAGTGGGATGCCTGCCGTGGACTTGTGGGAGAGTTTTTTCGATCCCGCTGGCATCCTCGAGGCGCTAGGATGTCAGCGGATATTGGGCGATGCGGTCGAATTCGGGTGCGGCTATGGCACCTTCACGCTGCCCGCCGCTCAACGGGTCTCGGGGATCCTCTATGCGTCGGACATTGATCCGACGATGCTGACATCGACCGCTGCGCGCGCATCGCGAAATGAAGTGCGAAACATCGTCACCGAAGAACGCGACTTTCTCGCCTTTGGCAGTGGTCGACCAGATGCATCTGTCAGCTTCGTGATGCTCTTTAATATATTGCACGTTGAAGAGGCGTTTAGTTTACTGCGCGAGGCGCATCGGAACTTGCGCGAAGGCGGCATGGCGGCGGTGATTCATTGGAAGCACGACATGCGAACGCCGCGAGGACCGCCGCTTGCGATCCGCCCCTCCCCCGAGCAGTGCGCAGCATGCGCGGAGCGGGCGGGATTCTACCCGCAACGCATCGTACGGGAGCTGCCGAATTCGCCCTGGCATTGGGGCATGCTGCTGCAACGATTTTGACCGGCCAAGGACCCGGATCAACGGGCAGTGGCCTGCACGGACATTGCCGTCGCGACGACGTGCCGATCTTTGGCCTGAACAGGTTCGAGGATCGCCGGCTCCGGGAATTCGAAGCAGACCAGTTCGGGTTGAAGAATTCATGACCTGCCAACGTCAAGAGAACATCGCGCACGACCATCGGAAACAGCGTGCATGCATCCAGAACGACGGTGAATCGATCGAGCGGAACCATCAAAGATGGTAGCCGCCCATTTCCTCGCTGATCTTGACGAGTTCATCCATTGCGGCCTGACTTTTGACATGCGTGGTTTGCTTGTAAGCCAGCACGTCTTTCATCAACACGCGCCGATGACGACCGACTTTGCGGTAAGGAATATCTCCCGCTTCCAGCACTCGGATGAGAAACGCACGCGAGACCCCGAGTACGTCAGCCGCCGGCTTGGTCGTCAATTCCGACGACTCGGGGTACAGAACGAAGGTTTGCTGTCGCGCCATGAGCGCGAGAATTTGTGAAAACAATCGCAAAGTCGCCGGTGGTACCTCGAGTCGAACGCTGTCGCTGCCGTCTGCTTTCTCTTCGACGAGTGCGATACGGTGGGCCTGCGGACGATACAATTCAAGCGATATGTTAAATAAACTCGAGCTAGGGCCTGTGGCCTGTCACTGATGCTCTTCGCAGCACCCGCCGATGCCACAGCAGATAAGCCGCCGGTAGCACGAGCATCGAGAGGATCGGTGCCGTAATCATGCCACCGACCATGGGCGCAGCAATCCGACGCATGACTTCCGACCCGGTGCCGCCGCCCAACATGATCGGCAATAGTCCCGCGACAATCACCGCCACCGTCATCGCTTTCGGCCGTACACGAAGTGCGGCGCCCTCTTCGATCGCTTCAATGAGGTCGCGTTCCGTCGAAAATTGATTGGCCGCGCGACGCTTCGCAATCGCGTGATCCAAATAGATCAGCATCACTACCCCAAATTCCGCGGAAACCCCCGCGAGCGCGATGAAACCGATCGCTGAAGCGATGGATAGGTTGTAGCCGAGCAAGAAGAGCAGCCAAAGACCGCCCAGCAGCGCGAACGGTAGCGTGCCCATGATCAGCGCCGCTTCTCCCACGCTGCGGAAAGTGAGGTAAAGCAGCACGAAGATGATCACCAACGTGAACGGCACGACCAGCTGAAGTTTTTTGGTCGCGCGAGCCAAGTATTCGAACTGGCCGGACCAGGTAATCGAGTAGCCGGCCGGCAACGCTACGCGCTCCCCGACCAGCTTTTGTGCCTGCGCGACGTAGGACCCCAAATCCCGGCCGGTGATGTCGACGTAGACCCAGCCATTTAAGCGCGCGTTCTCGCTGCGGATCTGCGGCGGACCGTCGGTTATCACCAAGTCCGCGACCGCGCCGAGCGTCGTGGTCTGCCCCGCCTCGGTCACGATTGGCAGCACGGTGAGCTTTTCCACCGAATCGCGCTGCTCGCGCGGATAACGGAGATTGATCGGAAAACGCTGCAGTCCTTCCACGGTTTCGCCGATGTTCTCCCCGCCAATCGCAAGCGCAACGACTTGCTGTACATCCGCCAGAGTTAAGCCGAACCGCGCGGCTCGCAACCGATCGATCCGCACTTCGATGTAGCGCCCGCCGCGGACTCGTTCGGCGTAAGCGGAGCGCGTGCCGGGCACTTCCTTGACCGTTGCCTCCACCTGCTTGCCGATTCTTTCAATGACATTCAAATCGGGACCCGCGATCTTGATGCCGACCGGGCTCTTGATACCGGTGGAGAGCATATCGATGCGATTGCGGATCGGCTGTACCCAGAGATTTGAAAGACCGGGTATCTGAAGCGCTGCATTCATCTCATCGATCAGCTGATCCTGGGTCTTACCTCTCGGCCACTGGGTTTGCGGCTTGAATCGAATGGTCGTCTCGAACATCTCAAGACCTGCAGAATCAGTTGCGGTTTCCGCGCGTCCCGCCTTGCCAAAAACGCGCTCGACTTCTGGAAACTGCATCAACACCTTGTCCGTTTGCTGCAAGAGTTGAGCTGCCTTGGCCGCGGACAAACCCGGGAGCGCTGATGGCATGTAGAGCAAGTCTCCCTCAATGAGCGGCGGCATAAATTCACTGCCAAGTTGAGTGAGCGGCACAATCGTCGCCACGATCAGCACCGCGCAGGCGCCGAGCGTCGCCTTAGGATGCTTCAACACGAAATCAAGCAGCGGTCGGTACACGAGCAACAGGAATCTGTTGACGGGATTGCGGTGCTCTTCCGGAATCCGTCCGCGTACGAAGTAGAACATCAACACCGGAATAAGGGTGACTGCCAGTCCCGCTGCGGCGGCCATCGAGTAGGTTTTGGTAAACGCCAACGGCCCGAATAATTTGCCCTCTTGCGCTTGGAGCGTGAATACCGGCACAAAGCTAAAGGTGATGATGAGCAGGCTAAAAAACAGCGCCGGCCCCACTTCCGTGGCGGCGGCCGCGATGAGTGCCACTTGCTCGGTGGCATCGGGACGCCGATCGGGGTGCTCGCGATTCCACGCCTCCAAATGCTTGTGCGCGTTCTCAATCATGACCACGGCCGCATCGACCATCGCGCCAATCGCAATCGCAATTCCGCCCAACGACATGATGTTCGCGTTGACACCCTGCCAATTCATGACGGTGAACGCCGCAACAATCCCCAACGGCAGGCTGACGATCGCCACGAATGCCGAACGGAGGTGAAATAAGAAGAGCGCGCAGACTAAGGCTACGACAATGAACTCCTCGATCAACCGGTTGCGCAAGGTCGCCACCGAACGGTGGATCAATTCCGACCTGTCATAAGTGGGTATGATCTCAACTCCCTTCGGCAGCCCGGATTGCAGGGTCGAGATTTTGGCCTTGACCGCATCGATCGTGGCGAGCGCATTCTTACCCGCGCGCATCACGATCACGCCACCGACCGCTTCTCCGTTGCCATTAAGCTCCGAGATCCCGCGGCGGCTTTCCGGACCGATTTGAATCCTTGCCACATCGGCGAGCAAAATCGGTGTGCCTCCGCTGCCCAACCCCACAGGGACATTGCGGAAATCATCGAGATTTTTCAGATAGCCGGTGGCCCGCACGGCATACTCCGCCTCTCCGAGTTCAAGCACCGAGCCGCCTGTCTCGTTGTTTGAATTCTTGAGTGACTGCTTGACGCGCTCGATGGTGATGCCGAGCGCGCGCATCCGATCCGGATCGAGAACGAGCTGGTACTGCTTAACCAAGCCGCCGATGCTCGCCACTTCGGCAACGTCCGGCACGCTCTTGAGCTCATACTTGAGAAACCAGTCCTGCAATGCACGCAGCTGCGAGATGTCGTAGTGGCCGCTGTGATCAACGAGTGCATATTCGAAAATCCAACCGACCCCGGTGCCATCGGGACCCAGCGTTGGTTTGGCGGCGGGAGGCAATCGTCCAGTGACTTGATTCAAATATTCGAGCACCCGTGAGCGCGCCCAATAGAGGTCGGTCTTGTCGTCAAAGATGACATACACGTAGGAATCGCCGAAAAGCGAATAGCCGCGCACCGTTCGGGCTCCGGGCACCGACAGCATCGTGGTGGTGAGCGGATACGTGACCTGATCTTCGACAACCTGCGGTGCTTGTCCCGGATACTCCGTGCGGATGATGACCTGCGTGTCGGACAAATCCGGTAGTGCATCGAGCGGGGTGGCAAGCGTCGCGTGCACGCCCCAGGCAGCGAGTAGACCGGTCGCCATCAACACAAGCAGGCGATTTTTGATTGACCAACGAATGAGGGCCGCGAGCATGTCAGTGCGCCCCTTGAGAGTCTTTCGTCCCCGGCGACGGCATCAGTTGCTGCTTCAGCTCCACCTTGGGTGTTGCGCTCGCGCCGGCGAGGTTCTCAAACGCGCCGCGCAGGCTCGCCTCAGAGTCAATGAGAAATTGGCCCGATGCGACCACGATCTGCCCCAGATTCACTCCTTCGAGTATTTGCGAGCGTCCGCCTTGTTCGGCGCCGACGCGTACCAGTGCGGGACGAAAGTGTGTCGCGTCCTCGGAGAGAATGACGACGCTGCGGGTGCCGGTCTTGATGACCGCCTCGGTCGGCACGGTGAGAACCTTATCAAGCTGTGCGCCGCGTAAATGGACCGATGCGAACATGCCGGGCCGCAGGTGCTCGCCGGGGTTTTTAACAACCACCCGGACTTTGAGCGTGCGAGTGGTTTGAACGAGCTCGGGATAAAGATAATCGACCTGGGCGGTGAAGCGCTCGCCAGGGAGTGCAGTGACCGAGACTTCCGCTGGATCGCCGGACTTGATCCATCCCGCCTGCAGCTCCGGCACATCCGCCGCGACCCAGACGCTTGAGAGATCGGCGAGCTGAAATAGGGTTGTGCCCGGTTGCACGGCCGCGCCCTGGCGCACACCCAACTCCATCACGTAGCCGTCGAACGGCGCGTAGTAGTTCACTCGCCTTTCCGGCCGTCCGGTTTGCTCGATACGCGCGATCTGTCCTGCCGGCAGCCCGAACAGCGCCAGTCGCTCCCGCGTGGCTTGAAGCAACGCCGGATTCTTGGAGCTGCGCGCTATCAAGAGCTCCTGCTGTGTGGCGAGAAGATCGGGCGAATAGATCCCGGCAAGCTGTTGGCCGCGGTGCACTGAGTCGCCTTGCGCACGAACATTCAATTGCTCGACCCAACCGGGCTCGCGCACTTGGATGGCTTCGATGCGGTGCTCATCGACGCCAACCAAACCCACCGTATCGACGCTGCGCGAGAGGCTGCCTTCTTCGACGCTCGCCAAACGAAGCCCGAGGTTTTGAACGACGCGCGAATCGACCTCGATACTCCCCGGCGAGGCGGTTCCTCCCTGTGAGGCCGCCGGTGAAGCCGGACACTTCGGCGCGAGCTGCATATCCATGAAGGGTGACTTACCCGGGTTATCAAAATGCTCACTGGGGTGCATCGGGTCATACCAATACGTCGGGGCAGCGTTGCGACAGGCGCTCTGTTTCGCGGGTATGGCATCGCGCTGGCGCAAGAACACGAAGGCGGCTACTGCGAGCAAAAACCCAAATGCTGCGAGCGAGGTGATTTTGTAGCTGCGTTTCATGGTGTATCTCCGGACACCGATTGCGGCGCCGTCAAATAGTCAAGACGCACCTGAGCGCGCGCCGCCTCTACGACTAATGCAAGTCGTTGCAATTGCACATCGAGCAGACCGCGACGCGCGCGCAGTACCGCCTCGAATGCGCCGCGGCCTGCACCGTAGCTCAAGCGTGCCGCCTCGACGCGCCGCTCGGCGTCGGGAATAATGAGGCCGTCGAAGTCGCCGACTCGTTGCGTGTAGTGCTGCCAGTCGGTGTAATCCTCGCTCACTTGCGCGTGCAGCTCCCGAAGCGCGTCGCGCTTGCGTTCCTGCGCCGCGCGGGACTGTTGCAGCGCGCCGGCAAGCTCGCGATCTTGGCGATTCTTGGTGAAGTAGGGGAGCCCGATCGTGAACTGCAATCCGACGAAATCCGAGTAGTTGGGACGGTAGGCAGTATAAAGTTCAACCGAGAAATCCGGTTTGTAAGCCTCTCGTGCAAGGGCAACGTCGGTCGCCGATGCATCGATTTGCCGATCGAGGCCGCCGATGACCGGATGCTGATCGGCGCGTTCCATCATGTACGGCAACGTAGCCGGGGGTGGGGAAAGATCCAGCGAGTTGGCCAGCGGCCGCTGTGCATCCTCGCCAATCCAGCGCGTCAACGCGCTGCGCGAGCGCCCGGAGTGATGCAGCCAATCATGGGCTTTGTCGTCCACGAGTTCTGCCTCGATTTTCGCGGCGAACCAATCCGCCTGAGAGGCTTTGCCAGCCGCGTATTCTTTCTGTAGCGCCTGGACCTCGAGGTCGGCTTCGTTTTGCAATCGCTGCGTGAGCTTTAGCGCTTGCTCGGCTTCGTAGACATCGAGCCACGCGAGAGAGGTATCGCGACGAACCATCCGTGCATCGTTATCGAGCGCGGCACGTTCCACGTCCGCGCTTTGCCATTGGCGAGCGCCCTTAAGACGGCGCTTTTCTGCGCGAGGGAACTCCTGGCTCAAGCCGACGGTGAACGCGGTGAAATTGTCGCGCCGCAGGCTGAAGGCTTCGGCGGTATCGATCGGCAGATCCTTCAATCCGCCCGAGAGCTTTGGATCCGGTAGTTGTGCTGCGGCAACGGCCTGCTGTTGTTCAGCTTCAATAGTCGCTTCTCGGCGCATGAGCACGGGCTGATCCACCAGTGCAAGGCGCGCCGCCTCTGAAAGCGTTAACGGTGAGCTCGTCTCCTGGATGGGCGGCTCTGAGCTCGGCACATACGCAAAGGCCGGCGGTATCTCTGCAGCGACTGCGCACAGATGAGCAGCAGACCCAATCAGCAGCAATGGCCATTTCTTGGACCATCGAGTCATGGAAGTTCTCCGAATATCGTCCGATGAACCCGCCGCATTAGCGGCGAGGTCGCGCGAGCGGCAGGCGCCCGAATGCTTACTCGATCAGAGAAGCTTTAGACGATCGGAGGGCGGAGAGGATGAGGCGGATCGGGATCCGCGAACGGAGCGATACCGGTGTCTGGAATGACAACACCGTGCTGGGCGATCCGCAGCGAAGTTGGAAACATCAAAGTGCCGGCCGCGGTCCCAGGAACCGGGCACTGCGCTGCGCATGAAGGCATCGAACCGTGGGAGCAGCAAGAGTCGCAGTCGCCCCCGTCGGCAAGGACTTGGCCGCCGCAGGCATGGGTTATCGCATCGCCAATGCTGCTTGACCCTAAGGTCGCCGCGTATGTCAGTGCCGGCCCCAGAAGAACCGTGGCGAGGAGTAAGGCGATGGCGATCAGGCGTCGATGCATGGGCTAAGTGTACTGGATAGGTGCGACAAAAACGTGAACCGGCCCGTGGGTTGGGCCCGATGCGGTTTTGGGGTAAGCTCCAATTGGCCGAGGAGGTTTTTTCAAGCGCACCACCCGCCCCAGACGATGATGCCCATTCCTGCGATGGCGACGGCAACATGTACCCCACCGTATGCCGCGTAAACGCGCCCCGACGCAGTCGGGTGTAGGGTCAAGAGCCAGGTAAAAAAGCGCCAGGCGCGACGCTTGCGCGCGCGAGCGGTTAAGGAGCAGGTCCAGCCGTGGCCACAGTGAATGGCTCGGGAGAAATCAGGCCGTGGGATCATCCGCGTTTGGATAGAACAGCTGCTGGCCGTTGATCTTATAACTGGCGATGTCGTGTTGTCCCCGCGGTGATATCAACCAATCAATAAATTTCTGACCCAAGTCCTTCTTGACCGTTGGGTGCTTCTGCGGATTGACGAGCATGACGCCGTACTGGTTAAACAATCGATGGTCACCCTCGACGACAACAATGAGATCCCCTTTATTCTTGAAGGCGAGCCAGGTGCCTCGATCGCAGAGAACATAGGCGTTTTGCGCAGAGGCGAAGTTGAGCGCCGCTCCCATTCCCTGGCCAATCTCTTTGTACCAGCTATCTTGGGCAGTAACGATATCAATGCCGGCCAACTTCCAAAGAGCAAGCTCAGCGATATTCGTACCCGATCGATCGCCGCGAGAGATGAATACAGCTTGCTTCCTCTTTATGGCGGTAAACGCCTGGAGGATATCCTTCGAGCCGTTAACTCCAGCTGGGTCGCCGCGTGGCCCAATCAAGATGAAATCGTTGTACATCACTGGATAGCGCTTCACACCGAAGCCTTCAGCCAGGAATTTCGCTTCTGCCGATTTTGCGTGAACGAATACCACGTCGGCATCGCCGCGACGTGCCGTATCGAGCGCCTGGCCTGTCCCTTGCGCAACGACCCTCACATCGATGCCCGCGTCGGCTTTGAACAAGGGCAGGATGTACTCGAATAAGCCTGAATCCTGCGTCGAAGTCGTCGAAGCGACGATGATGGAGTGCTCTGCTGCAAAAGCGGCACAGCTAGCGAGAATGGCTATTAGACTCAGGAGAATCCGCCGGCTCAGGATTTTCGTCTTGGAGGGTCGATGGCTCATAGCAACAATTCTCCGGCAATGAATCGCGTGGCTTCCAGAGTTTGCGGCGTTGCGAAAAATGCGGTCGCCGGCGCCGCTTCTGCAATGCGCCCCTTATGAAGCAGCACAATGTCGCCTGCAAGGCGGCGCGCCTCGCCCAAATCGTGCGTCGACATCACAATCTTGATGCCTCGCGCGACGATGGCTTGAATCACATCCTCAAAGGCTTTAGTGCCCGCTGGATCCATACTCGCGGTCGGCTCATCGAGAAATAGCGTGGTGGGATTGCGGGCCAGCGCGCGCGCCAGCGCCAAGCGTTGCTGTTCGCCCACTGACAAGCGGCGCGCGGGTCGGTCGCCAAACCCTTCAAGACCGACCAGCTTAAGCAGCTCCGCGACTCGTGCCGGGTGTTGCTCAGCGGGGATGCCAGCAACTGTCAGCGCATACCGGATGTTGCTTGCGGCGCGGCGTCTAAACATCATCGGTCGCTGGAACACGATCGCGCTTCTGCGCGGCGCATCGGTGCCGTATTCACCCCACGTGATCTTGCCCGCCGCGATATCCAGAAGTCCCATGCCGGTCCGCAATAGGGTCGTTTTCCCGGAACCGTTCGGCCCGATCAGAACGGTGGGCGAACCTGCCGAGATTTTCAGGTCGATGTTATCGAGAAGCGTGCGCGACTCCACGACGACACTGACCTTATTAAAGATAATTGGCAGATCGTCGGTGGTGGACTTCACAGTCACTTTATTACGGAATCAAACATGCCGATCGGCGAGAACTTCGCAACGTTTAAGGGCGCGGCAAGAGCGGCGCATCGAAGCCATGTAGTGCGAGGATTTTCTGGCCCTCTGGGGAGAGGATGAAGAGTGCGAAGTCCGAGGCCGGTTCCTGATTTGCGTCTTTCAAGATCGTCAGCCCATAGTTCGCCTCAACCGCGAGCGCCGACGGCAATGCGACCGTCGTGATACCAGGCAACTCCGCCGTCGCGGCCGCCCCGTTGGTGCAATAAGATAAGAATACATCGGCGCGCTCTTCGTGGAAAAGCCACACAATTGCATTGCCGACGTTGGGCGGAACCGCTAACGAGCCTGGGACATTGCCGATTTTAAGGGTCTTGGCTTCGAGTTTGGCGCGGCTACCGGGATGCACCGCGTCCGCCTTTTGGAACATCGCGCGCGCATAGTCGCCGCCCGGGTCATTTTTCGGTGTCGAGGTTGCAATTCGAACTTGCGGCTCAAGCAGCTTGGCAAGGATGGTCTCGGAAGTCGCTTTCATACCGGGGCGAAGAACGGCACACAGATGATTACGGGCGAACATGACGGTCGGTCCCGACTTGCCAGATCGAGTCAGCATTTGCGCATTGTTCATATCCGCCGAGGCGAACACATCGCCCGGTTCGCCAGCTGCGAGTCGCGCCTCGATGGCGCCGGTTGCGCCATAGACTGCCTCGACCCGGGTTCCGTAGCTGTCGTTGAAGGCCTTGGCGATGTCGGTCATTGCCGCGCGAAGACTGCCCGCCGAATGCAAGCGAACCACGGGAATATCGGCAGCGATTGCCGAACTCCCGAATAAGGCGACCCACAAAGCAATGTGCTTACCAATCATGTTCTTTCCTCATCCGGCCATTCGTTCGCCCGCGCGGCGCGCGACCCAGGCCATGGCGTTGATGGCCACGATCAGGGCCATGAGCACCGATCCTAACCCCACCGCGAGGGATAGATTGCCCTTTGAAGTTTCAAGCGCGATCGCCGTGGTCATGGTGCGCGTGAAGCCGTCAATATTGCCGCCCACAATGATCACACCACCCACTTCGGCGGCGGCGCGCCCGAATCCGGCGAGCATGATGGTCACCAAGCTGAATCGCGCTTCCCAGATGAGCGTCACGACTCGCCGTGCTGGGCCCACCCTCATGGCGGTGAGTTCATCACGGTACTCGACCCACAAGTCTTCGATGACCTGACGGGTAAGAGCGGCAATGATAGGTGCCACCAGCACGGTTTGGGCCACGATCATCGCTTGAGGGGTAAAGAGAACCCCAAAGAATCCCAAGGGGCCGGACCGCGATAGCGCCAGGTAGAGTGCGAGTCCTACCACTACCGGTGGCAGCCCCATCATGGCGTTGAGCACGACGATGATGCCGCCGCGGCCTGGAAATCGAGTGAGTGCGACCAGGGCTCCGAAGGGAATGCCAATGACCGAGGCGCAGAGAACCGCACTTAAGCTGACGATGAGCGAGAGTCGAACGATCGCAAAAAGCGTCGGATCCGCCGAGAGCACCAGATGGAGCGCTGAAACATCATCCGGCATGAGTTATCCCCTGATTAGAAATCGGCGATAGTTTAACCGAGGCGTGGCCCGCACCTTAGCGCGGCGATCACGCTCAATGTTTACAGCCATATGATGCCGCGCGAACACGACCCGAGTTCCGATCTAGCCACTTTCGTATTTGGAAACAAAATGGAACCTGCCATCGAGGCGGAAAAATCATAAATCCCTGCTCCAAGAATCTCAATCCGACCGGCTGCCATCACCGCAGCGACAATAGATCAACACCAGACACTTCGTAAAACAGCGTGAGACGTTCGAGATTCGAGGTCACCCATTGCGGTGCCCCCCACCAGGATGGCGGTTCCTCATAGTCGCGAATCGCGCCATACGCGTGCTCAGCGTCGGGTGACCCATGCCAACGCGTTGCGCTCCAGTCTTGAGGAGTAGCCCGCTCAGCTACTTCGATAATTTGGTCCAATCTGCGCGTCTGTTTACATTCACTTGACTTCGTAGACCACCTGGCCATGAAACAAGGTCATCTCGCATTTTATGTCCTTGAGCTCGGCCGCGGGCACTGAGTAGAAATTGTGATCCCACACAGCGATATCTGCTTCCTTGCCCGGTTCGAGCGACCCTATTTTCTCTTCTAGGAACAGCACTCGGGCACCCTCGGCCGTATAAGCGCGTAGTGCTGCATGTACATCGACGCCCTCGGTGGTGCCGAAGGGATGAACTCCGTACGTACCGTTCAGAGTCTCGCGTTGCACCGCCGCCCAGATACCGTAGCGAGCGGGTATGGGCGTGACATTGAAATCCGAGCCGCCCGCCCAATGAACACCGCGAGCTTGCAAGGTCTTCAGAGGTTCGAGATGCGCAGCTCGATCAGCACTCAAATTGCCCGCGTAATTATCACCGAGCCACCACATAAAGGGCGGTTGCATCTCCGCATAGGCGGCATCGTATTGCCGCTGCAGCGTTGCCATCACGTCGATCGCATGTTCGGTCGGAAGATTGGCATGAATGATCGAGTGTCGCAGCCCTCGCGTGGGCTTCTCGCGCAGCACCTCGGCATACGTATCGACGACCCAATCGATCGCCCGATCGCCGATCGCATGCGTGCCAACATTAACGCCAGCTCGATGAAACAGACGTACCATTTGTCGATAGACCGCCGGGTCCTCCGCCGGGTATCCGTAGTTGCCGTGATCTACCTCGGTCCAATTTTTGCTCCACTCCTTATACATCCAGGCAGTGCGGCCACCGCCACTGCCGTCCATATAGAGCTTGGCGCCGCAGGAGATCAACCGGCCGCCACCAAGCGACTGTGGCGGTCTGGGTAACGCCTCGATGGTCTTGAGTGCCTGCCGTGCGGACTCTACGCTGTCGCCGGCATGCCAGAGCACGCACACATGAACGGTGAGTGCTCCCGCCTCGAGAAGCTCGCGGTAGGCGTCCCACATCGGCTGGGTGTCATCCGGGTCCTTAATTGCCGTCATGCCCTCGCGGTGCAGCGTCTCGATCATCGTGAGAATCCCTTGCCGCCACTGTTCCTTAGTTGGCTGCGGAATCAAGCCTGTCACGAGCTGTTGAGCGCTCTCCTTCAGGATCCCAGTGGCTGCACCGGAGGGATCATGCTCAATGGTCCCGGCCGGCGGATTCGGCGTGCTTGCCAGCACTTTCCCCAGCCGCAGCGCATAGCCATTCGCAACCCCGTAGTGTCCCGTGGTCTGCTGCAGCCAAACGGGGTTATCAGGAGCCGCTGCATCGAGATCGGCTGCCAGCACATAGCGGCGCTCGTTGAGCTTCGCTTCATCCCATCCTTGACCTTGAATCCACTCACCGGGCTTGAGCTGCGCCGCTCTCTCCCGAACTCGCCGCACAATCTCCGAAATACTCGTCGAGGCACCGAAATCGATGGCAACAATCCCTGCGAGCCCTCCGTCGGCAACATGCGCGTGCGAGTCGATCAATCCGGGCGTCGCTGTTCGTCCGCGCAGATCGATGATGCGCGTGCGCGGCCCTGCCAAGGCCAGGATGACTGCATCCGTCCCGACCTCAAGCACTTTCCCATCTCGGATTGCAATCGCTTGCTCGACGGAATCATGTGCATCGACCGTCAGGACCGTGCCGTGTGCCAATATCAAATCAGCCGCGTGCTGCGACGGCGTCGCAGCCATCGCCGTATTCAGTGCGCTCGACATGATCCCCGTTACCGCGATCTTCAACCAGCCATTGCTCACGATGTACCATCCCCTCGTCAGTGTCGTCGTTGTGGTCGACCCGCCCGAGTCTGCCGAGCGTCTATCCACTCAATTGATCACAGAACACATCCGAGGTGCAACCTCAAACGCTTGAGCTACCCGCAGTTACGACGATCAAGGCAGCTTCTGTCAAGACGCCATTGCCGTGTCTTGAATTCTTAGCGCTATGAAAAAGGTACTGTATTCAGTACGATGAACGAACACTGTTCGCTGCTGCTATTTTTTTGTTTGCGTAGAAATGGCATCCCTTCGACAAACCCGAGGCTCGCGGTATGAGACAGCTTTTTGTAACGTGCCTGGTACTCGCGTGCAACCTGGTTGCGGGCGTCACCTCTGCCGACACACTCGCGATCCTGCACGTCAACCTGATCGATGCGACCGGCACACCGCTACAGCCGAACATGACCGTGATTGTGCGGGACGGTCGAATCGCCAATATCGGGCCGAGTGATGCGGTATATGTACCCACCGACGCAACGAGCGTTGATGCTTCTGGCAAATACCTGATCCCAGGGCTCTGGGACATGCACGTGCATACAGTGTTCGGCGACTGGCTGCCGCGCGACGAGAAGGTAGTACTTCCGCTCTTCGTCGCGAACGGCGTCACGGGCGTACGTGACATGGGCGGAGATCTCGACGTGCTCAAAGAATGGCGCACAGCGATCGCCGCCGGTCGCTTACTCGGACCACGAATGATTATCGCGGGCCCCATGCTGGATGGCCCCGTGCCGCGGTTTCCGAGCTCTGCGCCGGTAGCGAGCGCCGCGGATGCCCGCCGCATAGTCGATGATCTTCGGGCACGCGGTGTTGATTTCATCAAGATCCAGTCGCTGATCCCGCGCGACGGGTATTTCGCGGCGGCAGAGGAAGCGAAGCTGCGGGGAATCACGTTCGTAGGGCATGTACCAGACTCGGTTCGTGCCTCGGAGGCCTCCAATGCGGGCCAGAAGAGCATCGAGCACTTTACCGGTATCTTCGAGGGATGCACGACGATCGAGGATGATCTGATCAAGGGTCCGAAAGGCCTCGGGCTCAACGTCAAGAACTACGACCCGACGCGCGCCAAGTCTCTGATCGCCCTCATGGCGAAGAATCAGACCTGGCAGGTGCCAACGCTCGTGTGGGAGCGCGGTCAGTGGCTGGTCGACGATATTGACTTGAGCCACGACCCGCTCATCAAGTATGCGCCCGCTTCCTGGAAGGACCATACGTGGCCCATGTTCGTGAGCGACATCAAGAAGGACATGGATACCGACCCCTTACCGGTGCGCAGACAGTTCGTACAGATGGAACTCGACATGACCCTGGCCATGTTCCGCGCCGGCGTCCCGTTCATGGCGGGCACTGACACTGCAGCCGGCGTACACATTTTTCCGGGCTTCAGCCTGCATCAGGAACTCGTGTTGTTCCAGCGTGCGGGGCTCACGCCGATGCAGGCCCTGCAAACGGCGACGCTCAACCCGGCCAAATTCATGGGACGCACCGCGGACTTGGGCACAGTCGAGAAAGACAAGCTTGCCGATCTTGTGCTCCTAGACGCCAATCCGCTCAAGGATATCGCCAACACTCAGAGTATCCGCGGGGTCGTCCTCGCGGGGCACTTCTTCGACCGCACGGCGCTCGATCGGATGCTACGCGGGGTGGAAGCAGCGGCAGCATCCGAACCGGATCCCGTCGCGAAATCAGGCGGCGGCGCGCCATGACGGTGGCTCGAGTGCGCGTTACAGCGGGTGCGCTCGCACACGCCACCAAGCGCTTCGAGTTGCTACCGGACCACGATCTCTATGCGCCGCAAGTCGGATTTCGGGACGGGTTCCGACCCGGCGGAGAGTAGCGGCGCTGAGATGTATGCGGTGATCGGCAACGCACCAGGATAGAAGACGGGACCGCGGCGAACATCCACCGCAGCCCGATCCGGTCAGTTTCCGCCGAAACGATAATTCAAATCGATGCCTGCCGTGCGCGGCTGGTTTACAGCCACGCGGTTGTAGTCCGCCAAGTTGACGGCGGACTGTGTGATGTTATTGAGGATCGCGCGCTTGTCGGCGACGTTATTGACGAACAGCACCGCGGACCATCGACGCTCATCGATACCCACGCGGACGTTAGTGAGGTCATAGGAGGACAGCGTATTGATGGCGTAGGTGGCATCCGTGCGACTTCCCACATAGGTTGACTCGGCGCGTGCCGTGAGAGCCAGTTCTTCTGTGAGAGCGTGCCGGTAGGACAGCGCGAGGGTTCCCGTCCATTTCGGCACCTGCTGGACGGGGGTTCCCGGATTGAAGCCAGCATCGACCAGACTCGTGCTTACCAGGCTCGAGTGTGAGTACGAGAAGTTGGCCGAGGCATCGAGATCATGTACCACGACCGCATTCACCTCGAGTTCTCCTCCGTAGACGTGAGCGTCGCCGGCGTTAGCCGTGTAGACGTAGCCGCAGCTGCTGAGTGAGTTGGACTGCTGCACGCCGTTCCATCTCTCGAAGTAAGCAGCGGAGTTGACGGTAATGCGATTGTCCGGCGAGCGCCACTTCTCGCCGAGCTCATAGCTCCAGACACTGTCTGACTTGAATTGGAGCGGTCCCGGCACGAAGGCACCCTGCGAGTTGTACTCATGCTGCAGCTGGGTCTCGCAAGACAGGGGTCCCGAGGTCGGTACCGGACCCGTGCCGCCACCGGGACGGAAACCCTTGGCCGCCGTCGCATACGCGAGGAGATTCTTGTCGAATTGATAGGCGAGAGTCACCTTCGGCGTGACCCCTTGTTCCGACTCGAGGGCCGTTTGCACGACCGTGGCCGTGAGTCCGCCGAACTGATCGAGGTAAACGGCGGAATTATAGTGATACCGGCGCGCGCCGACAGTGACTGAGAAAGGCTCGCTAATATTGTAGGTCACCTCGCCGAATACCGACTGCTGTAGGATCTTGAATGGCGTGAAGTAGCTGAAGAGGTCGTTGGTCCCGATGTTCGGGTTCGAGGCTCCGCTCTGTGACGGAAATACGATGTCCCAGGGCGACACGAAGTCGGAATAGAAATAGCCAATGAGCCACTTGAAGCGAGTGTCGCCGACCGAGGACACGCGCAGCTCCTCGGTCGTCTGATGCGACTGGTTGTCCTCGTGGGCGTAGGCTTGGCCTAAGTTGCCGTTGCCGGGACCAAAGCCATTGATCCCGATTCCGGCCGGCGCGAGCCCGGGCGTCCACGACTCCGCGGTGTCCTGGATGAGCGGCGCGTGCCGTGTCCAGTACGCCGAAGCCGAGCTGATCTCGAAAGCATCGTTGTGGTACTTGACGCTCAATGCCTCAAGCCGGAACTCGTCTCGAAACCGCTCGACCGTGTCGAACGGCTGGTAAAACGCGTCGGTCCCCGGTGTGCTGTCGATGTACGGCAGACCACTGGATCGCAGCTTTTGATAGAAGTAGCTCGGCGTGATGACAAGCCCGTCGATAGGTTTGAACACCGCACTCAGGCGCAGGGCGGTCTTCTCGACATCGTTGACGTTGTGATATTCAGTGGCAATCGGAGCGGCAAGCACGTTACCGCGGACCGTATAGGCGCCGTTCACCAACCCAGTCGGAAATGGGAACTGCCCAGGCACAATCACCACCCGATCGATCCACCCCGCGTCGTAGCCGTAGGAGCCGACGATACGCAGCGCCGCCTTGGCGCCCCAAAACGGTAGATTCACCATAGCATTCTCGGCATGGTCGAACCCACCATGATCGGTGTCGGCGAATTTCACCTCCGCGGACGATTCGAACAGCTCCGGGTTCGGTGCATTCGGCACCAACTTGATGGTGCCGCCCATCGAGCCCGAGCCGTAGAGCGTGCCCTGCGGGCCGCGCAGCACCTCGACACGATTAAGGTCATAGAGGTCGGGCGAAATGACGATTTTGCCCTCATTGGTCGCCGCCGGTGCCGTAAGAGACGTGTCGTCGAAGTAAAAACCGACCGTCGGGGAATTGCCGCCGTTCGAGGCGACGCCTCGCATCTCAAACTCGGTCATCCCCGGACCGCTGGTGCGCATCGATACGCCGGGGACAGTCTGCATGAGGGAGGCTAGATCCGTGAAGCCTCGATTCTGGATGTCGGCACCCGACAATGCCGTGATACTGATTGCCGTGGTCTCAATCGTCGCCTCGCGCTTTGCGGCAGTGACGACGATTTCCTCGAGTCCCGAGTCTGTATTAACTTGCTGGGCACTGGCCGGCTGGACCAGTATTCCGCTCCAAAGCGATACGCAGAGCGCCGGTACGCGCCCCTTACGATAGTTAATCATGATGCTCCCTAGAAGCCTGTCTTCCCCAGGCGTCGTTGATTATATGGACAAAAAGAAAATTTTGTCGACCACTAGCTCCCCAAATTCTGCTACCAGCAATTCCGGGGTCTCTGAAAAGAGCGCAGGGCAGGCTAGGCATCAACGCACTAGCGCCTCTACGAGGCCGTTAATGCGTGTTTTCTTCGCCCAGGAAAAAGCAAAGATCCGTGTGTTGGGAATTATTCCACCCTCATCCAAAGAAGCATGCGTTCGCATCCTCGGATACGAGCGATGTAAATTCTTCCACGGAGGTGCGCCAGACGCTCCTGTTGGGTGCTCGTACTCGTAATACAATCAACAAGTGACGACCACCGATAGCTTCTTAGATCCGCATCCTTTGCGGTGCTCACGAAGCTGCGGGAGGTCTGCGCGATCACTGATGACCCAGTGTCGGCAGCACCGCGATTTTCGGCGGGACGATTTTACCGTCCGTCACGGATTCGTCGACAGCGTGTAGGCCGATACCGTATTGCCGGCAGGCACCACGAGCAAACCGTCACCCGCCGCAAGTCCCGCAATAACATTGCTGGTTCCCCCAGTAATGGCGCCGCCGGCATTCGTCGTCCAGAGTTGCGCACCAGTTGCCGCGTTGAGCCCATACAGCTGTCCGCTTGAGGATCCAACGATGACCGCCTGGTTCACGATGATGGGAGAGCTAACCAAACCGCCGTCACCCCGGAAACTCCACAGAGCCGAATTGTCGATCAATGACTTGGCGTTCAACGTGCCTGACTTTAGAAAGAACCCTGATGTCGAATTGATCGCCGGCACGACATCCGCCATGAAAGTCCCCAGTTGTGCGCCTGTCATTGCGTTTACGTAGATGCCGTTCGCCGGCTCGCCCATTAGAGAATAGAGCACATTGTTGGCGACCACGGCTGTCGAGCCGCCGCCACCTTCGCATCCGCCGCTGTCTGCAAACAAATTGGTGCCCGTCAACAGCGCGAATCCGTTGGTGCCGCACGGCACCGCGATATAGACACCCAGGGAGGTGACGGCCGGAGTACTACCCGTTCCGCTCGATACGGATTGCTGCCACAGGATCGACCCGCTGCCTTCATCGATCGCGAATACAACCGAACCGATGCTGCCTCCGACCAAGTAGAGCATTCCATTCTTCGCCGACGGTGCGGTCTCAAATGCGATGCCCAAGGGAAAGGTTTTCTTCCAATCGACCGATCCTGACTCAGCGTCGTAGGCTTGCAGCACTCCGGGCCCGGCTCCGAAAGAGGTGATCACAAAGACCTTGCCGCCATCGTAGGCAGGAAACGCCCAACCTTCCGGAAGTTGGATCGGACCCCAAACTGTATGGCCGCTTGCTTGATCGAGCGCAACTAGCTGGCTGCCGCTTGAGCTGCCAACCCCGATCTTGACTGTCACGAATACTTTGCCGTCTGCAATTAATGCATAGGAAGGCGCTCCCCCAAGATCGACGCTCCAAGCGCGGGAGGTAGGGAAGCTCAGCGACTTGAAACCAATCGCTCCCGCATGGTCCGGCGTGATCTGCAGGCCGACGGCATCCGGCGTTTGATTTTGGATGCGAACGGATAGGGCGGTGGAAGTGCCGCCGCTGACGCTCGAGTTTTGCACGGTAATCGACGCTGATCCGGCGGCCGCAACATCGGCTGCCGGCACGGTCGCACGCAGCATCGAACTCGACACCTGGCTGGTTGTCAGCGCGGCGCCGTTCCAGTTGATGACGGCGTTGGGCGCAAACGATAGCCCGAGCGCGGTCAAGGTGAAATCGCTTCCGCCAGAGGTGACGATGCTCGGGAACACGGAATTGAGCGTCAGCGGCGGCACGGGCGCGACCGTAAAATTCACCGCGTTCGAAATCGGCGCCATCGGGTTCGAGTACGCTTGGACTGAGACGGGCGTCGTGCCAATGCTCGCTATCTGCGATGTGCTGATCGACGCCGTGAGCTGACTCGGTGAAACGAGAGTTGTTGGGACCGGCGTACCTCCCCAAAGCACCACGGAAGCGATCGTAAAATTCGCGCCATTGACCGCGAGTGTGAAATCGGGTGATCCAACGATCGCTGAGTTTGGCGCGAGATTGGTCGCGGTCGGATCCGGCCCGGGCGCCAATACGTGGAGCGTCGCGGGGGCCGATGTGTCGGCATTTGTTTGGCTCGAACTCTCAACGGTGACGGCGCCCTCCTCCGGCGTGACCAGCATGTTCGCGGCGATGCTTGCTGTTAATTGCGTCGGCGATACGAACGTCGTTGGCTGAGGAGTCGAATTGAATATCACGACCGAGTCTTTCGAGAACTTGGTTCCTGTCAGCGTCAGCGTAAAACCGGCGCTGCCCGCAACCACACCGCTCGGAGAGATGCTGGTCAGAGTGACCGGATCTGCTTGAACGATGTAGGTGACTTTGATGGTCATCGGGCTGTCTTGAAGCTGCTGAGCACAGCCGCTGTCGTAACAACCCTCCATTGTGATTGTGTCGGTGTAGGTGCCCACGCTCAGGGAAGCGGGAGATTTGAATGCGATGGTAAAGGCTATGGCACCGCCGGCAGCGGACGCTTGGATTGAGGCAATGCCGGTATTGGTATACAAGCCTCGTATATAGTAAGTCGTTGGGACGGTGACATTGGTGATCACCCATGCGCCAAAGTTACTCGTCGGTGCCGATTGAGACACGTACGCAGTGACCCCGAGGTCCGTGACATTGCCGAGCCATAGGCTGGCCGTTGTCGCGGCAGGCGCGCCGCTCGGGGTGCTCGCGTTCGTCGGGGTGGCATCAATTGACTGGGTCGGTGGAGTAGTACTACCAACTCCGCCACCGCCACCACCACCACCACAACCTGCGGCCCACACGGTTATCAGAGTGATTGCTGCAATCCGAGTCAATGCAGCGGTTAACATCGAAATCCCTTTCCGTTCTGCTCTTATTAAGACAACTCTCTCATACCCGACGATCGCTGGCTACAAGCGGTACGGGCGAGTCATGTTTTGTTAAAACCTTTGAGGTTATCCGAGCCGTCAGAACCACGTCAGTAAATCCCCCGGTCCGTGCGCGATTGGCAGCATAGTCCGACTGGGTAAAACGCGACAGGCTATCAATGTCTAACGCAATCCGAGCAAGGCATCCCGCAAGCCGTATCAACCCTGGCACAGGCAACGCCGCGTCGAGACCTTTTTTCTTCCTTGCCGGCAGCAGCTTTAGCGGCGTGAACGTTCTCATCCCTCGCGCACTGCGGCAACCAGGTCTTGCGTCTTCACCTTTAGCTTCACGCCTGGGACGTCCAAAGGCGATGCCTTGGATTTTGGTGCGGGTGACAGTCTAAATACAGCTCCGTCTCGCCTTCGGATTTCGACAGCGCCGTCTCGTTCTGCCTCTTCCAATACCGTCGCGAAATTTTCTCGCGCCTCTGAATACGTGTAGGTCTTCATATGGTTTTGACCTCAATGACGCAAGGTTAAGGTGGTTAAGGCTTCTGGCTCGTTCTTTCAGTACGCTGTCGAGGCTCAGGATTGGTGCTCGCTGGTTGATTGCGCACGCTAAGATATAAGCGTCATACGCATAAATGTTGAGCTTATTCGAAAGTTCCACGGCCTGAGCAAAAGACAAGGCTTAATTTTTTGATGAAATGGTGGAACAGATACCAAAGTTACTGGCGAGTTGCTCGATATTGCTCATGACACCTGATCCTCCAGCTTGGGCTTCTCTCCACCCTTGCGTTTCATTATTTTGTCGAAGGCAGCGTAATTCGCGCGTGCGCGCCGCTCGAGGAAGAAAGTTCCGGCTACCAGCCTGGTTTACACAGCGCTTTCCTAGCCGCTATCAGGTGACTCAGCTGTGCGATGCCGAACTACGCAGCGGGTTCGGGCTTCAGCCTATCCCAAATGGCCGTCCCGAAATACTCGTCTCTGTGCCCGAACGCGCGCTCCTCGAACTCTTAAGCGACGTCGGGAAGGCTCAGTCCCTTGAGGAAGCGCGACAGCTAGTCGAGAACCTACTACGCTCCGCGAAAAGGCTCTCGATGAACTGCTCGCTTACACGACACGGATAAAGGTTGTCCGCCTGGCAGAAACACCCGGGAACGAGCTCAATCTTCCATGGGCTGCTGCGGCCAAGCGCCATAGCCGAAGTATCGGCTGCACGACATGCCGCGGCTCTCTGTCGACATCGACGTTGTATTTACCGATCACATGCTCGATCGCGAGACCGCGCTGCGCGCGCGATGCAGCAGATCTCAAGGCCGCCGAGTCCGCAATTTGGGCCTTGGGCTATCGCGCCACGTTGCCCACCACGAAGAGCGGCGACAACGTTAAGCTCTACGTCGAAGGAATGGATTGCAGATCAAGGTCGACGTCAACTTCGTCTTTCACGGTACCGTATTGCCCGTCACGCATCGACCACTCATGCCGATCGCGCAAGAGCTTTTCACGACCGATATCACCTGCGATGGATCGTCAGCATCCCCGCGATATGTTCGACGTGGTGAAAATGCTCGAGCATTTCGGCTGGCAATCCTCCTTCGTCGACTCGACATGCACCACCGAAAAGCCCAGCCGTATCTTCAGCATCCGGACGAAAGCTCCGAGCTGATTGGCGTGCTACATTATTTGATCCATCCCCGTTTCCCGGCTCAGCTCGACCCGCGCGTGGGAATTCTTTCGCGATGCCACGCTAAAGCCGATGATCCAGCACCGGCCGGACGATGCGAACCTTCTGAACTTTCTCAAACAGGTCGAAAGTGTTTTGGCTTGGCGCGGCGCAGCCCTGGCTGCGGGGGAAGTCCTGCCAGGGCAGCGCATTTTCGCGTTTACATTTAGGCCGCAGCCGGCATTTCCGCGGGAGATATCAATCCCAGCTGGGACATCATCCCAAACATGTTGAATACGCCAATATGATGCGAGACGAGGCCAGCCTCGTTGAATTCGAAGATATCGACACTGTGGACTTTGAAGCGTTTACCGGTCGCCGGCACACCCATAAAGGCGCCCCGGTGCGTGCCCGTGGTTTCTAGAAAGACGACAAGCTTCTTGCCGTCCGCGACGATAAACTGAATCGCGAGATGCAGATCGGGGAAGGCTTCGAGGAAAGGTCCAAGCACGCGTCGGAATCCTTCATGGCCGTTGGCTGCACCCTGGGGCATTCCGTAGTCCTGCTCGTCGATGCGATCGGCCGCCAGGTAGCGCTCGCATAGGTCCATACGTCCGGCATTGATCACTTCATCGATCAGCTTCTGTACGGTGGTCTTGTTACGTTCGATCGTGGTAGTCGTCGTCATGAGAGGCTCTCCTTGAGTTGGGTGAGTGAGAGGCGGCACCTTTCTAGGAGATAGACGCGCCATGAAACTCACAATCGACATGGATGCGAAGATTCTTTGGGGCGGCGCGAAGGCATGGCGCCCTTAAGGGATCTGCGTAAATCGAAGAAAAGAAAAATAATTTGGGGGAGTCGGTAGATTTGGAGAGCCTTCGGGCGTCTCTATGTCTGTTGAAGCGCAGAACGCGCAACCGTAACTAAGGAGAACGATGATGAAATACGCTCTACTGATTTACCAAGATGAATCCCAGGCCGCTTTGGACGAGGGAAGTCCAGCGCTGAAGGCAATTGTGGCTCGTCACATGGCCTTCAGTCGCGAGCTAGGTCCCAAGCGCCTCGGTGGATCGGGCCTCAAATCCACCCGCTCGGCGACCACACTGCGCACCATCGGGAAAGATAAGACCGTCCATGATGGTCCGTTCGCCGAGACTCGCGAGCAATTAGGTGGTTTTTATCTGATCGAGGCGGCGGATCTCGATGCGGCGCTCGCAATCGCCAAAGAGGTTCCGTTGGCAGGCAATGGTGCGATTGAAATCCGGCCCCTTCTCGGTGCCGATTGAGTCAGGAGAATCTCGAAAGCACGGTGCGAGCGGCCGGGCGGCGCGTGGTCGCGGCGCTGGCTGCCCGATACCGAAACTTGGATATCGCAGAGGATGCCTTTGCCGAAGCCTGCCTGCGGGCCACCGAAGCCTGGCCCATGAAAGGGACGCCTGCCGATGGCGCGGCCTGGCTTTATCGCGTGGCCGACCGCGCAGCTCTCGACACGCTTCGGCGACGCCGAACCCGCGAGCGCATTGAGCTGGATCCTCCGGAACCGGTTCCGACGGCGGAGGACCTTATGATCGAAGCGGGAATACCCATACCTGACGAGCGGCTGCGGTTAATCTTTGTTTGCTGCCATCCCGCGCTCGGGCCGGAGGCGCGGGTAGCCTTGACGCTGCGAACCGTTTGCCGGCTCTCGACGGAAGAGATCGCACGCGCATTCTTGGTGTCCGAGGCAACCATGGCGCAACGGCTCGTGCGGGCTAAACAAAAGATAGCCGATGCTGGCATACCGTTTGAAATACCGGGTAAAGATGCTTGGGCAGAGCGATTGGAGTCCGTGCTATCCACGCTCGAAGTGACTTACGGCAGCGCGCATGCGGATGCGGCGCTCGCAGGTCCTCACGCCGGTTTTGCCGCAGAAATCCTCGATCTAACGCGTGTGCTGGTCGAAATTTTACCGCTTGAGACGGAAGCTTTAGCGCTCGCTGCCTTGGTGCGCTACGCCGAAGCGCGCCGACCCGCGAGGCTCGATGAAGGGGGCGCAATGGTGCCGCTGGCGGAGCAGGATCCCTGCAAATGGGACCGCGCTCTGATTCAAGCTGCCGAAGCCTACCTACAACGCGCCGCCGATCTTAGGCCCACTGGAAGTCGCAGCCTCTTGGCCGCGATCCACTGTGCATGGAGTGCCCGGCAGAAAAACACTGATCCTTTGCCTTGGAGCACAATCTTGAAACTCTACGATGCCATGCTTTCGCTACGCGACGATGCAATCGTGCGCGTGAATCGCGCGGTGGCGCTCGCTGAGGTGGCAGGACCAGACGCAGCTCTGCACGAGTTAGAAGCGTTAGACAAAGTCGAAATGGAGAGTTTCGCTCCGTATCACGCAGTTCGAGCGGATCTCCTAGCGCGCGTCGGTCACGGCGTCGAAGCGACAGCCGCCTACGACAGGGTACTGTCCCTCACGGAGCAACCCGCCGAGCGGCTTTGGCTAGAGCGACGTCGCGCGGCAGCCATGGCCGGTGGCAGTCGATAAGAGAACCACGCCTGGGAATTCCGCGAC
Source organism: Gammaproteobacteria bacterium (assembly GCA_041690895.1). Taxonomy (GTDB): domain Bacteria; phylum Pseudomonadota; class Gammaproteobacteria; order Steroidobacterales; family Steroidobacteraceae; genus Bog-1198. The sequence goes on from JBEPVT010000017.1 coordinate 68,365, forward strand.
ACCACGCTGCTGCCCGCTTCTGGCTGAGCCATGTCTGCCGCCGGTAGAGTAAAGTCGGCTATCCCTGAATAAAGAACTTCCATAATTAGGGGAAATGCGTTAAACGTTAATAACGAAAACCCATATTCAAGGGCACGCTTCGAGCCGACACATGTCGAAGAAGGTAATTAATACCAGACTGGGATCCCATGTTGCGCGTAGGGCGGCCGGAGAGGCTTACCAAGCCTATGTGCCGTCCAATTTGCCGCCGCGGCCGCCGCTCGACATGAACCTGCTCTACAAATCGCTCGATCAGGCAATGAAAGCGCTGGGCGGGATCGATGCGCTCGCCCAATTGCTGCCGGATATCGGTTGGTTTCTTTACATGTATGTCCGCAAGGAAGCGTTGATCTCTTCACAAATCGAGGGGACGCAATCGTCCCTGTCCGACCTGCTGCTCTTCGAAAACGACGAGAGCCCGAATGTGCCAGTCGATGATGTGGAGGAAGTTTCCAACTACATCGCCGCGCTCAATCACGGCCTGGCGCGTATGAAGAAGGGATTTCCGCTGTCGACGCGCCTGATCCGCGAGCTGCACAAAATTTTGCTGCGCGGCGGCCGCGGGGCCAACAAAGTCCCTGGGGAATTCCGGCGATCGCAAAATTGGCTGGGCGGCATCCGTCCCGGCAAGGCGCGCTTCGTGCCGCCGCCGCCGGAAATGGTGAACGATCTGATGAGCGGCCTTGAGAAATTCATCCATGACGACCAATGCAAACTTCCGTCCTTGGTGAAGACGGCGCTGATCCATGTGCAGTTTGAAACGATCCACCCGTTTCTGGATGGCAATGGCCGTCTCGGGCGCCTGCTGATCACTTTGCTGCTCTGTGCCGACGGCGCGCTGGCGGCACCGATCCTATATCTCAGCCTGCATTTCAAGGAGCATCGGCAACTCTATTACGATCTGCTGCAGGATGTACGACTGACAGGTGATTGGGAACGCTGGTGCGCATTTTTTCTCGACGGCGTTACGGAAACGGCGACCCAGGCCGCGCGTGACGCCAAGGCAATCATCGATCTTTTGGAGCGCGATCGGGTGCGCATCGGTCAGATCGGCAAAGCCGCGAACAGCGCCTTGAAAATCCATTCCTATCTGCTCAGAAGACCCTATCTCTCGATCACCAAGGCGGCGGCCGCGCTGGATATCTCCGTGCCTTCGATGACCAACACCGTTCGGAAACTTACGGAAATTGGACTGCTGAAAGAACTCACCGGTCAATCCCGCAACCGCATCTTCGCCTACAAGTCGTATCTGGATATTTTGTCAGCCGGAACGGAACCGTTGCGGTAAGCGCTGCATTGTCTCAAAACAATTCCGGCGCTGGAAGGCGACGAGGTCCTCGACGTTACCTCATTGGCCAGTTCCCCAGCAAATCGATACCCTGGACTCCTCGGCTCTGATTTCGACTCCTTCGATTCACCTGTTTTTGTTTTGTGCCGACGGAGTGTTGTCTGTTTTTGACAATGCCTTATCCACCCCCTTCTTTTTCGCTGAGCAACGCAGCCGATAGGCCGCGCTTCGTGCAAAAAGATAACACGGCGGCGTGAGCCGCGTTCCGTAGCTAATCTTATCTTGCGAGATGAATTGGTCGCGCATGCGGACAAGAGGGGCGGCAAAGCCCCTAACCAAGGATGCATTGGGGTTTGGGCTGCTCCGATTCAGCGCGCGTTAGCGCCATTCGTTACAGCGTGCGCGATCATCGCCCGCCGCTTGGAAATACCACGTTAAAAGCTTAGAACCCACCGCGGACTATTTTGCCTCGATCCGGCGCGCTGACGGCGAAATTCGCGCGTTCGCCGATCGGACCGTCGGGCACCGCCAGTGAGGCGATGAACGTGGCAAGGGCAAGGTCTTCCGGGTCGCGCTTTCGCAGTCGATCCACCGCGTCGGCATGTTCTTGACGAGTCTCGATGATCACAGTCCCAATGCCTTACGCAAATCCGCGATAACCGAGGCATCGTATCCGCCCATGCTCTGGCCCATCCGTTCGATGTCCCGGACCAGCGCATCGACTTTTTCCTTCCCAGCTTTGGTGCGCACCGCTTCGCGCGGCGTCTTGCCCTGCAGCGCCGGAAGTTTTTCATCCACCCACGCCGCGTAGTGCTGCTTCATCATGATGCGCAGCTGCGCCTGTAAGTCGGGTTGCGCCATAAGCGCCGCCTGATCTAGTTCATCTTGAGCGGATTGCCGTGGCGGCTTGGCCCGCGCCTCGCTGAGCAGCCGCTCCATGGACTTGATTTCAGTCACCCGATACTGAGCCTTCTTGCCGAGACGTTCCTTCACCAGCCGCTTGAATTCTGCGGCACGCTCCGCGGAATTGACCTCCGCAGCCATTTGCGTACCGTTGATTTCGATGCGGCCAAGCATCGTGGTCTCCCATCCCTTGTGTCGAGAGTTGCCGGGCTTGGTCCAGTGAAACTCGACACGTTCGAGCGCTCCATCGGCAGAATGTTCAGCATCTCGTAGCATCTCGCCCTCGGAGTGCCCTATCGCTAAGGTCTTGAGCGCGGCAAAGGTATCTGCCGGAGATTCGATGGCGAAGATCAGGCGCTGCATCGACAGAGGATCGCCGCCGGTGTTGTGCAGTCGGGGCTGCGCCGGATTCAGGAGCGGCAGTACCAGTTCCCAATACAGCTCGCGATTTGAGAAGTCATACCGCAACAAAGAATGCCGGTCCAATGTCCGCTCCGCATCGGCCCGGCTTGATGGATCGACTTCATCCGGCGCCGTCTCTGCTTTCACATCCATTTTGTCTTCGAATTCGACATCGCCAGCGTTCGCCGCGCGCTCCTCTGCCAACTTGGCGTCGAATTCTTTCCGCTCAATCGCTTCATCGGCGAGGAGCAGCTGCCGCTTTTCCACGATCTTGGGTTTCAGTCCGATCGGGATCGAGATGGGCGCACTAGCCTCGAGCAGCACGACACTGTCACATTCCACCAACATGCCATAGACGGTGTCGCCGGGCTGCAGAGTCATCGAAGCGCTGCGTTCCAGCACCGTGTAAGAAGTCTCCGTGAGGATCTCGCGCATCTGCATGCCATGGCCGGGATCGACGCTGACCACCTCGAAAAAGCCGAACGGCGAATCGAGGCAGGCAGACAGGCAACGATACAAGATCGGATCGATGCTCTTGCCGCGCGCTATGAGGTAGGCCTGAGAGGGCGGAATCGAGTGCAGGCATCGCGTCTGCACGTTGGTTTCACCCGTCAGCGGTCTCCAGACGTGGAACAGCCATGGGTAGAACAGCGTGACTTGGGGCGACTCCGGATCGAATGGCTCGTCGTTCCACAGGGTGAATTCTTCCCACGCCTCAGGAACAGATTCCGGACCATAGGATTCCGCGATGAAGCTCAGCAGCTGCGGTGCATAGTTCTGCACGACACGGCTTAGCCGCCGCCACGCCAAGATCTGCGGCGATTCCGGTGCGGATGCTGCCGCCCCACAACACACCTTGTACTTCTTGCCGCTGCCGCAGGGGCAGGGCTCATTGCGTCCGATCTTCATAGCTTTGGCGAGCATGTTAAACATGATGCGAAAGCGGTCGGGGCCGCCTTCAAGGAAACCGCATATCGGGTCGGAATCGCGGCAAAGGCGGTCCGCCACGAAATCGCCACCGCCGCCAAGCGCAGCGGAGACGCGGACAGCGATGAGAGGCGAGAAAATCTCCTCGGCCGCACCGGGTTCTACGCGGTAAGTGTTGGTTTCCAACCGGGCGGCAGAGTCGCCCGGCGTCTAGGTCATTACGAATCGCCGCCGTTCTCAGCGGGGCAAATGCTGCGTGCAGAGCCCACAGATTCTTAATACGACATCAAAACCGGCTGGCTCATGCGTGCGAGCAGATCGCGAGTCACCCCGCCCATCAGCTTCTCCCCCAGCCTCGGGTGCCCGAAGGCGCCCACCACGATCAGATCAGCGCCCACTTTATGCGCTTCGGCCAACACTGCATCGGCAATAGAGCCTGTCCGCGCTGGCAGTTTTACACGTCACCAACATAAGTCGATTTCTTCCATGGGAAACGAGATCCCGACCGATTTCCAGGCTGCCTCGACGCGATCGATGGCGGGATGCGCGCGTTCGAGCCACTCCGGATGCAGGCGACGCGCTTTATCCGACGTATGGAACTCCGATGCGTGTAAACCGCTGCCGTAAAGATCGTGATGATTCTGCGCCGCCGATTGCAGCGCGTCCTTGCCGAATGCGACGACTTGAAGATGTCGACTTGCCGACAATCCGGTCAGCGCCAGAGATAAATAATAGTGCTCCCAGTAGCGAAGATACGCATCGAAGTAGTCCATGCGATTCAGTTGTCCCACGCTGCATCCTATGTGCTTAAGATCCCGGTGGCACCACTCCTCGATGTTCGAGCGTACGCTAAAGCGCCCATCGGCCGGCAGTCCACCGGACTTTTCATAGGTCGAAACACAACTCGCGACGGGGTGGCGAACCGTTAAAACGTGTGCCGCTCCTTGGCCCAACACGCGATGGAACAGGCCGCCAGCGTAGACAGCCTTGGTGAGCTTCTTCGGCACCACGATTCTCCCGCGGTGGGACTTCCGATCGCCGAAGAAAATCTCGACCATTGTTAAGTATTCGGCCATGGTTTTGAGAGTCACCACCCAACTGTTGATCCCGGGTTGCAACTGAAAGGGTTCTACTTCGGGAAAAGAGTCATGAGCGAGCCCGCTTGGTACGTGCTCCGGCACCATGCCAAGCGCACGATACAGTTCCGCCGTGAGGTAGGAGCCTCCCGTGCGCGGAATGCCGATGCAGGTGACAAAGTGAAAGCGCGACTGCAACTCGGATAACGGCCCCAAATCACCGGTGAGTAGCGCAAATAGTAGGCTGTAAGCGCGAGCGAGCCGCTCGCGACCGAAAGCGCTGCCCATCACGAGTGTTGCGGCGTCAGCAATGCGGTTCAGATCGATTTCATTCGATGACAAAGTTTCCGAGCGTTGTTCCGCCCAAACCTGCCGATCGAACGGCAATTTCTCAAGGACCTGCGCGAGAAAATGCACGAAGACCGGCGAGACCGGTAACTCACGATCCGAGAGTTTGAATTCGAGACCCATGACGTTGGCAGATCAAAGAGCGTCAAGATGAGCCGATAACATCCGCCGTACGGCTGCGCAGGCACACCCTAATCCCAGAAGTATGTACCGGTTCCTCCATTGGCGCTGCTGCTGCCTGATTTCTAAAGTGTCTAAGGTGTCTAAAGTGCATAAATCTAGCGCTTGGAACTGGAACTACTAACACGCATTCTGATCTAATAGGAGTGAAAGTGACGATAAAACCGTAGGAAGGGGAGCACTATGAGCTTTCACAATCGCTTGCTACCCATCGTGACCATCACCGGCAGCTCGTTGATGGTGGGGTGCGGCGGAAACTCGGGCGGATCTTGCGGCTATGGGTCCTCGTACGGCTCGTCCGGCGGCTGCGTTGCGCCCGTTGTCATAACGGGCGATGGCTATTACGAAGGCACCTTGACCAGTCAGGGGAGTCCGCAGGCTACCCCTGTTGTCGCGATCATTGCGGATAACGGCGATGGAGCGATCGCCGGTCAGGACGGGACCTATTATCGATTGAACGTCAGCCTACCGAGAAATAATGTAACAGGAACCTATTTTGCGCTCTCGCAAGGACCTAATTTTCCGAATGGGACTCAAGCAACCTCCGGATCGATCTCCGCGGTTGCCTCACCGAATTTGAATGGTAGCCTTTCGGATCAGACCGGTGCCACAGCGTCCCTAGCGTTTAATTTCGACACGGTCTACAACTTGGGCTCTGCGCTCGCGACCTTGGCGGGAACTTGGAGCTATACCGCGAATGGTTTTAGTTTGACGGCGACGATACGACCCGACGGCACCTTTTCGGCCATCGATTCGAACAATTGTTCTTACACAGGTGCGTTTGGCCTCATCGATCCGATTTTCAATGCCTATAGCGAGAACTACATTCGTTCATGCGGCGGCGTTAACGTCACGTTCACCGGCTTAGCCACTTATTTCCCGCCCGTGGGGAATACCTCCAATGCGGACATTAAATTGCTGGCGGATGACAATGGCAGTGAGTTTCTGGTGGCAGATCTTCAGTAACCTATCGTTGAGCGGCACGCCAGGGCGACCGGTCGCCCCAGCTTTTCAAGGATTCCGTTGCCCGCGAATTCGTCTTGTCGGTGTGGCGCAGGTTGCAGGCATTGGGAATCTTCATCGCATCGCTTTGCGCCGGCGTGATGAATTTGAAAGTGTGGGCCCGCACGTTGACGTCCGCGATGGTCTGTTCGATTCTTAGGTGCTCGAACGGCTCAAAGACGCCGGCCAACCGGTTCCGAGCGACGCGATTCTGGCGCACATTGCCCCGATCGCCTTCCGACACATCAATTTTCACGGAATTTATCGGTTTCCGCTGGAAAGATACCTCGACCGACTCCTACCCTCGGCGCCGTCCCATCGATTGCAGTCGGAATGAAATGAGTTATCCACAGGAAACCGTTACTTTTGGCACGTTGGTAAGTAGGCCGGAGGAGTTTCACCTCCAGCCACTTGCAGAACTGTACTTGACGCTCGCACGTCATACGGCTCCCATTATCGAGTCGCCGGTCGACAAAGAACCTGCCAGTGGATGAAGAGTTGCGGCTGGCGACGCGCCAACCGACCCAACCAGTAGAAGCTTTCTCGCAAATGACCCACCAGCCGTTTGTACTTCCGGCGGGCCCAGTACGCCAGCTTGCGGTCAATCTGATGGAAGACACGCGCCATGGAGGATTTATGAAAACTTCCATAGTAATTCCACCAACCACGCAGCATGGGATTGTACCGCTCCGAGAGGTCTTCGATGGTCGTCGGCGTTTGCCGTTGAAGCTGCCAAAAACGCGGCCTGCCGCGCTCGGCCATGAGCGACAACGGTGCGGCGATGACGGCCGGGGAAATCCGCGAGGGCCTCGCGCGGACAAAGCACGGCTTTCACTGGTGTTAAATCTTCGTGAACTGTGACCTTCACGGGTCCGTTAGAGTTGTGCACCCGATCGTCCGCATTTCCCGTAGATACGCTTTGGTTCCGTATCTACTTTCTCGCAATCGATATTCGATCCATGCCGACGTGAAGTGTCCCTTCCGCTTTCATCCGACGCAGCGTTCGATACAAGGCTTCATGCGTCAGACCCAATTCTCGCGCCCACGCTTTGCGCGATCGGTGCAGGGTCACGGAGCCATCCACACCCTCCGCTTCGACGTAGTGAATAATCCGGTCGGACGCGCCTTTTAGGTTCAACCGTTCGCACTGAGCGCGCAGCCTTCGCACTTCGTGAGCAAGGTGAGTCGCCCAAACCTGTTGAAAGGTGCTGTCTTCATGCAGCGCCTCCAGAAACACGCGGATAGGAAAACACAGCACTACCGCGGTTTCCGTTGTCACCGCGTCACAGTGGTAAGACTTTGCGCCCAGACTTGCCTCGGCGAGATAACCGCCGCGCGAGCGTTGCAGAATGATCTCCGCGCCGTTGCGCGCGCGACGAAGTAGACGCACTTCGTCTGCACATACGAAAAATACGCGGCGTGGGCGCTCTCCCTGCCGGAAAAGAGGTTCGCCTGCCTGCGTTTTCCGACGTTTGGCGACCGCCTGCAATCCTGACGGCACATGCGCCAGCGCAGGTTGAGCTTGGATTAGGGCTTGCCACTCCATAAACGTAACCTTGCCATAGTATGATCTCGATCATACGGTGCCCGGCCGAGAGCGTCTAAACTTCATTAGTCTCAGGCATTAACCCTATGGAGATGGTCATGCAAAATGCTACTGTCCTGGCGGCCCTGTTTGGTGGCCTCGTCGCACTTCTGTCGTTGCCGGAGACAAATGCCGCGGAGCCAACACGTCAGGCCGAAGTGTCGGCACTGGGTACCAAAGAGCGGTGGCTCGGGT
>JBEPVT010000018.1:0-73933 GCA_041690895.1 Gammaproteobacteria bacterium
TTGACCTACCGAGAGAGTCTGCGGGATATCGAAGCGAGCCTTCGGGCGCAGGCGGCAAAGCTCTATCACTCGGGGATTCGCGGCAACGTCTCGCGCAAGTGTTCAGCCCTGAACATGAGCCGGCCACGATAACGCGGGAAGCCAAAGCCAGACACATACACCACGCGCGTAAGCGAGCGCACAGGTGAGGAGATTCCATACTCGGCTTCCCGTGGTTCGCCCGAATTGGAACGATGACGACATTATCGATGCATCACTGCTGTTCCAAATTGGCCTGGTTCGGGCATAGCGACCCGTGTTTTCTCCGGGCCCGCGGGCTTGGGCTTGCACAAACAGACCGGATATAGATCTGCAGCCACGAATGTTGGGTTTACCCTACCGACTCAGCAAAATCCGGGATCGGTCCTACGAGAATCAACGATATCGTGCCAGCGGTCTGAACTTGATTGTCGCAGCCATCAACCGGTGGAGCACTTGGGTGCCCCCGCTTGCCGATATGCTGATTGCGACCAACAGATGGACAACAAGCAAACAACGTCTAGCTCAATTGCTTGAGAACAACTAAGTTGCATAACGTTGCAACGAGATTACAAAGAACGTGATCGGGGGAAAAGTCACTGCGCTTGAGTTCGCTGACTTGGTACCAGGAAAAATGTATGGGAGACAATAATGCAGGCCATCGCAAACCAACTAACTTCATCGTCGTCACCATCCAGAATCCTGGCGACGATCTTCGCCGGCATTCTATTGGCCAGCGGAGCATCGAATAGAACTGCGAGAGCCGCGGGCGCCGATGCGGACTCGACCACCAAGACGAAGAAAAAGCCGGAAGAATTGGACGAAATTGTCGTCACGGGCTCACTGATTCCGTTGGTGAAGTCGCAGATTTCCACCCCAGTCACGACGATTTCCGCCGACGATATCCAAATCAAGGGCTTTGCCACCGTGGCAGACGCTCTGCAGCATGCGTCCTTTGCCACCGGCGCGGTGCAGGGAGCTCAATCTACCAACGGGTTTACGCCGGGCGCCTCGACATTGAGCCTGTTCGGTCTCTCGCCGAGTTATACGAAGTACTTGATCGATGGCCGGCCTCTTGCCGATTATCCCGCGCTGTATAATGGCTCAAGCGCGATCACCAGCATCAGCGGCATTCCCACCCTGCTGGTCGATCACATCGATATTCTTCCCGGAGCGCAGTCATCGATTTATGGGTCTGACGCCATCGCAGGTGTGATCAACATCAGCCTGAAGAAAAAGATGGATGGCCCGAGCGCGGACGTTCGCTACGGCTGGACCAAGGACGGCGGCGGAACCGACAAGCGTATTGAAGTCGCCGATGGCTTCAATATCGGCGGCGTCAATATCCTGGTGGGCGCGCAATACGAGAAGACGCAGCCAATCTGGGGCTACCAGCGACCCATCACCAGTCAGTACTTCGCCCAAGGGCCCACCCCTCAAACCGCGGAACGCGATTATTTGGTATTGGGTCTATTTGGCCCGAACGGTGACGGCAAAAATCCGTACTACTTTGAGGATCCGGCAAATTGCGCCAATGTGACCGGTCAATTCAACAACTCGACGCGCGAATACACGCGTCCGCGCCGCGGCAGCTACTGCGGCACCACCGCGGCGGGCTTTTACACGCTGAACAACGGCACCGAGGCCACGCAAGCCTACCTGCACGCCAGCGACGACATCAATGACCACGTTCAGCTGTTCACGGATGTGCTCATCGATCACGACTATACCAAATCCAGCAACGGCCCCGGATTTTGGGCGACCAATGTCGACAACACCTACAATCAATTCGTTGACCCGCGGGTGAACCCGAACGACGTGCTGACGTTGCAGCACATCTTCTCGCCAGAGGAGGCAGGCGGGCTCAACAACACGCTGAATAAGAATACGACCAACAGTATTCGGGCGACCGTCGGTGCGCTGGGATCGCTGGTGGCGAATTGGACTTATGCGCTGGATTTCACCTATACCGAGAACAAGCTCACCGAGACTAAGTACACGTCGCTAACTAGTAAGATCGACGGCCTTTTCGCATCGATCATGGGGCCCAATCTGGGTCCTGACCCAACTTTCGGTCAGCCCACCTTTGAGCCCGACTACGCCGCGTTCTATAAACCGCTGACTCCCGCTCAATGGGCCAGCTTCAACGCTCCGTTGAATTCCTACTCGCGCACAGAAGAAAGCCTGGCCAGGTTGCAGTTAACGAATAGTGCGCTGTTTTCGCTGCCCGGTGGCAATGCCGGTGCCGCCATTGTGATAGACGGTGGTGCTCAGGGCTGGGACTATGTACCTGACAAGGATTTCTTCAACGGCGAATCCTATCTCTACACCGCGGTGGCAGGATCCGGTCATCGCTCCCGCGACTCGGCGACTGCTGAGGTGCGGCTACCGGTCGTGAAAATGCTGACGTTCGATCTTTCAAGCCGTTACGACAACTACAAGGTGTTAGGTAACAACATCGACAAAGCTACCTACAACCTCGGGGTCGAATTCCGCCCAATATCGCAGGTGCTGCTGCGCGGCCGCTACGGCACCGCTTTCAAGGCGCCCACTCTGCCGGATGAATTCCAGGGACCGAGCGGCTTTTTTCAAACCGTGACCGATTACTACCAGTGCGCCCAGATGGGGTTTACGGGGGCCAATCTTGGAAATTGCCCGCTCGCGAATGGTGTTCAAGTATTCGGCAAGACTCAAGGCAGCCCGGCACTGAAGCCTATTACCGCCAAGGTCTATGACTTGGGAATAGCCCTGACGCCGCTGGATCGGCTGTTGTTTACCGCGGACTTCATCCACTGGAGCATCAGCAATGAAATCACAGCGGAGCCGTCCGATGAATTGCTGCGACAGGAATCGGCTTGTCGATTAGGGCAATTGGACCCGAAGTCGCCCACCTGTGTTGCGGCCATATCGGAGGTGACTCGTGACCAATTTGGCAATCTGACGCAAGTCCTTACGCCCAAGGTCAACGTCGCCGCGGAGAACTTGAACGTCTTTACCGCCACGCTCGACTACGCGCTGGAGGCGGGAGTAGCGGGGGCTTTCGTGTTCCAAGCATCCTACAGCGATGAGCTCAAACACAACCTCACACGATTTGCGGGCGATACGCAAATCGACCTGATCAATGATCCGTTTTTGAGCAACGACGATTTTAAGTCCAAGGAAAATCTGTCTACGACTTGGAATTTCAGGAAGTTCGGCACCACCCTGTACGTCGAGAGATATGGCAGGACTCCGAACTATATTGCCTATACCAGCCCGCCTGGCTACGCTACTCCGGGCGCCGGCCGTGTGGGAAGCTGGACGCTTGCCAACTTAAGCGCCCGGTACACCATTCTGCCCGGATTGATCGTCTCGGCCAACGTACAAAACCTGTTCGACAAAGCGCCGCCGCTCGATACCAGTACCCCAGGGACCATCAATCAGCCTTATCTGACTTCAAACTACAATCCGTATGGGCGCAGCTATTTCGTGGAGGCGAGTTACAAGTTCGGTGCTAGATAGCAACGAGGGCGACGTTGCGTTACGGCTGACGTTCGGCGGTCCTAAGTATCGATGCGCGCCGCGAACGCGAGCCGCATGGCTAAGCGGGCGGAACCATGCCGCGTCTGTGTAAGCGCCTCCGCCATGGGTCCGCATGCGCTTTGCGCAATGCACCATTTGACGGCGTCGCTGACTTAACGGACGCCGCCGCACGGCGCGCGGATTTGGCTGACGTGCGGAGTGACCAATCTTCGACGCGGGTTCGACGGACTCGGCGCTCGTGTAATCGCAGCTTGCCGCCGATCCGCACGGAGGTCATCTTTTTTTGTTCCGCGGACTCCGCGGCAATCGGTTAAAGATTTTATGGTGCAGCGGCGACGGGGCTGAACTTGTTCGCGAAGCGGCTCGATGGCGGGCGCTAATGTTGCCGATAACATTAGCGCCCATGCGTAGTTGCACTTATAACTCTATGAATAAAATGGGCTTTTACATTTAATTTATTACAGCGTTCGACTTGGATCGTGAGATGCGGCATGCCTGTCAATTGCAAAATCGAACGCTGGTTTTTGTGTTGATGTCCTCCTGACTACAGGCGGTGCCTACGAGTCCTAGGAAGGCGAGCGCTAAGAATCCCTCCATTGCGACCTCCTACTTGGCTTTTAACGAATCTCTCGCCCGCACATTCAGCGAATTAAATTCCGTGACTAATTTAACGCACGCAGCCTGCGTCGAGTGGGCTCGCGAAAACTCACGCAGTCGCGATCAAAAGCGCGAAGATACAGAAATTAATGGCGTTCGCCACCAGCACGTGGCTAATACTGACGACCAAGGCACTGGCGAAGGCCGCTACAGTCGATATGCCGTAGAAGCGCCGTATCGCGAGCCACCAATAGACTGGTAGCGCCGTTACCCCAGCGACCGCCTGCAGATCGGCATCGATGTCCGGGGCGCTCACCCGCGCGAATATTCCGATGAAAACCCTGAGCAACGCCACCAAGCTGATATAAAACGCGCCGACGCTCAGCGCCAAGGCAGCGTGCTCGAGATATCGGCGATGCTGCCGGTAAAAGATGAGTTTCTGTAGAACTGCGATCAGCAAAAAGATCACCAGCGTGCCGCTTTCGGACAGCCAGTGACTGCGCGCCGTGAGCCGTGCACTAATTTCAGGCGCTTCCCAGCGAATTTCGGGGCGTGCCTGCGCCCAGCGCGCCAAGAATCCGGTGGGATCGACCAGTTTCAAGCGCTCTGAAAACGACTGTTCATGTGAGGAAAATGCAAAGCCGACAAAGGCATATACTACGAAGGCGATCAGGCAGAGACGCAGCGGCGAGATATAGGGGCGGCGTCGCCCGGCGACATAGTCGGTAGCCAATGCCCCGGGCTTCGCCACGAGCAGCCTTAAGGTTCGGACCAGCTTGCCGTCTAATTCGAACAGCTCGTGCGGCACCACTTTGAACAGGAAGTGGGGCAGATCCAAATCGCTAGTGTCGAGAAACTTCTCGCCGCAGACGGAACACCAGTCGCCGCTGCGAGATGTGCCGCAACTGGGGCAGACACCGGATGCCTGTTCTGTACCTTTGAACATCGCACGCCCAGCATACACCGGAGTCGAATTCGCCTCTCGCTCGGCCTAAGCGGAATGGCACTTACTTAAGTTTCCGACCATGACCCTGAGTTTGGATTCGGCGACGAGCGCGTGGCCGGGACTCTTTGAGCCAATGGTAGGGTTTGGGCCGGCGTTTTCGGGCTCGGGGCTCGATGCGACCGGGACGGTTATTGACTTTGGACTGTGCGATCAAGCGGAACAGAAGATCGTTGTGCGCGGGATCGCCGGCCAAGCGTTGCGATGTCCACTGGACCCACAGTTGGACGGTATGTTTGAAACTGATGTCTCGAGGCAATATGTTTGCATTGACCGCAGCTTGAGCCATCAACACGCGAACCACGTTGTAGGCCAATAAATGCACCCAGAGTTCCTTCTCGTTCATCTGCGCGGTGTTGCAACTGAGCATGTCCATGCCCAAGGTCGTTTTCAAATTGCGCAGATCCAACTCTGTGTGCCAACGCATTGCGTACAGTTCGTTCAGCTCGTTCTTGCGGACCTGCTTCGCATCAAGCAGGGTGGTGACCAATATGCGATTGCCGACTTTGACCTCGCGCACCGTGATCTGATCCGGGAATGCCCGGTATTGCTGCTCGCTCATCCATTGCGGGCGCGTCACAGGCTTGGGCCACGACACCACATGATCGCGCACGCCGAGCGATTTCCCCCTGCGAAAGTCGGTGATGCGCGCCCCATTCTGGGCAAACACCACGTCAACGCCCGCTGCCATCTGCATGGCGATGAGGAAATAGTTACAGTAAAACGCGTCGCCCAGCATGATATCGCCGCGAGTAAAGGCTCCCTGCAACTGGCGCAACAATCCCAACTCACTGTTTCCCTTGCCGCAAAATGGTCCCATCGCCGCGTCGAGCAACGCCCCGGTTGCGAGGCAGATGACGCCGACAAAGCGGGCGATCGGAAAGCCCACACCGGCGGCTTGAGTGCTCAGCTGCGCAAAGACACGTTGGTTGTCCTGGGTGTCGGGCATCAATATCCCAGTCCCATCAACCAGCTTGACTGTCCGGCCGTGCCACAGCCAACTATGCGCCGCCGTTGTGCTCAGCATCCGCCCACTCGCGCGGGTCAGCTCCTGCACCATCCGCACTGTCAGACGCCCACGCGCCCTGCAGTACCCTCCGGTCCGGCTGCTGCATTCGCTCAAGCCTTCTGCCGCGCGGCGCACCGCCCAAGAGTTGACCGCATGCTGGCACGATCCGTCGGCATTCATCACTTGCCCCATAAACATCGACAGGGTGACCGTCGGCGGATACAGCCGCTCACGGTGCTCCGGCAAATGCGTCTCCGTTATCTCCAACAACTCAGGCCCTGTAAGCGCGTTGAAGTAATCCATCGCCTCCGCGCCTCGCACGGCGCGCCCGACGCTTTTTTGATGTTGCTGGTATTCAAACTGGGCATTACGATTGCTCAAGGCTGGCCTATGTTTTCAATCCTTTAACCCTCAGCAGTCATGCTGCTGCGGCTTAAGTAAGTGCCATTCGGCCTACGCGGATACGATGAGGCTCAATGGCGCCATCACCCGTCATAGGCGCACGGTAAGATTCGCCAATTTTTAGGACTTTCGCGGACTGGCCAAGTTGACTTCCCGAACCGCAGGAGCTGGTGTGTAGAAAGGGACTCGAGTGCTTCGCGTCGTTGAGGTCGAAGGCGTAACCCTCGCGTTTAAGATCCTGAATGATGCGAGTCTGGTCGGCAATCGGCTGCAAGATCACGGCGTTCGCGACGAGTTGGTTGGCGATCACTGCTATTTCCTGGTCGACACGGCTATTGGTCCGCAGTACCGCGCGGCTGCCAAAATTAAGATGGTCTGCGAAGTCATGGTAGTGTTCAACCTTGTCGCCCCATGAGTCACGGTGCTCGCGCGCAATAGAATTGAAGATCTGGGCAATATCGATGGGGAAGAAAATCGTGCATGACTTTACATTCGCCATGCTGATCGCTGTCGGCGCGTTCGCTCCAACGGCAGCCTACGCGGATAACCCCAGTGCTACACAGCGGTTCTACGAGGTAGGGGGCGGCGCGAAGCTGTACACGCAAACATACGGAGACGGCGCCCCTATTGTATTTCTGCACGGCGGCATGGCTTTCTTTGACAACAGCTTCGCAAAGCAGCGTGATTATTTCGCGGCCTTTCGCACAGTCATCGGCATCGATCAGCGAGGGCACGGGCATAGTGCCGACGGGCCCTGGTCTCTCTCTTACAAAATGATGGCGGATGATACCGCAGCAATAATCGAGCAGCTCCACTTAGGCCCGGTTGACGTCGTCGGGCACAGTGATGGTGCCGATCTCGCGCTCATCCTCGCACGGGATCACCCACAATTGGTGCGCAGATTGGTGATTTCTGGCGCGAACCTTCGATCCGGGTTGTCTGCGGAGGAGGTCCAACGGCGTAGTCAGTGGTCGCCAGAGCAACGGGCAGAGAAGCTTCAGGAGATTGCCGACTCGCTACCGCCGTGGTTTCGAACCGACTACGGGAGGGTCAGTCCCGATGGTCCGGAACATTGGATGAAGATGATGGCGAAGTGCTACCAAATGTGGAGTCAGCCGATTGTGATCGAACCGGCTGACCTCCGGAAGATCTCGATTCCAGTGCTCGTCATGGCGGGCGATCATGACTTCACCTCGATCGAAGAAAATGCTGAGATATATCGGAACCTACCGAATGGTCAACTCATTATCGTACCGGCGAGCAACCACGGAACGTTCCTAAAGCGTCCGGACCTCGTCAATCTCGCAATACGCGAGTTTCTGGATCAACCGGATCGCAGCGCCGCAAGACAGTAGCACGGTGGCAAGTTGCCAACCGCAATACACATCGCATTGTTGCCCGCTCAGCTGTCCAACACCGCGCGCAGTTTTGCGTAACCGGTGCGTGAAATGGGCAATTGAGTCTTGTCGAGTAGAATGGCGATACGGCTTTCCTTCTCCGATAACTCTATTTTGGCGAGTCTCGCGATATTCAGAAGGAAACGTCGATGAATGCGCACGAAGCCTTTTGGCGGCAGTTGCTGCTCTAAATCACTGATCGTTTGTTCCTTCATATAACTCTTGCCCGCAGCTCGAATCGAGATATAGTCGTCCTGCGATTCCACGAAATCCACTTGGTCGATGGGGACGACATGGACGTTGGAGCGGTCGCGAATCAGCAAACGATCGAGCGCTGCGCCCTCGCGACGAGTTTCGAGCAACTTGCGGACAGGCACCGGCTCTGACTTCCGCAGTCGGGTTCGGGCCAGCGCCAGTGCTTCGCCAAAACGTTCGGCGCTGAAGGGTTTGAGCAGATAATCGACCGCATGCACATTGAAGGCGCGAAGCGCATAACTGTCATAGGCCGTCGTAAAAATGACACCTCGAGCCTCACTGCCGAGCAATTCCAAGACTTCGAAGCCATCGAGCTTCGGCATCTGCACATCCAGGATCATTAGGTCCGGCCTATAAGTATTCGCGGCTTTGACCGCCTCAAAGCCGTTGGTGCATTCGGCCACTAGTCGCATGTCTGCATGGTCCGCGAGATACTCTCGAACCAAGCTTCGCGCTGGTGACTCATCATCGACCACGATCACGCTGAAAATATCGCTCTCGTTCATGCGATTACTTCCTCGGTGGTGAGCGGCACCTGGATGGTCACTCGATAAGTACCATCTGCGTCGATAGTCTCAAACAGGTACGCTGCGCCGTAATGTACCTGTAGTCGCTGCCGCACCAAGTTCAGTCCCAAGCCGTTGCCCTGGCTGCGAGGCCGATCCGCCTCGGTTGGATTCGCAATGCTGATCGTCAGTATTGCATCGCGGCACTCAGCATGAATCGACACGGTGCCTCCCTCTAGGCGGTGCGCAATGCCGTGAACCACGGCGTTCTCGACTAGCGGCTGCAAAAGCAGCGCAGGAATCTTTTCTTGCATGGCCTGATCGCTGCCGGCGCACTCAACGCTCAAGCGCGAGCCTAGGCGCACTTGTTCAATGGCTAGATAACGTCGCAACACCGTGAATTCTTCTCTGAGCGATATTCGTTGAGCGGAGCCCAATAGCAACGTATCGCGCAAGAAGTCGGCCAGCAGCAAACACATATGCCGGGCCGATGCGGGATCGCTCGTGGTCAGCGCGCTGACAGAATTCAAACTATTGAACAGGAAATGCGGGTTGAGCTGCGCCCTCAAGACTTTAAGTTCTGCTTCGCGTACCAGAAGGCTGGATGCCAGCATCTGACTCTCCGAACGCTGCGCATCCAGGGACGCAATCAGCGCATAGTGAAAGGCAATCGCTAGCCAAAAAAGCAGCACGCCCACGGAGAACAGCGTCCACGGCTGATCCAAATACATTTTAGGATGGACATTAAGATTTAGCGACTCGAGTATTGCCGACCATGCCCAGGCGATACCGACCGAAAATCCGCCGGCCGTCACGGCAGCCATAGCGTGAGCGGGTAGCGCGCGCCAAATCCGATACTGTTGGGTGATGGGGAACGCACGGCACACGTAGTACGCGGTCATTCCGAGGAATCCATAGAGCACGGTGAGCGGCAGGAAGAATGCCGCGGCAGTTCCCCACGCATCCGCATGGCCGAAGCCGATCACCAGCACGGCACCGATGGGTAAGTAGCCGAAGATATACAGTGCCAGCTGCTTCCCATTGGTGAAAATAGGATGCATGGCGGTTTTAAGCTTCGAAGCCGATCAATTACTGATTTCGACGCCGCCCATCAACACGGTGCCGCGAACGTAGAGAAACTGAGTGCCGCCCAAGACCGGGCGACTTTTATCTTCGACGCCGCCCATGATAGGCGTCACTTGCATGACCACCTTCCAACTCGGCGGCACGATAATGTGGGCTCCGCCCATGATCGCGAACACGTCAACATACGCAGTGCCCTCGGCGCCAAGCAAGGCATCGCGCAAATCTAGCTCGCATCCGCCCATGAACGATGTCATGTCCGCGCTGCGAAAGATCACACCTGACACGCGTTGTTTCGGACCGCCCAACATGCCGAACATGGAAAGATGATCCGATACCGGTGGCGAACCGCTCAAGGGAGCCGCGTTCGCAGATGGTGGGTAGCCACTGATCGAGGCAGGCGGTGCAGGCTGCTGACGCGACGGACCGCTTCGCATGAGAATTCGCGCACCCACCACCACCAAGATCAGAGGCAACAAAAACTGCCACGGCTCCAGGGTCAGTAAGTGCAGTGTGTTAAGCAGCAGCCAACCTCCAACCAATACCGCAATGCTGCCGAAGACCACCCCGCGTCCGCCACGCTGCAAGATCGTGAGTCCATATAGCACCACCAGCACCGGCCAAAAGCGCACTAGATGGTCGGCTTCCACCCACCCTAATTGGTCGAGGGCCAGCAGGAGGCCTATCAACACCAGAAACGCGCCGATGAGCAATCTCGGGATCGACGCGGGTCCGGGCGGTGGAGGCTGTTGCAAGTCAGGCGACATGGCGGTCCACATTCAGGGAAGAACGCTTCGCACGGGTCAGTCCGACGATTATCCAGGAACCGACGCCCGCCAGCAGTAGCGGCCACGTGAACTGCTGATACGCCCAATCAGTCATGGTGTTCATGAAAAGCCAGTCACCCAACAATAGTAACCCCCACCCACTTTGACGCGGGCTGCGCAGCGTCACCACAAGCTCCGCGAGGGCCATGGCGATCAGCGCCAACGGCCAGCTGCGCTGCAGTTCAACAGCACCGAAAACGCCAGAATTCCCCAGGGCCAATGCGCCCCCCGCAACGACCAATATCGTACCCGCAATCAGTCGGGTACCCGCATGCATTTTCGCTTGAGCTTCCATCGTCTTTACTCCCGTGGTTGATCGATGGGGGCATGCTGCCGAAGGACTCTTCGAGGGTCATCCGGTATTCGGCGAATGCGCGGCCTTACCCGGCGAATGACAGGGTCTGCCGCATGGCTGGTTTAGAAGAGGATCTAATCGGTGCGAAAGCAGCGATAGGGAGTCTTTGGGTCCACGATGCTCGCGCAAACGCAGGGAGTTCCAATTCAGCGTGGTGCAGTCGGGACGAGACCGCGAGCCCGGCTTCGGGTCCACGCATTTGACGCCGCCAGTTCGTAACGCCGCTGCGAATTCGTCCACATCGCGTCGATGAATGGCCCAACCCACGAGGTCGTTGCCGAAGGCGTAGAAGTTGCGGCCAGCCGCGGTGCGCTGCGAAGCTTTGGATGCGATTCGGAGACTTCGTCGGACCAAAGCGCTGATCACCTTCCCGGTTGTTATCGCCGCGTGCATCACGTTGATGCTCGCCACGCTCGACTGGCAAGTGCCTTCGGCGCTTCGGGCATTCCGGTATTTGGGCCATGTCAGCTACGGGCTGTACGTTTTCCATTGGATGTTCGGCAAGCGGCGCGGGCACCGACGCCCGATGCGGTGCTCGAGCAAATCTTTGTTCGCGACGGCCCTCGGTGCTGGTTTGTACCGCTTCGCGAGGTGCGCTTGCTGACTTCGGAGGGCAATTACATTCGATTGTCGTGGGCGAAGACACAGCCGCTGCTGGGACGCGCGCTGGCAGCCCTTGAGCAGCGTCTCGATCCGAATCGCTACTTCCGTGCCAATCGCCGGCAGATTATCAATCTGGAATACATCGAAAGTGTTGAGCTCGGCATCAATGGTCGTCTTCACGCGCAACTTCGCGGGGGTCCTGAAGTGCAGATTTCTCGCCGGCAGGCACGGTTGTTCAAGATAAAGATGAGCATTTAAAGCTTCCGAACGAGCGGCTCGCGCTGTTCAGCGCACCACCAAATCATGTGGCAATGCAACAAAAGCGCCTTTGAGCGTAAGTGATGCAGAGTTGGTGCGCGAATCCCCAAGAAACCGCGACACAGCGCAACACGTAGACGCCCTCACCTGTTTTAACGTGCGATATGGATTCCCAAACCCAGACCTCAGCAAGGCCATGGCATGCCAATCAGACGGTCACAGGCTCGCTGGTGGTCCGCTACCATGCCGCGCGTAGTGATGCCGGTAAGGAAAGCGTAATGGCTGAAATGTATAGGTGCGCGGGGCGACGAGCCAACCCCAGAGCATCAAAGACCGCATTATTCCTCGCATTCAGCATTCGGACCTTCACAACTAAGGATCAAGCCCCACAACTGATTTGCCTAGGCGATGCCGGAAGCAAAGAGCGGCCCTGTATCCCGCAGAGCGCGATGGGCACTCTCGCGGTCGCACCGCACTAACAACGCGTAGCTCGAAAGGATCAATCCATGTTCGACAAGATCTCTCAAAGTTGGTCGCTCGCCGGGCAATGCTGGGGCGTGCTCAAGGAAGATCAGGCGCTGCTTGTGTTTCCGCTGCTGTCCTCGATTGCCTTGCTGGTCCTGCTCGGATCCTTTGCATTGCCGGTGCTTGCGCTATACCACAGTCTGCAACCCGATATGACGGACGGCAGCACAACGCACACGAATCGACTGTTGTTCTACATTGCCACTTATGTGTTTTATCTCGTTAGTTACACCGTCATGATGTTCTTCAATTCGGCGCTGATCAGCGTGGCGCTCAAGCGACTCGACGGCGAATCGGCCAGCGTTGGCGAAGGTCTGCAGATGGCATTCGCCAACTTACCCGCGATACTGGGTTACGCCGTAATCGCGGCCACGGTTGGCACCGTTCTACGCGTGATCGAGGAGCGGGTGGGCTTCATCGGCCGCATTGTCATCGCCATCATCGGCGCGGGCTGGACGCTAGCTACGGCAATGACGCTGCCGGTGCTGATGGAGGAGAATGTCGGCCCGATCGAAGCAATTTCGCGGAGCCTCGCGTTGTTGCGGCGCAACTGGGGCGAAAATCTCATCGGCAATGGCGGCATCAGTCTCGGGGTGGCCGTGGTGGCCTTTCCCGTCATCATTCTCTCCTTTCTACTCCTGCTCGCCGCGATATCGACGCATGCAACCGGAATGATCGTGTTGACAATGCTGCTGTTCGCGCTCGCGATTATCGCTCTCGGTCTAGTCAGTACTACGCTGCACAGCATTTACACCGCGGCGTTGTATCGTTTTGCGACCGGCAGCAAGGAAAATGCCGGGATCGATGGCGACTTGCTGGCCGCTGCATACCAGCAGAAGTAACGCCGGCCTCCCGCTACGGCGCTGATTGATATCCGCTCTGCCGCCAGCCACGTCAGTGCAGGGCTAGTGTGTCACGCCGCCACGTCACATCCTGCCACCAGCCGAAATCGCGCAGCAGCTCCGGAGTACTCGCCTGTCGAACCAAAGCGAGATCATCGAGCCTCAGTTCCTCGAACCGGCGTCGAACTCGCCCGCGGTCCTTCACCTCGCGTGCGATGAGAAGCCGCCTTGGGCCTGGCGCGAAACCAGCAAACTCCACATAACCTTCTTCGGGATCGTCGGCTCCGGGCGAGAGCACATCGATGATCCAGGCGCCGGCCTTTTCATGAAACAGCCAGAGCTCGCGCCAACTCTCGAGTGGCTGCACCGCCAGCACCAGCGCAGAACTCTTGCGGAATGTCTGTGCAGAAGCCAACCACACGACTCCGTAGGTGCAGCGACGCAGCAGTGTTGCTGCGTGTTCCCGATACGCCAGCACGACGCGCGTTTGTCCTTGAGCCCCGGGAGCTGCGCTAAGCAGCAGCGGCCCTGTCTGCGGTACCGGTATCACAGCGGCCCAGCGGATCGTGCTCACTTTCAGCACTGCATCTTCGTACTCGTCACGGCGATCGTCACCGAGATCACCGGCGTTCACAGCGAGAAGCTCGGTGAGCGCGCGCTGCGCTGCCACGCGTGCCGGTTCGCCGCGCCTTTCCCCGTTGCAGCGGCCGACTATTTGGCGCGGATTGCCATCGCGACCGGCAGTCGTGCCGCCCGCACCGCCGGAAGAAGTCCGCCCACCAAGCCCATCCCAAGCGCCCAGAGGATACCAAGCACTGCAAGACTCGGCGTTACCGTCAGTTGAAAGTTATAGCCGAAAGGACTCGCCGACAATCCATTGAACAACGCCCATGCCAGAGCAACCCCGAGCAGCGCGCCCGGTAAGGCAAACAACAGCGACTCGCAGAGCACGGAGGCCGCGATCGCCCCGGAACCAAATCCAATCGCACGCAATGTACGCAACTCCCGACGACGCGAGTCGACAATTGAGTACAGGGAATTCACGGCGCCCAGCGTTGCACCAATCGCCATGATGGTACCGACAAAGTAGCTGGCGAAATCCAAGAGGCTTTTCAACTGTTTGAATTCCTCGTCGACCGCTTGGCGCTCATGTTGTGCCTCAAGGTGCAGCGTCGGATTGGCCTGCAGGGCGTCGCGAAACGTGGCGTAGCTCTCGGGAGATTGCAGCATCAGCGAGACCAAGTTGTAGGTGTTGCGGCTGAATGTTGACATGAGGGCATCGACGTCGGCGTAGACGACGCATTGCTGCCCTTGTCCCTGGTCGAACTGACCGACAATGGTCCAGTCTATGCCGCGAATCGAGCGCCGATCGTCTATTTCGAATCCGGCGAGCTGACGATTGCAGGCATTGGTGGCGATGAGTTCGTGCAGGCCGCGGTGAAATACTCGCCCGCTGGTAAAGTGAATTTCCGGTCGATACTCGGTGAAGTTGGCAGTCGTGCCTACAAGCGGAAAGAAAATGCGCGTGCCCGTCACGCGCCTGCGGGTCTCAATGGGAACCAGCGTCTCGAACACTACGATGGGTTCACCGTTTGCATCCTTCTTGATGCCCGGCAGGTCACGGGCGGTGACGGCCTCTTCCCTGGTGATGCTGCTCTGGATGCCGCGCGCGCCGAGGCTGGTGAGTATCAGACGGTCCGCGCGCACATCTCCCATTGCCTGGCGCCGCGCCCCGGTGCCCATGGCTAGCATGGAAACCAACACGCCAACGGCACAGGCGACGCCAATGATGATCGTCAAGACCGACCCCTTTCGCTGGGTAGCGCCCGGCAAGTTTATGCGCAAGATGCCGTGGAATTGCCGACCGAAATTCATAGGTTCGTCTATCCGTTTGCGAGCGCGGTCGCGACCCTGAGACGAGCTGCCAGAGCTGCCGGGACTGCGGCGCTGATTAGCGCTACCACAACGGCGAAAGCCAGTCCTGCCGCGACGACGATCTTTGGCATCGAAAGCCCAGGCACGAAGGCTGCAGCAAGCGGGAGGACTGCCGTCGCCAGCGCAAGTCCAAATGCCGCAGCGACGACGCATACCAGCAAGGCCTCCGCCAGGATCAGCAGGAACACCGCGCGATCAGTGAAGCCGACAGCCTTGAGAACCGCAAGCTCCAATGCGCGCTCGCGCACCGATTGAATCATCATGGTGGCGGTAGCAAACAGCAATGCCACAAGCACTGCCGCGACGACAGCCCGAATGAGAAAATTCATGTCGCCGATCGACTGCATTTGGACTTGTGCCAGTTCCAGCAGTGATTCAGTCTTGGTTTCATGGGCAGAATTGGCAGAGCGCCGATCGATTTCGTCGGCCACCGTCGCAGCCTGCTTCGGATCCGAAATCGCAACGTTAAAGTGTTGAACTGTGCCCTTTCCCATCGCGCGGGCTTCTTCGAGGTAAGCCGAATTAATCACAATGATATATCGGCTCCCGCCGATGTCGCTGTCGGTGAAGATTCCCACGACATCGAAGGCCCAATCCGTTGCTCCACTCATCTGTGCCGTGGTGGACATCAGCGGAATATGATCGCCTATTTTCCATCCGTACTTCTCTGCCAGCTCCGCTCTGACCAGAGCTCCCGTGCGTTGCTTCTGTAACGCTGCGACATATTCGGGTGCAATCATGTAAGTAAACGCGGACGGCCAGTCCTTTTCGAGACCGATCGCGACAACCCCTAATTGCTCCGTGGACTTCTGATAAGTGGCACCGAAGATGTCCACGGGAACGACCAACTTCACGCCGGGTACTGACTTGATTTGCTCGATCAAGCCCGATGGGAGCGACTCGGCAAGAAAACTCAAGCGGCTGTGCACGATCAGCAAATCCCCGCGCGCGGCGGCGACCGCATGATCGACACCGGTTTTTAGTCCCTGGAGCATGCCGAACAGCGCAAAGGCGACGCTGACTTGAAAGAAAATCAGAACAGTCCGTCCAGGCTTGCGCCAGATGCCAGACCAGAAGAGCGGCATAAATTTCATATGGCGATCCGGCACCTATAATACGCTTGGTCGGCTGAAATTCAGAGATAAGGGCGCGGAAGAGTAAGATAGCGTAAGCAAGGAGATCGACCATGAGAAATAATCGCCCCAAGAGTGAAAGTGCCGCTGTAAAGGAACATGCGGCTGAGGATAAAGTAAGAATCGCGCGACAGTTGACGACCGCAGCCGAGAAAACTGCGGCCCATCCGCATCGACCTTCTAAGCCGCGTCGCGACACACCGAAGGAGGGCCGCAAATAGAGAAGTATTTCGGGGCACTAGCCGAAGAACATGCGCTCACTCAAGATACCCAGCATCAACGCGATGAGCGTGCGGGTTATTCGAGCGGGCAAGCGAAGGGTGAGGCGCGAGGCAACTAATACGCCGGGAATGGACCCGAGGAGAAGAGCGGCGAGCATGTTGAAATTCACATGACCCAAGAAGACGTGTCCTAAACCCGCGATCAGGGTGATGGGAAGCGCATGAGCGATATCGGTCGCAACAAGTCTGTCTGAGGTGAGCCTCAAGGGATAGAGCGCGGCGAGCATGACGACGCCGAGCGCGCCTGCGCCCACGGAGGTCAACGTGACCGCAACGCCCAATATCAGCCCCGTAAGCGCCGTGAGCAGCGGTTTGTGTCGTTCCACGCGCACGAGCGTCTGCGAGGTCAGTCTACGTCCGAGCCGCTCGAGCGGCGTCTGGAAAAGCAACCCTAGAGCGGCGAGTGCGAGAATTATCGCGAGCGAGCGCGAAGTGATTGCATCGGTAGCACTCGGCGCTCGGCGCGTAAGCCAAAGACCGAATACCACTATTGCCGATCCCGGAGCACTTCCGAGCAAGAGTCGCCCCACGATCGGCCAGTCCACCCGGCGGCTGAATCCGAACGAGGCGGTCGCAGCGAGCTTGGTGGCCGCGGCAAACAAGAGATCCGTCCCTACTGCAACCGCCGGTGATTGGCCGAGCAACAGCACTAATATCGGCGTCATCATCGATCCGCCACCAACGCCAGTGAGACCCACCATCGTGCCGACCAAGAGTCCCACGGCTGCGTAAAGAGAAGTATCGCTCATGCTAGTTCATTTCAAGGTCACAGAAATCCTAAGTCTATAGCTCGTGGCCGCTGGCGCCAGCACCCTCGGCAGGAAACCCTCAGTCGCCGTGCGCAGTGGGGCCGGGATTGCGACAGATCGTTTGGGGTGAGATTGCTCCGAAGGCGCTTGAGCCCGGACGCCAGCTCGCGATTTGGTAGCAATCGGCATTGATCCAGACAATCCAATCGCCGCTGGGGGTCTTCACTTGATCGCCGGCGTGGTGTTCACGCATACCAGTCTCGTCCAACGACGATGACACTGATAGAGCGCTATTCATAGATTGATCCCGACGGATCTCGTAAGCCCGTACTGCTCTATGAGCTTCGGCCATCCAATTTACTGCCGATTCATGGCCATCGGGCGCGGATGAGGGACCCGCCTGTGATGATGAATTGAACGCCGGTGGCGCGAGCGCAATCGCAATGTTGGTGACCGAAGGTTGAGGGCGAGTGTAATCGACCAGCACTTTCGGAGCTTTCGTCGGAGCGAGCAACAACAGCTCAATGGGATGTTCAGTGGAATCGACAAGGTTCAAGGTCCGAGTGGCCGCAAGCAGCAGCGCTAGTATCGCGAGGTGCAGCGCCGATACAACGAATAGGATGTTGGGCCGCAACGTTGACCCTACATTTTGATCGTCCATCTCGACAGTCTACGCATGCAACAGGCCTGCGGCCGATTGTTGTCCGTCTTCAGAGACTCAGGCTCCTGTTCCATCACGCCGACAAGCTTGACGAAAACTAATAAGTTATATAACCTATAAGCTATGTTAAAGCTTGATGTGACTTTTTCCGCACTCTCTGATCCGACGCGCCGGGCAATTCTCGCGCGTCTGGCGCTAGGCGAGGTTACCGTCATGCAACTCGCGCAACCGTTTGATATGTCGCAACCCGCGGTGTCGAAGCACTTGAGAGTGCTCGAAGCTGCCGGTCTCATTACGCGCCGAATCGAGGGCGCGAGGCGGCCATGTCGACTGGCTAAGGACGGAATTGAAATGATCGATCAATGGCTCGCGATGCTGCGGAAAGCCTTGGCAAGCAATTCCGACCGCCTAGATGACGAGCTGACTGATATGGAGCCCTCAAAAGGAAGGAGAAAACGGTGAGCAAGCTGACGCTGAAGACCGAAGGCCCGACAACCATGTGGAAACCAGGTTTGAGCCCAACGGCACCCACGCTGATGACGTTGCGTATGACGCTGCCAGATCCTGAGACGCGCATGCGCATGCTCTCCACTGGCATGGAGCGAGGCATGGGAGCGAGTTATGTTCGTCTGGAGCGCATGATTTAGGAGCTGTCTTTGAGATCTGCTATGGAGTGCCGATCTTGCTGGGATCGGCATCCATGCGTCCGCCTGCCGTATCGACCGATCCTGCGCGCGCCAGAGTGAAATTGAAATGCAGACTGAGCGAGAGGATGAGCGCGTGCATGCCGACCGTGCACGCAGTTGCGATGAAACAAAGCATCGCGCAGACTTCACCTAAGTGAAGAAAAAATCTGCAAGCGCCGGGCGTACGCGGCGCGTTCGACGCGCCGCTTCAGACATGCGGGCTCAAGCGCTGGCCGCCGCTCGGCGACTGATCGTGGCGGGGACCGACGACGCGCTCACCATGCGTGCGGTCGCCGATGCGGCAGGGGTGACCTATCCTAATTTAAGCCATCATTTCGGTTCGGCCGCGGGGTTACACGCGGCGATCGCTGAGGACCTGGTACGCGAGCTCTTGGCTGGCTTGCAGACCGTTGGCATCGAGATGAACAATCTCGAGCACGACTACCGTGCCGTAGTGGACCGCGTCTTCGATCTGTTCGGTCAGAATGGACTGGGACGGGTTCTGGGATGGCTGGTCCGCTCCGGCGAGACTTCGCGGTTGCAGCCCGTAAATCAGATGCTGACCGATTTCATCGCGAGTCGTGCGCGCCCTCACACCAAGAGTGATGCCAAACGAATATCGCGAATCGCGCTGATCGTTGCGTTCGCGGCCTATGCGGAATCCTCAGTGGGATCGTTGCTGGGCGATGTCTTGGGCGCCGGCGCTTCCAAGCGTCGGGATTACTTCGCGCAAGCCCTTGCGGCACTGCGCGACCACTAATTTATGGTCACATCAATAGTATATTGACGGATACATAAATAGAAGCTAAATTAAGCGCTCCCCGGCTTAGCAGCGAACTTTCCCATGTATCATCCTTCTCCCACACCTGCGGATTTAACTATCCAACCACGCAATGTCATGTTTGCGCGTGGCCGGACCGCACAACGTTGGTGGAATGGCGGCGATGCCGTCGCCACGGCGTTTTACAATAGCCTGTCGCTCACGTTTCCGAAGGGCGAAGCCTTCTTCATCGAGAGTGTGCGAAATTTCCGCGACCGCGTGCCGCCGCAGCAACAGGCGCAAATTGATGCCTTCATCAAGCAGGAAGCGGCGCACAGCCGCGAGCACGGCTACTTAAACAATCAAGTGGAGCAGGCAGGCTACGACGTGGCTCCGATGCACGCGGATTTGGATGCCCGGTTGGCGGAGTTGCAGAGCCGGCCGCCGATCTTCGGCTTGGTGACGACCGTTGCGCTGGAGCACTTTACTGCGATCATTGCGCATGCGTGCTTGAAGGATGAGGTTCACTTTAAGGGCGCCGCGCCGGAGGCGGCGCGGCTTTGGAAATGGCATGCCATCGAGGAAATCGAGCATAAGGGCGTCGCGTACGACACCTTTCTTGCCGCCACTGAGAATCTATCGGCATATAGACGCTGGAAGCTTCGTTCATTGGTGATGCTGCACATCAGTTATACGTTCCTGCGGGGTCGCGTGCGCGCAATGCGCCAATTCCTCGAGCAGGACGGCCTCGATGGACCTCGTGCATGGCTGCGGGTTTTCTCGTTTCTGCTGATTTATCCGGGCTTGCTGCGCCAAATATTTCCGGCGTGGCTGGCGTTTTTTCGGCCTCGTTTCCATCCCTGGCAGCATGATGATCGCGCGTTAGTGGCTATAAACGAAGCGCAGCTAGGTCTGCCGGTGCTAAACAAGGACGCACTCTTGCGCTTGGTCTAGACGCGTTCTCCGTCAGCTAGCCGCGGGGATGTTGAGAGCCTCGACCTGAATCTGCAGCGCGAGGAATCGGAACTGGCGTGTCAGCACGACTGCTTGGCGCTCAATATTGAACAACAGCAATACGACGCCGTTTCCGCGATCATAAGTCTCGCGAACCAACGCGCCACGGAAACCGTCGTGCTCGCATCGTCGGAAAAGCTCATGGCTGCATCACCGTTCCTGGTGACAGCCTTGCAGGAAATCAGCCTGCTGGTCGTGCCGCCTAAGACGCCGGACCGAGTCCTTCAAGTCTTGCGGCAAGGCGGCGTCAAGATCCAGAAATACAAATACGAGCTGCGGCTAGTAACCGCTATGCACTATTCGTGGAACACTCGGCGAGCGGCGTTGACTGCACTATCGATGTGTCCGATGGCGCGATTGCGCCAACCCTGGGCGTTGCCGTTGTCTTCTTCGCTGGATATGTCGACACGAGCCTTGTGCAGATACTGTAGAGCCTCATGAATCCGGCCGGCGTGGTCTGGATGCTCGTCCATCGGCGGATGATCGTTCACCTTCTTGCCATCGTTGTACGCGGCCTGCTTGAGATCTCCGATAGCGGCATCAATCTGACGCACGGCTTCGGCCTCATCCGCAGTCTGTGCCTAACCACCCGGACGGTGCGCGATGAGCCAGCGCGCGGCACGCAGGTCCGACAGGGCATGCAAGTAGGCGGGGTGGTGTGCAGGACGAGGCGGCGGCGCGGCCACGACGCAGCCGGCAAGCACAGCAGCCATGACCAAGGCACTCAGCGCCAATTTTGCTCTCATTGCATGCGGCATAGCGGCACTCACTCAGATGTAAGAAGTGATGACGAACCCTATTCGCCTTGTGGCGGATTGCACTGTGCGGTGGTTCACAAGTTAACACGCGCACGCTCATTTGTTACTGCCACCGATGCTGATATATCCGAAGTTTTCACGTCGGCATCATCAACACAAAGCCGTCGGTCTCATAGGCGTATAGCCGCCACTCCTTGACGGTTTTCGGTGTCCCAAGAATGACTAATTGTTGACGCAGAGTAGCGATGTCACTGAAGACGTCGGAGGCCCGAATGACGCTCTCATATCTGTGCAACAGGGAATCGGTTGCGGGGCCGGTTGGCGCGTAGGTGATCAACACCTTCAGGGGCGCGTTGAACAGCTGAAGCTTGTTCATCGTTTCTTGGGCTTTGGCGGCGTCGTTCTCGTGTTCTATTGCAACCGAAATCCAATTCGCATACGAGGCGAACTTGCCGGTGGCATCAACACCGCGCTCTTCGTAAAACATTCCGTCGAGCGTGTAATACTCCTTATTCCACGATGACAGGCCTAGATGTCTGGCGATCTTCGGATAAATCGTAGAGCGCATGAAATAGTTGTATGACTTTGTCTCAAAACCGGTGGCAGTGCGAAAGCTATCTTGCTCGGCCTTCATGACCGCGACGAATGCGTTGTGAAACTCTCTGGGTGTAATTTTGTTCATCGAAGACCTTCCACAGCGTACAGCGCCTGCACGTTCGCGGCGCAATGGAAGGAATTATGCGCGCTCAATCGGGCGGCGCGTCAGATCAGAGGTGATGCGACTCGATATCCCACAAGAATTTGTTTTCGCTCATCCCAGAGCCGGTAGCTCAAGGACTTGAGACTGGCGAGCAACGTGACGGCTTTAACTTCCATGAACAACGGCACCGCATCATGGCACCTTTGAAGGTGATAGTTCGGTATAAAAGGGCACAGGTGATGGACGTGATGCAAACCGATATTGCCCGTAAACCACTGGAGCAGCTTCGGCGAACGATAGTATGAACTTCCCTTGACGGCGGTCTCCGTATAGTCCCAGGCCGAAGATCTGGCCCAATGAGTGCCCTCAAATTGATGTTGCACGTAGAAGAGCCATACTCCTGCAGCTCCCGCTACGGCCGAGACTACGATTTGAATGGCTAAAAGTGTCTTCAGTCCCCCGAGCACGCTCATAAGCGGCCAACAAGGCCAAATTGGTCCCCCCACACGGAGAGCCATTCGGCGCGCGCCGCCATTGAGCACGCAAAGCGCTGCTGGCCGAGTTGTTGCGACAGGTAGATGCCGAATCCGCCGCCGAGAACAAAATACATTACAAGGCCGATCACGACGGCTGCTAGAGCGAAGCCGGCAATGCAACCCAACACAGCATCGCGATTAGATTGGCGAGAATATTTGTGCAGGCGCGAGCATCTTAAGTGCCTCGGCTTTTGGTTGAGATTATAAGAGATTATTAGGCCAAATCATCGTACGCCACATGTGCGCAACCGCGGATCCATCGAACCCCAAACCCTCCTTGGGCTGCTTGAAATGTCTGCCGATAATATCGGTGAACTGTTCTGGGTCCACCGTCACACTTGGATCGAACGAATAAAGGTCGTTCAACGTGATGAGGCGCGAAGTCATGTACCAGCGATGCCGCCTTGCCTCTTCGTACGCGCGTTTTACATAGGCCGCCGGCTCATAGTCAGGGCCAAAAAACCTTACGTAGGCGTCCGGATATTTGTAGCCGACCGATTCATCGGCGAAAAATCGCAAGGCCTGATGATTTCGTACGGCCCAACTGATTTCCTCCGACACGTATGGTCCGATGAGTTGAGCTCCCCAATATCCGTGATCGACGCGAATTAATGCGCCGTTGGCAATATCGTGCAGCAGGCATGCCAGCACGACTTTCTCCTCCATACCGCTTTTGAGGGCCACCATTGCGCTCTGCAGCAGGTGATTACGCGTAAAAGGCGTAAACCGCTGACGAAAGAAGTCTAACAGTTCGGGCCTATCCGGCATTGTCGACAAAGCGGGGTTGTCACCCATCATGAAGATGGTGTCCGGCCCGAGCTGTGCCATCAGCTCCGTTTCTACGTCCAGCTGTCCAGTTCCGAGCAATGACATCGGCTGCGGTAAAATCAGTCGCCGGCGCCTGTGCTCCGATGGCTCCCGCGTTTCATTTTCAGAACTGAGTATAGGATCCATTGCTGCTACAATGCAGTGAGTGAGCATGCATTGTATGCCAACGCAATCCCTGTGCGCAGCGATCGGCGGGTCCTTCTTCGGCCCCAGAGGCTAAGTTCAGGCTGGCGAGCTTGGTCCTATTGGACTTTCGAAAAGTCGTCGAGGCAGCTGCGGCAAAAACCAGCAGGTTAGCGATAATGACTGGTAAGGCGCCGATGAGCACTCCATACGTCACCCAGAGCAACGCGCCCAGCATCTCGGAATCCTTGAAACTCAGCGTCTGATCAAAATCGGAAGCCAACAAGTAGTGCTTGATTGACGACATGCTCTGCTCGAGAAGCGTGCGTGAGAGGCAGCGCGCGCACCGAGTGGCGGCGCGTTGAGCCGCAAAGCCTAATTTTTACAAGGACCGTGAAGAGTTCACTGCGCACATCGTGGACGACGGCGCTCCAAAATAGTCATCATTCCATTTTTAGGGCGCAATGTGATGCGCGTTTGCAGCTTGATTTCTTGCGGCTCCTTGAGACGGAGGCGGAACCGCTGAGCAAGTACGGCGAGGATCAATGTTGCTTCGGTCAGGGCGAGTGTCGCGCCGATGCACACGCGAGGTCCGCCGCCGAAGGGCAGATACGCGAAGCGCGGACGCTTTTCGCTCGCCTCTTTCGTAAATCGTGTTGGGTCGAACTGCTCCGGATTTTCCCATAGACGGCGGTGACGGTGCAGTACCCAAGGCGATATCAAAACCTGCAGTCCTGGCGTCACCTTGAATCCGCACACCTCGTCGGCTTGCTTTGCTTCGCGAATAGAAATGCCCGGCGCCGGCGGGTAGACGCGCATCGCTTCCTCGATGACCATGCGTGCGTAGGGCAGATTGGGTAAATCCTCCACCGTCGGTGTTCTGCCGGCGAGCACGGTATCCAGTTCCGCGTGCAGCGTTGCTTCTTCCGATGGATGTTGCGACAGCAAATACCACACCCAGGTCATGGTCACGGCCGTGGTCTCATGGCCCGCCATGAATATGGTGATCACCTCGTCACGTACTTCGGTGGCGTTCAACCCCACACCATCGTCCGGATCTGTCGCCGCGACAAGCCGCGTCAGAAAATCCTTGGGAGCCTCGTTGCGAATCTTCTCGCGCTCGCTAATCAACCGATAGATGGCCGAGTCCATGCCCTTGAAGTGCGAACGAATCGCGTTCACTGTGCGCTTGATGCGTCGAGGCCCGATCACCGGCAGAACGTCCAGCAGCCCGAATTCCAATGAAGCCTGCGCGAAGTCGAGAGCCTCGCGGGAGCATGTTGCCAGCTCCTCCGCGTCCGAGGAGAACATGGTCCGGCAGATAATCTTCAGGGTCAGCGCCTTCATTTCCTCGGCGATGTCGATTTCCGCAGATTCGGGCAGAGCGTCCCAATGCTTTGCAAAAGCGAGCGTGGTTTCCACCATCGCGGGTGCATAGGAGTCAACCGTACGCGTGCCGAAAGAGGGTGCCATGACTTTGCGGTGGGCGCGCCACTTAGGATACGGTGCGCTCAACAGGCCTTCGCCGAACATGGCCGAGAAGAATTCAATCTCCAAATCATTCTTTGGATAGTTGGCCACGTTATCCAGAAGGATGCGGCGCACGCCTTCGGGGTCATTGACCATGAGCACCTTACCGAGCAGCGACTTTGCTAAGTAGACCGGCTGCTCGAAGGCTTCCAGAGGAATGACTTCAAAGGCGTTGCCGCGCGAGGCGCGAAGTGTTTTGAGAAACGAGGCGGATTTCAGGGGCGGCGGTGCGAGTCCCGCCAGCGTCTTGTTTGCAATTGTTGCCGTGGTCAACGACGCTCCTTTCCGGAATCGCGCGAGTCCTCGCCAGAGTATAGGCGTTTCCAAATAGAATTCGCGCCGGGTTGCCATGAGTAGGGATGACGTACGTGCGGAGAATCCACTGGGGCATCCTCGGCACTGCCAATATCGAGATCAACTACCCCGTGGTTATGGCG
Source organism: Gammaproteobacteria bacterium (assembly GCA_041690895.1). Lineage (GTDB taxonomy): Bacteria > Pseudomonadota > Gammaproteobacteria > Steroidobacterales > Steroidobacteraceae > Bog-1198. The sequence continues at coordinate 25,334 of JBEPVT010000018.1, forward strand.
CGACGCGAAACTGAGGATCGACGCGCTGAGCTGTGGGCTGCTCGAGTTCCCAGGCGGCCTCCGGCCCGCTGGGAATCGCCGTGAGCGCGGCAAAGCGTCCCCGGCCGCGATCGCCACAAGCGGCGTTTAGAATAAGCAAACTGCGATCCGTACATCCATTCGGCCGCCGCTTACGAATACCCTAGCACCAGTGGGTTTACGGGGCGGGCGGATGTGTTTTCCAGGGGCGAAGCGTCGATTTTCAGACTTTGCCGCGTTCGTGGCGCTTTTTTTAGCCGCGTTTGCTGCGCATGCCGGCGATTCCGTCGAGCTTCCCACTCAGCAGCTCGATACCGTCACCGTCGTGGCCGAGGGCGTGAGCAACATGACGGCCGCTTCGGCGGGCGACATCAGCCAGGCGCAAATTCAGAGTGAGCCGCTGCTGCGCCCGGCGGCGATACTCGAGAACATTCCGGGACTCATCGTCACCCAGCATTCAGGGGAGGGAAAGGCCAATCAGTACTTTTTGCGGGCATTTAACTTGGATCACGGCACAGATCTCGCGCTTGACGTGGATGACATGCCCGTCAATATGCCGTCCCACGCGCATGGGCAAGGATATTCAGACCTAAACTTCGTCATCCCGGAGCTTACCGGGGACCTGCATTACAAAAAGGGGCCCTACTACGCTGACGAGGGCGATTTCGCCACCGCGGGGACAGCCCGGCTCGGGCTCGCGAACTCCGTGCCCACGAGCGCAACCATCGGATTCGGAGAAGATGGCTATCGGCGCGGACTGCTGATGGGCTCAACGAGCTTTCTCGGCGGGACGCTGCTGGCGGCGGGCGAGATTTATCATAACGACGGCCCATTCGATGTTCCGGATGACTACAACCGTTTAAACGGCGTCGTCCGATATTTTCGCGGCGATACCCTCGATTATTTCACGCTTACCGGGATGGCATATTCTGGAAAGTGGAACTCGACCGACCAAGTCCCCCAGCGCGCGATTTCTGAACGGATTGTCGACCCGTTCGGCAGTTTGAACCCAACCGACGGCGGGATTTCAAATCGCTCGAGTTTATCGTTCAGCCGAGTCAAACGCACCGATGAGGACCAGGTGCAGGTATCGGCTTACGTGATTCGCTACAAGTTGGATCTCTGGTCGACGTTCACCTATTACCTGCGAGACCCGATCAATGGTGACCAAATGCTGCAGCACGATGATCGTGTGGTCTATGGCTTCAAAGCTTCCAAGTCTTGGTTTACCTCGTTCTCGGACGCCCCCACCACTAACGTCATCGGGGTACAGGCGCGCCGAGACGACGTTAAAGATGTCGGCATTTTCCCCACCGTCGAGCGGCAGACGATCGGAACCACCCAGAACGCAGGCGTCTTGGAGTCAAACGGCGCCGTGTACGCGGAGTCGAGCACTCACTGGCTGGATTACCTGCAAACGACCATTGGCCTGCGAGAGGATCATTTTGATTTCGACGTGAAAGACAAAATGCTGAATCCCGATGGCAGTTGCAGCATAAACAGCGACCCTTTGGGCTGCGTGACCGGCAACAAACGAGCTGCTATTTTCAGTCCCAAGCTAGGCCTGGTCTTGGGTCCTTGGGTCAAGACCACCTATTTCATCAATATCGGCGACGGCTATCACAGCAACGATGCTCGTGGCGTCACGCGCAGCGGTCGGACCTCTGATCAGAGTCCCGTAACGCCGTTGACCCGTGCCACGAGCGGCGAGATCGGCGTAGCTACGAAAGTCATTCCCAATCTCGATACCCGGTTGGATATATTCGAATTGAAATTGAAATCCGAATTGGTATTCGATGGCGATGCGGGCGTCACTGCACCCAGCGGCTCGACGACCCGCACCGGCATCGAATGGAGCAACACCTACCATATTAACAGCTGGTTATCGGCGCAGCTCAACAGCGCTTTTACTCGGGCCCGCTTCGATCACGATGCACCGCCGGATGACCTAGGCTGCGCAAATGCAGCGCCCACAAATCCTTGCGCGCAGCCCGTCGGCATTGTTGGCCGCTACATTCCTAACAGCCCCACCAACGTGACGGACGCAGGACTCACCGCGCAACGCGATTCGGGCGTCTTCGGGGGATTGTGTGCCCGCCATTTTGGCGAGTCGTCCTTGGTGGAGGACAACAGCGCGAAATCTCCGGCCTATACCACCGTGGACGCACAGGTCGGGTTTCGTGCCGCGAAGTGGCTTGCCGCGATCGACGTGTTCAACATCGCCGGTGTGAAATGGAACGACATCGAGTATTACTACGTGTCGCGCCTCAAAAACGAGACTTCACCCGTGCCGGATTACGTGGTGCATGCAGGCGTGCCGCGCACCGTTCGCGCACGTTTCCAATATCAATTTTAGAGTTGTGGGGCAAACCGATAAGCGCTACTCAATGTTGGGAATTCTTACGATGCTGCCTCGCGCTTGCGGATCGTTGGGATCTTTCACGACCGTTACGTACAATTCCTTCTCGCCGGGGCCGAACGCAACATTCGTTGTCCCGTCTCCCGCGACGATCTCAAATGTCCTCAAGAGCTTGCCATCCGGCGCTAGTTTAAGCACCTTTCCGCCGAACCATTGTGCGACATACAGGTTTCCCTTGGCGTCGACCTTCATGCTGTCGGGGCCCAGCCACCAAGATTTTGCCTTGTTGGGCGTAAGCAGATTGAGCAACGCGAAATTCGATCGGTGACTGAGCGAGCCGTCTTGATTGATGCTGAACTTCAGTATGCAGTTGCCGACTGTTTCGCTGACGTAGAGCGTCTTCTGGTCCGGCGAGATGCCGATGCCGTTGGCGTAGTTGAGATCCTTGGCCACTTCGACCCATTTTTGGCCGCCGGGCGCCAGATAGAGAACCTTTCCAGCCACGGCAGTCGGCATATCTTCAGGAGGTCCAAACACAGTCGCGTAGGCACCGTCATTCGCCGAGACCACGACGTCGTTGATGCCGCCGTCGAACTTGTCGCCCTTGTCATCGGCGTCCCAGCGCCGCAACTGCTTACCAGTCATGTCGAGTTCGAGGATAGCGCCGTGATTGTCGGTGCAGGCCAGCAGGAATGTGCCGTGCTTGGTCAGCGCCAAACCATTGTGGCTGCAGCCTGCGAGGCTGTTGATTACCTTTGAGCTTTTGCCGTCCCACTTCGAAAGCGTATTGGAGACCCACCCTACGTAATATAGGTTGCCATCGACGTACAGCGGTCCCTCGGGCCCAAGCACATTGCGCACAACCGTGATTTCATCGGCGCGCGCTGCCGCGCCAGCACAGATTACCCAGGCAGCAGCACAGATCAGTTTGACGGATTTCATTGGGAATCCCATCGGTTGCCGCCCGAACGCACCTCAGCGACAACTTCTCGCACTGCCGCGATGACAACATCGGGGCGGTCGAACTGGATGTAGTGTGGGGCGTCTGGTACGAACTCGTGACGGCTGTGATGAGACCACGATGCCTCGTCATTATGCAGCTGTCTCCAGGTGGCCTGGATTTGCCGGCCTTGTTCCTGCGTCATTTTAAGTGACTTCAATGCTGCTGCCGGAAGGGGTTTCGAGGGTAAGCACCACAAATGGCCGATCTCCCACGGGAACTTCGCTCCCCGCTCGCCAGCGCATGATTTGTCCGTAGCCGACTCCCGCGAGCACTGCCACGACGATGAGTCCGCCGATGATGACGCCGATTGTTTTGAGCCATCGCAGCATGTGAATACCCTTAAGTAAAACGGTCGAACCCGTATGACAAGCTAATCCATTGCGCTCGTTTTCTCAACGACTGAGTCTAGATCGACGCGGCGCGATTCACCGCGCGGGCTGAGCTTGACGTCACTGTCATAAACAGCCCCAAGCTATGCTTGCGCCGCCGAAAATCGGCGATTTTCAAAATATAGGAATTAAGGCATGGGCGCAGTCGCTATCGCAATTCTGGGTGGCCTTGCCGCCGGCTGCGGCGTCCAGGGGACCCCCGACGGTACTCTTATGCTCGCGGGGGCACCCGCGTACGATTGATTGCGCCCTAGATATCGTTGTTTGTAATTCGACAACGCGGATACAGATGTTCCGGTTATCCTGTTCGTATCTCCCATTAGGTGAAAAGCATGACAGATAAATCGGGAGCCGCAATTTCACGGCGGCGTCTATTGACGATGATTGGCTTGAGCGCCGGCGGGACTGCGATGTACCAGGCCATGCACAGTCTCGGGTTTGCGGCCGAATCCAAGTTCCCGGGTCCGGTCCGCTTAAGTGCCGCCCCCAAAGGCGCTTCAGTTCTCGTTCTGGGCGCAGGTATTGCCGGACTTGTATCCGCCTATGAATTGCGCAACGCCGGCTACAAGGTACAGCTGTTGGAATATAACGCCCGCGCCGGCGGACGCAACTGGACGCTGCGAGGTGGTGATCGTTACACCGAGTTGGGCGGAGAGACTCAGGAGTGCCGATTTGATCCAGGTTTGTACATCAATCCAGGCCCGTGGCGATTGCCGTATCACCATCGCGGGATGCTCAGCTATTGCAAGCGACTGGGAGTCGCCCTTGAACCTTTCGTGCAAATCAATCACAACGCCTATCTGCATGGCCACGATGCGTTTGGCGGCAAGCCTCAGCGGCTGCGCACTGTCCAGGCAGACTACGATGGCCATGTGGCTGAACTGTTGGCGAAGGCGACGCAAAAGCACGCGCTCGATGGCGAGGTGACCGCTGAGGATCAGGCAATTTTGCTCTCTTCGCTGCGTGCCACCGGCGCGCTCGACAAGAATTATCGGTTTGTGAAAGGTCCAGACAGCAATGAGCGGCGCGGCTTTGATCGTGATCCAGGCGGCGGCCTAAGCGCTCGCCCTGTGTTTTCGGAACCCGTTGGCTTAAGCGACCTGTTGAGATCCGGCCTCTGGGCATCGCTGCCTATTGGCGAAATCTACGACATGCAAACGACCATGTTCCAGCCGGTCGGGGGCATGGGGCAAGTGGGCCAGGCGTTTGCACACGAGCTGGCGCCATTGATTCGCTACAACGCGAAGATTGTCGACATCCACCAGGACGAACGCGGTGTCAGCGCCACCTTTGAGGATTTAAGCGCGGGCTCCAGCCGGCAGACCATGAAGGCGGACTGGTGCATCTGCACGATTCCACTGTCGATTTTGGGTCAGATTCCCATGAACGTGGCGGGCCCAATGGCCAAGGCGATTGCCGCGGTTCCCTACTGCACGGGGCTCAAAGTGGGCCTGCAGTTCAAGCGCCGTTTTTGGGAAGAGGACGAGCAGATATATGGCGGCATCACGTATACCGACCTACCGATCGGCCAGATCAGCTATCCGAGCAGTCGATTTTTTGCGGATGGCAAGGGCGTGCTGTTAGGCGCCTATATCTGGGACATGCTCGCCTCCATGGAATTTACCTCCATGACGCCGGCACAACGCGTCTCGAAGGCTGTCGAATATGGCAGCCAAATTCATCCGCAATACGCTCAAGAATTTGACAACGGGATCGCGGTTGCCTGGCATCGTGTGCCTTCCGCCATGGGTTGCTTTGGCCTGTGGTCGGACGCTGCACGCGCTGAGCACTACGATAATCTGTGCGCATTCGACGGCCGTATCGTGCTCGCCCGCGAGCACCCCTCCTATCTTCCTGCATGGCACGAGGGCGCCGTGCCTTAGGCGCTCGATGCAAATGATCGCTTGCACCAACGAGCGCACGTCGCCGGAGCTGCTGCATGAGCAAGAGAAAATTCCCAACTGCGGCAGCTTTGCTATGCACCGCGAGCGTGCTTGGCTTGCTCGGCACAGCTGCTTTACTGAAAGAAGGGTCCGCGCGTGCCGATACGACGGATGAACGGGTGCCACTCAGCAAGATGGACGGCCAACAAATCTACGGGCACATTTGCCAGGGTTGCCATATGGCCGACGCGGGCGGTGCCGTGGGCGCGGGCCGTTTCCCAGCCCTCGCGAAGGACCCGGCTTTGGCGTCGCGCCAATATATGGCGCTGACGATATTGATGGGAAGGCGCAACATGCCGGCGTTTGGTTCGAAACATGCCGTCGGCTTCGGCGGTCCGCCCGTCATGCTCAACGACGAGCAGATAGCAGCCGTGATCAACTACGTCCGCATGCATTTCGGCAATCTCTACAAAGACTCGATTACCGCCGCTGAGGTCGCAAGGCTCGATCAGAAAGTTCACTGACGGGAGTTGGATAATTTTGTCTCGAGTCCCGAATCTCGCGCCGGCAGGTGGCCGATTGCGGACCAGTCAAGCGCCTTGCCGCCCTGTGCTAGTAGGGTCAAGAAGCGATGCGATCACGCCGAAGATTCGACTGCGGCAGGGGAACCTGCAGCGAGTCTGCTGCCGCGAGCGTCAGCCGAATATCTTTTTGCCCGAGCGGAGCGGCAAATTCGGCTGGCGTAAATGCCGGCGCCCATTTGCTCGAGGCCAATAAATCCAATCTTCGTAACCCATTTCCTTGTTACGTGAACGGAGATCCATCCCGATGGCTGAAACCCTGGTCGCCCGGCTCGGCGACCATGTCGATGTCCGAGTAGACGCAGCGGTCGCGAGCATCGGAATTTCCTATTTCAAGAACCTTCGCAGGATGGCTGGTCTTATTAACCAAGTGATAACCAAGTGATGACCATCCGGATCACCGGCCTTGAATGCAGCGCAATCTCCGGAGCGCAAGATCTCCTCGCTGCCGTCGCTGATCAGGGTGAGCTCACCTTCGATCACCCAGACAAACTCATCCTCGTGGCTGTGCCAGTGGCGCTGGCTGGACTATCCTCCCGGAGGGATCACGGTCAAATTGACTCCGAATGCAGTCAGCCCCTGCGATCGGGCCAGAGGCGTGCGCAGTCGCGCGCCGCAAGGTAGATCGTAGATCGTAAGGTTTCGGATAACTGGATCCGCGCCGGCCGGGTATAGTGCTCGGGTTGATTTTCTTCATGCTGTCCTCGTAAAAGATGTGCAGCTTGTAGCGCAATTCAAAAAAAAGCGAAACTCGAGTGTTAAATGAAGCTTAATTCAATCGTTGTGATGGCGTTGTGCGTGTCGGCAGCGGCGTCGGCTGTCTCGCAGGAAGTTCCCAAACCTGTGGACAAGGCATACCTTGGTATCGTCGAGTTAAACGTTGATGCAACAGACGTCGCGCAAAAAATATTCAAAGTGCATGAGCGCATTCCGGTGCAGTCCGGCCCGCTCACGCTGCTATACCCAGAGTGGCGGTTGGGTGCACATGCTCCGGCCGATAGTTCACTGGCACAATTGGCTGGATTGGTGCTGCGCGCTGATCAACAGTCGATTGAATGGAAGCGCGATCCGCTAAACATGCACGCTTTTCATGTAATTGTGCCGGCAGGCGTCTCGGCGATTGAGGCCGACTTTGATTTCCTCACGCCTCTGGACGGCTCTCAGGGCGCCATCGTGATGACACCGGAGATGCTGGCGGTGCACTGGGAATCACTGTTGCTATACCCCGCGGGTTATTACGCTCACGGCATCATGATGCGGGCGACGGTGGCTTTTCCGGAAAACTGGCGATTTGCGGGCGCGCTCGAGCTGACGGGACGCTCAGGCGCAGAAGCGCATTTCAAAACCGTCAATCTCGAGGAATTGATCGACTCGCCGCTGTACGCGGGCAAGTATTTCAAGCGCATCGACCTCGATCCAGGCGCCAAGACACCGGTGTTCCTGAACATGCTGGCGGACAGTCCCGAGAACCTGGAGGCAAGCCCAAAACAAATCGAGTCGCATCGTGCTTTGGTGCAGCAGGCATACAAATTGTTCAACTCCCATCATTACGACCACTACGATTTCCTGCTGGCTTTAAGCGATGAGTTCAGTTTCTCAGGCCTCGAGCATCATCAGTCAGGGGAAAACGGCGTGCGCACGACGTATTTCTCGGACTGGGACCATCAACAGTCCTGGCGATCTAATTTGGTCTCGCACGAATACATCCATTCCTGGGATGGGAAATTCCGCCGACCTGCGGATCAGTTGACGGCAAATTTCAACTTGCCCATGCAAGACTCACTGCTGTGGGTTTACGAGGGAGCGACCAGCTACTGGGGCCATGTGCTGGGCGCTCGCTCGGGACTTGTCGACGCTTCCCAAATGCGCGAAGGGCTGGCGGCGACCGCCGCGTTATACGACCATCGAGTCGGGCGAAACTGGCGTTCACTTGCCGACACGACCAATGAACCGATCATAAACCGCCGCCGGCCGTTGGGTTGGATGTCATTCCAACGCGCAGAGGACTATTACAGTGAGGGGGAGCTGATTTGGCTGGATGTCGATACCAAAATTCGCGAGCTGTCGGGCGATAAACGTTCGCTCGATGACTGGGCGCGCAGTTTCTTCGGTGTGCAAAGCGGCCGGCATCAACCCTTGGGGTTTACGTTTCACGATGTCGTGGCGTCGCTGAGCCTGGTTCAGCCCTACGATTGGCAATCCTTTTTGAGTTCGCGGCTTGATGGTCACGGTCCCGGTGCGCCGTTGGAAGGAATCGCCCGATCCGGCTGGAAATTGGTGTACAGCGATACGCCTACGGATTTCTATAAAGACGTGGAGGCGTATCGCAATGTCTCAGATTTTTATTACTCCCTTGGCCTAACCCTCGATAGCACCGGTCGCATCGTCGATGTCTTGTGGAACAGCCCCGCCTTTAGCGCAGGACTCTCGCAAGGATTTACCGTCATCGGCGTCAATGGCAAGGCCTATAAAGCGGACTTGCTGAAGAGCGCGATTAGCGCGGCAAAAATCGACCATCGACCGCTCGATCTGCTGCTGAGGCAAGCCGATCGCTACCAAACCACGCGCATCGATTACCAAGGCGGATTGAAGTATCCAAAGCTCGAACGAATCGAGGGCACGCCGGACCGCCTTGAGTCAATTTTTCGGTCGCTGTGATCGTTGCGACTACGAAGCGCAATCAGCTTAGAGCCTGATTGCATCATCGTGTTACGGCAGCCAAAGAAAGGGCGCGCTCGAAGACCGGATCTCGGCCCTCCCGCCATTCGGCAAAGCTGAGCGGCAGCGTTTCATCGGGATCGAGCGATCGCACGCGCGTTGGAAACAAATAATCCAGCCAAAAGCATACTTTCCAGTCGGTGCAGGGATGTAAAAAGTCGTGCATGCCGGTTTCGTAAAATACACAGAGCGGGTAATTTGGCAGACACGCGCGCCCACCCTCCGAGAGAAACTTTAGGCGATCACCGATTGGCTCTCCCAGAACGACGACGCGATCGCCTCCCGCCTGCTTGATAAAGGCGGCGGAAACGATCCCCGCCGAAAAAGTGGCAGGTCCTATCAACAAGTAAATCCGTCCCTTGGGCTCGAGGTATGTTGGCAGGGCGCGCATGAAATTTGCGGTTTTTAAGTAGTTGCCGCCGTCATCGTAGCGCAGGTCCATAATCAACTGACACGGCGGTCGCGCCGACATGTCCGCCGCAGTATCCGCGGTGAAGGAACGAATGCTTTGGTTCGCCTCGTCGTCATTCGATTTGTATTGCAGAAACATGACACAGGAGTTGGGCAAGCGGATCCGCCGGAACGGCTGGTCGAAATCCTTAAGGCTCAAGGGCAATTCACGCTCTGGTTGAAATGCTTGCCAACCCTTGGTCAGGCCTTCCAAAGCTTCGCTGGAGACCCAGCGCTTGACGTACACGTAGGGCTCTGATTCAGGCGGCGTGTAAGCCTGCAGAGTTCGGGTCACCAGTGTGCCCGATGGCGACATGACCGTCCACGTGGACTTGTCGATGTCCGCTGCGACATCGAGGCCGTAAAGAAAATCCTGAAAATACATGTACTGAGTTGCATAGGCGCGCCGCCATTGCTCCGTGCCGCCGCGCAGCGTTTCGAGCCGCTTCAACACCTCATGGATCGGCTTGCCATCGATCTCGGTCAATTTGCCTCCAAGCAAGTCTGCGGCGGCAGTGGTCGCGCGCATCACGTACACGCCATCGGAAAACGATGCCACGCGCACCGGCAGTAGCTTGGGCGATGCTCCCGGATCGTAGCCCACCTTTGAATGCCCATTGTCAGCGAGCGCGTCGATCTGCATGAGCGCGATTCGCAGGTGCGCATGATCAAGTGGCGTGGTTTGCGCCGCGAGATCTGCCAGTCGTCGATTGGCCTCGATACGGGTTTCCGCTGAGAACGCGCGGTCGAGGGCGATTATCTTGCCAAAATAATCCAACTCCTGGCGCTGTGCCGTCAATGCGTCCTCGGGATGCGGATAAGAAACCTTGGGCGGCGAGGAGTGGAAGTGCAGGTAAAACGCAAGAATCGTCGCGCCGAGGGCAACGACTACGACAAGCGCCGTCCAAGCGACGATTTTGAGGAGCGTGCGCATGTCAGTGCGACTTGCGTGTCGCCTCGGCCCGATCGATCATTCGCTCGGCACGAAGATGGCTAACAGCACGTACACCAACAGGCCAGTCCCTGCGCACAGGAACAACACCGTAAAGAATAGGCGCCAAACCCAGGATTCCATGCCTGTCATGCGCGCGAGCCCACCGCACACGCCGGCGATCCATCGGTCAGTGCGGCTCCGGCGGAAAGTATTGACCGCCGACACCAATGGCGTGTGAGCGTTCGGCTCGCCGGTATTCAGCAGTCGCTCCTTTGCGCGCTGGAACTCCTCGTCCGACAATGCGCCGCGTGCGCGAAGATCATCCAGTTTGTGCAGGTCATCACTCAAACTCATCGCGATCTCCTCGGCACATCGTCGCTACTTGGTCGCGTTCGGCGTTGCGTTGTTGGCAGCCGCGCTAACTTGGGTCTGTGCGTCCTGGCGTGCTGCTTTATCTTTTACCTTTTCCCGATGATGCTCGATCACGCAGCCGGCAGCGGCCCCCACAACAGCATGGTGTCCAGCTACATGACCGACGATACCGCCGGCGGCGGCGCCTTTTAGGCAGCCTTTGGCATTTCCGATCGCAGGTATCGTTGCTAGATAGGCGGCAATGGTAAGGCAAGCAGTGACTTGGCGCATTTTCATTCCTCCGATGGGTACCGATAGCCTAAATACACATCTCGCGCGCAAAATTGCACACAAAAGCAAATTTTAAATTCCGAGGGCGCCTAAAGTGGCGCCTGAGCGCATCTAAATCAGGATGCTACAGTCGAGCCGGCCGCAACTCGCTCAAGCGGGGTTGGTTCCCGACAGCAATACGTCGATACTTACGAGAAACAACCCGTCTCTTACGTCCCTGAGGATACCTTTACATGGCGAGCAAGAACAGCACGTTGGGCAGTCTTATCCGCCTGGTGCGGAAGAAGAATTCGTGGACCTTGCGCCAGTTGAGCGAAAAAGTTGGCATTCCCCTCTCGACGCTTGCCAAGGTCGAGACCGACAAGCTCTCGCTGACCTACGATAAGTTGCAGCAGTTCACCGCCAGTTTGGGCTTGAGCATGACGGAGTTTCTTGCCCAAGGGGAAGCTCCTCCCGCGACTGCGCCACCGGTCTTCACGGCGCGCCGCAGCCTCGCCAATCGCGGCAACTCAATCCAGATATCGACGCCGAACTACGACTACGAGTACCTGTGCGCCGATCTTCGCGAAAAACGCATGGTGCCCATTCTGACTCGTATCCGTTCAAGGGACATTGCCGAGTTCGGCGAACTGCTGAAGCATAAGGGTGAAGAATTCATATTCGTTCTTGAAGGCACGATCGAGGTTCACCTGCAATTCTATAATCCCGTGAAACTCTCTGCGGGTCAGGGCATTTATATCGACAGCACCATGGGGCATGCCTACGTCGCCAAGGATTGTGAAAGTGCCCTGGTGCTGGGTGTTTGCTCGAGCGAGGATCCGAATCTCGCGAGTGAGTTAATCAGGCTTGCAGCGAATGAGGTCGAATCGACCGCCCAGTGAGACCTGGATGATGGCTTTGATATCGGCGATCTGGCGTTGTCGCCGGATGCGAGTCTGGCGGCGTAGTGCGTGGCGGATCCATCGAGGACGATCTTCCCGCCAACGTCAATAACTCATCGGAGCGGGCGACGTCGCGAGAGCTCTGGTTGATTTCCACCTCGAACGGAACCCCGCGCAAAGTGGGTGCCGGCCACTTCCCGAGTTTTTTCACCCGATGGCAGGCGGCTGGCATTTGTGAGCGCCCGAAAGGAACATTCGCTGGTAGATATTTTTGATTTCGCCACAAAAGTCATAACCTGGCTGAGTCCCAGTCGTGATCACGATACTTCACCGACTTTCTCATCCACCGGATACGAAGTCGCGTTCATCCGGGTCCCTTCCGAAAAGAACTCGGAGTTCGTATCGCATCGGGCGGGCGAGCCATGGTCTGTTTGGGTTGCTGATGTTATGAGGGGCGAGGCTCGGCGCGTTTGGGTGGCCGATAGCGGTGTCGGCAGCGCGTTTCAACCCACATTGTCGCGCACGAATTTGCTATGGACCACGGGTCAGTTTGAAGTCGTGCACATGGTATGGAGTGCCGATCGGCGTCAATTGGTCTATTCCTCGAATGAAGATATCGATCGGATGCACGTGTGGACCGTCGATCTCAACGGGTCGGACGAGCCCGGCTGCCAAGGATCGCGCGTTCGAAGTCTACCCGCAGATCAGCGGTGACGGCACGAGCTTCGCGTTGCAGAGCGATGTAATCAAGCCTTTGCAACGCGTTGTCCAATCGACTGCACGATGGCAACCGCTCGCACCAGAAGACTCGGCTTCATTTCCTTCCGCAAAACTGGTTGCGCCCGAGGCCGGTGACCTTCACGTTGAAAGATGGGCAGCTCGCACATGCTCAGCTGTTCCTGCCCCGCGACACCGGAGTCGCCAAACCGCATCCTGCGATTATGTTTTTCCATGACGATCCTCGCCGCCAAATACTGCTCGGCTTCAATCCGATGGACGCTTACAACTGGATGTATGCGCTCAATCAATACTTTGTCGCGGAGGGAATCATTGTCATCGCGGTCGTTGTTCAAAGCGATGGATGCGTACCTGAAACGCCACCTGCAATACGCCGCGCTCGAGACGCGTGGATCTTTGCCTGAGGCGTTAGCCGCGCTCTATAATTGCTGTATCGTCGGCCGCATTCGTCGCACTTGCGCGTCTGGAGGCTGCGGCTGGAGATGAGATGGCTGCCAATCCTGTAATTTCCGCGTGCGTACTGCTTGCTAGCTTGGCGGCTGTGACCGCTGCGGCGCGAACCTCCGACAAGCCGCAATATGGCGCATGGGGGCTGGACCTTACGGCCATGGATCAGAACGTCAAGCCCGGCAATGATTTTAATCGCTATGCCTCGGGCTCCTGGCTTGCACGGACGCAAATTCCGGCTGACAAGCCGATGGCTTCGCTTCGATATGTGATGAGCGCGCAAACAGAAGCACGGTTGCACGAGCTGATGACGAAGGCTGCCGTGGCCGCACCCGCCCGGTCCTCGACATTGGAGGGAAAAGTCGGCGGCTTTTACAAAGCATTTATGGACCAGGCACGAATCAACAGCCTGGGCGCGGAGCCGATCGCGACGCAGCTCAAAGCCATTCGCACGGCCCGCGACCGGCAAGATATCGCCGAACTGATGGGCCGCAATAACAGCGATTTTTTCGCCACGATCTTTATCCTCGGGACGGACGTGGATCTCAAAGATGTCAGCCACTACGCGTTGTATACAGGACAGGGCGGCCTTGGCCTCTCAGATCGCGATTATTATTTGCAGGCTGCCTTCGGCAAACAGAAAGCGGCCTATCAAGTCTATGTCGCCAAACTCTTAAGCCTCATCGGCTGGCCCGAATCGACTGCCAGCGCAGCCACCGTTGTGGACTTCGAAACGAAGATTGCTGAGGCCAGTTGGACCAAGGCGGAGCAGCGCAATGTTGACAAGACCTACAATCCGCAGACGATGCCGGAACTTGCCTCGCTAACGCCGGGGTTCCCGTGGCAGCGATTTGTGCAAGGCGCTGGCCTCGGCAGCGTCAATCGCGTGGTCGTGGCGGAGAAATCCGCCTTCGTGCGTATTGCCGCGATTTACCAAGCAACGCCGCTCGATGTTTTGAAAGCGTGGCAGTCCTTTACCGTCGTCGACAACACCGCCTTTTATCTATCGAAGCCTTTCGCCGATGCGCGCTCCGAGTTTCGCGACAAGACTCTCTCGGGCCAACTCGTGCAGCCGGTGCGATGGCAAAGGGCAGTGCATGCCGTGGGCGGCGGAGATTGCAATGGCGATCGCGTTGATTGCTTCGGAAACCTAGGTTTCGGCGTCGGTCGGCTTTATACGGCTCGCTACTTTCCACCCGCGGCCAAGGCCAAAATAGAAGCGCTGGTCGCCAATATCAAAGCGGCCATGCAGGCGCGATTGGAGCGGATTGATTGGATGGGTCCTGCCACCAAGGTGGAGGCACTCAAGAAGCTGGATACTTATCAGATCAAAGTCGGCTATCCGGATCATCCGCGCGATTACTCCGCTCTGGTGATCCGCGCCGATGATCTCGTGGGCGATGTGCAGCGCGCGGGCGCAGCGGACTGGCGCTTCTATGTGTCGCGGCTCAACGGACCGGTGGATCGCACGGATTGGTCGATGACGCCGCAGACCAACGATGCGTACAACGGATCACTGCGCGACATCGTCTTTCCCGCCGGCATTCTTCAGCCGCCGGAGTTCGACCGCAGCCGACCCGGCGATCAACTACGGCGCGATTGGCGGCGTCATCGGACACGAGTTGACGCACGGCTTCGATGATGAGGGGCGCAAACTCGACGCGTCTGGTCAACTGCGCGACTGGTGGACAGCGGCGGACGCCGGCGCCTTTGAGGCGCGAGCAAAGGCATTGGGTGCGCAATATTCCAGCTACGAGCCCGTTCCCGGTGTCCACGTCAACGGCGATCTGACCATGGGCGAGAATATCGCGGACCTCGGCGGGTTAAACGTGGCACTGGAGGCGTATCACCGTTCCCTAAACGGCAAGGCGGCCCAAGTGATCGACGGTTTCACCGGCGATCAGCGCGTGTTTCTCGGATGGGCGCAAGCTTGGCGCGGTAGAGTTCGCGAAGCGTACGTGCGCAAGCAAGTCGCTTCCGATCCTCACTCGCCGCGCGCCTTTCGCGTGATCGGGCCAACGCGCAACATTGATGCGTGGTATGCAGCCTTTGCGGTCAAACCCGGGCAGACCTACTATCTGCCTTCGGAACAGCGCGTTCGGATCTGGTGACGGTGCGCTGAGTGCGCTTCACCAAGGCAATCGTCCGTCTTCCGGGCGAAAACTTTTCGCAAGGTCTGACAATGTCGGCAGGGCAATCCGCGCCTGATGTGGGCAAGGCCCTCGAGCAGCACGCCGCGTACTGTCGCGCTCTGGAGGCGTGCGGTCTCGAAGTGACGGTCATGGCTGCGGATGAGAGCTATCCTGACGGGACGTTTGTCGAAGACACCTTTGTCATTGCGGATCGAGTGGCGATTGCGACTCGGCCCGGCGCACAAATTCGTATGGGCGAGGTCGCTTCGGTGGCGACTGCGGTGCGCCGGTTCAGACCCGAATTGCGGCAGATTGAGCCGCCCGGCACCGTGGACGGCGGCGATGTTTGCCAAGTCGACAAGCATTTTCTCATCGGACTGTCCGCGCGCACTAACGCAGCGGGCGCTGCGCAATTGGCAGCTATTCTTGCGCGACATCAATATACGGCCTCGACGTTTGATATTCGCAACCATCCCTCGCTGCTGCATTTAAAGTCGGGCATTGCCTACTTGGGCGAGCAGCGTTTCCTGGTGGCGCCGGGGTTTCCGCCGTTGGCCGAATTTGCCGATTACGACAGGATCGAAGTCGCGGCCGGCGAATGGCATGCCGCCAATAGCGTTCGGGCAAACGATGATGTGCTCATTGCATGTGGATTTCCCCGACTGGCAAGCACACTTGACAAGCTGGGGTATCGCGTCCGGCCTCTCGAAATGTCGGAGTTTGCCAAGATGGATGGGGGCTTAAGTTGCCTGTCTCTGCGCTTCTAGGGAAGATCCATGAAAAATAAAACACGTGCGTCCGGTCTCGTCATCCGGGCAATGGCATTCTTGATGGCGATCCTCATTTCATCTGTTTCATACGCCCATCACAGTTCCGCGATGTAAGACGACAAACAGACCGTCACCATCAACGGTGCGGTCACGAAGTTCGAATGGTCAAATCCGCACGTGTATATCTATCTTAAGCAACTGACAGGCGCTGAGGAAAGCGTCGAATGGGAGTTGGAGGCCAGCCCGCCTTCGATACTGCGTCGTTTGGGGTGGTCTCAAGATACGCTGCATCTCGGCGATGCGATCACGGTCAGCGGACACCCGGCGAGGGACCCCGGCAGAAAGAGTCTACTTCCGATCCTGATCAAGCGAGGCGATACCACGCTATTCGATCGGAAGGGCGAGCTGGTGCGTTTGACGAGTGCTGATGGCACACCGTCAACGCCTGTGAAAAACCTGGCACTGGATGGAATCTGGGTGACGCTCCTCGCTATCAAGATCGAAGAGCAGATGGATCCAGAAAAGCTATCCCTGACCCCGCAAGGCAAGGCGGCGTTGAAGCGCTTCGATGAGAAGAAAATGCATCCGGGCATCAACTGCGTGCCGTATTCCGCTCCGGTGTTCATGCTTACACCGGATCTTAAGCGCATCACCAGAGGCGACGGCGTGATTTTGATCGACGGTGAGTTCGACGGTGCGCAACGCACGGTTCACATGGATGTGTCCACGCACGAGGGCGCCACCACCTCCCTGCAAGAGCATTCCATCGGCCGGTGGGAAGGCAAGAGTTTGGTTATTGACACCACGCGCTTTACCGACAATGCATTGGGTAACGCATACGGCTTACCATCGGAGGCCCGCAAGCACTTGGTCGAGCGGCTGGCACCAGATGGGAACGGAGCGCTCACATACCACTTCGAGCTGTCAGATCCTGAGTTTCTCGCCGCACCCATCAGCGGTGATGTGCAGTGGGTTGCCCGTCCCAGTCTGACCTACGCACCTCTTAAATGCGACCTGGAGAACGCAAGACGGTTTGTCGCGCACTAACCCGTGCCGGCGCATTCGCAATTCGTGCTGGGCTAGGAGGCGCTGTCTTGATCTACGGTAACGATGACTTGCCTTTGGCGTGACCCTGTTCAAGATAGCTAATCGCCTGAGCAGTGTCGGCCAGCTTGTAACGCCGATCAATAACCGGCGTTAGCTTGCCGGTCTGCATCAGATCACGCAACACGTCGAGATCGTCTTTTGGCATTCGGCCGCATAAATATAAGTTTCTGGCTGACGAACGGCGAAACGAAATAGGCTTTGACGGAGGTAGAAAAAGGCGCGAGCCAGGCATTCTCGCTCGGCCCGCCTACGATAACCAATGCACCGTCGGGTTTCAACACGCGCCGGTACTCCGACAAGGCGTGGCTTCCGACGTTCTCGATGATGAGATCGTAGCGCACTGAACCTTGGGTGAAATCCTCCTTGATGTAGTCGATCACGCGATCGGCGCCTATCGCTTCGACCATCGCCACATTTCGGGTGCTGCAACACCCGGCACCTCGGCGCCGTAGTTTTTCGCAATCTGCACGGCGAAGGTATCGACGCCGCCTGACGCACCGTTGATCAATACCTTTTGTGCGGCTTGAATTTTTCCCTTGTCGCGCAGCGCCTGCAATGCGGTGATGCCTGCCACGGGCACCGCCGCGCAATCGCTGCGGATTCCTCTGCCTCAATGGCCGCGGAACTTACTTTCCGCGTTCGTATTTGAAGGACACTTTGACTTTTGCGCGGTACGCCTCGACCTTGCCGTTCTTCAGCTGGATATCCAACTCGACGACCTCGGCAACCCGCAGGTCCCGAAGGGTCTTTCCAGCGCGCGCAATGGCCGCCGCCGCCGCTTTCTCCCAAGACACAGTGCTGGTGCCAATCAATTCGATGACTTTGTAGACGTTCTCAGCCATGTTCATCTCCGAATGTTGTGGACGTTTTGGGGGGATGACCGGCAGGCATTGTCGCGCAATTGAGTTTGAGTTGCGTGATTTTCACGGCAGAGGAGCCGGTGCGCATGGAGCAATTGTGGTTTGTGAATTCCTTGCGCCGGAGTCTCTATGCGGCTCGGCTAAGAGCGCTTCGGATAAGGCCGATGCCCAAAACAATGACCGCGGCAGCCAGAGTGATCGCGCCCAAGTACACCAAAACGATTGCGCCTCCCGGTGCGCTTGTGATCGCA
This sequence comes from Gammaproteobacteria bacterium, assembly GCA_041690895.1. Classification (GTDB taxonomy): domain Bacteria; phylum Pseudomonadota; class Gammaproteobacteria; order Steroidobacterales; family Steroidobacteraceae; genus Bog-1198. The sequence continues at coordinate 43,497 of JBEPVT010000018.1, forward strand.
ATGCCTGATAGGAAGAAGCCGGCCGACACCAGCACCGCCGCAAGTGGCAGCGCGATGCTCGTCGCCCAAACAAGACCCGCGGGCAGCATGACATTATCGAGGAGAACCTGGCAGACCAGGGACAGAATGACGATTACGCCTGCCTCAGCGTGCCTCGCGCGACAGGCTCGTAACCCACAAGGTTAGACGAAGTTGGCCCGCCGGCCAGACCTCTTACTCTAGAATCGGTTAAAGATGGGCAAGCGCCTGTTCTTGTGCGGCACAGCAATCGTCAGCTCGGTGCGTTTTTTCGATTGAGCCAGCGGACATGTTCTCAGCGCTGTTCTTCTGGCTTGCGGTTGAGTGCGAAGAAAAGTAAAACACTAAAGCTGGCAGTGGAATAAGGGAGCATTGACCATGTCGGTCGAGAAAATAGATTTACGACGCGCCGAAGCGTCAGTCACCGATTCCATGCGGGCGCATTGGAAGTTCTTTTTGATCGAGGGAATCGTGCTGCTCGTTCTGGGGGCGATTGCCGTTTTCCTGCCGCCCCTCGCAACCGTGGCCGTAGAAACGTTTATTGGCTGGCTCATCCTGCTCAGCGGTGTGCTCGGCTTGGTCATGACATTCCAGACTCGCGGCTCGCCGGGATTCGTGTGGTCATTGCTATCCGCCACGCTGGGCATCGTCGTCGGGATCGTGCTGTTGATTTGGCCGCTGTCGGGCGTGCTCACATTGACTGTTATGCTGACAGTGTTTTTGGCCCTCGAGGGGATAATGTCGATCATGTATTCCCTGGCCCACCGGCGCGAAAGCTCGTCTCGATGGGAACTAATGCTGGTCAGCGGCATCGTCGATCTAATCCTTGCAGGCCTTATCCTGGCAGGACTTCCCGGAACGGCAGCCTGGGCGATCGGGTTAATCGTCGGCATCAATCTTCTGTTCGGTGGCGTCGCGCTGGTTGCAATAGCGCTGCAGGCACGCAGTGCGGTGCCAAAGACCTCGTAAGCGAGAGCGTTACAACGCGGCGGCGAGGCTCGATTCTTCGCTACGGCGCGTCGAGTCCTTGCTAGTTGACGGAGATTCGCATAACGGCGGCGGCGATGCGTGGCAAGGCAAGGGCGGCGAATATCGCGGCGAGCGGGACATGCGCGCCCACCATGAGTCCTCCCGCGATCGGTCCAAGCACCGCGCCGATCCGGCCGACACCCGATGCCCACCCGACGCCGCGAAATATCAATATCGCCACAGCTGCGAGTATTTAAGTAGCTCGCGATTACACGATCGCAATGGTGAGCTTTTGATACCAGCGCGAGCGGCGCCACCAGCCATAGGACTCACGTTGCGCGGCTCTGGGGCCGTGGTAGTGGCAGTCGTGGTAGTGCTCATGGCATTTTCCTGTGGAGTCATTAGATGGGGAAGTGACCGGCTTGCGTTTCGATCGTAATCCAGCGCAGTTCCGTGAATTGTTCGATGCCCGCCTTGCCTCCAAAGCGGCCGTAACCGGATGCCCCGACGCCGCCGAATGGCATTTGCGCCTCGTCGTGCACTGTCGGCCCATTGATGTGGCAAATCCCGGACCGAATCTGGCGGGCGACGCGTAAGCCGCGCGCCGTGTCGCGAGTGAAAACCGCGGCGGACAGGCCGTATTCGCTGTCATTGGCGAGCCGGATGGCGTCGGCTTCGTCCTTCGCGCGGATGACGCCGACCACCGGGCCAAAGCTTTCGTCGCGATAGATATTCATGGACTGGGTGACGCCGTCGACGACGGTCGCGGGCATGAGGACGTGGTCGGCCTTGCCGCCGGCGATGAGCGTGGCGCCCTTTGCCGTGGCATCGTCAATCAGCGCATTGACGTGTTTTACGGTCTTTTGATCGACGACCGCGCCCAGGGGTGTTTTGCCTTCGCGAGGGTCGCCCGTCGCGAGTGACTTGGCTTTTGACGCGAAGCGCTTAACGAACTCGGCTGCCACTGCGTCAACCACAATGATGCGCTCGGTGGACATGCAAATCTGTCCTTGATTCATGAAGGCGCCAAACGCGGCGGCCTTGACTGCTTCATCGAGATCGGCATCCTCGAGCACGATCAGCGGCGCCTTGCCGCCGAGTTCGAGCAGACAGGGCTTTAAATGCTCCGCAGCCCGCTTGGCTATTATTCGGCCCACAGCCGTCGAGCCGGTAAAGTTGATACGCCGCACAGCGGGGTGATCGATGAGAGCGCCAACGACTTCCGCGGCATCTTTGGGCGCGTTGGTCACGATGTTGACCACACCGGCGGGAAATCCGGCGTTGGCGAACGCTTCGATGATGAGCGTATGCGTACGCGGGCAAAGCTCGGAGGCCTTGAGGATAACGGCATTGCCGCAGGCGAGCGGAACGGCGATCGCGCGGATACCAAGAATAATGGGTGCGTTCCAGGGAGCAATCCCGAGAATGACTCCGACCGGTTCACGCAATGTAAGCGCCAGGCAGCCGGGCTTGTCCGAGGGAATGACTTCACCGCCAATTTGCGTGGTCATTGAGGCTGCTTCACGGATCATGCCGGCGGCGAGCATCAAATTGAACATGGCCCATCCGGCTGTCGCGCCAACCTCGGTCATCATCGCACGCACAAAGTCATCCTTGCGCGCCTCGAGGGCGGTCGCCGCATTCATGAGCAGCGCTCGCCGAGCATTCGGTCCAAGCGTGGACCACCTAGGAAATGCGACCGCGGCACGGTCGACAACGGCGCGCGCTTCAGCGGGCGACATCGCAATGGCCTTGCTGGCCGGTTCTTGGGTCAGTGGATTGATGCGTTCAAATTCCATTGCGGCGTCCCCCCGTCTATGGGGTGCTAACTTCCAGGCTCCGATAGCTATATAGTATAGCAATCAAATTAAATCAAGTATTTGGACGAGAAGGGCGAATTGACAATGATTGATCCAATGAGCGACTACCCTGGGTATTTGCTGCGGCGCGCCTCGGCGATGGCGATGGCCCGGCTTGCCAAGCGCCTGAAAATACTTCATTTAAATCCAACCGATGCGACCGTACTGAACGTCATCGACGTCAACCCCAACGCGAAACAAAGTGAGATTGGGCGCATGCTGGATATTGCACGCGCCAATATGGCGCCATTAATTTCTCGGCTGGTGAAGCGTGATCTGATTGAACGTCAGCCCATGGATGGGCGATCACACGGACTTATGCTTAGCCGCACTGGTAGGGCGTTGATACCTCGTATAAGAAGCGCTTTCGCCGAGCACGAGGAAGCATTCATGTGCAAGATACCGGCTGCGCAGAGGCGCGCATTTGTCGCTGTGCTGCGCGCGGTGATGAGCAATCGAACGCCTAGTGCTGCTAACGAGGCACGAGGCTAAACTAGTAGATGCGCTTCTGAGGGATCACGATGCCTAGCGTCATTCGATTGTTCTCCTTTGTGCCATTTCGCTTGAGGAGGCTATCCGCAAGTTGAGCGCGATGCCGGCCCAAAATCTTTCGCTTGAAGGTCGCGGCATGCTTCGCAAGGGTTATTTTGCGGACGTAGTCATCCTTGATCCTCGTACCGTGCAGGATCATGCGACCTACGAGCACCCCCATCAACTCTCGACCGGCGTGGAGGAGGTGTGAGTCAACGACCGTCGGCTTCGAAGCGATGGCCCGCACGCATCGCCGCCGAGGCAGCGGAGAAAAATGCGTATGAGCAGTACCTCAAGGCGCAAGCAGCCCGAGAAGCTGCCAAGAAGGCTAAGCAATAGGTGAGCACTCCCTTTCTTGCGCTCGCTTTGAACTCCGCTGTGTCAACGTGTATGGTCGCGGTACCAAATCGTGTCCCCGCGGAGAAGGTTTTTGGAGCTAACTTGGACCTTAGGCTCTGCGCTTTCAATATTTTTTGCTGTTTCAGCACAGGCAGTTGCCGAGCCCCTGGATGTCGTGGTTGTCACTGCTACGCGAATTGCGGAGCCGGCTGACCAGATACCCGCCGACATTACGGTTGTTTCGGGCAAGGAAATCGCCGCGCGCGGCGCGACGGACCTGGCGAATGTTTTAGCCTTGGTGCCGGGCGTCGAAGCGCCGCTGGGCGGGGACGCGGGGCCGTCGAGCGCCGTGCCTTCCTTCTGGGGTCTGCACGAATTCGACGCTTTCTTGCTGGTGGTAGACGGCGTTCCTTGGGGCGGCGCATTCAACCCGGGAATCACGACGTTGGACATTACCGATACGCAGCGAGTCGAGATACTTAAAGGTGCGGCACCGGTGATGTACGGCGCGACTTCATTCGTCGGCGTGGTACACGTCATTCACTATCCGGCCGGAGAGGCAACGAATGAGGCTGACTTAGCGTACGGTACGTATGGGTCGGTGCGTGGATCGGCTTCGATCGCCCTGCCGGAGATCGGCGAGTATCGGCAATCGATTGCAATTGATGAGCAGAATCTGGGCTTCGCGGATCCGCGCGAGGTCGTGACCAACGAGCATGCGCTGTATCGTGGCGCGTTGCAGTTGGGCGCCGGCGCCTTGACGATCGATGCGAATCTGTCGTTTGTGCGCGACGCGCCGCCCAGCCCGGTGCTTCGCACCGGCACGGGGCTAGCGGCGCTCACACCCATCAACGCGAATTTCAATCCGGCGGACGCGGCCATCAACGAGAACAAGTATCAGCTGGCCGTGGGCTATTCGCTGCCGATGAGCTGGGGTAGCTGGGATACGCTCGCCTCCTTCGCCTACTCGGACGTCACCGATCGGCGCGCATTTCTGCATCCCGATTTGAGCGGCACGGCTGATACGCAGAATCAGCGCCGATTCATCAATGACGGCTATCTTGACAGCCACTTAACCGCGCCGCTGATGGCCGATACGAAGCTTATCGTGGGTGCCGACCTACTAAGCGGCTGGGGGCGTCAGACCACTCTGAACGGCAATAGCGCCTATACGGTGCCGCTTGACGGCTCCGTGTTACCGCCGCCGACATCATCCGTGCCGGTCAGCGAAATCGGCACCCTCAATGATAGGCGGCTATTCACCGGACAATACGCGCAAGTGGATTGGAAACCCGATGACAAGTGGGACTTGGTGGCGGGCGTGCGCCTCAATGAGGCGTACGAGCATAAGGACTCGAGCGACCTGGACCTGACGGCGCCTCCGATCGTTGCCGCGACTGTGAGCAAGACCATCATTCGACCGACGGAAACCGTGGGCGCCAGCTATCGATTGTGGGCGGACGGCAAGAATGAACTCATCGCCTATGCGGACTATCGCAATGCCTTTAAACCTGCGGCCATTGATTTTGGCCCTGACTTTACGCCCGACCTACTGAGCCCAGAAACCGCGCAGAGCTATGAGGCGGGCTTGAAGGGTGCCGCGGCCGGCGGGCGATTGACCTATCAATCCGAACTGTTCTGGCTTGATTTTAATAACTTGGTCGTCGCCACCAGCTCGGGCGCGCTTGCCAATGCTGCCGGGGAACGCTTGAGAGGCATTGAAGCGGAAACTCGCTTTCAGTTCACGCAGGACCTCGCGCTCGCCGTAAGCGGCTCCTATCATGACGCGCGCTTCACGCAGTATCTTTTTTTCGACGGCAATGCCAATGTTGATGTCGCCGGACGGCAGCTCACGCTATCGCCGCATGTGTTGGCATCGATGGGACTGTTGTACACGTCAGATCAGGGCCTGTCGGCAACCGCTGTCGCGCGCTATGTGGGCCGACGCTTCCTCGATGAGGAAAATGTCGCGCCTGTGAGCGGATACACAACAGTGCACTTAAGCTTAGGCTATCGGTTCGACCGCTATCAGCTCACGCTGGAGGGTGCGAATTTAACCGATCAGAGACCACCGGTGACTTCAAGCGAATTCGGCAGCCAGTCTTTCTATCTACTGTCAGCGCGGATGCTGTGGATTCGCCTAAACTATCGTTGGCATTAGGCGGCCTGGGGACAAAACATGCAGATGATTCCTATTTATCGGTGCCTCGGCGCCGTCCTGTTGACGCTCGCGGGAACTGGCTTCAGCTTCGGGCAAGTCAAAACCGCGTCAATCACCCAAGACATGCAGTGGCGACTGGTCGGTCCATTTCGTGGCGGCCGCACGCGCGCGATCACGGGCGTGCCGGGCCAGCCTCATACGTTTCTGGCCGGTGCGGTCAATGGCGGCGTGTGGAAGAGCGACGACGATGGGCGCACATGGACGCCCATTTTTGATTCGCAGCCCACGCAGTCGATCGGTGCAATTGCGGTGGCACCTTCCGATCCCATGATCATTTATGTGGCATCGGGTGAAGGCTTGCATCGCCCGGACTTATCGGTGGGTAACGGCGTCTATCGTTCATCCGACGGGGGCAAATCGTGGAGCCATCTGTCGCTCGATGACTCACAGCAGATTCCAAGCATCGCGGTCGATCCGCACGATGCCAACCGTGTCTATGCAGCGGTGCTGGGCCATCCTTACGGCCCAAGCGCGCAGCGGGGCGTGTACCGCACCTTGGATGGCGGTGTGACGTGGTCTAAGGTGCTTGATCAAGATGAAAATACGGGCAGTTCCTTCATCAGAATCGATCCCTTCGATGCCAATGTGTTGTACGCGGGATTCTGGAATGCACGTTCGGGGCCCTGGGAAGACAAAACCATGTACAACGGCCCACATGGCGGGCTCTATAAATCGACTGACGGCGGTGAGCATTGGCGGGCTCTGAAAGACGGTCTGCCGCCAGGCCTGTCGCAGCTCGATGTCGCGGTCGCGCCAAGCGCGCGCGGGCGATTGTATGCATCGGTCGCGACAAGTTCGAACCCTGCAGCGCAGGGAGGCGCGGCTCCGAGCGTGGGTATTTACCGTTCCGATGACGGCGGAGAACATTGGCATGTAGCGACGACCGATCCTCGTCCGGCGTTGCGCATCGGTGGCGGCGATCTGCCGATCCTCAAGGTCGACCCTAAGAACGCGGACGTTGTGTACAGCGCATCGATTGTGGTGATGAAGTCCATCGACGGCGGTTCGCACTGGATCTCCTTTAAGGGTGCTCCTGGGGGCGATGATTATCAGGAGATGTGGATCAGTCCGGACGATTCGCGGCAAATCGCCTTGGCCGGCGACCAAGGAATTCTCGTCACCGTTAACGGCGGCAGGACGTGGAGCACCTGGTACAACCAGCCTACAGCACAGCTGTATCACGTCAGCGTAACGCCGACGTTTCCGTATCGGCTCTGTTCCGGCCAACAGGAAAGCGGCTCGGTATGCGTCTCGAATCGAGGCAATGACGGTGTAATCACGTTTCGCGAGTGGCATCCGGTGGGCGTGATCGAGTACGGCTATGTGGCACCCGATCCGCTCGATCCCGATGTCATTTACGGCGCCGGTCGCAACGTCGTTACCAAAACCCACTTATCAACGGGCCAGGTACAAAACATTTCGCCGATCCCGATGCCGTCGCCTGACATTCGCACCGATCGCACCGAGCCGATTCTCTTCTCGCCGCAGGATCCGCATCGTCTGTACTACGCGGCTAACCGTCTGTACGCGAGCAACGATGGCGGCGGCAGCTGGCAGGCCATCAGTGAAGACTTAACACGGCCGAGTTCTGGATCGCCACCCACTGTCGGCGATATGCACGCGGACAAAGCCGAACTGCAACGCGGTGTAATTTATTCCGTTAGTGCATCGCCCTTGGCAAAGGGCCTGCTGTGGGCGGGAACGGACGATGGATTGATATGGGTGACACAAAACGAGGGCGGCGCGTGGAGCAACATCACGCCTCCCGACCTTAAGCCCTGGAGCAAGGTGACCCAGATCGAGGCATCGCATTTCGATGCGAATGTTGCCTACGCATCGGTGAGTCGATTTCGATTGGATGACTTAAAGCCCTATCTGTACCGGACACGAGACGGTGGCAAGAGTTGGCAGTCGATCAACAGCGGCTTAGGGGAGAATGCACCCGTCAATGCAGTGCGCGAGGATCCTGTCCGGCGCGGATTGTTGTTCGCGGCGACGGAAAAGGCTGTGTGGGTGTCCTTTGACAATGGCGAACATTGGCAGTCGCTGCAGCTCAATTTGCCACACACCTCAATGCGCGACTTGGCGATTCACAATCAGGACTTGATTGTCGCCACCCATGGACGCTCGTTTTGGGTACTCGATGATATTGGTCCGTTGCGCGAGTTCGTTGGTTCTGCGGCCCACAAGGACGTCACGCTGCTCAAGCCTTCACCGGCAGTGCGAGCCCGCCGCAGTACCGGCACCGACACTCCTATTCCACCCGATGAACCTACGGGACGCAACCCGCCGGACGGGGCTGTCATCGACTACTACCTGCCGCAGGCCGCCAAAGGTGCGGTAACTCTTGAAGTGCTCGATTCGAATGGCGAAGTCGTGCGCCGAGCGGCGAGCACGGACCCTGTCGGGTTCAGCGCGGCCGAGCGTGATAAAGAACTCATTCCGGTGTACTGGATGCGCCAACCAAAAGCACTGTCAACCAGCGCGGGGATGCATCGCTACGTTTGGGATTTGCACTACAGCGCGCCGCGCGCGGCGAGGCGCAGCTTTCCGATCTCAGCAGTGCCTGGGGACACGCCGCAGGAGCCCTCGGGTCCGGCCGCGGCTCCGGGTGTATATCGGGTGCGTCTGCAAATTGGCGGCCGCAAATGGGAGCAGCCGTTGACGATCGTGCCCGATCCTCGTGTCACCATCAGTCAGCAAGACTACGCAGCCCAGTTTTCTCTCGCCAAAGGATTGGCCGGGACGCTGGATGCCAGCACTGCGAAGCTCCAGGAAGTTAAGTCGTTGCGCGCGCAGCTTAAATCATTGGGGACCACCCAGGGACAGGCGATCGCGACGCAGGCGAAAGAGCTCGATGAGCACTTTGAGTTGCTGATGGACGCGGGCGCCTATGCCGAACTGAGCGGTGCGCATCGCGGGCTCGAGCGCGTGAATGGCGACATCTTGAGTCTATACAATCAGGTGGCCGACGCCGATGCTGCGCCCACACCGGCGCAGCGATCAGCTACCCAGAGCCTGCTCGAAGAATGGCAGTCGATCGCTGCCGTGTCGACCAAGATCTGGCAAGACGACTTGGCGCCGTTAAATGAGGCGCTGACACGCGCTAAGCTACCGGTCTTGCGCAGTGATGCGGCCGTTTCGGACGAAGGCGAGTCAAACGACGAAGAGTAGCGACTATTTCTGGTTGAAACCTCGCCACAGTTTCAGTTGAGTCTGAAGCTTGTCGTGCAGCGAGGTGTAGAGCGCTTGCTGCTGCGTAGTCGGTAACGTATCGGCCTCTTCGAGGGTGCCTGCGAATGAGGCAAGCTGCTCATTGAGCATGCCCGGAAACGCGAGGTTGGCCTCTGAACCGTTCATATTCACCTGCATGAGCGTCTCCTCGATGCGCGCCAGTTTGGCATCGAGGCCGGCTGAGGCCGGTCGCGTTTTCAGTGCTTTCCGGCTGACGCGAATGTCATTGACAGCGCGGTGAAGAGTGTCGATGTCCCGGTAAGTCGCCAGCGCAAGAGATGTTTTTGCTTCGATTGCGGCAGCGCTGTGGGCGACCCGAGGATCGGCGACTACGATGAGAGGGGCCGTCCGAGTCTTGTCGCCCAAGGTTAAACGCAACTGGTAATGGCCCGGGGCGACGATCGGACCCCGCGGCGCCTCGCCTTGATAAAATGCGCCGGGAATTTGTACCGGATCGTCGTAGCGCAGATCCCAAATCATGCGATTCATGCCTGCGTGCGCGGGGATCAAGTCGCTCGGCACAATTTGATCCGGCCATTCAGGCGGCTGCACTTCCTTCTTGGTGTGGGTGCTCGACAGGTGTCGAATCATCTCGCCCTTAGCATTGAGAACATCGAAGGTGAGTTCCGTCGTGGCGGCGGCAGGCAGGACGTAATCGATCACGGCGCCGGCCGGCGGATTTTCCCCAACGGGGCGGCGTGTATTCACGGTGTCCGGATAGTAAAGGCGCAATGCCGGCGCGGGCGCATACAAGACGAGTTCATCGGCCATAGTTTGCGCTTGGCGCAGCGGAGTCAGATCATCCAAGACCCAAAATCCGCGCCCATGCGTTGCTGCAATAAGATCATTGGCATGGACTGTCAGATCATGGATCGGTGTCACCGGCAATCGGTTTTGCAGGGGTGACCAATGTTCGCCATCATCGAATGAAAGGAACACCCCGATTTCCGTGCCGGCGTAAAGCAGCCCGCGCCGCACCGGATCTTCGCGCACAACGTGTACAACGGCACCCGGGGGCAACCCGCCAGCAATCGAGACCCAAGTCTTGCCGTTGTCGGCGGTTTTCCACGAGTATGGAGCGATGTCATCCAGCCGGTGTCGGTCCACGGCGATGTAGGCAACGGCCGGGTCAAAATGCGAGGGCTCGGTCATGCTGACCGTGCTCCACGCGGGCATTGCCGCTGGCGTAACATTTTTCCAATGGGCGCCATCATCGTCCGACATTTGGACCAGGCCATCGTCCGTTCCAATCCACAGATTGCCCTTGCGAAGTGGCGACTCAGCCAGGGCGAAGATCGTGTCGTAGTACTCGACGCTGGTAATGTCCTTGGTCAGCGGGCCGCCGGAAGCGGTCTGCTTGCTCTTGTCATTGCGAGTCAGGTCGGGGCTGATGATTTTCCAACTCATGCCGCGATCGGTTGACTTCCATAGAACTTCAGATGCCGCATAGAGACCGTCAGGATCGTGAGGCGATAGCATCAGCGGCGCGGTCCAGTTGAATCGATGCTCGAGCTCGCTCGCGGGATGACCCGAATTGTCTATCGGATCCGGACTGATGGACTGCGATTGTTGTGAACGATGATCAAAGCGTGAGTACTGGTTTTCAGCGTCGCTGTAGATGATGTCCGGCTCGCGCGGGTCGGGCACCACGAAGCCCGACTCGCCGCCGCCCGCAGGATACCAGTCACGCGGGCCAATCACGCCCTCGTCGTCGAAGCTCGCGATTGCAAGATTGGAATTGTCCTGCTGCGCGCCGTAAATATAGTATGGAAAGCGATTGTCGGTTGCGACATGGTAGAACTGCCCGGTGGGTTGATTGTCCTGCGTTGACCACGTGTTGCCGCCGTCGAGCGAAATGCTGGCGCCGCCATCGTTTGCATTGATCAAGCTGTTCGAATTGTTTGGATCAATCCATAGCGCATGGTGATCGCCATGCGTCGCAGACACCAGATTGAACGTTTTGCCGCCATCGACCGAGCGCAGCATGCCGGTGTTGAGGGCGTACACTGTATCGATGGCGTTGGGATCCGCGTAGATCTTAGAAAAATACCACGCGCGCTGGCGCACACGACCGTCATCGCTCACACGCCGCCACTGCGCTCCGGCATCGTCGGAGCGATACAATCCGCCTTCCTTTGCTTCGATCATGGCGTAGATGCGCCGCGAGTCGACCGAGGAAATCGCAATATCGATACGGCCTAGGATGCCGTCGGGCAAGCCGTGCCCGGCAAGCTGCGACCAAGTGAGGCCGCCATCCATCGATCGATACAGGCCGCTTCCGGGCCCTCCGCTTGAGAAATTCCAGGGCTGGCGGCGTACCTGCCAGAGGGCGGCATAGATGATTTTGGCATTGTGAGGATCGACGGCCAGGTCGATCGCGCCGGTGAGCTCATTCTTGTACAGCACCCGATTCCAGGTTTTTCCTCCGTCCGTGGTCCGAAAAACTCCCCGTTGCGTATTCGGCCCGAAGGCATGTCCAATGGCAGCTACCAATACGACATTGGGATCGAGTGGATCGACGCTGATCGCGCCGATTTGCCGCGTATCGGTCAAGCCAAGATCCGTCCAGCTCGCACCGCCGTCGGTCGACTTGAATACTCCATTGCCCCAGGTCACATCGCCGCGCATGTTGGCTTCGCCCGTGCCGACGTAAACAATGTTGGGATTGCTGCGTGCCACGGCGATCGCGCCGATGGACGAAGCTTTCATGGCATCAAAAACCGGCTTCCATGTGGCGCCGGCATCCGTGGTCTTCCAGACTCCGCCCGCAGCCGCGCCGAAATAGAAGACATTAGGTGATCCGGGCACACCAGCAACAGCAACCGCTCTGCCGCCACGGAAGGGGCCGATTCCTCTCCACTGCAAAGCGCTGTATGCACTTTCGGGAGGCACCGCGCCGGCGACATACGACGCAAGCAACATGCTGGGCAGCAGAACTTTAACGATGTTTAGGATCACTCGGGGATCTCCTCAATGCGATACGAGATCTTACCCGCCAAAGCGCACGTGTGCGCGGGTAAGTGTTTTGCGCGCCGGAAACATCAGCGGAGATAGCTCAAAATCGTTAGCATCTGGAACTGGAGAGTCGGGTGTGGTCCCTGCATGCTTCGAGGGAGTTTTGTTGGGTTCTTATTTTTGGCGCTTTGCCTGAGCGCAGCAGAACTGGCGAAGCATGCGTGGGCGGACGCGAGTCGTTGAAACGGCGACTAGGCCATTCTCATTGAGTTGTGAAAAACGACTTCACTGCCGCGAAGCACACAGGCGCCACCAACATCGCGTGGTAGGCCTCGGCCACCGCCAACGCGCCGCCGTCAGTGGCGCCCTGCGAGATGGCTGTGGCGGCAACGAGCGCTTTGGCATTTTCGAAATCTTGTTTCAAATTGGCATAAGGATCGTCAGCGGTTGCCGCAGCCTCCAGATCGAGCACGCTGATCGATGCTGAGGGTGCTTGCGAAGCCCAGTAATTCTGCATCAGCTGAGTGTTGAAATAGAACACGAGCGGGTCGACGTCGCCGCCGCACATTAAGACAGGGGCCGCCGGAACCCAGTTTCGCAAGTCATTTTTCTGGAGTGCCTGCCGCCAGGGGAGTTCGGGCGCCACGGCAGCAATGCCGGTGGTGATCGTAGGGAAGCCGCCATCGGGATGCGCTTGGGCGTCTTGAAGGTAGCTGAGCCGATAACTATTTTGTAGCAGGTTGCCAACGCCAAAGCCGAGCGCAAACACCTCTGCGAGGTTTGCCGGCGTCGCGGGCGGAGTGATTGCCGCGTACGCAGGCGCAGGGGGAGTCGGGCTGAATAGTGCGAATTCGGGAAGTTTGCCCTGTGCATAGAGCTGGCTTCGTGGTGTGTTGCTTGGCAACAGAGTCTGAATGCCATCCGCGTATTGCGGCTCGAACACATCGGTTGCGTTCGCGTAGATATTGCCATACACCGTCTGATAAGCATCGAGCAACAGTGTGGAGGACACGGGGGCGCCGCCGTTGACCTGGCCGTAAAATACCGCGTCGACAAAGGCGGCGAGGGCATAGGGTCCTGACATCGGCGCGGCCGCGGTAACGTTCATACCGGCCGCTTGCATGGCGCGATGCGTTGCCATAGCCACATAGCCTCCCTGTGAGTAGCCGGTGATAAATAGCTGCCCGCTATCCTTGATGGTCGTTGCGGAGGCCAGCGGCAGCGCGGTGCGCGCCGCCGTTAACGCGTCGATCATATCCTTCGACTGTTGATCGGCGATCAAATAAGGATGGTACGGAAGCGTCGAGGTGTCATAACCCGCGTAGTTCGGTGCGACTACGATGTAGCCTTGTGATGCAAACAACGCCGCCAGCGCAATCGTTTCCGCGTTTTGCAAATTAGCCATGTTGAAGGCACGGTCGGTTGTCGTGCCGTGGGCGTATAAAACGATCGGGCGGGAGCCTGTACAATTTGCGCCAAGTCCGGTCGGTATCATGAGCACGCCGGAGGCCGTAGTGGCTTCGTTGGCGCCGCCGACCGTTGCGTATTGAATGTCGTAGAAAAGGATGTCGCATCGCGGTGTGCTGCTCACGGACAGCAGTAACGCATTGGCGGCGACGTTGAGTTCCGTGAGCAGGGCTGACACAGTCAGAGTGGATAGAAGTTGTGGAGGAGTTTGCAGCAGCGCACCCCGGACTGGCGCGCTGGGCATCGGGCCAGCACGGCCACTACCGCTACCGCCGCCACAGGCGGCAAGCACCAGTGCAAAGATCAAAGGCAAGTAGTGGCGACGAATAGGCGGCATAGGTTTCAGTCGAAACTGTGGCCCAAGTCCGCCGCCTCCGCAACTTCACAGGTTAAGCGATTGAATTGCATGCGGGCTGTCCCCATAGGGGGTGAGACCGCAAGGCGGAGCGCATAGTGACCCTTCCACCTTCAAGTCTTGGTCAAGAGCAGGAATCGGTACCCACCTCCGCAATCGTATTTCGCGGATCCAAGTTACTTTGCCATGAGTACAGTTTGGTGCTCGAGGCACGCGGTCTTGAATACGAGGCGCGCGAGGACGAGAGCTCCTGGGTGTTGAGCGTGCCTGTCGAGATGCGCCACCGTGCGTACGAAGAGATTAGCCGTTACTCGGTTGAACGCGGCGTACGGCGCCATATCCCAGAGAGCACGCAGCCGCACTCCGGTGCCGCAGTCGGCGTATTCCTCTACGTATCGATTCTCTTGTTGACGGCTTATTTCGCCGGAAATGGATCTTTCGGCGCGGACTGGTTGTCGTTGGGTTCGCTCGACGCTGGCGCACGAGGCGAATGGTGGCGAGCGGTTACCGCGTTGACTTTGCATTTGGATCAAGAACACCTGCTGGGCAATGTACTTTTTGGCGTGATCGCGGGCATCGCCGCGAGTCGCTTGCTCGGATCAGGCGTCGCATGGGCGAGCATCCTGGCGGCGGGCGCTCTGGCAAACTACGCAGAAATTCTGATTACGCCCATTTCGCATCGAGCGGTTGGCGCATCCACGGCTGTGTTCGCAGCCTTAGGATTGCTCGCGGGCATGGCGTGGCGACAGCGGCTCACGCTGCGCGAGCGGCTGTGGTATCGCTGGGCTCCCCTCATTGCGGGGGTCTGCTTATTGACCTTGCTTGGCGCGGGCAGCGCGCATGTGGACGTACTCGGACATGCACTCGGATTTCTTTTCGGACTGGGCGTTGGCTGGGTTTATGTCAGAACCGGCGTTCCCAACAATCGCGATACAAGCGTTCAGATCATCGCGGGCAGTACCGCGGTGTTAGCGGTTTGTGCAGCGTGGTTCTTTGCGCTACGCAATAGCATTTGAGTAAGCGAGCCGCCCGGCAGCAATATTTCGATCGCCACATAGGGACCGATGAGGATTCTTGATAACGACTCCACGGAGATGAATTCACGCCTTTTCGCGCAATATGCGTCGCCGCGAAAATAAGCTGCGAGACCGTCGAAATGCCGGTTTCTGGTACGTCGTAACGTTATAGAGCGTTTAAAGGAGGTTCCAATGAAAGTTGCAGTGTTTGTGAAAGCGACCAAGGACAGCGAAGCCGGCGTTATGCCGACTCAAACCCTGCTGGCCGAGATGGGTAAGTTCAACGAAGAGCTTATGAAGGCGGGCGTCTTACTGGCCGGCGAGGGGCTGCGGCCGAGTGCCCAGGCAAAACGTGTGCAGTTTTCGGGTCGAAATCGAACCGTGATCGACGGGCCGTTTGCCGAGACCAAGGAGCTTGTCGCGGGTTTCTGGCTTTGGCAGGTACGATCGATCGATGAGGCAGTGGAATGGGTCAAGCGCTGCCCCAATCCCATGCCCACAGACTCGGAAATCGAGATTCGCCCGTTTTTCGAGGCCGAAGATTTCAAGTGATGGAAATTCAACTGGCCGGAATTCGGTCATACTTTGGAGCCGAGTAGAAGTCAAGCGAGGCTGGATCATGAGTTACATGTTGCTGATCGTCGAACCAGCCGGCCAACGACGGGCTCGCACTGAAGCGGAGGGTCGGGCGCTGTACGACAGTATGGTGAAGTACAGTGAGACGCTCAAGACGCGCGGCCTGCTTACGATGAGTCAATCACTGAAGGAAGATTCGCGCGGCGCGCGGGTCAAAGTGCGCGACGGGGCAACCAGCGTGGTCGACGGTCCATTCGCAGAGGCAAAGGAGATGATCGGCGGCATCTTTTTGCTGACCTGCGCGACACGTGAACAAGCAATTGCGATTGCCGCTGAGTGTCCGGTGGCGAAACTGGTGACCATTGAAGTGCGGGAACTCGGACCCTGCTTCGAGTGAAGCCTGAAATGCGCCGCATCAGCCATGGTTGAGTCCAGCATCCAGATGACCATCGAGACAGTATGGTGCATGGAATCGGCCAAGATCATTGCAAAGCTTGCGCGCATGTTGCGCGATGTGAGTCTTGCCGAGGAGCTGGCACAAGATGCGCTGGTGACAGCGCTCGAACAGTGGCCCGTATCTGGCGTTCCGAACAACCCTGGAGCCTGGCTGATGGTAATCGCCAAGAATCGCGCGCTTGATCAGCTAAGGCGCTTTAAGCTTTTACAGAGCAAGCATCAAACCATTGCGCACGAAGCTGAATTACTCATGCCAGCACCCGCGACGCCGGATGAGGGATTGGACGACGATGTGGGCGATGACTTGCTGCGTCTCATTTTTATTGCGTGTCACCCCGTGCTGTCCACCGAAGCGCGCGTGGCGCTTACGCTGCGCCTGCTGGGCGGACTCAATACAGCAGAAATAGCTCGCGCGTTCCTGGTGCCTGAACCGACGATTGGGCAGCGAATCGTGCGCGCCAAACGGGCCCTGACCGAGGCGCATGTCCCGTTCGAAATGCCGCGCACCGCAGAGCTCGCCGATCGGCTGGCTTCTGTGCTCGAAGTGATTTACCTGATCTTCAACGAGGGTTATGCGGCGACCGCCGGCGAGGAGTGGATGCGGCCGACGCTGTGCGAAGAAGCGCTCCGCCTCGGGCGTATTCTCGCCGAGCTCGCTCCTCAGGAGCCGGAAGTGCACGGTCTAATTGCGTTGATGGAGATTCAAGCATCACGAGCCGGTGCTCGAGTCGGCCCTGCCGGTCAACCGATCTTGTTGCTCGAGCAAGAGCGCGGGCGCTGGGACCAGCTGTTGATCCGCCGAGGTCTCGCGGCACTGCAACGTGCGGAGGCGCTGGGCGGCGCTCTCGGACCGTACGCGCTGCAAGCCGCGGTTGCGGCGTGTCACGCGCGGGCGGGCAGTGCCGGTGAAACAGACTGGGTACGAATCGTTGCACTTTACGATGCGCTGGCACAGCTCGCGCCTTCTCCCGTGGTCGATCTTAATCGCGCCGTAGCGGTATCGATGGCATATGGTCCTGGGGCTGGACTTGAGATTGTTGATCATTTGAATTCTGATTCTCGGCTGAGCGCCTACCATCTGCTGCCAAGCGTGCGCGGCGACTTGCTGGAAAAGCTTAGGCGC
Source organism: Gammaproteobacteria bacterium (assembly GCA_041690895.1). Taxonomy (GTDB): domain Bacteria; phylum Pseudomonadota; class Gammaproteobacteria; order Steroidobacterales; family Steroidobacteraceae; genus Bog-1198. Next base: position 60,616 of record JBEPVT010000018.1, read on the forward strand.
TTCGAAGAAGCGCGCAGCGAGTTCACCCGTGCCGCCGCACTAGCGCAGAATGCACGCGAAAGAGCGTTGCTGTTGGGGCGGGCGGCTTCATGTGGAGCCGCCGCCCAGTAGTCTAGGCGCGGAGCAATTTATTTGGTGCGTCTCTGTGTCTCATTCTCCTTGGCGGGGTCGCGCAGGCGGAGGCCTCGCCTGCGGCCGTGAAGCAACTTATGATCAAGGAGTTGGTCGCTGATACCGGCAAGAAGTTCTCGTCTCAACGGTTACTTATCCGCCCGGCGCAGCGTCTTCGCCTCACCGGCATGATGCCCAGGTCTTTGTGGATGTGCTCGAAGGAGAGCTGACTATGCAGCAGCGACGTGCACGCCGTGTCTGCAAATGCCAGTCAGACGGCGCCGGCCAAATTCCTGGTATTCATCATTAAGAATGATGGGCACGCAGACCACCGTGCGGTGACTCCAGATGGCGCAAAATGGGCCAATCGGGTTCGTTCAGTTGCGCGATCAGCGCGACTCTAAGCGCGGCCCAACAGCGCCGGCACACGACGCTTCGAGGGAGTGAGGGCGCTTTCGTACGCGTACGCCAATTGCAGGCAACTGAACTCTTGGCGATTAGGAGCGATGAATTGAATCCCGATTGGCAGTCCGGCATTGCTGAAACCCGCAGGCGCGGCCAGCGCGGGACAGCCTGACATGCTAACCAGCAAAGTGCCCTTCATCCACTCGTGGTAGGTCTGCATCTTCTGCCCGGCAATCTCCCGTGGCCAATCCTGCTTGATATCGAACGGGAAGACTTGTGCGGTGGGCAGAACCAAGAAGTCATGGCGCTCCAAAAATTGCTGCACGGTGTGTGACCATTCGGTGCGTACGACTGACGCCGCCGTGATGTCGTCAGCGGACTGGCGCAGTCCCATTTCAACCTCGTATATCGCCTCGGGCTTGAGCAAAGCGCGCTTGGTGGGATCGTTGTAATAGGCCAGGATCGACGCAGCTTGCTGCCAACCGCGAAGTCGGATTGTCGCTTGCCACAAGGCGTCGAAGTCAAAATCCGGTGCCGCTTCTTCGACGATACAACCGAGTGATTCGAGGGTCTCGGTGGCTTCTCGACAAACCTCGAGTACACCTGGCTCACAGGGAGTATGTCCCTTGAGGTCCGCACCCCATGCAATGCGCTTGCCCTTGAATGACATTCCCAGTCCGCGTTGAAATTCAGTGCCGTCTCCCTCCAGAGACAGCGGCGCCCGCGCATCGAAGCCCGCTTGCACCGAAAGCAGCATGGCGAGATCTGTGACGTTTCTCGCCATGGGACCGGTGACGGCCATCGACGGCAGCCACGCGTCGCGCGCATCGTTTGGAACGCGGCCAATACTGGTGCGAAAGCCAAAGACGCCATTCCATCCGGCAGGGTTGCGCAGGCTTCCGCCATAATCGGTACCATCTGCGACCGGCAGCATGCGCAGTGCAAGAGATACCGCAGCGCCGCCGCTGCTGCCGCCTGCCGAGCGAGTCAAGTCAAAAGCATTTCGGGTCGCGCCGTAGACCGGATTGTAGGTATGCGAGCCCAATCCGAACTCAGGCGTATTCGTCTTACCAATGAATATCGCGCCTGCTTTCCGCAGCCGCTCGACCGTCAATGAGTCAGCCGAGGGAACAAAGTCCTTCAAGAGCGGAGACCCGAGCGTCGTGCGGATGCCTTTCACCGCCTGCAGATCCTTAACCGCGTGCGGAAAACCATGCAGCGGGCCCATGGATTCGCCTCGGGCAAGCTGTGTATCGCGGTCAAGCGCTTGTGCCAGCAGCGGCCCTCGCTCTTGAAGCGCGACGATGGCGTTTACTTGCGGATTGAGGTGCTCAATATGATCCAGGTATGCACTCATCACTTCGATACATGAGACTTCGCGAGAGTGTATTGCCGACGTGAGGGCGGCGGCGTCCATGAGGACAAGTTCATTCTTGATCATTCAGGGCGCCGCGCGAATAGCCCACGTGCCGCAATTCGCGCGGCAACTGCCGGTAGGCCATGGCCACTTCGGGTATCACGACATAGCTCTCCGTAAATTCGCGCGGGAAGCGGCATGGCCTGCCGGTATCGAGATTCAAGCAAAAATACTCGATTTCTGCGTCTATCAGTCGCTTTCCGTCGCCTGAGCGGAGAATCTCGAACCGACGGGTGCAGCGTAGACGGCCGTCGCATGCTACCAGCCAAGTAGCGAGCAGCAGGGCATCGCCGAGCACGGCGGCCTCTAGATAATCGATGCGCGTATGTCGTACAGCCATGCCTCGGCGAATTGCCAAGCAGTGCGCCAGTGGCGTACCCAATTCTGCTGCGTGAGTCCAGGCGATACGATCTAGCCATTGCAAATACACCGCATTGTTGACGTGCGCGTACTCGTCGATTTCCTCGGACAGTACTTGATGCGTAGTGGTGAAGGCCCAGGACAAGCGCAGGAGCGGCTGAATCAATCTTTTACTCCGCTCCGATCGTGGGGTGCTCAATTGGGAAGAACTCGACTGATATTCTCGGGCCTGTTCGGGATAACGGCAATCCGCGTCGTGGCAGATCGGGACGGCCAAAACTGTCTGACCTGATCTACGGAGTTTGTCTGACTGACTTGTAGCGCAGCTTGGTGAATTATTCGTCCCCTGCCGTAGTCGATCAATTTCTCTCCGGGGCAAGTTATGGACAAACTCTATTTTGGTTTAGGCGCAGCGTTATACGTGTTGTTCGTGGCTTGGTGCATTTTCACTCCGCAGAAATAGGTCCTGCCTTCGCCCGCGGGCGAAGGCAGGACCTGCCGATAGCCTTAGAGCCGATGCCAGTACGCATTCACAATGCTCGGCAATTGGAGAATTTTTGCTGCGACCAGCCGCAATTGCTGCTGCGCAAGCCCGAAAACATCCACTCAATGTGGAAGCTATCGTTGGATGTGCATTCGGCCACGATGCGCCGGCGCAAGACATTGAGACTTTGGAATCGCTCGAGGACGCGTGCAACGGCGCCCGGGTCGCTATCCGCGACGATACGCAGTCGCCATAGCGATAATTCTTGTAGGCACATTGAGATTGCTCATGGGCTGGAGGAGTATGCTTTATCGCTCAATGAGGCGCAAATATTGAACGATTTGTTTTGGTGACCGTCTGCCCGCACCGGCCGCCATGTCCCGGCTGCCCCAGATTCGGTGAGTCAGATATTGCGCTCGCGGCGCGCGGTGCACTGGACGGGTTGGCGGCCGTTCATGGCCTCCCCTATGTGCCGGTCGTTTCGGGACGCAGCGCCGGATTTCGGCATCGCGCGCGCCTTGCTATCCGCGGCCGCGTGGGCTCGCCGAAGCTGGGGTTGTTTCAACTCGGTACCCACCGTGTTGTTCACATCCCAAACTGCATCGTTCATCACCCACTGATTAATCACATTGGCAATGTGGTGCGGCGCGCTCTCGTGGAGACGAAAGTATCCTGTTATTCCGACGCTCCCCACATGGGCCTCGCGCGCTATCTGCAAGTGGTGGTGGAACGCAGTTCGCAGACTGCTCAGGTCGTCATCATCGCCAATAGTGCGACATCGGAGCCGCTCGCTGAATGCTTGGATTTGGTCCGCGAGCGGTTGGGGAAGGATTTACACAGCTTGTGGTTCAATGCGAACCTCGAGCGTTCCAATACCATTCTCGGTCCTGATTTTCAAAACTGGTGCGGACCCGCGGCCGTCGTCGAGCGATTTGGCGGAGCGGCCGTGCACTATCCGCCGGGCGCATTTGGGCAGAACAATCTGCACATCGCACAGCTCATTATAGAGAACGTGCGCGGACAAATATCGGCAGGTTCAAGTGTGACCGAGTTCTACGCGGGCGTCGGCGCTATTGGCCTGTCGATTCTGCCGCAAGTGACCGAATTAAAAATGAATGAAGTGAGCCCGAGCTCGCTGCGCGGCCTTGAACTTGGACTTGCGCAGCTCAGTGTCTCGGAGCGGGCCAAAATAGCCGTTGTGCCGGGCGAGGCTGGGACTAACCGGTCCGCCGCTTCCGACGCACAGGTTGTAATCGCAGACCCGCCTCGCAAGGGCTTAGACGGCGAGCTTGCGGACTACTTAAGCACTCATCCGCCTGAAGTCTTCATCTACATCAGTTGCGGGCTGGAATCGTTGCTTCGCGATACCGTGCAGTTGACCTCTCGCGGCATGCTGCGGCTGGCGGCACTGACTGCCTTCAACCTCATGCCCTTTACCGAGCATGTGGAAACCGTGGCCCGCTTCGAACGGTGCTGAAGGGGTCCGGGCCGCATTAATTCGGTCGGCATAGCTTGAGTTATGGTCGTTTCGCCACTAGACAGGAGTCACGGCTGGCGCTATAGGTATGAGCGCGAAATGTCTTGAATTAGGAGGCCTTTATGGCAGCTTACATGCGAATTGCGGGTGTACTCGTCGCGACAGTCACGTTGTTCGGTTGCGCAACCACCACCGACAGTGCGAAGTCAAAACCGCCAACCGCGGCGGTCACGGATCCGACTTGCCTGACCGAAACCGGAGGCCTCGTATCTGGCACTTCGAAATGCCGGGGATTTGGACGCTCGTATTCAGCGGCCGACATCCAAAGGACAGGCACTACCTCAGCGGGCGATGCGCTAGCGATTTTGGATCCTTCGATCACGGTGCATCGATAGCCTAAGCGCCGCACGGCCTAATAGCCGCGCGGAATCTGTGCCTATGTTGCGGCTTTCAATCCTCAAGGTCCTCAATAGTCATTTGCGCTCCCTTTTCGGCAATCATCGCCGTCGGCGTATTGGTGTTGCCGGATGTAATGATCGGCATGATTGAGGCATCAATGACACGCAAGTGCTCGATGCCGTAAACGCGCAAGCGCGCATCCACAACGGAGTCTCTGTCTGTTGAGAGTCCCATCTTGGCGGTTCCCACGGGATGGAAAATCGTGGTGCCAATACTTCCTGCCGCTATAGCGAGCGACTGCGTATCGTCGCCGACGCCCGCGCCGGGCAGAAACTCCACTGGGGCAAAACCTTGGACGGCCGGCTGCGTCATGAGTCGCCGGGTCGCACGAATGATGTCCGCTGCGACGGCGCGGTCATCGGCCGTGCACAGATAGTTCGGCGCAATCAACGGGGGCGCCAAGGGGTCGGCAGATCTGGGCCGCACCGTGCCGCGCGAGCTTGGGCGCAGATTGCAGGCGCTCAGCGTGATCGCCGGGAATCGGTGCAAGGGGTCTCCAAATTTGTCGAGTGACAGCGGCTGCACGTGAAACTCGATGTTCGCTCTCGGCTGACTGGGATCGGAGCGCATGAAAATGCCAAGTTGCGACGGCGCCATGGTCAAGGGCCCGCGTCGTCGCAGCAAATAGTCGAAACCCATCCATGCTCGACCCAACATCGAGTGATAGGTCTCGTTGAGCGTTTTCACGTTGCTCACCTTGTAGATCATTCGCTGTTGCAAATGGTCCTGCAAATTCGAGCCGACACCGCGCCGTTCCAGCACGCTCTTGATGCCCAGCGGGGCTAGCCATTCCTGGCGGCCAATTCCCGACAAACTTAAAATCTGCGGCGAGCCGATTGCGCCTGCCGAAAGAATAACTTCACCGGCGGTGCGAACCTCGAACGACTCTTGGTTGCGCCGGAACTGCACGCCGCAGGCGCGTCGATTCTCGATCAGCAACCGCTCCACCACTACGTCGAGCTCGAGGCGCAAATTGTTGCGCGCCAGCGCGGGCTTCAGAAATCCCGTCGCAGCTGACCAGCGACGTCCGCGCTTCTGATTGACGTGAAAGTAGGCAACCCCCTCGTTGTCGCCGCAATTGAAATCATCGATTGCGGGGACGCCGGCTTGAACGGCCGCTTGGCGTACTGCATCGAGCACTGGCCAGGACACTCGCGGCGCCTCGACGCGAAACTCGCCGCCGGTTCCGTGGTGCTCACTTTCGCCCAAAAAATGATCTTCCAGCTGTTTGAATACGGGCAATACATCGCGCCATCCCCAGCCCTTGAGCCCCAGCGAACGCCAGCCATCGTAGTCCGCGGCGTGTCCGCGCATACTGATCATGGCGTTGATCGTTGAGGAGCCGCCAACGACCTTGCCGCGCGGATAGGCGAGGGAGCGGCCATTGAGCCCAGGCTCGCTTTCCGTTCGGAACATCCAGTCGGAGCGTGGATTGCCGATGGTAAAAAGATATCCGGCAGGGACGTGGTACCAAATCCAATTGTCGCGGCCGCCAGCTTCGAGCAGCAGAACGCGGCGCTTTGGATCGGCGGATAGGCGGTTGGCCAAGATGCATCCCGCCGTCCCGGCGCCGACGATGATGCAGTCATAGTCTCCCGGCAATCGCGTCATGACTGCGATCTAATCATGGGCTGGATAAGTGATGTAGCCTTCCGGCCCTTGGGAATACCAGGTTTTCTGGTCGTCTGCGTTCAGCGGGAGATCGTTTGCCAGACGATATGGAAGATCCGGATTCGCCAAGAATTTTCTGCCGAAAGTGATGGCATCTGCGACGCCGCTGGCTAAGGCGGCCTGGCCGCGTTCGAGGTCGTAATCGGAGTTCAATACCAAGATTCCCTTGAAAGCCTTGCGAATCAGAGGCGCCACGAGCGGCCGATCCGACTTCCCAAAAGTGCCGTTGGGTCCCGGTTCGCGTAGCTCCAGGAACACAATGCCGAGGCGGTCCAAAGTCGCTGCTGCCGCCGGAAACAGTTCCGCCTGATTGCTGTCATCAACGCCTTGCGATTCTCCATTGGGCGATAAACGCACCGCAGTCCGATCCTTGCCCACGGCATCGATGAGTGCCTCGACGACCTCGCGCAGCAGGCGCACGCGATTCGCAATGGGGCCGCCGTACAGGTCGGTTCGTTTGTTGCTGCCGTCCCGCAGGAATTGATCAATGAGGTAGCCGTTGGCTGCGTGCAGCTGTACTCCGTCGAAGCCGGCGCTGATCGCATTTCGAGCGGCGCTCACGTAATCGCCGATCAAGCGCGGAATCTCTTCGATCGCTAATGCTCGCGGCTCGACGTAGGGCTGTCGGCCGTCGTAGGTGTGCGCCTTGCCGGGCGCCGTGATCGCACTGGCCGACACGGGCTGAACACCGTGCAAGGAGGGATGAACGAGACGACCCATGTGCCAAAGCTGGGCGAATATTCGGCCACCCGCGCGGTGCACGGCATCCGTTACTTTCCTCCAGTTGTCGAGATGTTCGGCGCCCCACAAGCCGCCGGCGTAAGGCCAGCCGCTGCCCTCGAGGCTGATGTGGGTTGCCTCAGTGATGATCAGCCCCGCTGAGGCGCGCTGGGAATAATAGCTCGTCATAAGGTCGGTCGGAACATGGTCGCGCGTGCCGCGGCCGCGGGTCAGAGGCGCCATCCAGATTCGATTGGGGCAGACGAGACGGCCGACTTTTATCGCATCAAACAGGGTGGTCATGGAAACCTTGGCAAAAATATTGAGAGTCGCCGCATGCTAGCAGAGCTTAAAGTGTGACCGATCGGATTGATCGCGTACAATTGGCCGCATCGTTGATGCGACCAAAGCAAAAAATGGGATTGACACACATGAATCGAACCATCGTTTTTTTCGCGTTCTTGAGTCTGGCGTGGCGTGTTTACGGAGCGGAACCTGGGGCGACTGGCCGGTTCACGGTCGGCCGTTACCTTGACCTTCAATCGGCCAGCTCGCCGCAGATTTCGCCGGACGGCGCGCAGATTCTGTACACGAGAAGTATGATTGACAAACAAGCGGACAAATACCAGACCGCAATTTGGATCGTCAACGCCGACGGATCGCATCACCGATCTCTTGCCAAAGGCGATGCTGCAGTCTGGTCGGCTGACGGTAAAAGCATTGCATTCCTCGCCGCGGGCGAGCCCAAGGGCATGCAAGTCTTTGCCCTGCAGATCGGTATTCCGGGGCCGCCGACTCAGCTCACATGGCTCGCGCAAGAGCCCGGTAATTTGCACTGGTCTCCTGACGGGAAATGGATCGGGTTCACGATGGTGGTTCCCGACGCGGAGAAATGGGCGGTCGACTTGCCGGCGGCGCCCGAGGGTGCAAAATGGGCGAAAGCGCCGCGCTATACCGAGCGATTGCATACGTTTCGAGACCAAGCCGGATTCACAGAGCGCGGCTGGCGGCATCTTTTCCTGGTGGCAAGCGACGGTGGCACGCCGCGGCAGGTCACGAGCGGCAACTGGAGCGTCGGACAGAACTCGTTTGAAGTAGCCACCAGCGTCGAGTGGGATTTTACGCCCGACGGACGCTCTGCGATCATTGAGGGATACAAGGAGGGTGACCTCGATCGCAACGATCGCGAGAGCTACATCTACTCGGTCGATCTTAAGAGCGGGGCCGTCAATCGGCTGACGAAAACAACCGGAAGTTGGGGGCAGCCCGCAGTGGCACCGGACGGCAAGACAATCGCCTATGTAGGATACGCAAAGACTGACTCTAATCGTGTCATGGATCTGTGGACGATGTCTGCGGACGGAGGCAACGCAACGCTTCAGTCAGAAGGATTCGATCGAGAACCTCGCACCCTCAAGTGGGCTCCGGACGGCAGTGCACTGTACTTTACGGCCGAGGATCGCGGCAGCATTCATCTTTACTCTTGGGCGCGCGGCAGGGGTGTTCGTCAACTCACCAACGGACCCGAAGTACTGCTTGGCCTAACGATAGGTAAAGGAGCGATCAGCGCCGTTCGCTCCACCTTTCGCACGCCTGGGGACGTGATGCTGTTAAATCTAAGGCGCCCTGAGAGCGTGCAGCAGATTACGCATCTTAACGAGGAGCTGCTCAGGGATATCGCGCTCGCCAATGCGGAAGAGATTTGGTTCGACTCCAGCGGCGGCGCTCGAATTCAGGGCTGGATCGTTAAGCCACCGGATTTCGATGCTGCGCGCCACTACCCGCTATTGCTCGAGATTCATGGTGGCCCGCAGGCGATGTTCAATGTGCAATTCAGTCCGCAATTTCAAAACTTCGCCGCCAACGGCTACGTAGTGATCTACATCAATCCACGCGGATCGACAGGCTATGGAACGGCATTCGGCGATGCCATTGCGAAGCACTATCCCGGACCTGACTATGATGACCTGATGGCCGGTGTCGATGCAGTGCTCAAGCGAGGCATTATTGATGAGTCTCGCATGTACGTCTCCGGCTGCAGCGGCGGCGGCGTGTTATCGAGCTGGGTGATTTCACACACAAATCGATTTGCCGCCGCGGCTGTACGCTGCCCGGTAACGGACTGGATCAGCATGGCCGGAGAAACTGACATCCCGTTTTTCACGTACCGATTTTTCAAGAAGCCATTTTGGGAAGACCCGACCGACTGGCTCGAGGAATCGTCTCTGATGCATGTCGGCAATGTGAAAACACCGACACTCATCATGACCGGCGAACTCGACCGGCGCACCCCCATTGCGCAAAGCGAGGAATTTTACCAAGCACTCAAGTATCGCGGTGTTCCCGCGGCATTGCTGCGCTTCGATCAGGAATATCACGGCACTGGATCGAAGCCCTCGAATTGGATGCGTACGCAGCTATATATGATGAGCTGGTTCCAGCGTTACAGCGGCAATCCGCCGTTGCCGGCGCCGCACTAGGCGCCAAGCGGCAGTTCGCCCTGCGCCGAGTGCGGCAGCAGAGGCAATCAGTTGGCGTCGAGTGAGCGCCAATGCTGTACCAGCGATTCACGTCACATGATCTCTCACCAATCAGCCGGCTGTTTTGTCCAGCCCAACTCGGTGATGGCGTAGCATATCCGCCGCCTGACTTTCTCGTATCCAAATGTAAAAGGTGCTGCTGAGATGAATATGAATTCTTTGAGCCGACGCGAGATGCTGGCATTGAGCTTGCTGGCGGCCGTGCCGCTGGACCTGCTCGCAGAATTAGCGCGCGCGGCACCGGGCGCGAATTCGAATGCGATGCGCACGTTGGACCGCTTTATCGCCGGCTATTGCGCAGCCATGAATGCGCCGGGACTGACGCTGGGACTCGCAAATGCCGACCAGATCATCCGGGTTGCCTCGTACGGCTACGTTGACCTGGCTGCCAAAGTGCCCGTTTCTACATCGCATCTCTTCGAAATTGGTTCGATCACGAAGTCGTTTGTGGGATTGACTATTCTGCAACTGCACGAAGAGCAGAAAGTCGATTTGCAGGCGCCAATCCGCACCTATCTTCCCTGGCTATCTATGGATACGCCGTTCGGCGAAATCCTTATCCATCATTTGCTAACCCACTCGAGCGGCATGCCTGATGACGCGCCCGTGATCCCCAGCTCGCCCGAGCGGCGCCCGCGACAGGCATTGAAACCCGGCTGCGAGTTCCATTACAGCAATTGGGGTTACGACGTTTTGGGACGCTTGATCGAAATAGTCGACGGCCGCCCATGGCACGCCGCCGTCGCTGCCCGCATTTTGAAGCCCGTAGGTATGACCGACACGGCACCCGCCATCACCAGCGCGACACGTGCGCGCATTGCCCAAAGCTATGTGCCTTTGCATGACGATCGTCCCTATCCTCGACACGGCGCTTTGGTGCCCGCCGGCAATTTGGCCGTGGAGTTTGCCGCAGGATCGATCGCATCGACACCGAAAGACATGTCCCTATACATGCAAATGCTGCTGAATCATGGCGAGATACGTGGCAGGCGCATAATTTCAGAAGAGAGTTTCAAGTTATTCTCGACGTCGCACATCGCAGCGCCGCCGTTCGGTCCGACGGCCGGTTACGGGTATGGGATCGCGGTCGATAAGCTCGATGGACATGTCCGTCTGCGGCACACCGGCGGCATGGTGTCGTTCATGTCCGCGATTCATATGGACTTGGACTCGAAGATAGGCGCTTTCGCCTCAATTAATGCCCAGCTAGGGTATCGCCCCAATCCTGTTGCACAGCTGGCGTTGCAACTGCTGCGTGGTGAGAAAGAGCACAGCAAGGCGCCTGCAATCCCTGAATTTGATGCGGCGGCAAAGGTCGAGTCCGCCGAAAGCTACGGCGCCATTTACACCTCTGCGGCCGGCCGGCGGATGGAAATAAAGAATGCCGGCGACCGGCTGAATCTCATCGCTGATGGGCACACCATTCCCCTGCAGCAATCAGAGGATGGGTCTTTCATCGCTGATCAGTCGGGCTTTGACCTTTTCCCAATTGTTTTTGAACGCGCCGAGACTTCGTCGGCCGCCGGAAACAATCAATCGAAAGCTCCCCTCACGGCATTGTCATATGGACCGGATTGGTATGCGCGCGCTGGATACAAAGAACAGGCCGCGCTCGAGCCCTCCGCCGCCCTGGCAAAATATGTTGGCGAGTACTATTCGGAGAATCCATGGTATGGAACGGTTAAGGTGGTGCAGCGGCAACGCCAGCTGTGGATGGGCGGTACGGATCAGCTTGTTCCAATTGGCGATCACTTATTCAGGATAGGCGCCCAAGCGAACAGCCCGGCCATTGCCGAATTTTCAGCGCTGATTGACGGAATGCCGAATTTACTTTGGATCGACGGCGTGGAATTTAGAAGAGTCGACGAGATTAATTCATAAATCCAAGTTCAACCAGCTGCCGCCAGCGTGACAAAAGAACTCTATGAAATTACTACGTTATGGTCCGCCGCAGCAGGAAAAGCCGGGTTTATTGGACGGTGAAGGGGCAATCCGCGATCTGTCGGCGCACATTGATGACATTTCTCCGCAGACGGTGACGCCGGAGACTTTGGCGCGTCTCGCGGCGCTGAATAGCAGGGAGCTGCCCGTGGTTAGCGGCGCTCCGCGGCTGGGAGCGCCGGTTAAAGGCATTGGCAAGTTTATTGCAATCGGTTTGAACTACGCGGATCACGCCAAAGAAGCGAATCTGCCGATTCCGCACGAGCCGCCGATGTTTACCAAAGCCATCAGTTGTTTGAGCGGTCCCAATGACGATGTCATGTTGCCCAAAGACTCTTCGAAAAGCGATTGGGAGGTCGAATTGGGAATCATTCTCGGCCGCACGACCCGATATGTGAGTAAGGACACTGCGCTCGATTTTGTCGCGGGCTACGTGCTGGCCAACGATGTGTCAGAACGCGCCTTTCAGATGGAACGCGGCACGCAATGGGACAAAGGGAAGGGTTGCGACACATTCGGACCCGTCGGGCCTTGGCTTGTGACACCCGATGAAGTCGGCGACCCGCAACATCTCGAGATGTTCCTGAATCTTAACGGTCGCCGCATGCAAACGGGAAATACAGGAAAGATGATCTTCCCGGTGCGCGAATTAATTGCCTATGTCAGCCAATTCATGACGCTCTACGCCGGTGATTTGCTTATTACGGGCACCCCGCCCGGGGTGGGGCTGGGCCATAAGCCGGATCCAATTTTCCTCAAGCCGGGCGACGAGATGCATCTGGGCATCCAAAAGCTCGGCGAGCAACGGCAGAAGGTGATTGCCTGGCGTCATCGCGGCGATGAGGGGCAGGCTTGAGCGTGGAATCAGTTACCAACGAACCCAGGAGGCAATGAGATATGTACATTCGCGAGTGGCGCGGGCGTGCAAAGCAGACTGAGGCAGCAAAGTATTCGCAATATTTTCGTGCGGAAGTCGTTCGGCAACTGCGCCGAGCGGCAGGATTTCAAGGCGCCGGCACAGTGTCAGTTAACGATTCTGCGCGACCAGTTTTGAGGCCTGCGACCATTGCTCGGAGGCGCGAACAATGTTGCCAGGGGCATCTTTCTTCCAGTTTTTGCGAGATTCGAGTTCGCTGAACATGTACAGCTTGCCATCAACGAGCGCAAACACGCGGGGGTGCGCGCCAACCTTCTTGCCGTGCGAGACATCGTAGGCATCGTAGCCGTCGTACTGCGGTGCGTACTTTTCTGGGTCGCTCGCAAAGGTGCGCAAATGCGCGTTGGTCACGAAATAGAACTTAGAGCCCTTATAGTCGAAGCTCAAGTCTTTTACCCCGGGTATTGGATCCGGTGCGGACGCAAAGTAGGAAAGCGCGTCATAGCTGTTCAGCGCAACGCCTTTTTCTTCATAAAAATCGCCGGCGAATACTTGAGCTGCTGAGAGTGTCAAAACGGCGGCGGAAGCAAAGCGAATGATTGATCGGTAGTTCACGGTAGTCTCCAAAGTGTTCACAAAACATCACAAGGAATCGGCGACATTCGTCACCGGAGCGCAACGCGCAGCCAAGCTCTAACTCGCCTGGATGACCTCCGCCTTCCCCGCGACCGAATCATTGACCGCGATTAGGGCAAAGGGGATCAGAGCGAGGACCATTGAGAGGAATAGGGCGCTGACATTTACTAGTACCTCGACACAGTGATTATGACTGGTTGGTTGGATCAACGCAGGAGGG
>JBEPVT010000019.1:0-71191 GCA_041690895.1 Gammaproteobacteria bacterium
GGGTCTGTCATAGACCCGATTATAGTCTATAAATGGTTGTTACAGGCCACTAGTAACTCCTCCTTACCCTGTACTAACTCAAAGTTTGTCTGCGCGTCGCGGTCTTGCGCATTGCTTCTGCGCGACCGATCGCGCCGAACCGTCGCTGATCCCTCTGCGAATGGGCCGCCATGCTGAACCTTTTCTTCGAGCGTGCATCCCGGCTTTTGTGCGCTACGAAATCATTTTCCGCTCTTCCGCTGCGACAACCATATGTGCAGTTCGAGGCGTCGCAATCCTTCCCGAGTTTAGCAACGATGAAGTTCACGTTACGCGAGAGGCGATCTAACTTCGATACGATCCGCTAGTACCGCGCCGCCTTCGCTTCCTGAATGTGTCATCAGCCCAAGGCGCAACGGCAGCCCGTTGCAAACACGTAATCGGTTGTGATAGCGGGGTTAGTCGCCTCGACGGAAATTCCGGCGACTCTTGAAAGGGCGCTTCGCTACTCGATTGCGCGTTTCGCTGTAAATAATTGTCACGCTCAAATGGGCTGTCTTTCGCGTGTCCACTAAACCGTGCCTAGCTAGTTTGAGTGCCATTTTTTTATGAAGTTCTCGTAGCAGAACACCGGCGTTTGTTCTAGATTTATTTCGAATTGCCGGTACTGCGCCAGACCACATTTTGGCGCCAGATACTTTTTCGACGAACGCGATATCAGAAAACCCCTGCAAATAAGCAATCAATCCGCTAATTGTAGTGTCAACATCATGGATTCTCTGACGCGTAATTCGTCGATTGATCGCCAAAGACATTTTTGGGAAAACCCTCTGAGAGAATGCGCGTACCTCGATTGCCTCAAGGCGCCTCAGCTCATCAAACATGGCTCTGATGGGAATTCCTTGCCCATATTCCTTTACCAAAGATTCAAAAGTAGGGCCAGCCCCGAAAATCTTGAGGTTCCTAGGACGGCCGTTGGCCGATATAAAGCGCGGATCATGATGCCATGCGCTGAGTATTCTACTGGTTATGTTTTGGCGACATTCTGTATCTGTTGTTTTGGGATTTCCAGCGGAATTGAGAATCGAAGAAACTTCACCTCTTGGGATTCCCGTCGTAGCGGCAATACCGGAAATATTAACCCGATTGCCAGTCTCAAGCTGCCGCACAGCTGCACTCTGGACTGCAGTCTTTCGCAATATCGAATTCACCTCGCTTATGCTCAACCCACAATCGAAGGCGAACCCAGATAAACATCTCAACCATTTTGTTAGCGCCTGCCTGGCGGCTTCTTGGACAGTCGCCGCATTGGATATTTTGGGTCGTCGTACAATTTCCAATCGCGAGGGAGATCTGTCCAGAAAGTTACCTATAAGTGATTTACAAGCGCTTAGATTTTCTTGGCATAGCGTACATTCTTTGCACGATGCCTTCTTGCGTTCAATGAACCATTAAAGCTCCATTAAAGCCTGATGCAAGTACGCACTCACTTCAAATTGCTCCATCACCTCATTCGCCCTGCGCGGGGCGGAGCTGCAGCCGTTGTCTTGGTCTTCGCGTTCCTGCTCTTCATCGCAGTTAAAGCTCGGTTCATCGGAATTCCGCTGGGATTGCTCGTCATCTCCTGGTTCTTCAAATACGCCTACGTCTTGTTTGACCATACCGTGCGCGGCTTCGATGAGCCGCCCACCCTCGACATTAAAATGATGAACCCCGTCGATGAGCAGCGTCCGTTGGCGCAAGTGGCGATATTGGCGCTCCTCGTCTTTGCGGTGATATTCACTCAAGATCATTGAGGCTCCGCTGCCGCCGTCGCGCTTGCCATTGTCTCTCTGTTCTTTCTGCCCGCCTCGGTCGCGATTTTGGGACTGGAGAGCAATATATTCAAAGCGGCATATCCGCTGGCTTGGTTCAGTTTAGTGCGCGGCCTGGGGATTTTATACGGCGCGGCGCTGCTGGTCATTCTTCTATATGTCCTATGATTGGACCTGTTGCGGGTCTTCGATCTGTGGCTGCCCATCGAAGTCGCCATCGGTATGTTTGCTGTGCTCTCGATTTTTAGCTTTTTAGGGGGTGCCTGCTATGAGCGCCGCCATGAGCTAAACCTCAAAACTTGGGTCAGT
Source organism: Gammaproteobacteria bacterium (assembly GCA_041690895.1). Classification (GTDB taxonomy): domain Bacteria; phylum Pseudomonadota; class Gammaproteobacteria; order Steroidobacterales; family Steroidobacteraceae; genus Bog-1198. The sequence continues at coordinate 2,103 of JBEPVT010000019.1, forward strand.
CCCGAGCGCACCGAAGAGCTTAAAACCAAGGAAACCCAGCGCGAAAGCGCTAAGCAGGTGCTCGATGCCTACGGGCTCATGCGCGCCGGCTCCCACGTCAAAAGCTGGCAGATGCTGGAGGATTGGCTTAAATCCCGCGGCAATTCGCCCGAGGACTACCGCTGGCTGTGCGAGCGCACCGTCAGCTGGAGCGATGCGCGCTACATTACCGCCTCACCGAAGAGCATGTCGCGCGGCTGCTGACGCTGAAGCGCACCGGCGAGGCGTTGGACGTGGTGGGACAACGCTTGAACCTGGATCCGACATTTCGGCCCAAATCCGCCGCGAACACCTTAGGTGTAGCCCAGCTGGCCGCGCGCGGCGGCGGCGCCCCGCGGGTCGCCCGAGTCCTGCTCTCCGATTTCGCCGCCCGTTTTCCGCACGATCCGCATCTGCCCGCGGCGCTGACGCTCAAAGATCATCTGGAGCCTCGCTGACTATTCCACGTGATCCGCGCCCTCACTCAGTGCAGCACGCGGCCTTCACATACAGCATTGCGGCGCCTCACTCCTTATTACATGATTGAAGTCGCCCGCCTGTCGGTTTCAGGCAATCACGAGACTTCATGGCCAATACGCCGTACAACGAAATGTACTTGGGAGAAGGTGCCGGACGCGCCCACTACCTGCGCTACGCCCAATGGCTGAGTGAGCAGCCGCTCGAGCGCCTCGCACAAAAGCGTGCCGAGGCGGATGCGCTGTTTCACCGCGTCGGCATCACCTTCGCCGTGTATGGCCAGGAAGAAGGCGCGGAACGGCTCATTCCCTTCGACATCGTGCCCCGCGTGCTGCCGCAAGAGGAGTGGATTCGGCTGGAAACGGGGCTAAAACAGCGTGTGCGCGCCTTGAATTCCTTCATTCACGACATCTACCATGACCAGCAGATCCTGAAGGCGGGCGTCATCCCTGCGGAGCAGGTGCTCTGCAACTCGCAATACCGCCCGGAAATGCAGGGCGTGGACGTGCCCGGCGGCATCTATGCTCATATCGCGGGTATCGACATCGTGCGCGACGCTGCCGGCGAGTTCAAAGTATTGGAAGACAACCTGCGCGTACCCTCCGGCGTGTCCTACATGCTGGAAAACCGCAAAATGATGATGCGGCTGTTTCCCGAGCTTTTCTCCTCGCACCGTGTGGCCCCCATCGATCACTACCCCGACGTGCTGCTCGACAACCTGCGCAGCGTCGCGCCTACCGGGGTGGCCGATCCGACCGTGGTGTTGTTGACCGCAGGCGCGCATAACAGTGCGTACTTCGAGCACGCATTCCTGGCACAGCAGATGGGCATCGAGTTGGTGGAAGGACAGGATCTGTTCGTGCGCGACGAAGCGCTCTTCATGCGCACCACCCAAGGCCCGCAGCGCGTCGATGTCATTTATCGGCGCATCGACGATGATTTTATGGATCCGTTGGTGTTTCGGCCCGACTCCATGCTCGGCGTCCCCGGCCTGCTCACCGCCTACCGCGCCGGCCGCATCACCATTGCCAATGCCATCGGCACGGGCGTCGCAGACGACAAGTCCATCTACCCCTACGTGCCGGAAATGATCCGTTTTTACTTAGGCCAAGCGCCCATCATCGGCAATGTCCACACCTGGATGCTGCGCAAGCCCGAACACCGAGAATACGTGCTCGCGCATTTGCACGAGTTGGTCGTCAAAGAAGTTCATGGTGCCGGCGGCTACGGCATGCTGATTGGACCTGCCGCCTCCAAGGCCGAGATCGAGAATTTTCGGCGCCAAATCATCGCCACGCCCGAACGCTACATCGCGCAGCCCACCCTGGCGCTCTCCACCTGCCCGACCTTTGCGGACGCCGGTTTGGAGCCGCGCCACATCGACCTGCGCCCCTTCGTGCTCTCGGGACGCGATATCACCATCGTTCCCGGCGGCCTCACCCGCGTGGCTTTGCGCGAAGGTTCCCTCGTGGTCAATTCCTCGCAGGGCGGCGGTACCAAGGACACCTGGGTGCTGGAGACTTAAGTGTTGAGCCGCACCGCCGATCATCTGTACTGGATGTCGCGCTACATCGAACGCGCCGAAAGTCTCGCGCGCCTGGTCGACGCGCACTACCGCATGTCCCTGCTGCCGCACTCGCCCGAAGCTCTGGCCGAGTCGCTGCGCGCCACCATGAAGGCGCTGCACATGGAAGAGGCCTACACCGAACGCCATGAGAGCGTTACTCCCAAAGCCGTGTTCGAGTTCGTCAGTCTCGATCGCGACTACAGCGGCAGCATCTACAGCTGCCTGCGCTTAGGCAGAGAGAACGCGCGCGCAGTGCGCGGCTCGCTCACCTCAGAGCTCTGGGAAACCCTGAACTCCACCTGGCTCGATGCGCGCTCGCAAGCCGCACGCCGCGCCTTGGACATCGGCGGGTTCGTCGAATGGGTCAAGGAACGCTCGCATCTCACGCGCGGCGTGACCATCGGCACCATGATGCGCGACGAAGCCTTCCACTTCACCCGCATCGGCACCTTTCTCGAACGCGCCGACAGCACCGCGCGCATCTTGACCGCGCACCAGAGCGACCTCATGCCGGGCGCGGATGCCGGCGGGGTGCCGGACCCTTATCAATGGAGCGTGCTGCTCAGGGCTCTGTCCGCGTTCGAAGTGTACCGGCGCGTCTACCGCGACGTGATCACTCCCTCGCGCGTCGCCGAGCTTCTGATTCTGCGCGACGACATGCCGCGCTCGCTGCTACGCTGCTGCAAGGAGGTGTACGGCAACTTGAAATCCGTCGCCAACCAGCAATCGGCGGAAACGGTGCGGCGCGCCGGCGAAATGCATGCCATTCTGCATTTCTCGCGCATGGAGGAGCTTTTGACGATGGGCTTGCCGCGCTTTCTGCAGCAATTCCTGGCGAAGCTCAATGACCTGGGTACTCGCATCGCATCCGATTTCTTGGTTCCGCCGGCGGAGGCCTAACAGTATGCAGATGCACATTCGTCACGAGACGCGCTACCGCTACGAGCGCCCGGTCAAATACAGCGTGCAAAGCCTGCATCTCACGCCGCGACGCGACATAAGCCAGCGTGCGCTCAGCTGGAGCATTGTCGCCCCCGGCCGCCGCTTGGAGCAGATCGATGCCTACGGCAACATTGCGCACCTCCTCACCATCGAAGAGCCGCATCGCGAAATCAGCATCGTGGTTCGCGGCGTGGTCGACACCGCGGACACCGAGGCGCGCCAGGACGACGGGCGGCTCTCGCCCCTCGCGTATCTCGCGCCCACACAACTCACCTCGCCCAACGACGACATCAAAGCCTTTGCGCAGCACGCGCTCGCGCGCATCATCGATCCCAAACAGCGCGCTCAAGTGCTGGCTGAAGCGGTATTCGGCGCGGTGCGCTACAAATCCGGCACCAGCGATGTGCAGGACAGCGCCGCCGTCGCCTTCAAAAGCGGCGAAGGCGTCTGCCAGGACCACGCCCACGTCTACCTCGCCGCCGCGCGCGCGGTCGGCATGCCCGCGCGCTACGTCAGCGGCTATCTCTACACCGGCGATGACAGCGACGCCGCCAGCCATGCCTGGGTCGATATCTGGCTCGGCGCGGAAATCGGCTGGCAGAGCATGGACGTGACGCACAAGCGCCCCGCAGTGCGCAACTATTGCCGCCTCGCGGTCGGCCGCGATTACTTGGACGCCGCGCCCGTGCGCGGCATGCGCCAAGGCGGCGGCGGCGAGAAAATGGAAGCCAATGTCCTGATTGCGGAGTCCGCCCTACAGCAGCAGTAGCCATCATGTAGAATTTCGGGATGACTTACTGCGTCGGCCTGCTGGTCGACACCGGTCTCGTGATGTTGTCGGACTCGCGAACCAATGCCGGCGTCGATCAAATCAATATCTTTCGGAAAATGGCTACCTTCCAGCACGCGCACGACCGTGTGCTGGTATTGATGTCTGCAGGCAATCTCGGCATCACGCAAGCCGTCATCAATCTGCTCGAGGCGCCCGACGAACCGCTGCAGAAAACCCGTCTCCTGAGCGCCAGCAACATGTTCAATGCCGCGCGCGTGGTGGGCGATGCATTGCGCGAAATCCATCAGCGCGATGCGCAGGACCTAAAAGATCATGGCTACGACTTCAACGGCACCTTCATTTTGGGCGGCCAGATCAAGGGCGAAGAACCGCGCCTGTTTCATATTTATTCCGCCGGCAACTTCATCGAATCCAGCATCGACACGCCCTACTTTCAGATCGGCGAATCCAAATACGGCAAGCCCATCATTGACCGCGTGATCACCCGCAGCAGCAGCCTGGCACAAGCCGCCAAGTGCGCGCTCGTCTCCATGGATGCCACCATGCGCTCCAATCTCACGGTAGGGCCGCCGTTGGATCTCGCCGTCATCAAGCGCGACGACTACAAGTTGGCGACGCACATCAGTATCGATATGAACAATGAATACTTCACCATGATCCGCGAACGCTGGGGATTCGCGCTGCAAGAAGTGTTCAGCGAATTGCCCAATCCCAACTGGTAAAGCTCCCAATTCCAACCGTCAAATTTCCAATCCAACTTGTAAACCAATGACTCGATACTTGTCACTAAGCCTTCTGCTGCTGGCCGGCGTTGCCGTGGCGCAACTGCACGGCCTAGACCTTGCCGGCATGGATTTGAAAACCGCACCCGGCGACAATTTTTTTGAGTATGCCAACGGTAGCTGGATCAAAACCACAGAAATTCCCGCCGATCGCAGCAGCTACGGTCTCGACGCCATTTTGACCGAGCTCACCACCCAGCGCGTCAATGACCTGCTCAAAGCGGCCGCCACGCAGCACGCTCCTGCCGGCACCGAGGCGCAACAAATCGGCGACTATTATGCAGGCTTCATGGACGAGGCGGCGATCGAATCCAAGGGACTCGCTGTCATCCAGCCGACGCTAAAACGCATCGACGCGATCTTCAGCCGCAACGTGCTGGCAGCCGTCTTGGGCGAAACTCTGCGCGCCGATGTCGATATCCTTAACAACGGCAACCTGCACACGCCGCATCTTCTTGGCCTGTGGGTGGCGCAGGATTTGAACGGTCCCAAACGCTACCTGCCGTTCCTGGTGCAGGGCGGTCTCGGCATGCCGGACCGCCAATACTACTTAGGCGCCTCGCCTGCGATGGCTGCGATCCGGTTGCAATATCAGGCGCATATCGCCGCGGTACTGAGCTTGGCCGGTATCGACAACGCGCCCGCGCGCGCCGCGAAGATTTTCGAGCTCGAGCGACGCATGGCCGAAGTCCACTGGACGCTGGCCGCGTCCGAACAGATCGCAGACGGCAACAATCACTGGACCCGCGCGCAATTTTACTCCGACGCCCCGGACCTTGATTGGCGCGCATTTTTCTTTGCCGCGGGCTTGGGCGCTCAGAACGACTTCGTGGTCTGGCAGCCGAGCGCTCTCATCGGCTTATCGAGGCTCACCGCCAGCGAATCGCTCGACACGTGGAAGAATTACCTGAAATTCCACGCGCTCGAGGATGCCGCACCGTACTTGGCCAAGAAATTCGTCGATGAGAATTTCGCGTTTTATGCTCGCGTACTGCATGGCACGCCGGAATTGAGCCCACGCTGGAAGCGCGCGGTCGCCGCCTGCAACGTAAGTCTCGGCGATGCGGTCGGCAAACTTTACGTCGCCAAGTACTTCTCGCCAGAACAAAAAAGGCGCGCCGAGACCATGGTGCGAAACCTCTTGGCGGCTTTCGACGCACGCATCGATCGGCTCGACTGGATGGCGCCGCAAACCAAGTCGGTCGCCAAGGCCAAGTTGAAGACGCTAAAAATCGGCGTCGGCTATCCCGATCACTGGCGCACCTACGCTGACTTGAAAGTCAGCCGCGGCGATGCCTTCGGTAACTGGTCGCGCACCGATTTACACGAGTATCAACGCAACCTCACCAAGCTTAGGCGACCCGTCGACCGCTCCGAATGGGTCATGAACGCACAAGTGATCAATGCCGTGAACCTGCCCGCGATGAACGCCATCAATTTCCCCGCCGCGATCCTGCAGCCCCCGTACTTCGATCCCGACCAACCGCTCGCCATGGACTACGGCGCCATCGGCGCCACGATTGGCCACGAGATCAGCCACAGTTTCGATGATCAAGGCGCGCTCTTCGATGCCCACGGCCGCCTGAAGAACTGGTGGCAGCCCGACGATTTCGCGCACTTCCGCGCATCGGGTGCACGACTCGCCGCCCAGTTCGATACTTATAAACCGTTTCCGGACCTGAGCCTCAATGGCGAGCAAACCTTGAGCGAGAACATCGCCGATGTCGCGGGCCTGAATGCCGCCTACGACGCCTACCGGCTCGCCACCCAAGGCACCGCGCTCGTGAAGGTGTCCGGATTCGACGCCGATCAGCTGTTTTTCTTGAGTTTTGCACAAAGCTGGCGCGACAAAATGCGCGAACCCGCCCTGCGCGACGAAGTCATCACCGACTCCCATGCTCCGGCGCAATATCGAACCTACACGGTCCGAAATCTCGACGCCTGGTATGCCGCGTTCGAGGTCAAGCCAGGACAGACCCTATATCTCGCGCCGAGCGACCGCGTTCGGGTCTGGTAACCGCGCGTACGTCTTAGCAACCGCCAGGTCCTGGTAACTCACCAGCGCTCACGTTTGAGTCCCACACCTTGCCGCTTTCGAAGCCTTCTTTCTGGAAGGCCTTGAGAGAGAGGAGCAGTTCCCGTAGTCTTTATATGGCGCTTCGGCAGTCCCTTCGGTCAATCATCCAATTTGACGCAAAGACCGAGAAATTCGAGACGTTCCGCAGTTCAATCGACGCGCTGCCAATTCAACTGATCGGCCCGTCAATTGATCGGGCCTGCGGCGAAATCATAGCCGGTCAGCGATTTAGGTCTCCCCAATAAATAGCCCTGCGCAAAGTCGACGCCTAAGGAGCGCATCGACTGCAGCTCCACATCCGACTCCACCGATTCGGCGACGGTCTGCACGCCAAGATCGCTTGCCATGCGCACAATCGCCGAGATCATTGCCCGCGCTACGCGGTCGGTGGGTGCGGCTTCGACCAGGGAACTGTCGATCTTGAAATAGTGCGCGGGGATGGATCGAAGATAGCCGTAGGAAGGCGGATTGGCGCCGAAATCGTCCAGCGCCACCTCACACCCCAATGCCTCCAGCCGCTTCATGGACTCCGCCACGCTGATGCTGCCCGAGGCTGCGAATCGTTCCGTGATGTCAAAGCACAGCGCCTGCGGCGGCAGCCCGCTCTTGATGACGCAAGACTCGACGAAGCTGACGAAACTGTCGTCGGTTATCGACTGCGCCGATAAATTGACGGAGAACACCGAGGGCACGCGCCCCCACAGCTTGCGGTTGGCTGTCAACCAGGCCAGCAGCGTGCGCACTACCCAGCGATCGATGTTCGGCATGAGCCGCTGCTGCGCCGCACGTGCCAGGAAATCATTCGGTTCAACCAGGCTGCCGTTGGCAGTGCGCAGCCGCAGCAGCACCTCGTAGTGCGCCAGGCCCAGGTTGTCATGCAGCGAATAGATCGGCTGCAGGAACAACTCGAAGCGCTCGGCGTGCAGTGCATTTTCGATCTGCGATCCCTCCGGCGAGTCTTCACTGATGAGCAACGGGAAACCTTGGCGCCGTTCAAATTCCGCGGACAGGCACACGAACACCGGCGCGAGTTTCTGCTCCAGCGTTTCGTCGCTGCGCATATCCTTGATCGAGGCATCGACGCTCAAGCGCACCGCGCCGTTGACCGCGCCATGCGAATCCCGCACCGGAATGGCGAGCGAATAGTTGCCATCGTCTCGCGGTGCATAGGAGACATCGAGATTGCCGCCTGAATCGCTGGAGAGTGAGTCTTCCACCAACTGAAAATCTTCCGGCAGGATGAAATCCTCTGACATCCACAGCGTATCCGCCGCGAAATCGTGGAACGAGACGCCGGATACTTCCGGTGCCAACGCCCGAATGACCTGAGCCAATGCCTCCAGCGTCTTGCAGGAAGCAGCCTCGGCGGCATAAGTCAGACTGGTTGTCACGCGCAGCACCTAAGAGTGATTTTTGATGCGGCAATCGTACGGTCTCGAGGCACGTCGCGGCATGTCGCCAGAAACCGACGTAAGGCCACAGCGACATTTTATTTTGCTTAAAGCGTGCGAAATCGCTGCTTCTGCGGCCTGTTTGAGCGGGCGAACTTTATAAGTCAAAGCGCCATAAGTTAATGGACTTAATGCAGCTTAATTCAATAGCTCATCCAACAGCGGCAGCGGCACCGCGCCTTCGCGCAGCGCCGCCTCGTGGAACTGCTTCAGGCTCACCTTGTCACCGTGCGTTGTCTTGAAGTGATCGCGCACCGTGAGCCATCCAGTGTAGCCGGCGTAGTACGTCGGCAATTGGCAAGACGATAGTTTGGCGCGTTGCAACTTGGCCGTAGCCTCTTCCATTTCCTGATACGTGCTCTTGGTCATCAGATCGAGCGCTTCTTGGTCGGTCATTTCTAAAGTGTGCAGCCGCACGTCCAAGATCGTGTTGGCCAACACGCGCAGCTTTTGCTTGGCGAGCGTCAGACGGTAGCCTGGCGTGTCGCTCAAGTAGCCCTGCTCGGCCATGAGCTGCTGCGCATACACCGCCCAGCCCTCGACATAAGGACCGTTGCCAAAGATGCTGCGCAACAAGCGCCGTGAACGCGGTTGCACTTCGTTGGCATATTCGGCCTGTACATAGTGCCCGGGCATGGCCTCATGCACGGTCAGGTGCGCCAAGCCTGAGTCGTTGTACTCGCGCAGCTTCGAATCGATGCGCGCCTGCGGCCAGGAATCCGAAATCGGTGTCACCCAGTAAAACGCGCCGAGTTTGGGCTCCAGTGGGGGCGCTTGATTAAATCCGCCAACCCCGTAGACGCCGCGCATGAACACCGGCGTGTCGATCACTTGCAGATTCGAGTTTGGCGGCAGCGTCACCAGGTCCTTGGCTTTGACGAACGCGGTTGCCCTCGCCAGCGTCTGTTTCGCCGCAGCCATATAAGTGTGCGGAGTCGCATGCTGTTGCGCGACCTCCGCAAGCGCCTCCTGCACAGACTTGGGCGCCGCGAGCTGTAGCATTTCATCGCGCGTCTTCGCCAGATCCGCTTCGGCTTCTTTCAGCAATGTGTCGGGCGTCTTGCCCGTCGCCAGCACGTAGCTGAACTTCTTGGCGTAGTGCACTTTGCCCAAGCGCCAGTCGGAGGTCTTCCTCGACAGCGTGCCGTCGAGAAACTCGTTGAACGCCCGCAGCGCGATCAGCGCGGGTTCTGCTGCTTCGGTGTAGTCGTGACTTAAGGCCTTCGGGCAACTGCTGCGCAGCACGCCGTCGATGAGATCGACGTTGCCGGTGTTCTCCTCGCGCGCCACCTTGTTCCAGATCTCGGGCGAGTCGTTTAGGTTTTGCTCGGCTTGGCGCACCAGCTCCGGGATCCTGAACAAGCGCTGAATGATGTGCTTGTAGCGTTCCTCGGCCGGGGCATAGTGCAGGACATAGGGCGTGTAGAGGGCATTGCCGATGAGTTCAACATAGATCGTCGGGTTATGCCGGTAACTCTGAATCTCCTCGATATCGAGCCGCGTTGCCCGAATGGCATCGTGCATGATGTCGATGTCGGCGCGCTGCTCCGCGCTCAATGCCTTGGGATCGAGTTTCTCCATGCGCGCCTCGATGTCGCGCTGCAAGTTGAGCGAGACCTTGATCCCCGCCGCGCTGAAATCGTCCAATTCATCTTCCAGCATTTCTGCGTGGTGCTTGTGGTAGCCCACGGTGCTGGCCGTGACCGGCGAAAGCGCCAAGGTCCCGAACACGAAATCATCCACAACTTGACTGAACTGCAGGTCCTCCGTAGCCGCGCGGGCCACTTGAAAGCCGCCGTTCCAAATAACAATCAAGGCTAAACCTAAGTACTTTAGATTTCTCATCCCTCACCCTTGTAGTCCCTTAAGGCTGCGTCCTGCGCCCTTGCAACCTTGTTAACATACTTGAGCCCGTCGTGCTCGTCCAAGAGGAGAAAACAATAATGCCATGGATCTTTCGCATTACCTGCGCCGCAACCATCGTACTGTTGTCGGCGGGGCACGCGCTCTTTGGTGCGGCGCACGCGGCCGACCTACGTTCCCAGGTGCAGCAATACCGTCTCGCGCACGAGGCTGCCATCGTGGGCGAGATCGACGCCTTGACGCGCCTCAAAAGTGTCGCGGCGGATCCCGCCGGCCTGGTCGCCACCGCCCAGGCACTCGCGGCCGCGCTCAAATCTCGCGGCTTTGAAGCATCCCTGCTCTCTACCGGGCAGAGCTCGCCGCCCGCCGTATTCGGATCGCTGCTGTCGCTCAAAGCTAAACGCACCGTGCTCTTCTACGCTCACTATGACGGTCAGCCGGTGACGCCTTCGCAATGGAGTTCCGATCCCTTCGTGCCGGTGATGCGCGAGCATGCACTTAGCAATGCGCCCCGCGAGGTCGATTGGAAAAACGCCGCCTCGCCCTTCGATCCCGAGTGGCGGCTGTTCGGCCGCGCCGTCAGCGACGACAAAGCCTCGATCGCTGCATTCTTGGCCGCCTTCGATGCACTCAAAGCCACGCATACGGCGCCCTCGGTGAACATCAAAGTTCTGTGGGAGGGCGAGGAAGAGGCCGGTTCCGAGCACTTGAGCCACGCCTTGCGTGAAAATCAAAAACGCTTGAGCGCCGATCTCATTCTCATCGGCGATGGACCCGTGCATCAGACTCGAAAACCCATGGTGTACTTTGGCGCCCGCGGCGTCATGAGCGCGGAAGCCACCATTTATGGACCCGTGCGTGCGCTGCACGACGGTCACTACGGCAATTGGGTGCCGAACCCAGCCGCCATGGCCGCCACGCTGCTCGCGCAAATGCGCGACGACGACGGCCGGATCCTGATTCCCGGCTTCAGCGACCAGGTTCGCGCCATCACGCCCGCGGAGCAGACTGCGCTCAAAAATCTACCCCCCGTCGGCGATGCCCTCAAGAAGGAATTCGGCATCGACCGCACCGAGGGCAGCGAAGACTTGCCCGCCAGCATCATGCGTCCCGCGCTCAACATTCGTGGCATTCGCGCCGGCCAAGTCGGCGATGCGGCCGCGAATGCCATTCCGACCACCGCCGTGATCTCCTTGGACTTTCGCCTGGTACCCGATCAAACCCCGGCGGCGGTCCGCGCCGCGGTCGAGCGTTTCTTGATCGCACATGGCTGGGCAATTGTCGCCGATGAGCCGGGTCTCGCCGCGCGCTTCAGCGCGCCGCGCATCATCAAGCTCAGCTGGGATACGGGTTATCCCGCGCTGCGCTCGGATATGTCCTCACCCGCCGCGAAGGCCGTGATCGCCGCCGCCACTCAGGCAGCCGGCGAACCCGTGGTGGTGATGCCCATGGCCGGCGGCAGCGTGCCTCTGTACATGTTCGCCGATGTATTTAGCGCACCCATAATTTGTCTGCCCATCGTCAATCACGACAACAACCAGCACGCGGCGAATGAAAACTTACGGCTGCAAAATCTGTGGGACGGCATCGAAACCTACGCGGCCCTGATGGCCGAGCTTAATTGGTAGCCCGATGAAAATACTTCGCTTAGCCTTGAGCGCGCTGGTCGGGACCCTGATCGGACTCACCTTGCTGCTGTGGTGGAAGCCCCCAGCGCTGCTGCGGGTGGGCGCGAACTACTCCGCCAAAATCGTCTGCTCCAACGTGTTTCTCGCCGCACGCGATCCTGACGAAGTGCTGCGCGTCGATGTGCAGGCGCCGGGCGTTTCGATTCTGCGTCTCATGCACGTCTCAGTCGACCGCGAGCGCGGCGTGGTGCGCGCCGGATTCCTAGGCTTCATCGGCGATGGCCTGGCCCAGTTTATAGAGGGCAAGGGCTGCACCGTGCTGCCGGACGGCAAGCTCGATCCCTCGGCGCACACATCCTCGGTACACGCGGCGCACATTGGGCCGCCGATTCCAGCCGCTCCGCCTTCAGCCACATCCGATGCCCGCTGGCCCGATGGCACCACCGTACAAGCCAACCCGGCCATCGATCAAATTCTGACCGACAGCGCGCTCGCCGGCCCCGGCGCACGCGCGATTGTTGTGGTGGATCACGGCCGTATCGTCGGCGAATACTACGCCCCGGGCTTTGCGCCCAGCACGCCCTTGCTCGGCTGGTCGATGACGAAGACCGTGATGGCCGGCATCATCGGCATGCTCATCAACGACGGCAAGCTGTCCCTCGATCAAGACGGTTTCTGGCCCGGCAACGACGGGCGCGAGCGCATTCGGCTCAAGGATCTGCTCGCCATGTCGAGCGGCCTGCAATGGAACGAGGGCTACGGCGCGGTATCGGATGTCACCAGCATGTTGTACCTGCAGCCCGACATGGCCGGCTTCGCGAGCTCGCCGCCACTGGTGCACCCCATTGGCGAGACGTGGCTTTATTCCAGCGGCACGGCCGTGATTCTGTCGCGAATCGCTCAACAGGCGCTGTCGCAGGTGCAAGTTTCGAAGGATTTGGTGATTCAAAAGCCTGTCGAGCAGGATCGCCTCTCGACTTTCATCCACGCTCGGCTCTTCACGCCCATTGGGATCACCACCGCGACGATCGAGCCGGACGAGCACGGCACTCTGGTGGGCTCTTCTTATATGTATGCCACTGCGCGTGACTGGGCCCGCTATGGACAGTTCCTGTTGCAAGACGGGACCTGGCAGGGACAGGAATTGCTCCCGTTTGGCTATGTCGCGATGATGGCAACGCCCGTACCGGCATCAAAAGGACAATACGGCATGGGCCAAACCTGGCTTTGGGGATCGGATCCCGCGACGCCCGGCGTTAATCCTGATGCCGCCTTCGGCATTCCGCACGACACCTTTTGGATGTCAGGTCACGACGGCCAGAGCATCTGCATCATCAAGTCGCGCCACCTGGTGATCGTGCGATTGGGGCTGACGCCCTACGTGGCCGGCTATTCACCCCAGCCGCTGGTCAAGGCCATCCTCGCAGCACAGCCCTTCCACTAGCCGCACCGCGATTCGCTAGAATGTGCGGCCTATGGGTGTGTTCTCTTTCTCGACCTTCCTGCTCGCCTTCACCGCGCTCTTCTCCATCGTCAATCCGCTCTCCGGCGCATTTATCTTTTTCGGCGCCACGCGTGAACTCGACCCCAAGGTCCGCGCCAGCACTGCGCGGTGGGTCGCGATCTATGCCTTCATCATTGTCGCCGCCTCGCTCTGCATCGGCGCCTACGTATTGGGTTTTTTCGGCGTCTCGCTGCCGGTTCTGCGCGTCGCAGGCGGCATCATCGTCGCCGCCGCCGGCTGGCGCATGCTCAATGCGCCGGATGCCACCGAACAGCGCCGCAGCGAAACGCCCGAGCCTAAATCCATCGATGTCGCGCCGAGCAGGCTCGCGTTCTATCCGCTCACCATGCCGCTCACGGCAGGCCCCGGCACCATTTCGGTCGCGATCTCCCTGGGCGCCGGCCGACCCAGCGGCTTCCACGCTTCTTCGCTGGCATTTTTTGTCGAGACCCTGGCCGCGACCGCGCTGCTCTCGGTGTTGATCTACGGGTTTTATAAAAATTCCGCCCGCCTCGCCACATGGATCGGCGTAACCGGCACAACCATCGTGGTGCGCCTGTCCGCGTTTCTACTTTTTTGCATCGGCATTCAAGTCGCTTGGAACGGCGTCGCCGAACTGCTGGGAACTTTGCCGTTCCGCTCGGTAAGTTAGAACGACTCCAGATCCGTTAGCGCCACCCGCTGCACGCGTCCATCCTTCACCGCCACACCTTCCGCCCGGAGTCGCCGTGTCTGCTCACGATGATGCAACGAGGTACGCGGGAATACGATCTTGCCGCCGGCCCCCACCACCCGATGCCACGGCAGCTTCAATTCTTTCGGCGACTGCTTGAGCGCACGCCCCGCCATGCGCGCCCTGCCCGGTAGTCCTGCCGCGCGCGCGACCGCCCCATAGGTCGACACCGAGCCGCGCGGAATCGCGCCGACGATGGCCCAAATTTCCTGAAACGCCGGATTGTCTTCAGAGACGGCCGCGCGCTTAGCGGCCTGCTTGCGCGTGCGGGACGGCAGAAAGAGATCTGCCAAGGCTTTGGAACGCGCCAATTCACACCTATCGTACGAGCCCAAACCAACTTAAGGATAGCGCAAACCTATTTTAACTATTGCGATCCGTCTCGCACTTGGGGAGCCATGATGTCTAAGCTCGGGGCATCCGCAGGGCACAAAGGAACAAAAGCGTCGCGACAAAGTCAAGGACGCTGCGCACCGCATGCAAGCGAGCCACCTCTCGAGTAGCTACAAACGGGTGACCCACGACGGTTATCGACCCCTCAGGCGGGTGCGCTTCGCAGATTCACCAGCATCCGGCTCCTTAACGTACATCTTGAACTCCACTCCTACAAAGTTGAAAAGAAAGCAACGATTTCGCGGGCAAGCAGTTCGGGTTCTTCAATCGCGGCGAAGTGACCACCGCGCGGCATCGATCGCCAACGTGTGACGTTGTACAAACGTTCAGCCCACTCTTGGGGAGGTGCGCCTTCGAAGGCGTACTGCTTTGTAAAGCTCGCTATACCCGTGGGCACTTGGACAAAATCGTCGGGCGCAATGAAAATTCCGTGCCAGCGATTGTCGTAATAGTCGCGTATCGATGTCGGCATGGTGCCCGTCGCCCAATAGAGCGTTATTAGCGTCAAAAGAAAATCGCGTGAGATCCGCGCGTCGAGGTCGCCGTTGGAATCGCTCCACGACCTCCATTTCTCGCTAATCCACGCGGCCAAGCCGGCCGGTGAGTCGTTGAGGCCGAAAGCGAGCGTTTGCGGTTTCGTCGATTGAATCGACTTATACCCACCCTCCGCTTCCCACCACGCATTAGAAACTGCTAGGTACTCGAGTTCTGCAACCGATAGAGGTTGCGAGCCTGGCCCGGTATAAGGAGAGAGTTCGAGATTGCTGAGATGAATCCCGATAGTGGATTCTGGAAACCTCAATGCCGTTAAAGTTGCGACACCGGCCCCAAAGTCGCCACCCGCCGCACCGTAGCGATCATAGCCGAGGCTGCACATGAGCCCGCGCCATAAACGCGCGACATCCGCATAATTGACCCATCCCTTTACCGGCCGCCTCGAAAACCCATAGCCCGGCAACGAAGGGATGATAACGTCAAACGCTGGACCCTCTATGCCGTACGCCTTTGGGTCCGTCAGCAACGGTACGAGTGGAAGATACTCGATGAAAGCGCTCGGCCATCCATGGGTGAGAATCAAGGGGATGCCGCCGCCATTTCGCGCCCGTTCGTGGACGAAATGAATACGCACTCCATCAATTTCGGTGCGCCAATGCGCAAATGCATTGAGCTTAATCTGTTGGTCGCGCCACTGGAACGAAGTAGCCCAGTATCGTAGTAGCTCTCGCAGCCAGTCGAGATCGGTTCCCTGTTGCCAAGGATTTGCCGGTGAACGATCAGGCCAGCGCGTATTTAAAATGCGCTGCTTGAGGTCGGCCAACACGGCGTCGTCAATCTCGATTGAAAAAGGCTCAATCGATGGAGCTAGTGAGGCTCGGCTCATTTTGCGTTCTCAAGGATTGGTGCATTCGCCAATCGTTCAACGCACGATTCACCCCAATGCAGTGAGTGATGCCGGCGCGTCTCAGGAATGAGGTCCCGCGATTCATTGCTCATTGCACCACCCAGGGCGTTCGAAGACTATACGGGGGAAGACACGAAACAGAAGGATACGCGCCAAGAAAAACATAAAGGATTTTCCTTGAATTTTCGGCGGCTCGTGCGATTAGGCGGCGCGAGACTCTTGTAATCGTTCGCGCTTGACAATCGCGGAAACCGTGTTCTTGCTGATGCCGAGCCGGTGACTGATTTCACGGCAGGACTGGCCGGCCTCTACCAGTTTCAGGACGCGCGGCGTGTGGCGGTCTGCCTTGACCCGCTGGCCGAGTCGCCGGCCGAACACCCCAGAAAGGGTTTTTTCCCGTGGCACAGTGTCGGTCTGTTTACCGCAGCGGCTGGCTTTTACCGAACCCGAGCGGGACTGGCGGCGGCTCGCCGGCGAGGGGTCAAGCTCGGACCGAAATTTATTCTCGCGCCGGCGTCGACAGCCCTTGACCATGCACGTAAGCTGATTACGGCTGGCGAGACAGTTGGCGAGGTGGCGGAAACCATTGGCGTGTCCAGGGCAATCTTGTATCGTGTTCTGAGACGATCTCAGGGGATCGGGCAGACAGCATGAACCATCGGACCGCTCGAAGCCCGGCCCCTCTTTACGCGCACAAATCTCTCGAAGTTGAATGCATGCGAGGACAATGTTGGACCGCCGTACCGCGCTCAAAGCACTGGCGACTTCGTCTTTAGCGATATCGACTGCAGTGCCTCACGACCTTGAAGGTGTTTTCATGCCGACCGACCCAGCCGCTGATTCGGGCGACACGACGACGTACAAGACAGTGGGTGTCAACGGCGTCAATATTTTCTACCGAGAAGCTGGTCCGAGGGATGCGCCGGCGTTGCTTCTCCTGCACGGCTACCCCTCATCGTCCCGAATGTACGAGCCACTGCTATCGCGCTTGAAAGAGCATTACAGATTGATCGCTCCGGACTATCCGGGATTTGGGCTGTCTCAAACGCCGCAGCGGTCAGTTTGGCCTTACACATTTGATCGCTTAGCGGCCGCGATGTTGGAATTCACCGATGCTCTAGACTTGAAACGCTATAGCTTGTACTTGCAGGACTATGGCGGCCCAATTGGGTTCCAAATGGCACTCGTGCGCCCCGAACGCGTTCAAGCGCTGGTCATCCAAAACGCGGTTATCCACGAAGAGGGCTTGACTTCGATTTGGAACTTGCGGCGCTCCTATTGGGCGGATCGCGTCGCCCATGAGCTGAAGATTCGCGAAGGCATGTACTCTGTGCCGGCCGGAATCGCGCGACACGTGGGCGGCCGTCCGCATCTGGAGCGCTTCAACCCAGACTTGTGGATGGATGAAATTGCATTCCTCAATCGTCCGGGTATGGACGCGATCCAATTAGATTTGATCTACGACTATCAGACGAACGTCAAGTCGTATCCGAAGTGGCAGGCCTATCTGCGCGACCAGAAGCCACCTGTGCTAATCGTGTGGGGGGTCCACGATCCGATTTTCTCGGTGGAGGGCGCGCATGCTATCCACCGCGAACAGCCTGCTACCGAGGTGCAACTTCTCGATGCAGGTCACTTTGCGATCAATGATCGGCCAGATGAAATTTCGAACCATGTCCAAACTTTCTTGAAGCGCCAGCGTGTTTGAGCGTCGGCGCGATGCTTGTAGGTGCTGCGCGAACTCGCGTTGGCCATCATCAACAACGGGGACCGCGACCAAACAGGCGAAATGTCGCCATGGCCAGGACCGCAACCGCGACCCCCCAGCCAGCACGTTGGGTTGATCGCGCCTTCCCGTCGCGCCTTGATGCTGCGAACGTAAAAAAGGCGAAAGTCATCGCGTCATGGCTGACAGTTCCGAAACAGGCCATTCATGGGAAAGATGCTATGCGCTGCGCCTGCCGCTCTTGGCCTTGGCATGTCGCTTCTCGGCCTCCGCCAAACCCGTAATGCATCATTAACCGTCTTGGAGGTCGGAAAAATCTTCGCCACATCACGGTCCAAGATCACGACGTTGGTCCCCTTCGCCAGTCGGGGCAAGTATTTGCCACGTACCCGCCGGAGAAATCGTATTGCGGCCGCATCTCGTCAATCACCACGCGGATCGAACTAATTTGCCGGTCGCTTAATCGGTAATTCTTGGCCATCTCAATCGCCGGTTCAAGCCAGAACTTCGCTTTCCCCCTCCGAGCACTGTGGCTCATTGAGATAATTTTACCCTGAAGCCTCGGGGTGGCGCACTTCAAGACGGAGCTATTCAGCGCTGCACAGCCGCCCCCGTGCTACGACGAGATTCCTACCTTGCGGCTCGGCTTCGGAGCGACGCAGCGCACGACTCCTCAGCCCCGTCCACTCCTTCCAGGTCAAGTCCACCCAAGGCCTTAAGGGCAACGCCCGCTATAACGTCCCTTCACCTCCTCGTGCGAGAATTGTGGTTAGCCCCCACCCCAGAGCAAACGGACCCGAATGCGGCTAACCGCCCACCAAATGGCAGTAATGAGCCGCCTGCTCGACGAGGCGCTGCCCCTGGATGACGCTGCGCGGCGTGCTTGGCTGGAAGCTCTGCCGGTGGAATACCAGGACCTTTTAGTGGCTCTGCGCCAGGCTTTGTTGCCCGAATTCCACCGGTCTGTGGGCGGCAGGAATTTCGCCACCTTTCTTGTGGACGACGCCGATGACGCGGGCGCCGCCTCCACCGGGCTGCAACCCGGCCAACGCGTAGGCCCGTACGAGCTGATCCGGCTCTTGGGCGCGGGCGGCATGGCCGAAGTCTGGCTCGACAAACGCGCCGACGGTGTTTTCAAGCGCGAGGTGGCCTTGAAGCTGCCCGCGCTGACGCGCGTGCGCCGCGATCTGGAACAACGCTTTGCTCGCGAACGCGACATTCTCGCGAGCTTGGAGCATCCGCATATTGCGCGTCTGTATGATGCCGGCCTCGACCCCGAAGGGCTGCCCTACTTGTCGATGGAGTATGTGCAAGGCGAGCCGCTCACCGACTGGTGCGATGCGCAGCGGCTCGACATCCGCGCGCGCCTGAAAGTGTTCCTGCAAGTGCTCGAGGCCGTGCAATACGCCCACGAGCGTCAAGTCATCCACCGCGACATCAAGCCCTCGAACATTCTCGTCACCAAGGCAGGCCAAGCGCGCCTGCTGGATTTCGGGGTGGCCACACTCCTCGATAACGGCGCAACGGCCGGCAAGACGCCACTCACCACGGTGTACGGCCACGCACTCACGCCGGTCTACGCAAGTCCCGAACTAATCCGCGGCGAATCTGTCACGGCAAAAAGCGACATTTACTCCTTGGGCGTGGTGCTGTTCGAGATGCTCACCGGCGACCGGCCGTATCGCTTAAATGCCGGCGCATCGCGCGCCATCCTCGAGCACGCCATCGCCGGCGCCGAGGTACGCAAGCCCAGCACGCAGATCGTGCAGGATGCCTGGGGCATGCGCGGCGTTACACATGAGCAATTGACGCGGCAGCTGCGCGGCGATATCGACCACATCGTGCTCAAAGCCCTGGAGAAGGATCCGCAGGCCCGCTACGCGTCCGCGGCAGCGCTGGCTGATGACCTGCAGCGCTACCTCGACGGCAAACCGATCTCGGCGCAGGCGCTGCGCCTCGGCTATCGTTTTCGCAAATTCTTACGCCGCAATCGCTTGGTGGTCTCAGTCGCCGCGGGCGCGGCCGTTCTGGTGCTAGCGATGGCAGTCTACGAGATCGATCGGCGCGTTAATCAAGCAGTTGACGATTCGAAATCGGTCTACGTGAGAAGGGCCATCGGCCAGAACTCCATCGCCGTGCTGCCGTTTGCGGACATGAGCGAGAAAAAAGACCAAGGCTACTTTTCCGACGGACTGTCGGAGGAACTCATTACGCTGCTCGCGCAAATCGAGGATTTGCAGGTCATCGCACGCACGTCATCCTTCCATTTCCGCAATACCAATGCCTCGCTCAAGGAAATTGCCGACGCCTTGGGTGTGGCGCACGTGCTCGAGGGTAGCGTGCGCCATGCAGGCAACACGGTTCGCGTCACCGCGCAGCTCATCCGCACCGACGACGGTGTGCATATGTGGTCCCAGACCTACGATCGCGACGTCAAAGATATTTTCCAGGTGCAGGATGACATCGCCGCCGCAGTAGTCGCAGCGTTGAAGCTCAAGCTTTTGACCGTGGGCCCGGACCCACATCGCAGTGACAACCCCGAAGCCTTCAACCAATATCTGCTCGCGCGGCAACTTGGCCGCCGCGGCAATCTCGAGGACATCGAACACGCCGTAGCGGCCTACACCCGGGCGATTGCGCTCGATCCGAATTACGCCGCCGCTTATGCAGGCCTGTCTTTCGCCGAGACTGCGATCGCAAACTCCACCCAGGACGCCGCGCGCTTCGCGCTCGCCCGCGACGCGGCCGAAAAATCCCTGCAGCTCGCGCCGCAGCTCGTTGACGGCTACCGCGCACGGGCCCTGTTCCGCCTCGAAACCTTGGATTTCACGGGTGCGCGGGCCGACAGTGAAAAGGCGCTCACCCTTGCGCCAGGCGAGAGCACCGTGCAAAGCCTGTACGGCGTGCAGATCGCCGCCTTCGGCAAAATCCCGCAAGCCATCACCGCGATGAACAAGGCAATCGATTTAGACCCCTTGAACGCCTACGCCTGGGCCAACGTCGGCTTGTTCCAGACCGTGACGGACGACTACCCCGCTGCGCGCCGCTCCCTCGAGCGCGCGCTCGCCATCAATCCCACCGCCGACGCTTATCATTTCCTGCTGGCGCAGCTGGACCTGCTGCAGGGCCGCCTAACCGAAGCGCAGGCCGAGTTCCAAAAACAAGGCGCTGAAGCGCATCGCCGCATGGGATATGTCATGGTCGAATCTGCCAGCGGTGACGAGAAACAATCGCAGCAAGCGCTCAAAGAACTGATCGCCAAGAACGCCGGCGACATGGCCTACCAAATCGGCGCCCTCCATGCTTGGCGCGGCGAGAAAGACAAAGCTTTCGAGTGGCTGGAGCGCGCCTACCAGCAGCGCGACAGCGGGTTGAACGGCATCGCCTACGATCCCCTGCTCAGCAGTTTGCAAAGCGATCCGCGCTACGGCGCGTTGCTCGGCAAGCTAGAGCTCACGGACAGCGCTGCCAAGTGAATACCGTGCAGGTAATGTCAGGCACGATCTCGTTCGATCGAAAAATACTCAGGGCCTCAATTCCCTACTCGCCGACAAAGTCGTTTTCTACTCGTCTGTCGTACACACTCCGCCAGTTGGCAAGGCGATCACGTTTCAATACCTATCCGCTGCCTGCCATTTGATTCATCTGCAAATGGCCGCGTTGCTTCAAGCGCGCCGATGACGCGGATAAATCGGACCACGCATGGCGAAACGAGTTCCCTTCGCGGGCAATCCGCGCTTACTTCTTCTTGACTGCCCGTTGCGCGAGCGCCGCAGAGTTGGCCGCCACGGCGGCGCGGATGAGTTGCTTGAAGGCAGCCTCGTTGATCTTCTGCCCTTCGCTCAGGTCGATCGCGCGCCGCACGTTGCCTTCCAGGCTGGAATTAAAGAGCTTCTTGGGGTCTTTGATTGAAGCTCCACGAGCGAAAGTGCACTTAACGATCTGCTGGTACGATTCCCCGGTACAAACGATGCCGTCATGCGACCAAACCGGGGTTCCCGGTCTCTTCTCCTTTACCCACTTCCACTCCTCCACAATGTCGGGGTCGGCATCGTGTATGAGCTTACGGACGTGAGCGAGGGTCTCTCCTCTCCAGTCCCCCAGCTCTCGAATCCGCTTGGCAATGTTCTCTGAAGCTGCCTCGTCATTCGGTCGGCTTAGCGGTTTCATTGTGCGCGCCTTGATAATTGCTGGACGCTATAACGTCTTGACGTTATAGCGCCAATTATCGGTAGTTCTGTCATGGAAACTCCCAAGCGTGCGACAGTTTAGGTTATGACGATAGGTATCGTCTGCGTCAGGGAAATTTCCGCATCGTTTATCTCATAAATGATGAGCGTCGAGAGGTTACGATCTTTAAGATCGCGCATCGTTAGGTTGTGTACCCAGCCACAAATCGTTATCGAGACCGATCGCCACAGGCATGTCTTTACGCCAGACCGTCGTGGGCTATCTGACTTGCTACCGGGAGCGCTATAATGCACGCGGAAAACAAGAGACCAGGATCCCCGTGAAAACATTTATGTTCAAAATCGCCATTTGCGCCGCCTCGGCATTGGCGCTTGCCGCCACCGCGAACTCCGCCCCCACGAGCAGCGCCACCGCGACCGCCGGTCCAACTGGATTCGCGCCCTTCACGCAAATCAGCCCGCCCAAGGATCATGCCTATGCGGGCGAGATCCAGCTAGCGGTTGACGCGAGCGACACGAGCCGACGCATTGTTCGGGTGCACGAAACATTGAGCGGCGTGAGCTCCGACACCGTACTGCTTTACCCGAAGTGGCTGCCGGGCACCCACGCGCCCGAAGGCACGATCAGCCGGATTGCCGGCATCCGAATCAGCGCCAACGGCGCGCCGGTCTCCTGGAAGCGCGACCCGGTCGAGGTATTCGCTTTTCGCCTGAATTTGAAGCCCGGCACACACTCGATCGACATCGACTTCGATTATCTCTCGCCCACCAGCGGCAAGATCGGTGCGCTGGAAATCAGCCGTGATCTCTTGCTGCTCGAGTGGAACGAAGTTGTGTTTTATCCGGCCGGCTACTTCGCGCGGCAAATCCCGGCGCAGGCCCATCTGACTTTGCCCGCCGACTGGCAGTTCGCCTCCGCGCTGGAAACGGCCTCGACCGAGCATGCGCAGACGCATTTCAAGCGCACCACGCTGGAAACGCTCATCGACAGTCCCGTGTACGCGGGCCGCTATGCATCGAAGCTCGATCTCGATCCCGGTGCCGCGGTACCCGTGCACATGGACCTGTTTGCCGACCGGCCCGAGCTTCTCGCTGTGAAGCCGCAGCAACTCGAGGCATACCGCGGCTTGGTGCGGCAGGCTTACAAGCTCTATGGCTCGCATCACTACAACCACTATGATTTCTTGTACTCGCTGAGCGATCAGATCCAGGAGAACGGGCTCGAGCACCATCAATCGAGCGAGGACGGCAGCGAGCCGGAATCCTTCGCCAAGTGGGACAAGACCGCTTACGCCAGAGACCTATTGCCGCACGAGTTCACTCATTCATGGAACGGCAAGTTCCGCCGCCCCGCGGATCTTTGGACCCCGAACTACAACGTTCCGATGCAGGACAGCCTGCTCTGGGTCTACGAAGGACAAACCCAGTACTGGGGCCAGGTCCTGACGGCGCGTTCGGGTCTGCGCACTCGCCAACAAGCCCTCGATCAATTCGCCATCACCGCGGCGCACTACGAAGTTCAAAAGGGCCGGCAGTGGCGCTCACTGCAAGACACGACCAACGACGAAATCATCAATCCACGCCGGCCCCAGTCCTGGCTCGACTGGCAACGCTTCGAGGACTACTACGACGAAAGCGCGCTGATCTGGCTCGATGCCGACACCTGGATCCGCGAGCACTCCAAGGGCGCCCGATCGCTGGATGATTTTGCGCGCACTTTCTTCGGCATCAACGACGGCAGCTTCACGGTCGTCACCTACACCTTCGACGATGTCGTGAAAGCGTTGAACGCCGTTGAGCCCAACGACTGGACCGGCTTTTTGCGCCAGCGGCTCGACGCCATCGGCAAGTCCGTGCCGCTGGACGGATTTCACCGCGGCGGCTACAAGCTGGTGTACACCGATACGCCGAGCGACTATCAAGCCGTGACCGAGGAGCAGCGCAAGCGCATCGACTTGCTCAACTCCATCGGCATCGAGATCGACGACAAAGACGGCAAGGCCGGCACACTTTCCCAGGTCATCTGGGACAGTCCGGCTTTCAAGGCCAAGCTCACCGAAGGCGCGCAAATTATCGCCATCAACGGCACCGCCTACGACGCCGATGTGCTCAAGGACGCAATCCGCGCAGCACACACCCGGCAAGCGCCGATCGAACTGATCGTAAAAATCGGCGATCGATTTATGGTTGCGAACCTCGATTATCACGGCGGACTGCGCTACCCGCACCTCGAGCGCGATACCGCGGAACCCGCGCGCCTCGACGATATATTGCTGGCACGGCCTTAAGGTTGACGGCGCCGCGCGTGATTGGTCGCGCCGAGTTGGGGGAATGGCAAGGTCGTCGCCAAAGATCCCAACGACATCTAGTGAGTACAAGCACATGAAAATGGACCTAGACCGCCGCACGTTTCTCGCCGGCACCACCGGCGCCTTGTCGCTGGCGCTATTGCCCTTTAAGGGATGGGCGATTCCCGCCAACACCTCCAAAGACCCCGTGCCCCCAGCGCCCGTCGCCCGAGTCGAAGTCGTAAAGGACACCTACTTCGGCGAGACCGTGAGCGATCCTTATCGATGGATGGAGAACAGCAAGGATCCGGACTGGCTGCCGTTCTTGAAGGGACAGAACGAGCACACCCGCGCCATCATCGACGCGCTGCCGGGTCGCGCGGCTCTGCTCAAGCGCATCGCGCAACTTTCCGGCGAAGCGGTCGCCACCACACGCCTGCAACGCGCCGGCGGCCTGACCTTCATCCAGCAGCGCCCCTTGGGCGCAGATAACTTCAAGCTATTCGTGCGTCAGGGTATCGACGGCACCAGTCGCGTGCTCATCGATCCCACTGCCATGAGCAGCGCGAAAAGCCACACGTCGCTCGACTGGTGGCGCGCCTCGCCCGACGGCAAGTACGTGGTGTACGGCCTCTCGAAGGACGGCAGCGAAGACTCGCTGCTGCATATTCTCACTGTCGCCGACGGCAAGAATCTCCCCGAGACCATTGCCAACACCGAGGCCACCAATCCGCAATGGCTCGATGATGCCAGCGGATTTTTCTACACACAGCTCACCGGCGCCGTGGCCACACCCGAGCGCTACTTGGATGCGCAGGCGCGCTTCCACAAACTGGGCACCGATGCTAAGTCCGATCCGATACTGATGAAGCGCGGTTTGGTCGCCGGGGTGAATTACGACAAGATCCAGGTCCCAACCATCCTCACCTCACGTGGTTCTCGCTACGCGATCCTCAAACTTGCCGACGTCAGACCCGAGGGGCGCTGGTACATCGCACCGCTCGCCGCTGCGGTTGCCGGTAAGGCCAAGTGGGTGTCCTTCGCCGGCTTCGACGACGAAGTCACCGACCTCGAGCTCGACGGCAACGACTTGTACCTGTTGGTCAACAAAGGCTCGCCGCGCGGCCGCATCGTCAAAACTTCCGCCGCCGCACCCAGCATTGCGAACGGCACCGTCGTGGTGCCGCAGCACGCCACGCTGGTCATCGATAGCACCGCGCGGGCGCGCGACGGCATTTACTTGAGAATCATGGATGGCGGCATCAGTCGGCTGCAACGCCTAGGCCACGACAGCAAGGTCGTCGACATCACCCTGCCGTTCGACGGCACGATCGGCGGAATTTCCGCCGAACCGAGCGAAGACGGCGTATTGATATCGTTTCAAGGTTGGCTTAACCCGGCGGGCATCTGGTCGGTGGACCTGGCCGGTCATCTGAGCGATACCGGCATCACGCCCAAGCCCGACATCGACGTCGGCGCCTATGAAGCCAAACGCTTCTTCGCCACCGCGAAGGACGGCGTCAAAATTCCGTACACGCTGATTTACCGCAAGGGGATGAAGCAAGACGGCAGCAATCCAACCTGGATTTCCGCCTACGGCTCCTACGGCTTGTCTGCTTATACGCCGACCTTCGCCGGACGCACGCTCGCGCTGGTTGACGCCGGCGCCATCGTCGGTTACGCCAATGTACGCGGCGGCGGCGAATACGGCCGCGAGTGGCACAAGGCCGGACAGCTCGCCAACAAGCCCAACACCTGGCGCGATCTCATTGCCGTGTGCGAAGCACTCATCGCTCAAAAGTACACCTCAGCCAAACACCTTGCCATCGGCGGCCGCTCCGCCGGCGGCATCACGGTCGGGCGCGCAATTACCGAACGACCGGAACTTTTCGCCGCGGTAATCGACGGCGTCGGCTGGTCGAATCCCTTGCGCTATGTCGTCGAACAAGACGGTTACGGCGAGGAACCCGAATGGGGCGCCATCGCCGACCCCGCCGGCTACAAGGCACTCAAAATGATCGACAGCTATCAATCGGTGAAGGACGGCACACCCTACCCCGCCGTGCTGCTGACCACCGGGGTCACCGATCCAAGAGTTGCGCCCTTTCACGTCGCGAAAATGACCGCGCGCCTGCAAGCCGCAACGACCTCCAGCAAGCCCATATTGCTGCGCGTCGATTACGATGCGGGGCATGGCATCGGCTCCACTCGCGCGCAGCAGGACCGCGAGGCAGCAGATACGTACGCCTTCTTGTTATGGCAGCTGCGCGGCGCGAAGGCCTAAGCGCAATGCCTTGGCCACGACATTGCCGCTGCGTAAGGTAAGAGTCGGCATGCTGATGATAGGCGCCGTGTGAACGGCATGATGTCATTTTTGAGTCAACACGGTCGCGTCGAGTTGGCGCAGCTGGCTCTGATCGGCTAAGTCGGTTACTCGTCTATTAAGAATTGGGACGTGCAGCGCCTGATTTGGCAACGCCGCGGTTGCGAGCTTCGAGGGCTTGCGAGTCCCGGGCGATCTCTCCGACATGATTGTGCGCACCGCCGCTCCAAGTTCCGCAGCTAGCGAAGACTCGGACTTTCCTGAGAACGGCGCAACGGATGACGCATGCACAGCAATCAGCCTAGTCGCAGCTATGAACTCGGCAGATCGCCAATTCAGGGTTTGGGGCCCGTGCTGTAACGCAGACATGAATCCCTGCGACCAACACATCGCGGCGTTAGGCCCTGCAGACCCAGCAACTGAATCAAATAGGCGGGGCACAAAAGGCTCAGGACCGGCATTCAATGCATTCGAGAGTTGCTGTCGGTACCCAATCACCAAGCGCAGAAATTTGTCGTAAGTGCCGGGGGCCTCGATTTTCGCCGCAACTTTCCAACCCCGAATACCCCATATAGCCGGCAACCAGGCGCCAGGGGAAATATTAACCGGCCAAGCAATCATCGCGACGAGGTAGCCTTCTAACATGACTATGCTCATTCTGTCGCGCGGCCAATCCTCTTCGCTCAGCCACGCACTCAACGTCGAGCGATCGCTTGGCCCAAAATCTACCGCTCCAAACTCTTCAATGTTGGGAGGCACGAGTGAAGGCGGTGGGTCCTTGAATCGGCGCCACTTAGTTCTTTTTCCTAACACAAGTCAGCCTCGAATCGCGCCATCGATATGGCGTTTTGCCAAGGCTTCTATCTCAGGCTCCGACAGCGCAGAAAGATCAGCGTTTTCAACGGTCCTCACTCGTCGGAACACGTCCGGAAAATGGTTCTTTAGATACTCCGCGAGAAATACCGCAGCATTGCTTTTTCCGGTGCCGTGCCCCACCAGAACAATCTCTCCGCTCGTTCCCGCTGCGTTGGCTATTTCCTTATAGAACGAAGTATCTTCGGGCACACGTTCGCCCTGGTAGTGCGACTCCTTGCGGTGGATCAGATGATGATGAAAGTTGTAAGGATCATAAGGTTTCGCTGTGGCGATCTCCTGCGTTGCGCCGCCGCCAGTCGTCCGGAAGATGTGCGCGGCATGATGATCGATGACAACCACAATCCGATTCAGCTGCGTAGAGCCCGCCGCCGGCGCCTGCGACCCGACCGCTTTTAGAAGCCGTCGCAGCCGCGAAACCTCCTCGACTCCAAGCTCATGATTCCCGGGGCGTTTGAACAGTTCCTGTTGTTCACCGACGATGAACGCAAACTCATCCCCGCCGCGCGGCTGCACCTGCCCTAAATGACCGATGAGCGCAGCCGCCTCGTCCCAGCGCAAGCTGCGCGGTAATTTGCCGTGCAGCAGCCTCTCTTGAAGGCTTTCCAGCTTGTGATGCAGATGTTCGCTCATACTGTCGCCTCATAAAGTAAAGGTCCGTCGGCAGCCCATTGTAGCCCCCGCCGGGAATAACCCACCATTATCGGCTGGCAGCACCGCATTTGTCCGTGCACTATCGAACCTGCGGCTGAATTCCCCTCGAACTTAGATCTCCGCATCAAGCGCAATATGTACAGCTTGTGCAAAGCTATCGATATTCCAGTCGCCCAAGAGCTCGCACTGCGCCGCGATCATTTCGGCCTCATCGATAGTGATGCCTTGCACCGCATAGCAAACGACGGCTGTCCCGTTGCTTCGCACAAACCGGGCGATCATCGCGTCGTCCTCATAGTCGCGCGTGGAAACGACTTTACGTTGCATCAGCAGGGATTCTAGATTGTCCGCATCAGGGAGGGGTGCCAAGAATAGAGCCAGCTGCGCTTCGTCGTTTAGTTTGGCGTGAGACTCGCTGATGATGCGGTCCATCGGGCGCTCCGTGGATGTCACTTGAAGGTGCCAGTCTGCCAGAAGGTGCGCTGCCGACAAGTGGCGAGATCCACCCTTGCGCTTTAGGATGGTGTTTCGAGCCCGGATCGCAGGCGGTGCAGTGACTGACTGATGGGCGGACTAATAGCTGCTGGAGATCGAGCGGATTGCGCCGGCCGATTTGCTGGGCGATGGCATTGCGTGTCGAGGCAGGTCAATCGTAAAGACACAGCCGACGCCAGGCAAATCACGGACGCTCAAAATGCCTTCGTGGGCCTCAACCGTGCGCCGCGCAATGGAGAGCCCTAAGCCGAGACCTGATTTATCGGTGTCGCCTTGAGTGAAAGGCAGAAACATCCCTTCGACGATCCCTGGCCGCAGACCGCCACACTGATCTTTCGTATCGATCCGCACTCGATCGCCGCATGCATACGCCGACAACGAAACGGCCGAATGGGAATGAGTGAATTTAAATGCATTTTGCAACAAATTGCTCACCGCCGCACTCATCATGTGACGGTCAATCTCCACCGCAAGCTTCGGATCCACCGCCGCCACGCTAAACTCGCAATCGTGCGCCGTCGCGTCCATAGAGGCCGCTACCTGGACTTCGGCAACAAACTCCGCCAGGGAAACGAGCTGGGTTTGCACTGGGATTCGGGCGATAACGCGCACATCGACGAGTGCACGGTCAATAAGCGCGCTTAGACCGCTTAAGCTACGGTCCAAGGCGGCGGCAGTCGCACCGGCCGCACCGACGGTGCCGCGCTTCACGGCCTCGAAGGCGTATTTGGCGATGTGAATGAGGTTTCGCAGCTCGTGCCCGAGGTTTCCCATGCGTTCATTAAGCGCCTGGACTTCCCGTTCGCTGATCAGAGTTTCGCGACAGTGCGAAAATTCGGTGACGGCGTCTGCAATCGCATTGTCGAGACAGCGGTTGAGCGTTTGAAATTCCTCGATTTGTACGCCAGCGCCGCATTCGCTCGTCATTTCCGTTATTGCTTGGCACAGGTCACCATAGTCGTGCACGACCTGATCTACCGTAAAGCCATGCGCAAAGAGTTCAAGTCCGTGTCGCGCTGCGGTTTCGCCGATCTCGGATGCCCCGAGCTCGCCGCCATTCGAAGGCCCCGAAACTTGCCGGATTTGCATGGGATCGGCGGTTTGTTCGAGTCTCAAGGTCTTGATCAATTGATCGAGGAAAAGCGGTATGCCTTGTTCCGGTTGGGCGTCCGTTGGACGGGGCGGGCGCCGCGCCACAACCTTTGATCGGCATCGCTCGATCAATTCAGTCCGATGAACGCTTAAGAACTCGTGCAACACGTGACTATTCCTCGCGGTGATTAGGGGTCGATTTTTGTGTAAGGCAAAAGAGTGTTTACGCGACTAACATGAGCGCCCGACCCGCAGGTCAACAGCCCCCGAGTTGACGGGGAAAATCATAGCGTAATAAAGTCCGGATGGTGGTAGAGCGCAGCGGAGTTATCAGCTTACGATCCTCCTACATCATTTAGAGCAATTCTGCCCTTGCTAGAAGAAATCGTCTGTGCGCTGCCCAACATACCCGCCGTCGCCCGCATCGCCTTCAGTGGCTGCTCATTGAACGCTAAGTCACCAGTCGTCGGTCGAGTGCCAGCTTCCTCGTTTGAACGAAGCTGCTAATTACAGCCCGCAGAGGCTGCTGCCAGGCCCGATTTTCGTGACACACTGCGCCTTTTGAGCAAAATCATTTCTTTAGTACCGTAGTACCTTGTCTTTGTGCCGTTGCATTTACTAATGTCGGATCAATCGCTGTCCGCAAATTTGAGTAACGCACATGGCAATCGTATTCCCGGACGAGAGGATCGCTCAGCATTGGAACGGAGCGCTACAGGCAAGTCTTAGGCGCGCACCGCTTGAAGAGTTTCTGCGGTCCAGAAGCCTCAAGGTTGCGCCGCGCGGTCCCGCCCGAGATTCGGACAATATCAGTCGCGCAACGCTCTTTATGCTCGCCTCAGCAGTGGGCTGGCGGGCTGCCGAAATGCAAGGTCTTAGCCCGACGCAGTGCGCGTTTGTGGGCCAGGCAACTTGTTGTGTATGCGACGGCTTAGCAGCGCTTATCGGCGAAGCGAGGTCCTGGCGGGTCGCCGCGTTAGTGAGTGTCACTCAGCTCATGCCTCCGAGCCTCCGTCTATTTGCCGCGGCGAGCGTCGGCGCTGTAGCGGCACGTGAATTTGCCAGCCGCTCGCGAGAGCTGGTAGATGAGTTTCAACAAATGGGGCAAATGGCCTCTGAGTCAGTTGCACGGAATAGCGAACTTCTCATTCAGCAGCTGAGAGTGCGCATATCGAGTCGCATAAGCGAAATCGGTCCCGCAACGGCGCCGGCCTTGGCGAGTTTCGCCTTCAAGGGCTGGCGGCGAACACCTGGGTGAACGCCGCCCGCGTGGCAGTTATTTGCTAGCAACCTTTGGCTTCGCTTGCTTGGAAAGCGCATCCTCGTTTTCCGAGATTCCCATCTCCTGCATCAGGGCCATCTTACGTTTAAGCATTTTTGCGCCTAAGGCAGCGGTGTCCACCTTCGCCTTCTTGGCCTTTGGGAACATATCGCCTTCTTCTTCCTTCACGTGATGGTTGATCTGCTCGCCGAGCACCGTAACTTTGGCATCGTAAAGATCATCTTCCGAATCCATATCCTCCAATTGAGCAATCAGATCCTTCGCTGCGGCGTGCTCAACCAAAGCTTCGTCCATCAGATCCGAGTCGTCGATTGCCTTGCGGACCGCGGGATAAAAGATCTCCTCCTCAATCGTCGCGTGAATCTTCAATTCATTGCAGATGGCGGCCACAACGTCCGATTTTTCCTCATCGCTGCCCGAATCTTTCAATTTGTCGAATTTCGAAAATAGCTGCTTTACTTTCTTATGGTCTGCGGTAAGGAGCGCAATCGCGTCCTGTTCCGGGGCTTCTACTGCATGGTTTGTGGCCATTTTAGTGGTTCCTTTTTGGTATTGGGTCGTAAGGTGATTGGACGCTGAGGGTCGCTACATTGGACCGGCTGCATTCGATTGGCAGTGGCTGAACCACCCGACCGAGTGTCGGAACTGGCTCACGGAAAAGCCCACAAGGAAAGGTGTTCGTAAGAGTCTCCTTACGCCGTGTGCAAGCTCTCGAAACGTTATCGCGCAAGCGTCCTGTATCTGACTTGACGTCGGCTCGTCTTCTGACAGCGCCCATTACACGGCTGGCGTTAGATGTGCTCAAGAGCACGCCCTATCGCGCGTCTTGGTCGGTATTTTCTTTTAACTCACGGAGTTCACTATGGCTGGCAAAAACACAGCGGTTTTCGGCATTTATCCTACGGCGCTGCAGGCAGAGCGCGCAGTCGACACGTTGATCGCGGCGGGTTTCCCAAGCTCGGATATTTCCGTGCTGCTCCCCGACGTGCGCAGCACCAAAGAATTCGCGCATGAAAAAGACACCAAGGCACCGGAAGGTACTGCAGTCGGCGTGACTACGGGTGGCGTCATTGGCGGCACCCTTGGGGTACTCGCAGGGGTCGGCATGCTTGCTATCCCAGGCATTGGACCTTTCATTGCTGCGGGCCCGATCATGGCGGGTCTTGCAGGTCTTGGCGTCGGCGGCGCTGTAGGCGGCTTGGTAGGAGCTCTTGTGGGCATGGGCATCCCGGAATACGAGGCCAAGCGCTATGAGGGCCGGGTCAAGGGAGGCGGAACCCTGCTCTCGGTGCATTGCGACACCTCAGAGGCGATAACCAGAGCCAAGAACATGTTGCAGGACACCGGTGCTGAGGATATCGCATCCACTAGCGAGACTAGCTCGCCGAAAGAGACGACAGTCGCTGCAGCGCGCTAATCAAACGATCTCGCCACCGGAAAGGGTCCGCCACGGACCCTTTCCGACCGAGGCACTCACTACGGAACCAATATGATAAAGCAAAGCTTACTTCTCACAGCGGCCCTGTCCCTTTCATTGGGCTTGCGCGCAATGTAAAGATTGTCGCGGTGAATGGCACTGTCACCCTTAACGGCGCGGTGCGCGATGATCGCGAACGAGAAGCCGTTGCCATGAAGGCAGACGCAGTCGCCGGACCCGGTAAGGGAGTGAATGCACTGACGGTGGCGCCTGCCAAATGGGCTTGAATCTCAGACATCAGTCACCACGAAAAGGGTTGGAATCCCGGGGGTCTACAATGAGACGGCTATTCAGGCTTTGGCGACTGGGCGGTCAGGATTTGCGGCTTTTGTGGGCGGCGCTGCGCCAGCACGACCGCCCGAAATGGCTCTTACCGGCTTCGCTCCTTCTGGTCTTTTTTGCGCTCGAGCCGCTCAATTTTGCCTTCCCAGTACTCGGAGTGGTTGACGATTTTGTCTTGTTGCCGCTGCTGTTACGTGGGCTGGCCAGAATGGCAGCGCCGTCAATTCGAGCCCACCGGGATGAGCGCGTTGTTTCTGTGCAATAGTCGCTTTCGGGTCTAACTGGCCAAACTATAGTTGCTTTGCCGAAAGCGTATCGCAGTCTGCTATCTGGCCTGAAGCCACGCCGCGTTTGAACCAAGTTACGCGCTGAGAGCTCGTGCCATGGGTGAACGTCTCCGGCACTACGGTTCCCCGCGCACGATGCTGCAGCGTATCGTCGCCTATTTGTGAGGCTGCGCGAAGCGCGGATTCAATATCGCCCGACTCGAGACGCCAGCCTTGCTGCTTTTGAGAGCGCGTTGCCCACACTCCCGCGAAACAATCAGCCTGCAGTTCAATGCGCACGCTGAGTGCGTTTGCCTGGGCATCGCTGACGCGGCCGCGTTGCGCATTTACCTTGCTGAGAATGCCCAACAGGTTCTGTACGTGGTGCCCCACTTCGTGGCCAATCACGTAAGCATGGGCAAATTGCCCTGGCGCACCCAGCTGCTGCGTCATGACATCAAAAAATCCTAGGTCTAAATAAACAATTCGATCTTCAGGGCAATAAAAAGGACCGGCGGCCGCTTCGCCTTGGCCGCATGCCGTTGGGTAACTATCTCGGAACAATTTTAGCTTCGGTTCACTGTAGGTCTGGCCTCGCTCCCGAAACTCCGCGGTCCACACGGTCTCGGTACTGCGGAGCACTTGGGAAACAAATTTGGCTTGTGCGTCATTCGCTGGCGGAGTTTTTACCGGCCCATCGGTCGCCGTTTGAGCAGTCGGTGCGCTGTTGCCGCTTAGCAAGCCCAATATTTGCATGGGACTGATGCCAAAGAACCAGCCACCGATGATTGCAACCACCACAGTTCCGATGCCGATGCCGTGTATCGGTCTGAATCCTCCGCTGGAACCACGAACATCTTGCACGTTTTGGCTCTCGTCTTGATTATTCATATCCATGTTTGGCTCGCTTCCTTTGGATCTCTAGGGGGCAAAAGCACTGCGTGCGGTCGCAACAGCTCGGGATTGCCAACTTTGATGCTATCACCGATGTTACCGCGATAAAGAAACGTGGGGCACGCGGAAATCTTTCCAGACAGCCCGGCCATCGCGCAGATCTCGCTTGCGATTCATCCTGAGCGATCGCGCATTACTTAAAAACAGTTTTGAATGTGAGTTAAATGCTCGTCGGTGAGTTGGCGCCGCCTTCGTTCGCCCACTGCGCGTCCGCGATTCGATCGACAGTTCGTTGCGGCGTCGCTTGCATATTTCGCTTGACCATGACGTAGATGGCAGCGGCAGCCAGTAAAAATAGGGCTCGGCGAATCATGGGGACTCCTTTGGTCGATTGCGCTCGTTTGGAGACGGCTACGCCGTCCATCGTCAGGCGCGTGAACTGTGGCGCTTGACCGCCCACGATACTATCGTCCGTCCGATCTGAACGCCTGTAAGGCGGGTCCTACGCTCGCGAATACTTGGCGCCGGCTTACGGCGAAGCCGGCAGACTTGGACTTATTGCACTAGATGCATCGAACTGCGCTTAGCGAATCACAGTGGTCAAGTCGAATAGTGACGCGGAAAAAATATACAGAACGTGGTCCCCACGCCCTGCTCCGATATGACATCGATCGAAGCATCCAGTAAGTCGCACAATCGCTTCACGATCGATAGCCCAAGGCCCTCGCCGGTAGCGCTGTGCAAGGTCGGAATATCATTGGCTGAATCGCTCTTAGGCCTTTCGGCTCTCGCAGACTCTTGGTTGTGGCAAGGTGCAGGATCCACAACTGAGGATTGCTCGTGAGCCTTCTCGAGCGCTCGGGTTAAGGGCTTGTCCGAACCACTGTGAATACCCGGCCCAGTATCTTGAATGCAGAGTTCCCAGCGCTTGAGATCATTTGCTCCGCTGTCGCCCCAGCTGACTGAAATGCCGCCATCGCGCGTGAACTTAAGAGCGTTCAATATCAGATTTTGCGCAATGCGCCGTATCTTGACCTCATCCCCATCTACCGCAAATCCTTGCGGGCCTTCGGCTTTGAGAAATAACCGCTGCTGTTGTGCTAACGGGCGGATTCCTTCACAAAGTTGAAGAAAGATCAGGGATACATCGATTGGTTCAATCTTGCGATCTTCGCGACCTGCCTGGAGGCGGGCGAGATCTGTTACGTCGTTTAGCAAATGGTGTAGCGAAGTAACATTTCGCATGAGTATCCGCACGAAACTGTCACGGATAGGCTCTCGCAGGTCGCTTTGGGTCAACCCCACGGTAGCGTTCGCAACGACGCCCAAGTTGCCTCGTAAATCATGTGCCGCTTGTCGCCAAAGGTCCGCTCGCTGTTGCTCCAATTGCTTGGTCTCGACCAACGCGCTCTCCAAATCTCTGACGTGGCCAACCGCTTCCTGCTGTTGAAGTTGAAAATATTGTCCGACGCTCTCCTCGATGCTCGTGCTGCAGAGCGAGGCCCAAAGCTGGCGAGCCTTTCCTGCTGCGCGCGGATCGCTGGGC
The DNA here is from genome assembly GCA_041690895.1 of Gammaproteobacteria bacterium. Taxonomy (GTDB): domain Bacteria; phylum Pseudomonadota; class Gammaproteobacteria; order Steroidobacterales; family Steroidobacteraceae; genus Bog-1198. The sequence goes on from JBEPVT010000019.1 coordinate 37,121, forward strand.
ATACAAGTCTCCAACTCACAGACCACGATTTCATTGAGCTTTCCCAGCTCCCGCGTCACTTCTCGCAGATCATAGCCTTGCTGCCAGCGTTGCAATCCATGCGCCGCCGCATCTGCAACGTCGCCGTGCGACAGCGAGGCAGCCACCAGCCCTTGGCGAAGTCTTTCTTCGAAGAGACTCAGCAAGGCGGGTATGTGGTCGTATAAATCCACACGAGGCAAAGAATCGCTGCTGGTCAATGCGGGGTCTTTCTTGATCGCGTTTCGCCACGCCAACAGGATCTCGTCCCGACGTGTCCGCAGGTGATCAGCGAGTTCCGAAAGCCCTTGATCGCTCATTGTTTATCTCCCCGTTGTGCTGGCTCGCATTGCAGCAAGGCGCACGAGTATTAGCCGCAAGGCGTTTTCGCGCCGTGGATCGAAGTGTGGACCTAGGTCCCAAGGGACGGCAAGCGCCTAGGTGAAGGTCCGCCATGACGCAGTGCGGCTGAGTTGCACGGTTATTCGCAACAAGCGAAGTCAACTCCCTGTGGGACCGCCCCATAAACACCAATCATTGGACTCTGGAACTCGCAACCCAATTGTCTGCCGAGATACCAGGCGGCTGACTTGACGTTCCGAAGCTGCGGGCATACGGGACGATGCCGGCGGCAATCACAACTAGCAATAAGACACTTAGCACCTTGTTCATTGATAAATCCTCCGCGCACCTAAAACCCCGTTTTAAACGAGATCAAATGGAAGACAAACGCCGCCCATAGTAGTGTCAGCAATGCCGCCGCCAGCAATCCCGACCAGAGTTTTGCCCACCAACTCCGAGCGCTCCTCGCAACAACCCAGACGTTCCATAAGCCGATCGCCGCACCACCGATAAATGCAAACGGCGACAGGATGCGCAACAACGCGACCGAGCCGTTCACCTTAGGGATTAGATCAAGCTGCGACAGCATCGCAACGATCAGGAGCACCCAGCCAACAAACACGAGGAGGCAGGTCCCGGCGGCGATTCGCACCCAGCGATGTGCGCGGGCGTCCAATCCCGTGCGCACATACGCAACGCCATAGTGGCGACGGGCCAGCGCACTAATGGGCCACGCCAAGAACGTCAGCAATAACACCACCACGCTGGCGCTCATCGCAGGCACCCACCATCCCCCGGACTTTGACCAGGGTGTTCGGTCGTACACCTCACTCGGCGATTCACTGCCATAGCTAAATCGCACGACCTGCCCGTTCTCCGCATGCGCGGACAGAAGATCCTTGCCATGCTCCTCTCGCCACACGAAAGGCGCGATCGCGCGCCATCGCAGCGGCACGCCCGATGAGCTGGTGGCCGAGGAGACCGATATCGTGCCATCGCCATTGTCGGCAACTGTCGCCTGTTGCGCCAGATATACCAAACTCACAAAGCTTGTCTCGGCGCGGCGCGAGACGCTGTACCGGCCGGCAATCATGCGCGCGTGTTCAGCGGCAGTTTTCTCGTCGAGCTTGCCGTCGGGCGCCGGGCCTGACAGATATCGGTCCGCGAACTGGTGAAGCAATTCCGCGCGAACTTCCTGTGCCGCGCCGTCTTTGCCGACGCTGTTCACCGAGACCAAGAGTCCAACGCCATCGTCGATGAACAAATGCAGATCGCTGTGGAACCACTGGGTGTCGCCGCCGTGGCCGATGACGCGGTGGCCGTTGTAGTTGTCCTCGAAAAATCCGAGCAGCATACGATTGACCCGCGGCAGAATAGTTAGCGCCGTGTCGTGCATTTGCCGCGCCGTTTCAACTTTCAAAATCTGACTCAATCCGTAACGACCATTCTTGAGGTGCGCAATCATGAAGTGCGACATGTCGTCGCCGCTCGAAGTAAGGCTGCCGGCCGGCGCAGGTCCGACGATCTCGAATGGTCTGGGCGGCAGGGAGGCCACCTTATAGCCCTTCGATAGATTGGCTTTGAAGCGTTCCGGCAGCGGCTGGCGAAATGTGGAATTCTGCATCTGCAGCGGCTCGAATACATGTTTGTCCATGTAATCATCGAATGGCACTCCCGAGACGCGCGCAACGATGTAGCCGGCGAGCGCAGCGCCGGTGTTGGAATAGGCAGGCGTCTCGCCCGGCGCAAATATCCGCGCCGGTACGTACAGCTTCATGAATTCATCGAGCGGCATTGCACCATCCGCCTCCACCCCGATGAGGCCCTTCAACCGCTCCTCGAACCCCGCCGTGTGCGTCATGATGTTTCGCATCGTGACCGGCTTCCCCTCGCGCGCAGGAATCTTGAAATCGAGATATTGATTCACATCCGCGTCGAGATCGATCTTGCCCTGCTCGACCAGCTGCATCACCGCAGTCCAAGTGAAAAGTTTCGACACAGAGCCCCAGCGGAACAGCGTGCTTTTCGCATCGACCAGCTTGCCCGCGTCATAATCGGCGTAACCGTAGCCTTTTTCGAACAACGCCTGGCCATCCTTAACCACCACGACCACCGCACCGGCGATATCGCCGCTGTTAAGCGCGTACGGGAAATAGCCGTCGAGCCACGTCTCGACGTCAGCAGCGCTTAGGGTGGGCGCGGGCGAGGTTTCAGCGCTGGCTACCGTGGCCGTGCTCACTTCCGGCGGCACGGCCGCAGCGTTTTTTGGCACTTGGGCCAGAGCGCCGCTTTGCATGACCCCGGACGCCACCAAAAGGGACGCCAACAACTTCTCTTTACTCTTCCGCATGATTCATCTCTTACCGGCAATTGCCCGCCGCAAGAGCCTAACGCAACTCGGACTTGTGGTTTCTAGTTAGTGTCGAGCGGTCGAAAAATGGCATCCAACGGTCCAATCATCCCATCTATCAAAAAGGGCTCTGGCGAGGCGAACCGCTTCGGTCGCTCCTAATGGCTGGAGAACTACTACGAGGTTCTTTCCGACGCAATCGGCAACACGGTCAGTTCAATGTTGAGGAGCGCGGAGTTCCAGAAGGCTCTATCGAGCGGTTAAGGCTGGCCTCCGCCACCCGAAGAGCCATAAATCTGTCCCGTCGCGAAGCTGGCCTGATTGTCCGCGAAAAGCACATAAATCCCGGCGAGTTCTGCCGGCATGCCGGCCCGCCCTAGTGAGGTATGGCTGCCGAACTTTTGCTGCTTATCGGGAAACGCGCCGCCGCTCACTTGCAGCGGCGTCCGGATCGGGCCCGGGGCAACGCCGTTGACGCGGATTCCTTTCTCGGCAAGCCTTGCGTAACCAAGGATTGGCGAAACGATTCGTTACGAATATCGCCTGGAATCGCCACCGCCTTTTGACCCGCCTCACGAATCAGCGCGACGACTTCGTCTGCGTCAGCCTGTTCATCCGGATGATAGTTGATAGCGACATCATGGACGCGAGTCCCGGCCACGGCCGCCGCTGTTCTGGAAAGGGCGGTTTGGGATACGGACGGAACAACGGGGGTTCGCGCACGTCGCTGATGGAACTGAAGATGCTGTTCATGCTCGTGCTCGTGTCTCTCTTAAGGGTTTGGCAGCGCCGCGTTGGGATGACCGGATACTCCGCAATCGCTTCCGCGCCTTCTGTAGGCAGGCTTCCCTAGTATGCGTAAGTCTTCTAGCAAATTAACCCCGTAGCTTCAGCAGCCACCTCTCGCACGGCGTGAAACTCCTACCCAGTCGTAGGACGACATGAAAAAGGCCTGTGGGTGGAGTCGCGCACGCGCTCGGCGTCGACGCGCGCATCGAGGCTGAAATGATCGCGCTGTTCGACGACATCGAAGCCCGAATCGGATCGCTCGAAGTCGTCGTCTTCAATATCGGCGCCAACGTGCGCTTTGGGCTGATCGAGACGACGACGCAAGTCTTCACCAAAGCCTGGGAGGTGGCGTGTTTCGCAGGCTTTCTCGCTGGACGTGAGGCGGCGCGGGTGATGCTTCCGCGCGGACACGGCTCCATCCTCTTTACCGGAGCCACGGCCCCTTTACCGGGACGCGAAAGCTTCGCCGCGTTTGCAGCAGTCAAAGCCGGATTGCGCGCGGTTGCGCAAAGCACCTGATCGACGCAAACTTGCTTGCAGTCTATCGGCCGCTCGCCCCCGCGGCGATCAGGCCATCTGTAGTACGGCTCGGCGAACGGGTGGCGGCAGTTCTGCGGCTAGGAAAAAAAGAGCTTTGGGATCAAGGCAGTCTTCTCCGGACTCATCGATCACCCGGATCTGCTTGAGCTTCTCGGTCCAGTCGTCGTCAACGTACTCAGGCGTGCTTTCGCAATCCCGCCGGAATGAGCGCCAGCCCCAGTAGCTCGAACAGGCCGTAGGCAATGAGCGCCATGAGCGCCGCAGGGATGGCGCCGGTGAGAATGGTGGGCACGTCGTTGAGCGCCAGCCCGGATACGATGGGTGCTCCATAGCCGCCGGCCCCCACCAGGGCCGCGAGAGTGGCGGTGCCGATGCTCACGATCGTCGCCGTTTTTATTCCCGCGAGAATGGTCGGACTCGCGAGCGGCAGCACGATGCGCAACAACACCTGCGAGCGGGTCATACCAAACGCGCGCGCATTTTCCAAATGCTTAGGATCGACGCTGCGAATCCCGGTGAAAGTATTAAGCACCACCGGCAGCAGGCTATACATGCACAGCGCCGCCAGCGCCGGCTTCATGCCGACGCCGAACAGCGGAATCAAAAAGCACAGCAGCGCGAGCGATGGCACAGTTTGTATCAGCGCGCTCGCAATCAAAATGCCTTGACCGGCGGCCTGAAAGCGCACGGCGAGGAGTCCTAGAGGGATTCCGACCAGCACCGAGAACAGCAGCGCGATACCGACCAGCCACAAATGCTCGCGGGTGCGCTGCAGAATATTGCTCCTCAAGCTTTGCGAGCGTGGCGCCTCCGCTCCTAAGAATTTTGACGCGATCCTTGCAAAGCTCACATGCTGAATGTCCGCCTGCGCATTCATATCGATCATGGCCTGTTCGCTGATCGAACCTTGCAGTTTCAGCAGCGCAGCCCAAGCCCGCGGTTGCTGCTCGGTAAAGGCCCTGCGCGCCACCCACACCGCCTGATAGACCGGAAAGTAGCCCCGATCATCCTTGAGCACCCGCAATTTTGATTTTTCGATCTTGGCATCGGTGGAATACAGATCAATTAAGTCCACGACGCCATCATCGATCGCCTGGAACGTCAGACTGTGTTCCATGCGACTGATCCGCTGCGGCGCGAAATGCAGGCGGTAGCTCGCCACCATCCCCGCAAATCCATCTTTGCGACCCATGAACTCGTAGCTGAAGGCGGCGCGAATGCGCACTTCGACTTTGGCCAGATCGCTGATGGAATGCAGGTCATTCTCCATCGCAAAGGACTCTTTCACGGCCAAGGCATACGTGTCGTCGAAGCCCAGTGGCGCCGACATCACCAAATCCATTTCCAACAGCGCACGCTGAATCTCATCGACGGACTTTAAGTCCGGCCGCTTCAAGATCGCTTCGGTCAGCGTGCCGGTGTAATCCGAATACACATCGATCGCACCGCTTTTCAAGGCCTCGAACACGATCCCCGTGCTGCCCATGCCGAGCTTGCGCGCCACGGGCGAGTTCGTGGCTGCTTCCACGGTTTGTGCCGCGATTTCTCCCAGCACATAGCCTTCCGTGAACGCCTTCGAGCCGACGACAATGCCATTTGCCGCGAACAGCGGCGCCGTGTGTACCAAGCTCGCCGCCAATAGCCAACCCGCTGCCGCGCCCGCTTTCATGCGATTTCGGTCGCCGCGAATTTCATGCGACTTCCGCTTCCGGCAAGGTACGCTGCGCGTTGATGAATGCAGTCACGAACGGATCCGCTGGCTGCCGCAGCAAGTCTCGGTATGTGCCGCTTTGAACGATTTTTCCTTCATGCAGCAGCGTGATCTGCTCGGCGAGAAACACCGCTTCGCCAAGATCATGCGTGACCAAGAGCACGGTCTTGCCCAAGCGTTGAAAAATAGATTTCAATTCCTGCTGCAGGCTGCGTCGAATGAGCGGATCCAATGCCGCCATCGGTTCATCGAGCAACATCACGGCAGGATCCATCATGGCAGCGCGCATGATGGCCACGCGTTGCTGCTGCCCGCCGCTCAATTCGAAGGGGAATTGAGCCAAGATCGTCGTCTCTAAATCGACCAGCTTGCACAGCTCCTGCACGCGAGCATCGATCCTTTGTTTATTCCAACCCCGCAGCTTCGCGATCAGCGATACATTCTCGAGTGCGCTGATGTGCGGGAATAGGCCGCCATCCTGGGGCACGTAGCCGATCCGGTCCGCCCATTGAATCGGGCTGAACGAGGAAAGCGCCTGATCGTTGATCTTGACGTAGCCCTTGTCGAAAGGAATCAACCCCAGGGTGATGCGCAGCAACGTGGTTTTTCCCGAGCCGCTCGAGCCGATGAGCGCATGCGTCGCAGCCTTCGGGACCCTGAGATTTACGTCCGAAAGCACGCGCTTGCCCGCGAAGGTCTTGGTGATGTTTTGCAGTGCCAGCATGGCGCGGCGCTATTTTTCCCGCGCTTGTTTATCTGGCTCGACCATGGTGCCCTGATGATAGAGCACCGTCCAGCCGGCGGCGGTCCTGCGCCACAGCGTCGCGCGGCGAGTACCCCGATTTCCTTGATGCAAGGTGTAGGTAATCAGGTACTTGTCCAGCACGAATTCCCGGCTATAGCGCCGCCCCGAGGCGCGCACTTCCCAGAACTCGGTATCGGTCATCGCTTCGTAGTCCCGCCGCTTCGTACCGAATTCCGGGTGATGGAAAATAGGCTCGCGCGGCCTCAATTCCTCGAGGACTGCGAGCAGCCCCGGCGAGATCACGGACGCGATGCGCGGGCCGCTTGCGTTTCGCTCGTTCGACAAAAAGACACTCCTCCCTAGGCAGTTGCGCGATCACTGCCTACGGCTATACGATTCCTGCGCCTTCATTGCAAGCTTCTAACGGAGTCATTATGGATTTAGGCATCCTCGGGCGAAGCGCCATCGTCTGTGCCTCGAGTCAGGGCCTCGGCAAGGGTTGTGCCCAGGCGCTTGCCGAGGCGGGAGTGGCCCTCGTGATCAACGGCCGCAATCAGACGCTGCTCGAGCAAACCGCGCAGGAAATTCGCCAGGCTTGGAACGTTTCGGTGACGGCCGTGCTCGCCGATGTTTCCACCGCCGAAGGCCAGGCGGCACTGCTCAAGGCCTGCCCTGCACCCGATATCCTGATCAACAACAACGCCGGACCACCGCTGCGGAATTTCCGCGAACTCGACCGGCAAGCGATTCTCAATGGCGTGACCAATAACATGGTGACCCCCATCGAACTCATTCAAAAAGTCATTGACACCATGATAAGCCGAGGCTTCGGCAGAATCGTCAACATCACCTCGTCCAGCGTCAAGATGCCGATCATCGGTCTTGACCTCTCGAGCGGCGCGCGCGCCGGCCTCACCGCGTTCATGGCGGGCATCGCCCGCAGCGTTGCCGACAAAAATGTCACGATCAACAACCTGCTCCCCGGCAGCTTCGATACCCAGCGCCTGCGCAACAACTTGATTCTGGCCGCCAAGCGCAATCAAGTGAGTGAGTCCGAGGCCGCGGCGCGTTCCATCGCGAACATTCCCGCCAAACGATTCGGCACAGCGGCCGAGTTCGGCCAGACCTGCGCATTCCTCTGCAGCGTGCACGCCGGCTTCATCACCGGCCAGAACGTTTTGTTGGATGGCGGCGCCTACCCGGCCGCGTTTTAAAACTGAAACGTCGCGCCGACACCCGCATTCTTGATTGCAGATCCTGGCGGAATCGCCGGCTCAACCGCAACTTTTGTCCGCTCTCGAGGATCACTTCGTATTCGCGGACGCTGTCGAATTAAAGCGTGCGTACCCGACGCAGGTTGGCGATGGTTGAGCGATGAATACGGCAAAAGATGCGCGGATCCAGATCCCGTTCCAGCTCCGCCATGCTCCGGCGCAGCAGATGTACACCTCGTGACCGGCACTGCGCACCGCAGCGCCACAGAGATTTGAACCCCGGTGATGCCGTAGCTTTCCAGGCGCAAACCACAGTCATTGCCGTATAGCAGCTTTAGGCGAGTGCCTTACGAATCCGGCATGTTCGTGACAGCTGCGATGACGCTGCACAGAATGCAGGCCGGCAAAAAGCCGCTGGCCCCACAAATACACCTCCGCCATACTCGTGCCATGAACGCCAAAATAATTACCACCGCTTGGAGCTTTCTATGCGCGATCGCCATCAGCGCCTCGATCGCCCTCAATGGCTCGAGCGCCTTGGGCGAATCCACGGAGACCGCGGTTCGCGGCCCGGTTTACACCGAAGACGGCCGCCTCGCGCTTCCGCAAAACTATCGCGAATGGGTGTACTTAAGTTCCGGCTTTGATATGTCATACAGCCCGATGGTCAACATGGCGCATCACATGTTCGATAATGTGTTTGTCGAGCCCGGTGCCTACAAAACATTTCTCGCGACCGGCACCTGGCCCGACAGGACCATGCTGGTGCTCGAAGTGCGCGGCGCAATCGACAAAGGCTCGATTAACAAGAACGGCAACTACCAAAGCACCGAGGTCATGGGCCGTGAAGTCCACTTAAAGGATAGCGCGCATTTTCCGGAAGGCTGGGCGTTCTTCGGCTTCGACAGCGCAAAGCCCGCGAAGATGATTCCCCGAACTGCGGATTGCTATTCGTGCCACGCCGCACACGCAGCGGTCGACAACACCTTCGTGCAGTTCTATCCGACGCTGTTGCCGATCGCCACGGCTAAAGGAACGCTGTCGGCGCCATACAAGGCCGAGACCGGCGCCAAGAATTGACGGCGCCATTCACGCCGGTGTTGGTCATCACCGCGGTTTTCAAATTGATGATCATGTCCACGCCGCCGGCATGCGAGTTTCGGATATGGTCGCTTGAAATGTAGTTCGTCTCGACCCCGGCTGGCTTGCCGTTGGTCGTGACGTTGGAAACCTAACTCAGACGACCGTTTCTTCCTCCAGCTCTTCCAGCGCCACCATCCGCGCAATGATTGCGGTCTTTCGCGCTTCCAAGTGCTGCCAGGTCATCTTAGCCCGAGCAACCGCCGCTGGCGTCTGACTCCGGTCACCCAGCACTGCCAGGTAACGAGACTTAGCTGCGACAGAACCGCTCAATGCGTAGCTGAACAATGTTTGGAGTCTCTTTAGGCGATCTTCAACGTCCATTCTAAACACCCTGCAACCACCGCATCACGCGGGATGCTGAAGTTTCCACATTTGCTAGTTCAAGTAGTACCCGACAAATGCAGTGCCTCGCTATAGGATTTGTCCTATAAAAGCCAGGGAATGCGGGGTATTGCTCCCTGGCGATCCGCCGCTCGTGAGTTTGCGCTGGGAACAGCTTGACCTCAAGACAGGTTCGATGCACGTGACCCGAATCAAGAACGGCGTCGACTCGACGCACCCGATCCGCGGGCCGGAGATACACGCGCGCTGCAGCAGTACCCGGGCCACAAAAATATCCGGCACACCGTGCGATACACGGAGCTCAGCCCGGAGCGGTTCAAGAAGTTTTGGAAGGATTGGATTAAGTGGCTGCTGCACAAGGTGCACAACTTGGCTGGTGGGCGTACCCGCTTACGCAATCGAGTCGATGTATTGGATAGGGAAATTTAGACGGTTGCCGCAAATCATGGCTGGCGGTTGCCAGAAATCTGCTTTTGCCTTGATTCGCCCGATCCGCGCTGATGCGAGACTCGACAGCCACTTGCTGCGCGTGTTCCGCCGTCTCGCGCGCCTTCGTTGCGTGACGTCGCGGATCGCAGTAGCCACCAGTTTTCCGTCTCCACAGACCGGGCTTAGGCTGATCTCGACCGGAAACTCAGTGCCATCTTTGCTGCGCGAACAATTCCAGCTCAAGTTCCATTGGCCGTAACCGCGCAGCAAGCAGATAGCGATCTCGATGTCCAATGTGACTCGATCGAAAACGCTCCGGCGTCAAGTTTTCGATCGGCCGCCCGATGATCTCCTCATGAGAAAGGCACAAACAGTGCGGATACCTGCCGATTGGCGAACTGCACGACTCTCGTCCCATCGACGATGAGCAGCGCATCGGGCGCCGCATCGAGGGCGCTTTGCGCCCGCTATGGAGGTATTGAACGCATACCGGGGAGATTGGTCTATTAACGATCCGTTGTTCGACGCTCGCGGCAGAAACCTTCGCCGACGCTACCAGTTAGCATAGTCTTGCCTGCATTGTCGAAAACAAACGGACAAATGCCATGCGCGCAATGGTGCTTCATGAATTGCGATCGCCGCTCAAGTGGACCGAAATGCCCGAACCGGTGCCGGGCCCAAATGAGATTCTCGTCAAGGTAAGTGCGTGCGGCGTGTGCCGCACGGATCTGCATGTCGTCGATGGCGATCTGCCGCGGCCTAAACTACCTATCATTCCGGGCCACGAAATCGTTGGGCGCGTCGCCGCGCTTGGCGTTGGTGTGCAAGGTCTCCAACTTGGCCAGCGCGTCGGGATACCCTGGTTAGGCCACACGGATGGGGATTGCGCCTATTGCCTTGCCGGTCAGGAAAATCTTTGCGATCGCCCGCTCTTTACCGGATACACGTGTGATGGCGGCTATGCCGATGCGGTGATCGCGGATGCGCGGTACTCGTTCCCGCTCGGCGAAGCCGGTGATGATGTCGCTCTCGCGCCGCTGTTGTGCGCCGGGCTCATCGGCTGGCGATCGCTGGTCATGGCGGGCGACGGTAAGCGCTTGGGCCTTTACGGATTCGGCGCTGCGGCGCACATCATCGCCCAAGTTGCTGCATCGCAGGGCCGCTCGGTATTCGCGTTCACGCGTCCGGGAGACTTAGCGACGCAAGCATTCGCTCGAAGCTTGAGAGTAGCCTGGGCCGGGGGCTCCGATGAGACGCCGCCGCAGCCGCTCGATGCGGCGATCATTTACGCAACCGTGGGCGACTTAGTTCCGCTGGCCCTCAAAGCCGTGCGAAAAGGCGGCCGAGTGGTATGCGCAGGCATTCACATGAGCGATATTCCGCGCTTCCCCTACGATCTTCTGTGGGAAGAGCGGCAACTGCTGTCGGTCGCGAATCTCACACGGCAAGACGGGCTTGATTTCCTGCGGCTCGTGCCGCAAATAAGTATAGTCACCAAAACCACGCCCTACTCCTTGCAGCGCGCCAATGAGGCGCTCGCAGACCTTCGCGCCGGTCGTTTTGAAGGCGCGGCGGTACTGGTGCCCTAAGCAGCCGGCTGGCGCCGTCAATGCCCAAATCGTGAGACGGCGATCTCGACCACACTCCGGATGGACACAGAGCAGCAGAAAATGCCTGGATGGCAATTCGGTTAAGCGGCGATGCTCGTCGGCGTAAGCAACCAAGCGTTGTTTCAAGGTTGTCACATGGGTCTCAATTGACACTTGGCGGTCGGACCCGAAGGATGCGACAGCGTCCGCAATGGCGTTATCGAGGCAACGGTTGAGCGTGCGAAATTCGTCCGCGAAGATAGAACCGTTCTGATCGACGGCCAACGCAGTAACCGCTTGGCAAACATCCTCATAATCGTGTACCACTTGGTCGATGCTATAACCGAGGCGCAGCAATGCAGCACCGTGTTCCCGGCTAGGATTTCATTTACGAATTGTAATTCTTACTTTGAATCTGCGTTTCATCGGGCACTTGCCCTGGCAATTGAATACCGATTGATGCGGCAATGCAGATTCAGATACGATACGTTCGCGTTGACTACCAGACTCGGACCGTGCTCCCGCGAAAGCGGCGCGTCCTAACCCCGTCCCTCAGAGTCGCGACAGATAGTTGGTTCCTACATGACAGAATTACTGATCGAGGCGCTGAAACAAAGCGAGCAGATCAATGGACTAATGGACCAATCCGCCAAGGAGCTGTCCTTAGTCAATAAAACCATTAAGCAAACACTGGTGAATCAGGGTTTGATTCCAGTTGAAATTGCGTTGGAAAAAATCGAATCCGTCGAAAATAAATTGCGCGACGCGTTAGCAAAGATGACGGTTGTAAACCAGACTTGGGAGACCGAGGTCAGAAATCGGATCATGGTTGATCACCAACTGGCTGCGGCCCTGGAACAGGAGGGCGGCGCCCGTAACGCTGCCTTCCACGACATTTTGACCGGCCTGCCGAACCGTGCCCTTTTCAATGATCGCCTCGAACACGCCGTTGCTGAGGCGAAGCGGCATGGCTGGACGCTTGCTGTAATGTTCGTTGATCTCGATAAGCTCAAACGCATTAACGATACGCATGGACACCATGCTGGGGACTTGGTCCTGCAGACTATTGCAAAACGCCTCAAGCAAAACACCCGCGCTGACGACACGGTCAGCCGCCATGGCGGTGACGAATTTTTATACCTTGCGACTCAGATACATGAGCAAAAGCACCTTGCGATGATTGCGGGAAAGATGCTCAACATAATTCGAGCGCCGTGCGAGGCGGGTACTGCTAGCGTCAGCATCGAGGCGAGCATTGGAATCGCGATTTTCCCGAAAGATGGCGCCACTCCGGAGCTGCTGATCCACAAAGCGGACGAGGCAATGTACCTGGCAAAGAAGAATGAGTCCGGGTATGAATTTTGCACGGCTGAGGCCGCGCCAGCTATGTGCGATAGTGAACAGACATCGGAGTCCCGAGGTATTAGCGTAGCTTGATGCTCCATACGTTTTTGACCTCCAACCGCCAAGAGTTGATCAGGCGTTGTAAGGACAACGTGGCCAAAAGAGTCGAAGGCTTCGACAACTCAGCGGCCATCGATTATGGAGTTCCGCTATTCTTGCAACAACTCGTCGACACCCTGCGGGTCGAGCAAATCACACCCGCCTCTGGTAACGGTCAGACTGACCCGACGCCAGCTCCGACGGCGATTGCTCGCTCTGCGGCCCTGCACGGCGCTGAACTGCTGCGCCTTGGATATAGCGTTGACCAAGTCGTGCACGATTACGGAGATGTGTGCCAATCCATTACCGCGTTGGCGGTCGAAAAGAAAGCCAAGATTTCCGCAGACGAATTTCGTACGCTCAACCGTTGTCTTGACGACGCCATCGCAGATGCTGTCACGTCATTTGGTGCTGCCCGACAGGTCTCTGTTGACATCGATGCAGCAACTTCGCAACAACGCTTTGTCGATGAGCAGCGACGACTGGTCGATATTGCGCTGCAGGCATATGCTGCCATCAAGACGGGCAATGTCGGCTTCACAGGAGCAACCGGCACATTGCTCGTTCATGCCTTAAACGAACTGCGCTCCCTTGCCGAGCGAATCATGCCCGAGATCTGCCTAGAAGCCGCGGGCGCCGCGCCGGCTGCTGCTTAAAAGCTCGGTCGATTGCCGGCAGCCAAGGACCCCGACCTGGCCGACTTGCCGATGCGGCGCCCACCCTGGATTCACCCCGAGCTGTCGCGCGAGAGGCTGGGCATTCCTATACTAGCGTTATGGCTACCATTCTGGACAAGATCTTCGCGCGTCAAGTCGCGGTCCGCATTTACGGTTTGTCGGCCATCACGTTCGGCTTGGTGGGCCTGGTTTGGGATGACTTCGCAGCCGTCTGGCAGCCGGTCTCACCGACCCTGCCCGGGAGAACTGCCTTGGCCTACACAGTAGCCGCGGTCTTATTGTTTGCGGGTTTAGCCATTCAATGGCGGCGCAGCGCCGCCGCGAGTTCATTGACGCTGACCATCCTTTACGGCATTGGCATTCTCTTACTCCACGTGCCGCGTGTCATCGCGCATCCATCCGTATTCGTGACTTGGTCGGGTGTCGCCGAGCAGCTAGCACTCGTGGCGGGCGGTCTGGTGAGCTACGCATTCTGCGCAACGCCGGCGACCGCTACCGGTCGGATAGGGGCGGCCGATCGGATGGGCGCGGATGATCGGGTCGTCAGGATCGGCCAGCTCCTGTTCGGTGTGTGCCTCATTGTGTTCGGGGCAGCTCACCTTTTCTATCTGAAGCCCACCGCTGACGCGGTGCCGGCGTGGCTGCCGCCTGGCCAGACGTTTTGGGCCTACGCCACGGCGGCTGGACATTTTGCGGCCGGCGCCGCGATTCTTTCTGGGATTGCAGCCCGTACCGCGGCCATGCTCCTTACCGCCATGTTCGTGGTGTTCGGGATTCTCGTGCATGCGCCCGGCGTCTTTGCCGATCCCCACGCCCACTTTAACTGGGCCGCGAACGCGATGAACTTCGCTTTGATTGCATCAGCCTGGGTTATCGCCGCCTCGATTCCACGCGGAAAACAGCGACAAATACACGGCGTTTCGTAGCGCCGCGCACGTCGGTCGGCAAGCCTGCAACAGAGCGCGATCGCAGCCGGAACGATCAGTCTTCGTCTCCGCCATTTCACTTCTGATCCTCGCATGCTAGTGATCACCACTCGTGCTTTTCCCCAAACTCAACCGAGGATCCGCATCACCTTCCACCGGCGCGATCACGTCCGGCTGATCGAGCAGAAAGGCGGCCAGGATCCGACGCATCAGCTCTGCTTGCTCGAACTGTATGTAATGACCCGAGCGAGGCAGGTAATAGATCTTTAAGTTCGGCAAAGTCTTGCGATAGTCCAGCGAAACATTCCAAGTAACGAAGTTGCATTCCGAGTCCAGCAAGATCGCCGGCGTATGATCTTTTCGCAAAGCTTCGTGGGGGTCTTCCTGAGGCGATTGCCTGTCCAGGCCAAAACTTACCTGGAAGTATGTGTTGATGCCCGGGTTGTCATGCGCGGCACGCATCGCGGCGATCTCCGCGGGTAGTCGGTTGGAATCTCCTTTGCATACGAGTTCACCGAGTTCCTCGTTCACATATGGGATGGACAAGCCTTCCAATTCGCGCTGGGAGACCAGGTTCTCCGCGGCGTCCGGGTTTCGCTCTGCAAGATATAGTGCTGCGAGAAAGCGCAGCTTGGGAAAAGAGAATTTCTGGGCATCGGTGCGGCTAAGATCGCGGTCGGCATTTGTATAGTTCCAGAGTTCCCCGGGTGCATGAAATATCACCTTGGCTACGTGCCCGGGATACTTGCTCATGTACCTCACTGCCAGCGTTGAACCCCAAGAATGGCCTATCAAGATCATTTTGTCGGCGCCGATTTCCTTCCGCACCGCTTCGAGATCCTCGACGGCACGGGGTATCGTGTAATCGCGTATGTGCGGCAGAAAATCCGACAGGCCGCTGCCCGCTTGGTCGTAGAGAAAAACTCGAAATCCGTCCTGTGAAAACTCGCCGTAGATAGATTGATCAAATCGACCTTGGCGTGCACCTGGGCCACCGTGAAGATAGACGATCGGATTGGGATTTACGGCCATGCCCGGCGGCGGGTCGAACTCGCTGTAAGCGATTCGCGAACCGGTGGGAAGTAGCCAGTACCGGGTAGTCTCGTAAGATCGAGGATTCCCGGGGTCCGCCGTGGGTTTCAGGACCAGCAAATAAAGCGAAACGGCAAAAACGAATGTAAACGCTCCAGCCGCTAGTGTGGCAACCTGCATGCCATTGTTCGCGCCCCAAAGATGTGTGGAAAATCTTGCTCCCGCCCACAGGATCAAGAAAAACGACACCACGGCAAGGAGCGCTAGAAGCTGAATGCTTGCCCACCAGCGCGCAAAGAAAAAAGGCAGCAAGAACGCTACCCAAAGCGCTGCCACCGCTGCAACTATGAAAAGGATCGCAGCCATTGTCCGGGCTAGCCATCGGTACTTACCGGTCATCTTGAATTCCACGGCCCTACTCCGAGGATCCTCGTTGTATCTAACCTAACCCGAAATGCGCGATGAACCCGCCAGTTCTGCGTCAAAAAAAGCATCTTGCAGATCCGCTCTGCTTGCCCGCAACGCCGTCGAGCCTGATTTGCCAAAGCTCCAATAGCTGAGCTAGTCTCGCTCGATGAACCACGGAAAACTACAATGCAAAAATACGTTCGTCTCGTTTCCGCAATTGCCTCTCTCCTTCTCTCCCTGATGGCATCGTCGGTGAACTCGGCGCCTGCTTCTTACCTCGATTCATCCGGCCGCGATGATGTCCTCTCGGGCGGCGCCAAAATGATTACCATTCAAACACCCAAGGGCGCCTTTCGAGTCTGGACCAAGCGGGTTGGCAACAACCCAACCATCAAGGTGCTGCTGCTGCATGGCGGCCCCGGCGCTACCCATGAATACTTCGAGGCTTTCGACAGCTATCTGCCGAAGGCGGGTATCGAGTACTACTACTACGATCAACTGGGATCCGCTTATAGCGATCAACCTGATGAACCCACTCTCTGGGATTTACCGCGCTTCGTGGATGAGGTGGAACAGGTCCGCAAAGCTCTCAAGCTCGACAAGAGTAATTTCTATCTCTACGGCCAATCCTGGGGCGGCATTTTGGCGTTGGAATACGCGCTGAAATATCAACAGAATCTCAAAGGACTCATTATTTCCAACATGGTGGCGAGCATTCCCGCGTACAACCGCTATGCCGCGAGTGTGCTCATGCCCGCGATGGATCAGAAGGTCCTTGATGAAATAAAGCAGCTCGAGGCGAAGGGCCGATACGACGACCCGCGTTACGAAGAATTGCTGATACCGAATTTTTACGTCGACCATATCCTGCGCATGCCGGCCGATCAGTGGCCCGATCCGGTGATGCGCGCCTTCGCCAAGATCAACAAGAAGATCTACATACCCATGCAAGGCCCGAGCGAAATGGGCGCGAGCGGCAAGCTCGTGAACTGGGATCGCACCGCGAACCTGCCCCAAATCACCGTGCCCACACTGGCCATCGGCGCCCGCTACGACACCATGGAGCCGGCGCAGATGGAGAAAATCGCCAAGGAAGTCAAAAAGGGGCGCTATCTGTACTGTCCAAAAGGCAGCCACCTCGCGCTTTACGACGATCAGCAGGTTTACATGGCTGGACTGACGAAGTTCATTCTTGACGTGGATGCGGGCCGCTTCTAACTTGGCGAATGGCGATGCGATCATGGAACGAGCCGAATTCACAACGACACCCGCGACAAGATGATGCGGTGTCACATGACAGCATTGTGGCGCATCCCGAAGAGTTCGGTTCAGCGGTCATAGCGATCTCATTGATGCTCCTCCTGGCTGCGTGTGGTGGCGGTGCATCCGCACCGCCGGCCACCTACACCATAGGCGGCACGGTCTCAGGGCTTAGTGGCTCGGGCTTGGTCTTGCAAAATCATGGCGGCCCCGGTCTCGCGGTGTCAGCGTCAGGCGCGTTTTCCTTTCCCACGGCGCTTGATAGCGGCGCCGCCTATTCAGTGGCTGTGGCGACAGAGCCGACGGCGCCCACTCAAAATTGCGCAGTCGCTAACGGTTCTGGCAACGTGGGCAGCGCGAATGTGACGAACGTGACGGTGACGTGCACGACGGTGCCGTTCACTGCGCTCGCAAATCAGCCACCCGAGCCTGGATTCTTGAGTCTGCTACTGACCGATGGCAGTGTCATGATGCAGTCGAACATCGATGCCGGCGTGTTCTACAATCTGACACCAGATTCACAAGGTAACTACGTGAATGGCACCTGGCACAAACTGTCGAGTCCGCCGGTGGGTTACGCTCCGTCCGATGGTGCGGAGGCCGTGCTCGCTGATGGGCGGGTGCTGTTCATCGGCGGAGAATACAACCAAAACGATTTCAGTTTGCCGTTTGCGCCGAGTGGACTCACGAACATGTCCGCGCTGTACGACCCGGTCGCCGATCGTTGGACCATGGTCGCCGCTCCCCCCGGGCTGGACTATATTGGTGATTCGTCCGGGGTCGTGATGCCGGATGGCGGCTTCGTCTTTGGCACGAAGCTGGGGCGGGCTATGTGGCGCCTCGATCCTGTCAGCTCGACGTGGACCTTGCTGCCCGCTACGGGCAAGGCAGACGATTTCGCCGAAGAGGGCTGGACCCTGCTGCCAGATGGAGATCTATTCAGCATCGATGTCGGCAAGCCGCGCAACGCCGAACATTACGACCCGATCGCGGCGCAATGGTACGGCGACGGCGATACGCCGGATGGATTGACGTCCCCCTCGAGCTCGCCTGGCGGCTTGACCTACGGTCCAGCGCCGCTTCAGGTAGTGGGGGGCGTCAGTTATGGACCGGGCCCCATGGGCACTTACTTTCCGCCGGGCGAAATCGGCCCGGCCATTTTGCTGCCCGACGGCACGGTGTTTGCGACGGGTGCCGCGGCGAACGGAATGGTTGCGCACACGGCAATCTACACGCCCGGCGCGACGCCGGCGAACTCCGGCAGCTTTACGGCGGGACCGGATTTTAGCCCGGGCGACGATGCCGCCGACTCCAGCGCGGCTTTGCTGCCTTCCGGTCATGTGCTCATTGCCGCGACCTCAGGCGCGTTCTACGAATACGACGGCGTCTCGCTGTCGATCACGGGTTCTCTGCCGAATAATGGCGGCAATACTCAGTACTTCGTTCTGCCCCTACCGAATGGTCAGGCGCTTGTGACCGGGGGCATCACGAGCATCTACAATGGCAGCGGCAGTGTCAACCCAGCCTGGGCTCCCGCGATTACCAGCGCACCGATGAGCGTTACGCGCGGCGCCACTTACGCCATTTCAGGCACACAGTTCAATGGTCTGTCGCAGGCCGCTGCTTTCGGTGACGAACTGAACTCGGCTACCAATTATCCACTGCTTCGGATCACCAATACGGTGTCAGGTCATGTTATCTACGCGCGCACACACGATCACAGCAGCATGGGCGTCGGCACCGGCAGCGCAATCGTTTCCACATTATTTGATGTTCCCGCGGCTGCGGAAACCGGCGCGAGTACGCTCGCCGTCGTGGCCAATGGCATCGCTTCGACATCCGTCAGTACGACCGTGAATTGAAGCTAGCCGAAGTTAAATGAGTCCCAGTAATTTTCGGTCTGCCGAAGATTGAGTGCGCGGTTTCTATCAGGGATGCACTATGTTTTCGGTGGGATCCGCAACTGCTGCCCGGGATAGATCTTGTTAGGATCCTTCAACATCGGCTTGTTGGCATCAAAGATTTTCGCGTACGCACTGGCATCACCGTAGACGGACTTCGCTATTTGCGACAGCGAGTCACCCGGCTTGACGAGGTAAAAGGTAGCGGGCGGGGCAGTACTATTCGCAACGGTTAGCGGATCATCGACTTTAGCCACCGAGTGCACATTGCCACAACAGAGAACAATCTTTTCTTCAGAGGCCTCGCCGCAGTATCGACGTACGAGGCGGACCGTAAAGCGGACACTTCATGCCAGTGCCTGGGATATCCTAATTCAATGACGGCGCGTCCTGTCCTGATCGTTCTACCGCAGCGGGATTTCGATCCGAGCGAAGTCGCGCTGACCTGGAAAGTCCTGAGTGAAGCCGGAAATTCAGTGCTCTTCGCGACACCCGATGGCGTGGCGGCAACCGCAGACCCCTTGATGCTGAGCGGCGAAGGACTCGATCTATGGGGCCGCGTCCCCGTATTACGCAAATTCAAATTGCTGGGCCTGGTACTGCGCGCGAATATCGCAGCACGACGGGCGCACGCGTCGATGCAGATTAGCCCGGCCTTCCGTGCTCCCGCGTCCTATTCCGCGCTCAGCGCCGATCAGTACGACGGCCTAGTGCTGCCTGGCGGCCATTGGGCGCGCGGCATGCGGCAATATCTCACCTATCCGGAAGTCGGTACTGAAGCGCTCGGTTATCGCAGCGTGCAGGCTGAAGTCAGCCGTGCGCTGGCAGCGCCTGCCGCTATGTGTCGGCGCGCTGGCCGGGAGATGTTCACGCGTTTGCGAGCGTATTTGCCGCCGTTCTTGCGGAATTCCGCGCCTCTTCTGCCACCCAATGATCGGAGAAAAACAATGAATCAGACCGCGATCTTTGCGGCAATCTCAAGAATCTATTCGAACTTCCCACGATTTTCTACGCGCTTATCCTGTACCTGTATGTCACCCACAAGGTGGACGAGACCTACCTCATCGCTGCATGGACATTCGCCGGCTTTCGGGTGCTGCACAGCGCGGTGCATTGCACGGCCAACATTGTCATTCTTCGCTTTTGGCTCTATGCCATCTCCGCGTTGGCATTGTGGTTCATGCTCGCGTGCGCAGCCTGGAGTGCGTTGAGCTAGATTACTTCAAATACGCGCGCGCGAAAAATGCCAGCGTAATGCCGACCGACAGCAATAATGTCCCTGCGCGAATGATGCCGGCCGGCGAGCGCGTTCATCATTCCTGCAATCAAGCCGGCGCCGGCAACTAAAAAAAGTGGACTCATGGGCTGTCTGCGCCATGCTCCACCATTTTTTGACGAGGCGCTTAGCGCTAGTCGGAAGTCAACGTTCCGAATGCATTGACGGGGGCGAGATACCCATACAGCACGGCGAGTTCCTTGGTCTTGGCCTCGAGCTGTACCAAAAGAACAGGTGCTTTTTTCGAATAGCCCTCAAGCTCTGCAGCGGACATGCGTCTTGCGGGCAGCTTCACGAATAGCACGTTATCGCCTGTATGCTGAAATGCCGAATTGATCTGCGACTGCAACGCCTGCACCACGGCTTCAGCCAGAGGATCGTCCGCGTTCTTGATGCTGATGCCCGTGCCGACCAAAACGACCTCACCGTCCTTTCCAACGATGAATCCGTCATGAATTTCTGCCCCACCCACGCGGCTTGCGCTTGAAGTCCGGAAGAAACACACCTCGTCGAAGTCGCTCGCGTCCGTGGCCGCTTGGCAGTTCAATTGATGCAGCGAAGGATTCTGTTTGCTCTGCCGCCAAGATCCGCCCAGCTGGATACCCAGCATGCCTCCCGGCAGAAACGCGGCGGGTGTTTGCGGCACGAGATCGTCGGCTGCGGATGCGCTGAATGCCGGCGAGCCTCCTGACAATAGCAACGCTAAGGCGGCAGCATTCAAATTCAACGGTAGTCGATATGGGTGCACTGCTCCTCCAAAAAGGCGGTCCTACAAATTGTGGGCCAAAAGGAAGTCTGCCGATGTAGTCTAGCAATGTACTTCAAGCACCGGGGCGCGCAAATTGTGAGCGAAGTCATATTGCAATCAATCGTCACCTGCCCGAGCTGCGGCCACAGGCGCGAAGAGACCATGCCGACGGATGCCTGCCAATATTTCTACGAGTGCACCGGCTGCAAGACTTTGCTGCGGCCCAAGTCCGGCGATTGCTGTGTATTCTGTTCCTACGGCAGCGTCGCGTGCCCGCCGATTCAACAAGAGCGCGGCTGCTGCCGCTAGATAAGAGGGACCATGCTGGATCCGATGCTGCCTTTTGAATTGCAAGAACTGGAAAGCGCCGCCGCGCTGGTTTACCGCGTGATGCCGCCGACACCTGCGTATGCGTGGCCGAAGCTCAAGCGCCGCCTAGGGTGCAGCGTCTGGGTAAAGCATGAAAATCACACGCCGACCGGCGCCTTCAAGGTGCGCGGCGGCATCGTGTACCTCGACCGATTGTGCCGATCTCAACCCGGAATTCCCGGCGTGATTTCGGCAACGCGCGGCAACCACGGACAATCCATTGCATTTGCCGCCGCCCGCGCCGATGTCCCGGCGACTATCTATGTGCCCAAGGGCAACTCCCCGGATCAGAATTCAGCGATTGCCGCCTTTGGCGCGAGCTTGATCGAATTTGGCAAAGATTTCGACGCGGCAAAACACGAGGCATTTCGAGTGGCAGCCATCAAAGGCCTGCACTTCGTGCCCTCCTTTCATCGAGATCTCGTCGCCGGCGTTGCCAGTTACGCCTTGGAGTTGTTCCGCGGCGTGGGGGAATTGGATGCGGTGTACGTGGGCGTCGGCATGGGCTCCGGAATCTGTGGACTGATTGCGGTTCGCGATCTATTGGGATTTAAAACTGAAATCGTTGGCGTCGGCCCCGACAAGGCCCCTGCCACCGCGCTTTCCTTCGCCGCCGGCAAACCCGTTGCTTACCCTTCGGCCAACACTTTCGCCGACGGTCTGGCCACGCGGGAACCCAATTCGCAGGCCGTCGCCACGATTTGTCGCGGCGTCGCGCGTTGGACCCAGGTGAGCGAGGATGAAATAGCTGAAGCGATGAGAATATATTTCGACGACACCCACCAGGTCGTCGAAGGCGCCGGGGCCGCGCCGCTGGCGGCACTGTGGAAGGATCGGCAACTCATGTCTGGCAAGCGCGTCGCCGTGGTCTTAAGTGGCGGAAATATCGAGCGGACCAGGTATTTACAGGTATTGCGGGGCGAAACACCGGCGACCTAGAGACAGAACGCACCGCCATAGAGAGGGCATTAACGGACGCCGTGGAACGACAATACAAAAATCTCGGCTACTTCTTGTTCATCCTTGTCGCATTTGTCGAGCTTGGCTTCTACAAGCCCTACTTCAGTTTAATTCCTCATCTCGATCCCAGCATTTCGCCGCCGGTTCAAGTCGATGCCATTCTATTGGCATTGCCGCTGCTCCTGCTGTCGCACGCAGCCTTCGCCCTCATCGCACGGCCGGTCTTACCTCTCTAGCTTACCAACCAACGGGAGGAAATTGACGAGTCGACCGTTCATTGCGCGCCAGCGTCGCCTGTCCCGCAGCACCTAACTTCACGCCGCCGTTCGCCAGCGGCACCGCGAGGGGCGACACCTCTACTTTAGCCACGCCGTGGCGAACACTGATGCCGATTTCGCGCGCTGTCGCCGGCGATAGATCGACTATTCGGCCGTCTACATAGGGACCACGATCTTGAATCGTGACCAAGGCGCTCTTCCCGGTCTCGAGATTGGTCACCTTCGCCGTAGTCCCGAGCGGCAGGGTGCGGCTCGCGGCGTTGTCATGCTGAGGATCCATTGTCTTGCCGTCGGCCATTTTTCTGCCGGCGAACATATGCGCGTAGAACGACGCCTTCCCAACTCGTTTTTTGCCAGACCGGTCGAGCGGCGCATTTACTTGAGGCGACAGTCTTTGCGGTGAAGCCGAATGCTGCGGGGCGAGTTCAGTGGGCGTTGCGGCTTGAGCCGTAAATCCCAATGCCACCGTTTCCAAAACGGCAACAATCGCAAATACGAACAAACTGCTGCCTCGAGGACTGACTGACATTGCGCATCTCTCTTCTCTAATTACTAGGGAATCATGATGGCGTTGATAGCCGTCCGCTGGCATGGGTCGCGGGCGCGATTCGTTGTCAGACAGCGGGAATATGGCTCAGCCGGGCCCCTGTTTAGGTGGTTCCGTTAAGTTCTCGTTCGGCGTCGAGAAGCACACGAGCGATGCGCGCCGCCCATTCGCGCTGACCCGTCGCTTCGCCGACGAGATCCTGACGAATTTCAATTTCAACATGCGGCAAGGAGCGTGCCTCGGCGTGACGAGGGATGGTGTAGTCGGTCTCGTCGCTGACGAAATAGGGCTCATTGTCGGCAATGATCCAATGCTGATCCCGCCGCAGCATGTCGAGCACCAAACCGGCGAAGCGTCGATCACGGTTGTAGAGCACCGCGGCATGCATGTCGCGGCGCTCGCCTTTGTAGACATCCGTCATGGTGTGCTGCGCGACCAATATCACCCGACGCCCGGCAGCTTGTCGCGCGTCGATCAATTCGGCAATGCGCCGATGGTAGGGATCGAATATTTCCGCGCGGCGAGCCGCGATCTCCGCCGCGCTCAAGCCGATATTGCCCCGAATCTCGCACAGCTCGCTGATGCGCGGGATGGAACTCACCATTTCAGGATCCCGATTGCAATCGATCACCAGGCGAGAATAATTTTGCCCGAGCAACGGCGCATCGATGAGTTCTGCCGCGCCGCGTGCCACGCGCAAGGCGCCGATGTCCCAGGCGATGTGCCGCTGCAACTCCGAGGCAGGCAACCCGAGATTCGCCAAGCGCCGCGGAATGCGCGCGCTGGCGTGATCCACAACGATGATGAAGTCGGATCGCCCCTGCATTTGGAATTCCAGACAGGCCGGCGGCTCGTCGGCGGCAAGCAACGGCGCAACAGTGTTTGACATAGTTAGCACCGAATCTGCGACAGCTACCGTTGGCCCACAAGCCCTTGCACGGACTGCGTCAATTTCGCCGGATCGAAGCCGATGCCATCTTTGAACACCAGCTGCACATTTTCAACGTCCTCGATGTTTTGCGCGGGATTGCCCGCAATGACCACCAAGTCGGCTGCCTTGCCGGCCGCGATCGAGCCGATTTGATCGCTCTCGCCCAAGTAGATCGCACCGTTCTGGGTGGCAATGTGAATCGCCTCGAGAGGAGTGAATCCCGCCTCAACCAAAAGTTCCAGTCCCCGTTGATCGCCATAACCGGGCAACACTCCACCGAATGAGGTCGGATCACACCCAGCCATCAGCAAGCCGCCGGCTTTGACGAAGTCACGCTCGAACTGCATCTCCTTCTTCAGGGAAGCCGCGCTCGAGGGATCATTTTCCTCAGCGATGCCGCTGCGAATTCGCAGATACGTGGACCAGCCTTGGGGGCTGAGCGCGTCCTTGATTCGCAGCATTTTGCGCATCGCCGGCCGGTTCGGTACCGTGATCTCGAACACCGCCAGCGTGGAAGTCACCGCGACGTGATGACTGACGAGATCGCGAATCATTTCCTGCACCGGTGCCGATTCGATATCGAGATTCTTCGCAAAATCTTCCGCCGCATCCTTCGCCGGACAAATGCCCGGTTTCTTCGTGGGGAGGAATTCCGTGTCCACCACGATGCCGTGTTCGAGATTATCGATGCCCAAAGCCGCTGCTTCTCTGAAACCCACGGCACACAAGTGCCCGGTGATTTTCAGCCCCTTGGCATGGGCATGCTCCACGGCTACCTTCAACTCCTCGGGCTTGATGCCCATATAAGCCTTGAAAGAAGTGACGCCTTCCGCGGCCCAATAGTCGACGGTGCGTCCGGCATCTTCGGGACTGCTAAGCGTATGCAGCTGCGGCGCAATGCCCAACAGATCGCCGATGTAAGGACCCGTGATGCGCAGCTTAGGGCCCGGTTTCTCTCCGGAATCGATTATTTTTTTCAACGACAGGTCAGTGTAAGGCTCCATGCTGCCGGCCGTTCGCGCCGTGGTAACGCCGCTCGCCAGATATAGGCGCGGTCCGCTGTCGATCATCTCGATCCAGAATGGCAACCCGTCCATTCCGCGTTCCGGGCCGGTATAAAAAAGATGTTCATGCATGCCGACCAGCCCGGGAATGACGGTCTTTCCGCTGAGATCCAATATCTTCGCGTTGGGCGGAAAGGCATTTCGAAGCTTTGCGCTTTGCACACGCGCGATCTTGCCGCCCTCAATGTCGATGCGCTGATCTTCCGCTGCTGCGGCACCGGTGCCATCGATTATCCGCACGTGCATCAGCACCAGGACCGCCGAGTCTTCGCTGACGTAGGGCTTGAGCGGCGACGATGTCTGTGGCGACGAAGTTTGCGCTGACGAGATTTGCGGCGTCGGGCCCTGCGCGAATGCGAAAGCCGCTGCGAAAACCAAAGCCGCCGCAACCGCCGGACGCAGAATGTTCAAAACTGATGCCATCGCTAAGCTCCCGCCGATCTATTCAACGTATTGATCGCTGACGACACTACACGTTTTGCTGCTGATTCGCTGCCCTGTGAACCCTTAGGAGCAAGTTCGGATCGAGAGGGCTACTGATTTCATCATGAAATCATTGAAAAAATATAATCGCCCGGCGCGAACCATGCCTGCAGGACGACTCAATTCGCTGCGTCGGCGGACCGGTCACGTTGCGCGGCGGTGCCGACGAGGTTGCGCTAGGCCTCAAAGAGGAATTGCAGGTCCGCTTGGCGAAGGCCGGCAAGACGCCACGCGCCGACTTCGCACTAGAAAATCAGCCGGCCAATTATCGCTGTGCCCAGAATTCTCAGCCCGCACCAGAAGGCGTACTCGGTCCAAAGTGGGAGGATTCAAACGCAGTCATTGTGCAAGACGCCGGTAGCTGGGCCTTCGAGACAGGGGATTGCGCTGAGATACTCATAAATTGCTCGTATATCGTGTTCCTTCAAATTTTGGTAGACCGGCCATGGCATAATTTGGAGTAGGTCGCCGTTGAAGGGCTGTTTGGCAGGGAAACAGTTTCTCGTCACAGTGGCAGAACAGTTTGGATGAAGGTGATCTAGATCCTCACCTGTACGCATGATCTGCAGAAACTCAGCGAACGATCGTCCACCTTCCGCTCGTCCGGTCTTATCCGGCGTCAAGTTTCGGGAAACAATATTTGGCGTGCCTGGTATCAGCGAACCGAATTTCCTGCCGCCGGCTAAGTAGGTAGCCTGATTGACTACTTTGGGCGGGCTTCCCTTGAAATACGGATTTCCGCCTGGCGCGTATTGGACGGATGGATCGGCAGAGTGGCAATCATTGCAACCGGCCACGGCGTTGACTATATAGCTGCCGAGGCCCACGAGGTCTCGATCCTTGCCCCTTAGGTTTAGGGGCACGGGAGCGATTTCGAATCCCCGACGACTTCTTGCCTCATCGTTATCGTTGTCACGGTCGCGACCCCGATCATCAGCACGGCTTGGCGAGACGATACTCAAGGC
Source organism: Gammaproteobacteria bacterium (assembly GCA_041690895.1). GTDB lineage: Bacteria > Pseudomonadota > Gammaproteobacteria > Steroidobacterales > Steroidobacteraceae > Bog-1198. Next base: position 63,601 of record JBEPVT010000019.1, read on the forward strand.
TCCAATCAGAGCAACGCCGGCGGCGCCGGCCATAAAATAGTTGACGAGACCCTGTACGCTCATGTTTTTCCCCGTTTGTCCGCAGATTCTACAGCAGGCTATTTGCTGACGGCTATTTCTAATTTTGCACATGTGTGCCTTTATGGCTCATGCGTGCCACGAAAGATAATGCTATTATTCGCTGGTGTCAACTACCGGGTCTCCAAAAACCTCTGCTGCGGGGATAAATACCGGCCGCACACGCCAGAAACTGCGCACGCGGCGGCTGTTGCTGGAGACCGCCGCTAGTCTGCTCGCCGCCGGTAAACGGCCGACGGTGACGGATGCTGCCGATGCGGCGGGCGTGTCGCGCCGCACTGCTTATCGATATTTTCCCACTGCTGCGAAGCTGCATGCGGATGCGGCGCTCGAGAAACTACGGCCCGTCATGGAGGCGGCCATTGACACATCCGCGCCGGGAACCGGCATGAAAGATCTAGAAGCGCGCCTCGATGGCGTGGTGACTAACATGCAGCGGCTCGCGATCGAAAACGAGACTTTGCTACGAACAATGATTCACGAGACCGTATTGACGGTTCCTGCTGCCGTTGAGCCACGCCGCGGCGGTCGTCGTCTGGATTGGATCGAATCCGCGGTAAAGCCGCTACGCAAGCGGATCAGCTCCGCGAATTACAAGCGCCTGGTTTGCGCGCTTGCGCTTTGCACCGGTATCGAAGCCTTACTGGTGCTGCGGGACATTTGCGGTCTCTCGACTGATGAGATCACGCGCGTGAGTCAATGGATGTGCCGCGCGATGCTTCGTGAGAGCCTTCGAGGTCAGCGCTCTGTGCCGCGGCGGAGACAATGAAGCATCAACAGCACTTGGTAAGCCCCCGCGAGCCCCAGCAATCGCTAGGGCACTGGAAGCGGCAATCCGGGTTCTTTCAATCTCAAGGAGGCCCAAGAGCATTATCCTAGCAGCTGTATTTTGCGCACTACCCGCGCTTTGCGACAGGCCGCGGCGGCGCAGAGCATTGACAATCGGCGTGCTGAGGCGGAGGTGCGGCAATTGAATGCCAAAGAAGTCACTGCTTTTCAAGCAACACGCTGAGCTTTGTGCGGAAAGAGTAGTGATCTCTCGTCGGTAGGACCTAATGCCTAAGATACCGTGACTCAAACCCACCGGGCACATGCTAGGCTTACCTCGTGGAAACCTTGAATCTCGATGCTGATCCCGCCGGCCGCAACCCTGGTGCAGCGATAAAGCGATTGCTCATTCTGATTCTCCTCGGTGCCGCGCCGTATGCAAACGCGACGACCTATACGCTTTCTAAACCCGAGGATGCGGTGGTCGGGGAAGACCAGAACATCCAAACGGTTTACGAGGACACACTTTACGATCTGGCGCGGGCGTACAGCCTAGGATCAGAGGAGCTGATTCGGGTCAATCCCAACGTTGATCCATGGCTGCCGGGGGCCGGGAAAATGTTAGTGGTTCCGGGGCGGCACATTCTTCCGCCAGGTCCGCGTGAAGGAATTGTGGTCAACCTTCCGGAGCACCGGCTCTACTACTATCCGAAACCCAAACGCGGCGGTCCGATCCAGGTCATCACCTATCCTGTCAGCATCGGCAAGATGGACTGGCGCACGCCGCTCGGCGTCACGCACGTCATTCAAAAGCAGAAGGATCCGACCTGGTATCCGCCCGAGTCAGTACGCAAAGAGCACGCGGAAGCGGGCGATCCGCTGCCACCGAAAGTAGGTCCCGGGCCTGACAATCCTCTCGGCGCTTATGCGATGCGCCTTGCGGCGGGAAACGGCACCTATCTCATTCATGGCACCAACAATCCGATTGCCGTTGGGCTGGCGGTCACGCACGGTTGCATTCGCATGTATCCCGATGATGTTGCCGCACTGTTTCCAATGATCCCCGTCGGCACGCCGGTACGCCTGATCAATGTGCCCGTGAAAGTCGCGTGGATCGACGGCGAGTTATTGCTCGAGGCGCATCCGCCGGTCGATGCGCAGGGCCAAAGCTTTGAACCCGACATCGATCAATTTTCGGACCTGTTGAAAGCGGCAGTCGGCAACACCACGGTTGCGATTCACTGGGACTACGCGCGCGAAGTGTTGCAGAAGGCCGATGGCGTCATCGCCACCGTCGGTCTCGAAGCCGAGTTGCCCGCGCCTGCTGCAGCTGCGACGACGTCCGAGGTCACCAGCAAGTAGCGGCGGATCATGCATCCGTACGCGGATCTAAGGCACGGCAGGCGCGAGCGATTCGATCTCCTGTTCCGTCACCACGCGCCATCCGCCTTTGACGAGCTGACCTAATTGCAAATTTCCGATACTGACTCTCACCAAACGCAGCACCGTGATGTCTAAGACGCTGAGCAATCGGCGTATCTGCCGGTTTCGCCCTTCATCGAGGGTGATTTCAAGCCAGCCATTTTTTTGACCGCTGCGAAGACAGCGGACGAATTTGGTCCGGAGCAATTCCCCGTCGACATCCACGCCACGTTTGACATCCGCGAGGAGCGCCGCGTCCGGCACCCGGTCTATTTGCACGTGGTATGTTTTATCGGGGCTGGTCGAGGGATGCGTCACGCGAGCAGACCAGGCCGAGTCGTTGCTGAATAGCAAGAGACCCTCGCTGGCTTTGTCGAGTCTTCCCACTGGAGCGAGCCATGGCAGGTCGCTGCCCGCAAAACAACGGTATACCGTATCACGACCCTGCTCATCACGGGTTGTCGTCACCAAGCCTCGGGGCTTGTTCAGCATGACGACCAGCCTTGGCCGGGCGCTTTCCAGCCCGTGTACCGTAATGCGGTCAGTAACGTAACTTACCGGGAATTCCGGATCGCTCACCAAGCGCCCGTTGACACGAACTCGTCCGGCTTTTACCCACTGCGCCCCTTGCGTGCGGGAGCCCAAACCTAGTTTCGAGATCGCGCGCGCCGCTCCGCAGCGAGGCAACCTCAGCCTCATGGACGGAGCGATATGGATGCTTTAGAGGTACCGGTCAATGCGCTGCCGTCGCTGGTGTTGCCGAGGACCACATAGAATAACGCAGTTCGTTTTCGCGATGCGTTGGGAAGCAGCTTAATGAACAGGCTCACCGTACGCACGCCCGACGGGAAAAAAACTGTCGTCGGCGACTGCGGCGCGAAATCGGCGCCAGCGAGCGCAGAGGCCGGCTCAGTCCACCACTGGAAACTGGTCGTGGCCTTCGATCCTCTCGAGCGATGCACACGGATCTCGGCGAATTTCTCGCCGGCCCGAAACGAGTAGGAAGCGGCGGCCAGTCCGATCTTTTCGGTCGTGTCGACCGGTCCCGTTACTGCAGCGTTTCGAGGTTTGGGCTCGGTCTTGGGCGCCGCTGTCGCGTCGACCGGCGGCGCGTCGTCGAGATCTGATTCCGCGGGCGTTATGTCGACGATTACCGGCGCAGCGACTTGAGCATCGGATGCGGCGGCGGCTACGACCGGCGGCAGCTTAGGGCGGCTGAACACTGCCCAGGTAATCCCGCCGACGACAACGGCCGCGAGCAGGGCAACTAAGGCAGAAGCGGCGGCGCCTCGACTGAGGAGGGGCGTTTTAGCATCCCCGGGTTGCGGAATGGGGCCCAACGGTGCGCGCCCAAGAGCGAGATCCCCGAGCCAGTCGCGCACCGACGCGGGTCGATCGGCACGCTCCCATGCTAGACCCTGCATGATTGCCTTCCATTGCCGACCCGTCAGCTCCGGCGGTCGGAAGGGCGTCAGCTTCTGCAGGCGCGCCTCGGTCGAGCGTTGATGCTGAAACGGATGTTCCCCGGCCAATAATTCATAGGACAGGCAGGCGAGCGCGAACAAATCATCGCGCGCATCGGCTTCCTTCCTCTCCAACAATTCGCAAGACGCGTACGCCGGGGTCAGCGCCGTGGCTGACTCGCCGGATATGCCAAAATCAAGTAGCCGCAACTCTCCCGAATTCGTCACCATGATGTTCTGCGGCTTGATGTCGCCATGAATCACATGCCGGTCGTGCGCGTGTGCAAGACCTTCTCCCACCTCACGGATCACAGCCCACGCGTAAGAACGTGGCAAAGGCAGCGGGTGAAATCTTTGCATTAAGCTGGGCAGGTTTTCGCCGTCGATCAATTCCATGGTGAAGAACGGAAATTGATTCAAATCCAGCTCGTGTACTTTGACGACGTTTTGGTGCGAAAGCGCCTGAGCGCAATAGAATTCTCGCCGCAGCTTGGCCAGCACGTCGGATCGCGTCCGCGCTTTTTCGTGTAACACCTTGATGGCTACATGAGCATCCGCTCCGGTGTGTTCGCTTCGCGATCGATCCAGTGCCTTGTAAACGGTGCCCATCCCGCCGCTGGCCAATTGGCTTTCGATGACATAGCGGCCGCACAGGACCTCGCCAATTCCTAAGCTCGTAATCGTTGAATTTGCAGTCGCTGAATTTTGCCGCGCGGCTCCGTCGACTTCGGGCGGCGGCAGTTCTTGGGTGACCGGAAACAGATCGACGGTAATGCCGTCCGGCGCGGCGCCGTCGCGCTGTGCCAGCTTCGATTTGATGGAACGAAACAGATCGTTAGGCTCGGGAGAGTCGTCCACCGGATCGCGTCGCTGTCGGGTCATGAGTGCAGATCGGAGTTCATTTGACTGCGCAGCCTACCCCGTTACTGACCATAAGACTGAAGAACGATCCGCACAAAAAGGTCGCGTTTACCGCACAAATTGACGGCATGTGCGCTATGTCACACCTGATTCGGTTAACTCACGGCGCAAACAGGGCACGGCGGCCCTCTGCTTGACCAAGCAATAACCCATGAGTTATGGTTTAACCTCATGCAAACAACTAGTAGTGTTCTATTTAAGACGCTCGCGGATCCGACCCGTCGGGCCATTTTCGAGCGTTTAGCCCGCGACGGAGAACACTCCGTGCACGCCCTAACCGATCATTCCGGCGTCTCCCAACCGATGGTATCGAAGCACCTAGCCGCCCTGAAGCTCGCCGGTTTGGTACGCGACAGGCGCGATGGACGCGAAACGCATTACAGCGCACGCGCGCAATCTTTAGGCCCCCTAGTCGATTGGCTTGGGATATATGCGTCGTTCTGGCGCGAGCGCTTCGATCGACTGGAAACGTTGCTGCGTAGAACGGCTCAGTGACCTAATTTTAATTCGGCTTCAAGGCCGGTGCGAAAAACTTCACGCCAAGTTTGCCGTACAACTCCGCCGGGCAATAGGTGTCCCCATCCCGCAAAACCAGCGCAACATTGCGGACCGCGGATATGTCCTGGGTTGGATCGCCGTCGATGAGGATCAGATCGGCGCGTTTGCCGCGTTCGATTGATCCCCGATCGGACAGCACGCGCGCATAGGTCGCGCAGTTCCACGTCTCGATTCGAAGCACTTCATCCGCAGGTAGTCCTGATTGATGTGCTGAATTTCATGGTAGTTTTCGCACGAAATGTCATGCCGATATTCGTGCCTGCTACCATTGTCCGCCGCGTCCCCTGGATGAGGCAGCCTCCGCTTGGGCACATCTGCGCCGGCAGCACGCTGCTCGGTAAGAATTTATTTCGAGGATAACGACATGGCAAACAATGATCCTGCAAACGGCAATCAGCCCGTTGGTTACGTTCCTGCGAAGGTGTGGGTCTGGGACAAGGAGAACGGCGGCCAGTTTTCCGGCATCAATCGCCCAACCTCAGGCGTCACGCATGAGAAGGAGCTTCCGATTGGCAAGCACCCGTTCCAGCTCTATTCGCTGGGGACGCCCAATGGCCAGAAAGTGACGATCATGCTCGAAGAGCTGCTCGCAATGGGACATAAAGGCGCGGAATACGACGCCTGGCTGATCCGGATCGGCGATGGTGAGCAGTTCTCGAGCGGCTTTGTCACGATCAATCCCAATTCCAAGATTCCCGCGATGCTCGACAGCTCGACTGATCCGCCGACAAAGTTATTCGAGAGCGGCTCGATGCTCTTCTATCTTTCTGAAAAGTTCGGAGCTTTCTTGCCCACCGAGCACTACAAGCGCACGGCAACGATGAACTGGCTCATGTGGCAGATGGGCTCTGCGCCGTTCGTTGGCGGCGGATTCGGTCATTTCTACGCCTATGCACCATTCAAAATCGAATATGCGATCAACCGATACGCGATGGAGACCAAACGACAGCTGCACTTGTTAGATACGCACTTAGCGAAGAACGAATACATGGCGGGCGACGAGTATACGATCGCCGATATCGCGATCTGGCCCTGGTACGGCTCGATGCTGCGCACTGCCTACAGCTCGCAGGAATTCTTATCCGTCCACGAATACAAAAACGTCAATCGCTGGGTGAAGCTCATCGCCAGCCGACCCGCGGTAAAGCGCGGCCGGATGGTCAATCGGACTTTCGGGCCACCCGACGAACAGCTGCCCGAAAGACACAACGCAGCCGATTTCGACCAGATCGCGAAGATTTAGCCGAGCATTGCGCAGGCGCGCGGCGCTGAAGCGGCGCGACAACGATCCCTGGTCGGAAATTAATTCTTAAGAAGCGGCGTTCAGAAAAAATATCTGCGGCTTGCCGATGACTCCGCTCTTGGCCATGTTTTGCTTCAGCTCCTTGGACGTCACGAGAGCCTTAGCCTTGGCCGCATCAGCCATGTCGAAGATCAGTGTCAGGTTGTTGGGGTGGCCCACCGACTGTAAAACGCGTGGATTGGTCAGCCCCGCATCTTCCTGCAACTTTTTGTCGGCATCAAAAATTGGACGCCATTTAGCGTAACTAGCGACGGTGTGATGCACAATCATCGTTCCCGCAGCTAGGCAGCCGCTTGCCCATCCAAAGGTGAGGGCGGCTACCGCCAAAACAGAAACAAAACGTACTTGCTTATGCATTTTTATATCTCCAGTCAGCTTCTTTTTCGAGGGTCTTGAGAATCAAGACGACATCGCGAGCATGCCTCCGAACATGCAAGATGTAAATGGGAAGCGGCAAAGCCGCTGACTCGAGATCACTTCAACAGTGCACCCAACTCCGCGTGCTCGCTAGAAGTGAGATGGAGGTCGCTCGCCAGCGTGAATTGGGTATGTGCCTGACGCTCGCGACCGGACCGGAGCAAAGACTCGCTCCATCGGCTGCTACCTAGATGGAGCTAACTGACGTTTTGGCTTGTCGCATCCGCTATGGTGCCGTGGCGAACTAAATCGTCCCGCGATGGAAGCCATGCGGCGTTTAATCGGATGCCAACTCTCAGTTTTGCTGTTCGCCGCAAAGGCCGTGACCGATCGCCTTCTCAGACGCGTTCACGTTGGCCGATAGAACTGCGCCATCGTGCCCGCCGGGAAGGCCGTCGAGCTTATCAGTCTGAGAGCCGTGGCGCGGCAAGGTCGGAGAACAGCGCCAGCCCCTTGCCCAACGCAATCGGGTGCACGAGCAGGTGATATTCATCGACGAGTCCAGGCCTTTAACGGTCCAGGCTGTCGCCGTCTGGTCCCTGCTGTGGAACAGCCAATCGCTTTCACCACCCGGACCGCCCACGAATCCGTCGATGGATATGGACATCTGTCTGGCGTCAATTACTTCTTCCGGTGGCGACAATTATTCTTGCCGGTCTTG
>JBEPVT010000020.1:0-66177 GCA_041690895.1 Gammaproteobacteria bacterium
AGATGTGTATATGAGACAGCTCGTAGACCGAGCATTCAGGCATCTCGGCGGCGCAGGTTCGGGCTCTTCGGTCTTCCTCTTGTCGCAGGCTATGGGAGGTGGCAAGACCCATAGCATGATTGCTCTAGGGTTGTTGGCACGCGATCCTGAATTGCGGAAAAGAGTGCTAGGCGCGGAAAATCCGGCGCCAATGCTCAAAGCATGCCGTGTCGTCGGATTCAATGGTCGAAGCACCGATGCGGCAGGAGGAATCTGGGGGGCGCTCGCCGATCAATTGGGCAAAGCCGACCAATTCGCTCCCTATGTCTCGCCATTGTTGAAGGCGCCGGGGCCGGAAGCCTGGAAGCAATTGATAGGTAGTGAACCTCTCATTATCTTTCTCGACGAGCTGCCACCGTATCTAGAATACGCAGCAGCGGTACCCCTAGGCAGCCTAGACCTGGGTGTGATGACGACGGCCGCGCTTGGAAACTTGTTTGTTGCCGTGGCTGACATGGACAACGTATGCGTTGTGCTGTCTGACCTGGCGGGCACGAACTACAGCATCGGCCAGTCCAGCGTTGAGGCAGCAATCAACCGTGCGATACAAGGCATCACATCAGAAGCTCGACGCATCGCCGTTCCAATTACGCCGGTTAATCCGAATGGCGATGAGCTCTACCACATCCTTCGCAAACGATTGTTTGAGAGCGTTGCGCCGGATGCGGCAATTCAGGAGGTGGCAGGGGCTTATCGCGAAGGACTCCGAGAAGCAAACAAGATGGGGCTGACCACGACCTCCCCCGAATCGCTTTACACGCGAGTAGTCGATGCCTACCCGTTTCATCCGGATCTTCGGGAACTCGTGGGAAAATTCAAGGAGAACGACGGTTTCCAGCAAACACGCGGCGTGATTCGCCTCATGCAAATGGTCGTATCAAACCTATGGAATTCAAAGAGAGCAGCCGAACTAGAGTTGATTCACCCGTATGATCTCGATCTAAATTTGGACGAGATGGCGTCTGAAATTCGTGCGATCAATCCGTCGTTGAGCGAAGCGATCGCGCACGACATTGCTCATGGTGGTGATGCCGAAGTAGAGGAAATCGATCGCGCGAATGGCAATTCCGATGCATCAGATTCAGCGCGACTCATTCTAGTAGCATCGCTTTCGACGACGCCAGGTGCCATTCACGGTCTACGAGAATATCAACTCGTCGACTGTCTGCAGCGACCCGGCCGTGACTTGTCGACTTTTAAAACTAACGTTCTCGATAAATTAGCAACCCGCGCTTGGTATCTCCATAATTCGGCCGACGGCCGTCTGTTCTTCAAGAATCAACAGAATCTTGCTGCGAAGTTGCGGTCTACGGCGCTTTCACTGCATGCTGAAACGGTCGATCGCATGCTTCGCGCGCATTTGGAGTCGTATTTCTCTGCCTCACTCCGCGACTGTTATCAGGTCGTCAAAGTACTGCCACCGCCCGACGAAGTGCAGGTCGAACAGGAAAAGACTACGCTCGTCATTGTGCGTCCAGGCGGACAGGCCAATCAATTGCCGATCTCCGGCGACTGGCAAGCGTGGTGGAGCCAGCAGCAATACAAGAATCGCGTCATCTTTCTTACGGGCTCGCGGGACACGTTCCAGAAAGTGCTTGACTCAGCCCGGCAAACTCGTGCGCTACAAAGCATCGAAGACGAGCTAAAAAGTGAGAATACTCCGTCCGATGATCCGCAGTGGCGGGCACTCGATGCGCTACGTGATCGCGTAGGTCTACAATTCACGGCGGCTCTAAAAGAAGCCTTCGACCAGATTGTCTACCCTTCGATCAATTCGGCCTTAAGAGCTACCGGAACTGATCTAGCCTTCGCCGGTAACCAAAGTGGCGAAGCAACGATCCGTAAAACGCTCGAAGGAGCGCAGAAATTTACGACCATCATAGATGACGACAGTTTTCGCAGCCGGGCCGAGGCGCGCCTTTTTGGTTCTGCAGAGACCAAAGCCGTCCTATGGTCCGACTTTAAACGCGCCGCCGCAGTCAATACAAACTGGCCGCTACATAAGATATCAGCACTTGAGGATCTAAAGAGTGCCTGTCTTCGCCAGGGGCAATGGCGCGAAGAGGGCAATTACATTCGGCGCGGGCCATTTCCCCCGCCTACCCCCGAGGTATCCGTTCGTGAGCTTTCTGTTCAAGAGGATGGCGACGGAATGGCTTATCTGAAAATTGAACCATTGCATGCCCCATCCGTCGTCTATGAAACCGGCAATTCGGATCCCACAATTGCTTCCAGTGCTGTGCCAACGCCGACGCGCTTCGAAGCAAGGGCCTTCCGATATCGTTTCCTTGCCTACGACCCGGCGGCCCTGACTCGATTGAGCGCCGTAAAGGAGTGGACCGCAAGACTTCGGTTAAAATACCAGCTACATAACCGGGGTGATCATTACGAGATAGAACTTCTCGCGCTTCCAAAGACTAGCGGGATCTCTATCCGATACACCACGGATGGCTCCTCGCCCGCTGGCGCCGGCTTTGCAACTTACGCCGGTGCATTTCGAGTTCCTGAAAAGTGCCGTATCGTTTGTGCTATGGCTGTTTGCCCGGAATATGAGTCGAGTTCCGAGCCAATTCGCATCGTAATTCCACAGCCCGGAACAGATAGCCGCCCGCCGGTGAATCTCGCTATTGAAGCGGGCTGGGGCCAGCAAACAAAACTTGATGATTCCACGGCTGTTTGGGGCTTCATAGAGAGACTGGGAAAGTTCTCTGGTGTCAGAGCCTTCGACATTATTCTTACTGCTGAGAGCGGCGACGGCCATGAGAATGTGGAATATTCCGGCGCTCTGGAAAGAGGATATGACGCTGTCGGTGTGAAGTCCGTTGCGGAAAAACTTCAAGCAATCGCCAGCGGCGGAAGTTTGCGGATGAGTATTGGGTCACTTCGATTCCCAACGGGGCAGGTACTGCTTGATTGGCTCAAAGCGACCAATCAACAATTCGATGCCTCTAAGTTGATCCAATAAAGTCATGGCCCGCAATACAGCAGTATCAGCTCGAAGGATTGTCGGACTTGGGTTCCTTCCCGAGGAGGCTCGGCACGGATTCCTAATTGACATCCCGAAGGGCAGCGGGAGCAGTGACATGATTTGCATCACGGAGCACCGTGGAAATGATCTCGACCATCTGGGTGCTCGGGCGGTCAACGCGCCATCTCCGAATGACCCGTCGCTACGAGTTGTCATCGATCGCAATCGCTGGATGGCTCTTGCACCGGCATTTTGGGAGGAAGCTAATCGGCGCCTTCGTGCCAACGGTCTGCCTACCGCTAAGTTTCAAAGGAATCCTAGCAAGCCTGTACCCGTGCATCCATCGCTAGGCAAGGAGCTTTGCATCCTCTGTTGGGCGGTGGAGGACGCGTCACCCGACGACATTGCGAACGCCCTTCGAAACTGGGAGGCGCTAGCACCGGAGGAGCGCTGGTGGCTTTTCACCATGACGGTGGCCACCACTGGTCAGGCTATGCAAAAGGGCGTCGGTTGGCGTAAGGCACTCCGAGCGGCCATTGCCGACAATCCGTTCGTCAAAGGCGAGGGTCTATCGCCCCGCGCGCGCCGCGAGCTGCTTGGGCATTCGCAGCTCTCCCTTACACTTTGACCTCAACTGTTCGTCACATGCCCACTTTCATCGAAACACAGTTCCCAATTGCTCGCCTTTCGGCCGAGTCTTATAAGGAGCGCAAGGCAAACAACGGACAAACGCTTACTCGTCTTGGGAAATGGTGGGGGCGTAAGCCGCTCATTCTCGTGCGCGCTTCAATCCTCGGAATGCTGATGCCCGCATCTGATAACCCGAAAACGGATCGCGAGATATTTCTCAAGATCCTGACAATGGATGACGATGGCACGTGGCACCGCTGCAAGGGGGAAATCCCAGCAGTTGCCTGGCGCGAAGCCGCTCCGGCAGATATACAGAATGAATACTTCGGCTCGCGCGGTTTCAAACAGGGTGTGAGCGATGAGGAAAAAGACGAGGTCCGTGGACGAATCTGGAAACGGCTCTCTACCGCCGAGCAAGTCGCTCTGGATGCGCATCGGATGCGTCCAGTCAAAGACCGCTCTGCCTTTGATGCTTTGCCATACGCGGAACGCCTTAAACTATGCGAGCGACCGGAAAACGTTAAAGGGCCGACGGCTACGGCTTGGTCGGAAATTAACGCCCATCTTGGAACGTCGGCGACAACTCTTGCCGACCTCGTCGAGCAACTCGGTCAGCGTGTCTTCGGCCGTACACCTTGCATTGGTGATGGCTTCTGTGGCGGCGGGTCTATTCCTTTCGAGGCCGCCCGCATCGGTTGCAACGCCTTCGGTTCGGATCTCAATCCGGTTGCCGGTTTGCTGACGTGGGCCAGCCTTAACCTGTTGGGGAATAACAAAGAGGAACAAGTTGAGGCGATTCGCGTGCAGGCCGACGTTTTCGCCGCGGTGAATCTGCAACTTATAGATTGGCGTATTGAGCACAACAATAAGGGTGAGCGCGCCGATGCCTACCTCTACTGCGTTGAAGTGAAGCCCGAGGGCTGCGAATACTTCATTCCTCTTGCTCCAACGTGGCTCATCGGCGAAAAATCCAAGGTGATCGTTCGCTGGCGCCGCAATGCGGGCTCGGATCGTCTTGAGGCTTCGGTCGCCGTCGTTTCTGCGGCTGAAGTAGAGTCCTACAAGGAGGGGGAAAACGCCACTGTCATAGACGGACGCGTCGTTGATCCCTTCGACCGTAATCGATCCTGGTCTGTAGAGGCATTGCGTGGCGCTAACGGACTTCGCCAATGGACCAACGAGGATGTCTTGCCCAGGCCCGGCGACGTGTTTCAAGAGCGCCTTTACTGCATTCGCTGGATTAACGCAGAGGGTAAGCGTCGCTACGCTGTCCCTGATGATTCCGATCTGGAGCGCGAAGCCCAAGTCGCCAGACTTTTGAGCGAGCGCTTCGAGATCTGGCAGCGCGAAGGTCATATACCGTCCAGAGCGATTCCCGTGGGCGGTGATAAGACCGAAGAGCCAATCCGCAATCGTGGTTGGACGCGATGGCACCATCTATTTACTCCCCGTCAGCTACTGACACTTGGTCTGATTGCTGAAATCAGCGAGCAGCGGGCTCGCTCAAAACACGCTCGCGTCGCTTGTATTCTCGGTATAGGGCGGATGGCAGATTGGAACTCTCGATTGAGCGCCTGGATGTTTCACGCTGGTAACGAAAAGGGGAATCAGGTTTTTTACAACCAGGCTCTTAATTGTCATTTTAATTATTCTGCGCGGCCTCTTCTTAAACTCGAAGATACATTTGAGATACTGAGCAACGTAAGTAGTTGTTCCTCTACATACAGATCGAAGATAATTGTCGCTGACGCGCGCGATCTACGTGACACTTGTGATGTCTGGTTCACAGACCCGCCGTATGCCGACGCAATTAATTACCACGAACTTGGCGATTTTTTTCTCGCTTGGTATGAGAAGCAATTGGTCAAGATATTTCCTGAATGGACCGCCGATTCCCGCGCGGAACTAGCCGTCCGGGGCGATGGCGATGATTTCCGCCATTCCATGGTGGAGATTTACCGCAACCTCGCCCGCCACACTACTGACAATGGTCTGCAGCTCGTGATGTTTACCCACCAAGACCCTGCAGTCTGGGCGGACCTTGGGATGATTCTTTGGGCGGCCGGGCTTAAGGCCACTGCCGCTTGGACGATTAGCACGGAGACGGAGGCGGTTGGAATAAAGAAGGGCAACTATGTGCAAGGTACCGTTTGTCTGGTGTTACGCAAACGCATCTCGCATGAACCGGGCTTTCTAGATGAAGTCTACCCGCTGGTGGAGGACGAGGTTAAGCGCCAAATTGAGTCCATGTTGGCTTTGGATGAAGACGGTGAACCCAATTTCAATGACGCCGACTACCAACTCGCAGCCTATGCCGCCGCGCTCAAAGTGCTGACCAGATACGGTACGCTTGATGGCAAGGACGTTGAACACGAAGTGTTTGCCGTTCGCAACAAGGAACAGAAAAGCGATTTCGAGACAGTGATCGAGCGCGCCCTCGGCATAGCTTGCGACACCCTTGTTCCACGGGGACTCGAAAATTCATGGCGCGACTTGTCCCTCGTGGAACGGTATTTCCTACGCGCGCTCGACATTGAGAGCCGGGGCGAGCGCCGTAAAGGGATGTACGAAGAGCTCGCCCGCGGTTTTGGTGTAAACGAAATCCGCCCCCTCTTAAAAAGCGACAAGGCCAACGGTGCGAGAATGCTTACGCCGTCTGGGTTGGCGGCAAGCTTGCTTGCCCCAGTCCGCGGCAGTCAGTCCGACGTCGCGCCGTTATCTGTTAGTCGTGCCCGCGCTAACGTGCGCGCACCACACCCGTTCGCCGCCTCGGCTCTGCGTCACCTAATGTTCGCCATTCGCGAAACGACCGCTGCCGAAAATAGCCCAGAGCCAGGGCGACAATACTTACGGGACACATTTGGTCAAGGGTACTGGAGTAAACGTGACGGATTCGTCGGACTGCTTGAATGGTTTGCAGCACTGGGTAACGCCGAGGGCATGAGAGAGTGGATCTTCGATTCCGAAGCCTCTCGCATACTCGCCGGTCGCTTGCGTAACGATCACGCCTAATGCTCCATCGCCATTCAAGCCGCCGAAACCGACTCGACCATACCGTGCTGACCCGGCGCCTAGAAGGCGCTGTGTCTTATGATCGCATTGCGGGCTATTTTCGTTCGAGCCTGTTTGAGGTGGCTGGCGAAGCCCTCGCGCAAGTCACGGGACCCGTCCGTATCATTTGCAACTCGGACCTTGATCCGCAGGACATTGTCACCGCCGCGGCCGCTCAAGCGGCGCTACGCGTGAGTTGGTGTTCCGGCAGACCAGAAGACGCGCCGCCGGCTGCACTCCCTCGATACCGAGCACTCAGTGACGCGCTCACAAGAAAACAGGTGGAAATACGGGTGCTGCCTGATTCCGCGTTCGGCCTGATCCATGGTAAAGCCGGTGTTGTGCGGTATGCGGATGGCACGGCTACCGCCTTCCTCGGCAGCGTCAATGAAAGCGCGTCGGCGTGGAAGGTAAATTACGAGTTGCTGTGGGAAGACAGCGACCCGGAAACTGTTGCTTGGGTGCAGGAAGAATTTGACGCTCTCTGGAATGATGCGCGAGCGGTGGATCTTGCCGTCTGCCCGTTCATTGCACAAGACGTGCAACGCATCATTGCTCGCAAAGTAATAGAGCCGGGGGACGTAAAGGAGATCGCGGACACTACAACTGCCGCTGCCGCTGCCGCAGTAGAAACGCCCGTATACCGTAAAGATCAAGGACTGTGGCCACACCAGAAATATTTCGCTCGCTTGGCGCTGGAACGCCATCGACTTGGCGGTGCACGCTTTGTCCTGGCGGACCAGGTTGGTTTGGGAAAAACCATTCAGCTTGCGATGGCCGCGTTGCTCATGGCGCTCGATGATCCCGACGGCGGCCCAATTCTCGTGCTCGCCCCCAAGCCGTTACTTCAACAGTGGCAGGACGAATTGATGGAATTGCTCTTGTTACCCTCCGCTTGGTGGAATGGCCGCGCTTGGGTGGATGAGAACGATATCGAGTATGCCTCGGATGGGGTGAAATCGCTCGCAAAATGTCCCCGCCGAATTGGACTTGTCTCGCAAGGGTTGGTGGTGCGCGGTCAGTCGGAGGCAGTGAATCAACTGCTCAACCGCCGCTACACTTGTGTCATCGTGGATGAATCGCACCGCGCTCGTCGTCGAAATATTCCAAAGGCAGACGCCGGGCACGATGAAATCGACGAGAAAGCGGATCCGAATAAGCTGATGACCTTTCTCCGAGAGATCGGCCCAAAAACCAAAAGTATGCTGCTCGCCACGGCGACGCCCGTGCAGCTTCATCCGGTCGAGGCTTGGGATTTATTGCATATCCTTTCCCACGGCAATGACAGCGTTCTCGGTGGTTGGACGCAGACGAGTCCGTGGTTTCGACCGAGTCAGTGTCTCGCTATTGCCACCGACGATGCGGTGGTACCCACCAATGATGCCCACGCAGGTTGGGAATACGTTCGCGACCCGCTGCCGTCTCGGTACGAAAACCCAGCATTCGATCGTATTCGGCGCAGCCTTGACGCCAGCGACACGCGCTGGCAATTCAGCCCCGAAAGCCTCGAGACGCTGTCACCTGCGATCCGCCGCGTTCAGCTTCTGCATGGAGTGCTGCCGAACTACGGCGGACGGTTCAATCCTCTACTTCGATGCATCGTCCGACGCACGCGAGGATATTTGGAAGCGACGATCAATCCCGCCACGGGCGGCTATTTCCTGCCTAAGGTAACGGTGAAGCTGTTTGGTGAGGAGGACGAGAGTGCTCTCGTTCTCGGTGGCTATCTGCGCGAAGCCTATCAGGAGGCAGAAGCGTTTTGCCTGCTCCTCCAGCAACGGGTGAAAGGCGCCGGGTTTTTCAAAACTCTGCTCTTACGTCGACTCGGAAGTTCGATGGAAGCTGGGCGGCGCACCGTCCGTAAGCTTCTCGGCGGAGAGCTTGAGATGTCGAATGATGAAGACGAGGACGACGCCGAAGAAGAATTGCCTCCTCAAGTCGGTCGACCGCCACAAGGCGCCAGCGATTTTAAGAACTTCACCGTTGCGGAAATCGGATCGCTAAACCGATGCCTCGAGTTGCTTAAACAAGGGGGCAATAGCGATCCAAAGCTCGAGGAGCTGATCGGCTATCTTCGAGGGACTCATCCCGCAGTCGCACGCAGTTGGCTCGATCTCGGGTGTATTTTGTTTTCGCAGTACTACGACACCGTTCGATGGATCGGTGACGAGATGGCCAAGCGCCCGGACTTTGCCGATATGGATATCGGTTTGTACGCTGGCCGCAATCGCTCCGGCTTCTGGCGAGAAGGCAAGTTTCAACGCTGTGATCGGAATATTTTGAAAGACCGTGTCCGCGCCGGCGACCTCAAGCTATTGCTCGGTACGGATGCGGCCTCAGAAGGGCTTAATCTGCAGCGCCTCGGCACGCTCATCAACATCGATTTACCCTGGAACCCGACACGCCTTGAACAACGCAAAGGCCGTATCCAGCGAATAGGCCAAGTGCGCGACGAAATCTGGATCGCAAATCTACGATACCGTGGCTCCGTCGAGGACCGCGTGCATCAAGTGTTAGCAAGTCGCCTCGAGGCGATTCATGGTCTTTTTGGCCAGATCCCGGATACGTTGGAAGACGTGTGGGTGCGAGTTGCCCTCAATGACGAGCAGGCCGCTCATCAACTTATCGATCGGACCACCGCCACAATAAACCCGTTCGACGCCAAATACAGCAACGTGGAAGATGCCGACTGGGAGACCTGCGCTTCCGTTCTGAACGGTGATAGCGTGAGGGAGTTGCTTTCGCGTGAGTGGTGAGGGGTGTTAGTTTCAATTTACCGTTGCCGTGACTAATTGTCATGGTGGAATCGAAAGGCGTCGGTAGGACTTACGAACGGGAAAATCCGTGGCCGGATCTAATAATGGCGATGCTAGCGGTAAATAAGTATCCGCTGGAAAAAGTGTTTGCACTGTTCGAGGCTCTCGACTCCCGCAATTTGTTCGATCCCGAAAGCCTTGCGCGACGGGATAGTGGAGAGATTGCCCGCGATCTAAAAAGAGCGGGCTACGATCGCGGGCCTGAGCTCACAAATATATTGGCAGAACGGATTTGGTCCCTGAGAGCTCTAGGGAGTGACTTTGCTGAGAGCGAAGCGATCCTCGCGCATGGTTCAAAGCACGAGGTGGAAACGTTGCTTGAGTGTGTTAGCGGCGTCGGACCAATGGTGCTGAAGAATTTTCTCCTACTTCGCAGCTAAGTCGCGTTCGCGAAGAAATGTGGGCTTCCCCTCTTGTCTCACGGCGAATGCGCACGAGAACATATAGACAGTCGCTTTCACCCGCCGAAAAACGGGCGTTCGAGAACCATGCGCTCATTAGGCATGAGAAGGCTTGTTGCCATATTGCCGACGCCTACGACGCATGATAAGGCTTCAGGTTATCGCTCTTACCTATCGATAAAATATGCTGTCGCTACCAGGCTAAATCTGTGAACTGGCCATGGCGGTTCGAGGGTGTGAGCTGTTCTACTACGGGCCATGAGAAGGCTTGCGATACTTGCGAACAATCGAGAATTCGCTATCATCAAAAGCCTGAGTGCCGCAGCGTAGCCAGTCGTCCTCAAGCGGAAATACCCTTTAATTGCCCAGCATTTGCAAACCGGTGGCACTTTGGGGGCAACTCAAATTCCCAAGAAAATAAAATCCGAATCGAAAGAAAATCCTAGTCGGTCTATCTCAGTGCCTCCCTGGTTTGGTCCATTCCGGGCACATCCGTAACATTTTATACCGTCCGCCAATCGGGTGTAACTTCGGGAGCTTCGGTTTCGGAGTTGTCGCGACACTGCCAAAGAATATTGAGAATAATCCGATGTTGGGCTTTACGTTTCCACGATTGGCGCTTGGCCATTCCGTGCTACGCCGCCTTATCAATCATAAGCAGCTTTCGTGCAAAAGCGCTATCCCGGCTTGCCGTCATTAATAGCTCATCGGTAGCGCGCGTCATCCCTACGTAAAGTAGACGTGCCTCATCTGCTGCCTCTGCCTCGATGTAGGGCATAAAGCCGAGCCCGATGATTGCCACGATGGGAAATTCCAGCCCCTTGCTACTATGCAGGGTGATGACCTTGACACGGTCGCTCATCGAGTCGGATCGCTTGGAGTCACGATCCTTCATCCATTCAAACGGAACCATTTGGGCCGAAAACTCGGCCGTCAACTCCTCAGCAATAAATCGCGCGCTGTAGAGAACGGCCATCTGATTCCACGCGGTGCCGCTTGCATGCTTGCCTTTGAGTTGCTGTGCAATGTGGGCAGCTTCCGCTTTGAGCGAGCTCAGGCGTACGATCTGGGGCATAGGCCCACGACGACCTGCCATTTCCGGCTTGATTAGCGGTACGCCATCGTCGTCGGATGATGCCGGCGTCAGGATCTCTTTGGCGAAGTGGTAAGCACAACGCTGGATATCATCGGTATTCCGATAGTTAACGCGAAGGATCGTTGTCCGCCCTTGGGCTTGAACGCCAACTCGCTTGAAACTAAATCCGGCAGGGCGATTTTTGCCATAGATGGACTGTGCGTCGTCGTAGAGCAACAGCAGTGAATTAAACTCGGGATCAATCATTTGTGTTATCAGCTTCAACCAGTCCGCTTCAAAATCGTGGCCTTCATCGATGAGCACCGCGCCGTACTGCCCTCGTGGAATTTGCCCGCGCTCGACCGCTGCCTGAACGCAAGTGACCAGCCTTGTGAAGAAGTCTTTCCCGTCCGCGGGCTTCTGCACATGATAAAGAGTTATCTGGTCAAGGCACCAACGATGAAAGTTTCGAACGGTGACTCGATTTCTCAGCCCGCGCGAAGCCACGAGCTGTTCAAGCTTGGATGCAAGAGTCACGTTAAAACATAGAACCAATATGGGCGCGGTCGTCGACTTTGCCAATTGCTCACAGCGATATCCTAGAATAAGTGTCTTGCCCGATCCCGCGACGCCGTGAATCACCCGATGTCCTTCGCCCAGGCTGCGGGCTAATTGTTCTTGCTGTAAGTCCATCACTCGGAGTAGTTGATCGGATGCAGGCTCTTCAGGCGGAATGGAATTTGCCGGCGAGAAGAGGGATCCCTGCGAAATTCGCAGTTCAGGAAACATATGCCAGCGAATGCGGTCGACCTGCGGAAGTGTCAGAACGTGCGAAAACTGCACAGCGAACATGGACCAAAGTCGCTCCTGAAAGCGCTCTGCGTCGGTCCCTTCAGTCATCTCGTCCTTGCAGATTACGAGATGGGAGGGCAGGACCTCGCCAAGATCCGTGCTGTCAAACTGTTTGCGGGTAATTTCCGACAGCACGACGCCAAATCCATATGGACACATGAGCTTGCCGCGGTGCAGATGGCCTTCCGGTGCCAGAAGTGCGGGATCACGTTCCAGGGCGTTCTTGACGCCGAAAGCATTTTGCCGTGCTTGGAGAAGGGGATTGGCTAGTTCTTTGGCGCCCGTCGACGTCAACAATGTGGCGGAAACCGGATCGATCCGCTGGATGGCGTCGCGCTTCCAATCTTTTACCTCAAGAATCAGAAGACCGCGACGCGGGTGAAGAACAACGAAATCAGGATGCTGGTATTTTGTACCAATGGGAACGTCGTACCAGCAAAGATAGTCGGGTTCGAGTAGCGATTCCAGTCGTTGCGCGAACCGCTTCTCGCCCGACGTCATTCGTCTCAAACAGGTGGTATACGAGGGGATTAACGTTGCCATGCCGGTCAGTGTGTCCCGGGACTAAGCGCCCGGCCTTGTTTGATCGATGCGTTAGGTATAACCGATTGAATCAAGTAGGGTAAGGGCGAACGTCGGTACTTGTGGACCAGTTCGCGGACAGGCCGAGGCGCAGGATTTTAACTACCGATTGACGGTGGCATGGGGGGCGCTCACAGGAGGATAGCGGTTATCAATGTTGTTGCTGATAGCCGGATCATTAAGGTTACCGAACTCAAAGTCAGATGCGTTATTGGTGGGTCAATCAGAATCAAACATACCGACAGGAGATCGGTGGCGGTTATCTTTGGTCACCGAAGCGGAAGAGCAACGGCAACCGGAATGCATTCTACGAATTCATGCGCGAGGTTGCACCGGGCGATATCGTTTTCTCGTTCCGCGACACAGTGATCGCGGCCATTGGAATCGCTCGGTCCTACTGCTATGAGAGTCCCAAGCCGGCTGAGTTTGGAGCTGTGGGTGCAAATTGGGAAGCGATCGGCTGGAAAACAGACGTCAGCTTTCGAGAATTGAAAAGCCTGGTACGCCCGAAGGACTACATCAATCGATTGAAGGCATTCCTTCCGGAAAGATACGCACCCCTACGGCATACCGGCGACGGACTGCAGAGCGTGTACCTCACTGAAGTCAGCGCGGGATTTGCGGCCATCCTGTTCGAGCTAATCGGCAACGAGGCAAATAGTGTCTCGGATGCCGCCGGAAGTGTGGCTACAGCTGAACGCGCGACGCCCGCGCT
The DNA here is from genome assembly GCA_041690895.1 of Gammaproteobacteria bacterium. GTDB lineage: Bacteria > Pseudomonadota > Gammaproteobacteria > Steroidobacterales > Steroidobacteraceae > Bog-1198. The sequence goes on from JBEPVT010000020.1 coordinate 13,130, forward strand.
GGAACCGACCCTGGAAGCTTGGGAGCATCATCAGGAAACCCAGATTTTGTCGGCGCCAGACATCGAGGAGACGGAGCGGCGGGCCCTAGTTCTGGCGCGTCGCGGTCAGGGTGTTTTCCGATCGAATGTCCGACAAATAGAGCGAGCCTGTCGAGTCACCCGGGTTGAGCGCCATGAGCATTTGGTAGCGAGCCACATACGCCCTTGGCGAGATAGCAGCAATTCCGATCGGCTGTCGGGCGAAAATGGGTTGTTGTTGACGCCCACCATCGACCACTTGTTCGACAAGGGCTTCATTTCCTTTGAGGACCGAGGACGGCTAATTATCTCGCCAGTCGCTCATAAGGAGTCACTCCGCCGTATGGGGATACCGACGGAAAGGAATATAAATGTAGGCAGCTTTTCAGAAGGGCAGTGCCGGTTCCTCGACTACCATCGAGATAATGTCCTGCGAGCGGCAGCGGTGCATCGATAATTGATCGGCGATGGCTTTCGCTCACGGCTCCGGGTTTTGTGAGGTAACTCCCCCATATCTCGGTTATTGTCACTTGCAGTGCGGTACAACGGTGCAATTTTCGAGCTGGACGTATTGCCAGTGATATGATATCACTGGTGATGTGAGACTGGTTCTCGATACAGATGTTGTTATTGCGGCGATGCGCAGTCCTGCCGGGGCTTCAGCAGCCTTATTGTTGGCCGCACGTAGGGGTGATGTCACGATGCTTGCCAACGTCGCATTGGCCTTGGAATACGAGGCAACGTGTCGGCGCGCGGAACATGGCGTCGCCGCTGGCCTCAGCCAAGTTCAAGTCGGTATTTTCATCGACGCAGTGATTGCTCTGGCTGAACCGGTCGAAACACATTTTCTGTGGCGTCCTCAATTGCGTGATCCCGGCGATGAACTCGTGCTCGAAGCGGCAGTCAACGGCCGTGCCGATGCAATTGTGACTTTCAATCAAAAGGACTTCGGCAAGGTACCCATGAGATTTGGTGTCGAAGTACTCGCCCCCGTCAGTGCGTTACAAAGGACAAGACTATGAGCAAGCCCCAAAGTACCTATCCGCTCCGCCTACCAACCTCGGTTAAAGCCGAAGTGGTCCGGCGCGCCAAGGCGGACGGCACCAGCTTCAATCAGTTTGTCGCAACCGCTGTAGCCGAGAAGCTGGCAGCCATGAACACTGCGACGTTCTTCCTCGAGAGACGCGAACGCGCGAACTACGCTGCGTTCGACAAAATAATGAAGCGTAAAGGTGGAGAAAAACCAAAGCCTGAGGATCAGGTGCCGTGAGTAGGCGGGCGATACTTGCGCAGAGCCGCGAATTCGCTATCATCAAAAGCCTGAGTGCCGTAGCGTAGTCAGTCGTTCTCGCGCGGAAATGCGCTATGATTTCCCAGCATTTCGCAAACCGGTGACAGTTTGGGGGCAACTCAAATTCCCAAAAAAATAAAAACCGAATCGAAAGAAAACCATAGTCGATTTGTTTCAGTGCCTCCCTGTCACCATTACATCTTAGATCGACTACGACCCAGCGCGTCCTTGTACGCTTGAGTTGGTGTAACTCTCTGATTCTAAAAGGTACGATTTCCAAAGTCGTCTACCGGCGCCGTCGTGCGCGCATTTCAAGCAACGCCGAACTGGTGTGAACGGCGGTTGATAACCGCGTAATTCTGGCGGTGGCCGCGTTTTCGGCCTGATCGCCGCCGCCATCGATGCACCCCTGATTGATTCGATGAAGACCGTTCCGGTCCTCAGATCAACCGCTATAACTTCGGCGGAGTTGACGCGTCCGCCGCGGTCGCAATGGCCAAGACCTACACAGCCTACCTGCCGCCGATCGTTAACTCGTTAGGCAGCTACAACTTTACCGCGGCACCGCCGGCCACCATTGCGGCGAACTCGGCAAGTGGCGGATTTCTCACGTGGACAGTCAATGAAACATTCGCGCAGGTCGAACACGTCATCGTATTCGTAAATCTCGCTTCGACACCCGGCTTGCCATGCAACCAGATCGAACTTAAGTCGCCGGCGGGCACGAAATCAATCCTGCTGCACGGGGCTAATGGATTCACCAACACCGCGATCGCCAACTCGAGATTTGAGTCAAACGCGTTCTATGGGGAGGCGCCAAATGGGACGTGGACGCTGACGTTCTTCGACTTCTGCCCTGCAAGCGGTACGTCGACGACGCTGTCGACCACGTCATCGCAAACACTGCTTCTCGTCGGCCATTGATTTAGGAGCCTCCTCATGAAACGTATCATCGTGTCACTGCTCATGGTCGTCGTGGTGGCGCCAGCTTTCGCCCAGCTAAAGGCACCTCAACGCACGCTTGTCCAGATCGTCGACGCTGCCAACGTAATCAACAATCGCGGCTCGAAGATTGAGGTGTACCCAAGTCAGCGGGCGACTCCATTGCTCGATGAACAGCATCATTCTGTTGTGCATCGGGTGACCGAGGCAAGTGCAAGCTCGCCGATAGGCACGCAGCAGCTCGGGGTAGTCTTCAACCACGAAATGCAACAACGCGGTTTTATCACCGGGGAGATTGCCTTGCGCAGCAAGACTGGCATAGTCCCTTCCGACATTACGGCGAGTAGCTACCCCGGATTGAAGCGGGTCACCTCCTTCGGAGTCTATATCGTGAAGGCCCGCACGCCCCAGGAGTTCATTTCGCTGATGCACCGGTTGCAGGCCCGGGATGACCTCGAGTGCGTCGAGCCAACTGTGACGTATGGACCGACGGCATCGGCCGGAAGCACTCAATCGATGCCTGACGCCGTACCATCTCCCGGGCGCAGAAGCGCCAAATGAATAGTTTGGTGCGAGATCGACTCACCGCGTTTCCTCAAATCTAAGAATGGTTGTGAAGAAGGCGTTACACGATTTCAGCAAACGATTTGAAGGGTAGGGCGTAATTGTTTGCGGCCAACGTAGCCTTATGAGCATCGGCCTCTTGCACGGTCATCTGATCCCGACGGATAGCTTCGATGATAATCCGCTCTGTTCGGAGAATCTTCGCCTCGCCAATTAACTCAATCGCGCGCCGGCGAAATCGCTTTTTCTCATCCGAGGCAATGTGCGATCCTGTGGTGGCGGCCAGAGCAAGACAGGCTGCCTCGCCGCGGCCCATCACGTCGCGTAATTCCGCAAAGAGCGCCAGAGTGGCCATGGTGTCTACTACAATTTCTTCGGCATGCCCGGCTTCCAAGCATGTGCGTACGGCGGCCTGCTGGGCCGGATCGAGAATTTCCGCCAGCACTTCGCTGGGGATCCGGAATCGGTAAGGTGGCAGGGCGCCGAGTAGAGGCAATTGCCCGATGTGGAACAGGTTGATCAGGACGTTCGCGTCTGTAATGACAACAACGGTGGTGGGGTCGTCAACCATCGGCGTGTCATGCGCCCCGCGATCTCAATCCAGCCCGACAGAGCTGAGGACAACGCGCACATCATTCGCACTCATTTCCACCATGGAGGCGAGCTCACCCAGCTTGCTGCGCGTGATTTCGTCGCGACGGTAGGCTTCCAGGGCGAGCCCCAAGAAGCGACGACGAAAGTCATCGCGCGCCGAGTTGCCTGGAGTGGTTTCAGGCGCTGACAAAAAATCCGCGATCGTCTGCCCTGCTCCATTATCTTCTTCGGCCTTCAGGCGCTGGAATTCCGGCTCATCAACGAGCCGCAGGTTCTTCAGCCGGTACAGCGCGGATATACGGCTTGACCCGAAATGATGAGCGAGCAGCGCAACGTCATAGAGCTGGATGTCTTGGCTCCCGGGTGCGGATCGCTGTTCGACCTGCACGGCGACATCTCCATCAAAGACGGATACCTGCGTCCGGCTTGCCGCACCCTTCCCAAGGGTTTGCACGAACTGAAGCGTCCCGTCGGCAGGCATGAGTAACTCAGCGGCGAACGCATTCGCGCGTACCTCAAGGAGGTCGGCTCGATTTTCGGCGCGGCTGATTGCGCCGGAGCGGTCACGGTCGAGTAGGACATGCGCATACTCATGCGCCCACGAGAAGCGCTGCCGGACCGGAGGATGATCGGCGTTCACTACCACGAAGACGCCGATGCCATCGTCTACCAGCGTTAGCCCGGAAATATTGCCGGGCAGACTGACGGTTCCCGTGCGAACGCCCTGCGATTCCAGCAGGTCGCCCAGATCCCCGACCGGCGCCGTACTGAGGCCGAGCCGCTGGCGTTCTTCGATGGCGACCTTCTGCCCTTGCTGGATCGCATCCCATTTCGACTGTGGAACAGGCAGATCGTAGGACGCCGTCAGAAGCTGCGCTCGATCGATTCCAAGCAATCGCTCGAGATTCGTCATCTCGCGGCCAACCGCCAAGCTGTCTTGGAGCGCCTTGTGCAATTCGCCTTGCTCGGCCAGCTCGGCGTCGGACCGGAATAGCGCGGAGAGCGCGTCGCGCTCGACAAAATCGGACACAAAGAATGACTTGATATCGCGGCCCACGGCATGGGCTATCCGGTCGAGTTCCAGACTCGACACCGAACGGGCGCCTGCCTCGATCTGCCCGATCGCGACACGACTTAAGCTGGCCGGTTCAGCGAGCTGCTCCTGAGTGAGCCCGCAACTCTCTCGGGCAGCACGAATTCTCTGGCCAAGTTGTTCTCTGGTCAGCTCCATGATCCCTCCGTAGCCAGTGTCTCAACGCTTGCGATGTTAGTTTATTCTGCTAAGATTGGCAAGAGATGGATCATAAGATGGAAAAATCCTCATGAATGCCACCGCGCATCAATGGTCTGCCGCGCTGACTGCCGGTTTGGTGCTGCACGCCGACGCGCGAGCCCGCGGGCAAACAACCGCGTGGCCGATCGCCGGCGCCGGGCTGGCCGCTTTGGCGACGAAGCTGCCGGACATCCTCGAGCCCGCCGTGAATCCCCATCATCGTCAGTTCTTTCACAGCTTGGCGTTTGCGGGGCTGTTGATCGCTGGCGGCAAAAAGCTCTACGACTGGCAGCCGGAGACCGATGAGGGTCGGTTCTGGCGGAAAGCTGGTCTGATCGGGCCGGGCGCATACCTGTGTCATCTCGCGCTCGACGCGACCACCCCGCGATCGCTGCCGCTTCTCGGGAGATAACCGTGGTAAGCGTAGGCGTGCCCACATTTAAGATGACTCCGACGGTATAGCGATGGGACGGCAGCAAACTTCGTAAGCGTGTGGGCATGGCATCTATTTCCTGAGTTTTAATCGCGCGATCCTTTGTAACGCGGCGCCATTGCCGTGGCTCGGAGAGGATCGATGACGGGACAGAGCGAAGCGGGCACGACGGAAGCGCATGCAACGGCGCAGCCCCGTCGCGGCAAGTGGACTGAACAGCAGAAGCGGCGGACAGTCGGGTGGCCGGGGCCTCGATACAGGAAGTGGTCCATAGGCACGGTGTGCGGCCGAACTTGTTGTCGGCGTGGCGACGTCAAGCCGGAAAGCCGAAGGTGGCGGCGAAGGCGAAGGCACAGTTCGCCGCGGTACGCGTGAGCGCAGCGATACCAGCGCGGGAAGGATCGATCGAGATCGACTTCAACGGTGGCTGCGTGCGAGTACGTGGAGTGGTGGACGCCGGGATGCTGCGCGAAGTGTTGGCGGCAGCGCGATGATCACGCTGCCGCACGGCGCGCGGATTTGGTTGGCGTGCGGCGTGACCGATCTTCGACGCGGGTTCGACGGACTCGCGGCGCTGGTACAATCGCAGCTTGCAGCCGATCCCTACTTATGTGACGAGCGATCATATGTGGCGGCCGCCCGTATAACCTTCACCACTTTGCAGGCATCCAGGAGCGTTGCCGTCACATAATATTCGGATTCCACTTCCTCCACCGCCGGGGTCTGGCCTCGGCTTTAACAGCCGGAGGAAGTAATCATGTTGGAACTCTATTTCAACTATCGCCGCGTAATTGCGCGGTTTCGCCGAGGCACACTCGGCAATGAGATTGATCACATTGCCGCGAGTTTGTCGCGCGTGGGCTATAAACGCCTCTCTGCCAAGCTATATCTGGCACGGATCGCGCATTTCAGTGCGTACGCGACCGGCTGCAGCAAGTCGGTGGCGATTTCCTCACAGATCGTCGATCGTTATCTGAAGGCCAGGCCGTCGGTTGCTGCACACTGGGCTGCCCAAAGCGCGATCGCCCACGCAGCGCGGTGTTTTCCGGAACGTTTGCCGCTAGACCAACCCCGAAGGATCCCGACAGCTCGCTGCTGGCGGGGTACTTGGAGCACTTGCAAGTTATTCGGGGACTTCATCCGAAGACCTGCGAGGGACGCGTTCTGGCGGCGCGGCGGATGCTGGTTTGGCAAAGAAAGCATCTTCCAGGTAAAGATCTGAGCGATCTCAGCGCGAAGCATGTTCTGGCCATGACACGAGAGTTGCTTGCGGCCTGCCACAGCGATGGTGCGAGGTCCGCTACCACGGGGTGCATGCGCTCGTTTCTGCGCTACTTGCCCTGGGCGAGCCTCAACGCGCAAGACCTATCGTCGTTCGTGCCGAAGACGCCATGCTGGCGTCATGCGCATTTGCCGCCGCATCTAGCCTGGGTGACGTCCGACGCGCAATCGACGCTATCGAGACGACGACGCCTTCCGGTGTGCGAGATCCGGCCATGCTGCTGCTGCTCGCTACCACTGGTCTGCGCAGCAGGGAGCTGCGGCAGGTTGAGCTTGGCGATATCCGATGGAGAACCGGCGAGCTGCTGCTGCGTCATACCAAAGGACATCGAGACCGTGTCGTGCCGTTGCTTGATGAGACCGGAGCTGCGCTTGCGAAGTACGTGCTTCACGCACGCCCGCTGACATCGGAACGCCGGGTGTTTCTTTCGCACGTTACACCAGTGCGTGCTTTCTCTCACAGCGGCACAGTATCGCGGATCATCCGCATTCGACTGCAACGCGCCGGCATTCCCATTCAACGCGGTGGTGCTCATCTTCTGCGTCACAGTCTGGCCACCCGACTGGTCGAACAGCGACGCCCGATCAAGGAAGTCGCCGATCTGCTCGGCCACCGGAGCATCGATACTACCTCGCTCTACGTCAAGGTCGCCGTGCCGCAGCTCGCCGATGTCGCGCTGCCCTTTCCCGGAGGTGCCCGATGTGTCAGCGGCGGTCTGATTCCCGGGTAGTAGATTGGGCGGGACGGACGTCGAGTAAATGTGCGTGAAACCCTTGCTCTTTGGTTCCAAGAAATAGTCCGTCTGGGAAAAACGGGCTAATTAGGTGAGCAAACCGCTTTTTGAAAGCGTCCAAGGCATCGTTGGCGCCGACGGGTACGATCATATCGGCACGAAACACCTCGGCGATACGGTCGGCTTCCTCAGGTCGATCAACGATGGCGATCGGATTGAACCGGCCACCCCACATCGTATAGGACAGGCCTACAGCCTTTCGAAAGGCAACACGGTCGCCCGCGCAGATCGCCCAGCAAATGCGTAAGGGACGGTAGCAAATGTTGACGCGGACTGTATCCATCCCTAGATGCCAGCCTTTACACGAGTTCTAGCTTTACCTGGCGTCCCACCAGTGCGGCGGCGCGCTGAAGGCTGGAAATAGTGATGTCGCTGCGCGGGTCGAGAAGGCGATTGACCTGTGTGCGGCTGGTATGGAGGAGCTTTGCCATGCCGGCCTTGGAGACGCCGCGCTCTTTCATCGCCTCGCCTAACTGCCAGGCAACGACTTCCTTAATGGCTTCAGTTTGCAGCTCTTCAAAAACGCCTTCGGTTTTCAGGAAGTCGTCAAGGCTGCTGCCAACATGCGGATTCTTTTTCCTGCTCATGATTTCGTCACCTCTTTCATTCGCTTCGTCGCCAGAACCAAATCGGCCGGAGCGGTCTTCTGTGTTTTCTTGATAAATCCGTGCAGCGCGATCACTTCGCCACAGGTGGGATCGATCGTGGTAAGTGCCGCCGGCTTCGCTGGAGACTCTTCGATCACTTTAGCGTGCGACTTCGATTGTTGCTCATGATCCACCACTAACATGCCCTCAAATTCATTCGACGTCCCGTTGATAGAGTCTCTTTGGCTGTGACGCGATCACTCGTCCGTGGCCGCTCGTGGGAACTCGTCCTACATACTGCGCCTAACCATAAACTTCAGCGGCATGAAATAAAGCCGCAAGTAAGTGCGCCAGCGTACAGACCCGAGAGCTCTGACGGAGATATTCTTTAGTCTGGAGGAGCGCGCGTTCTTTTGGAGCTGCTGTCATCGCGGAACTCCAAAAAAAAGGAGTGTGCGGCGTTTCGCGTGGCTCGGCTTCGCATCGTTACTTAAACTCGGTCGCCGATATTTTGTCACGTGCCATGGCAAGTGGCCCCCGCGCTGACACCCTTATCAGAGCGCCTCCTTAGCGTAGAGAACGGGGAAGAGATTGCGAAGCCACCCAACGTTGAATTCGCTCCAGCGCCCCGGCCCGCTTGAGCCGCAGCGAAGTAAACCTAGTGCGTAACGCAAGCAAGTTGCATACTTCCGTTCGCGTTTCTCTGGAGGCCCCTCGTTCACGCGGACGTAGCGGAACACCAATTGTCCGATGTTCCCGCAGGCGCCGCAGCACGGACGAGAGCGCTCGTTTGATTTTCCTATGAACAAGTCAGGTAAATCGAAGAAGGCGGATCCCTCCGCGCGGGAATCGAAGGAACAACACTACAAGGACACTCTTCGTCGACTTCAGATGGAACTGGTGAAGTTACAGCGGCACTTCATAGAATGCGACGACAAAATACTGATCATTCTCGAAGGCCGCGACGCGGCCGGAAAAGACGGGGCGATCAAGCGGATCGTGCAGCATTTAAGCCCCCGTGAAACGCGCATCGTGGCGCTCGGCAAACCATCGGATCGCGATCGCGCATCGTGGTATTTCCAACGTTACATTCCACATTTGCCCGTGTCGCAGGAACTCGTCCTCTTTAATCGCAGTTGGTACAACCGGGCCGGAGTAGAGCGGGTCATGGGCTTTTGTACAAAGGCCGAATATGAGGAATTTATGGCATCGGTCTCGGGCTTTGAACACATGCTGGTCCGCTCGGGCCTCAAACTCCTGAAGTACTACCTCGACATCAGCAAGGATGAGCAGACATCGCGTCTGAAGTCGCGAGCCCGCGATCCACTCAAGCAATGGAAAGTCAGCCCGATCGACGATGAGGCTTTGAAGCATTGGAAACAATACAGTGACGCACGGAATGAAATGTTGGTGCGCTCGCACAACCCGATGGCGCCTTGGACGGTGGTGCGCGCAGATGACAAACACGCGGCGCGCCTGAACATCATCAAAGATGTGCTGACGCGGCTGCACTATAAACCGAAGAACGAGAAATTGATTCGAGCAGATCCACAGGCCTTGTTCTCGTTCGACCCGTCCTATATTGAAAGCGGCCTTCTTGCACCGTGACGGCCGCAACAGGCTTTTGGTCAAACAAAACAAGTAAGGAAGAGACACGATGAAAACGAGCGTAATTGAAGTGCATGACATGCTCTCGATATTGAGCGTGGCCGAAGTGGAAAAGCGGATCGGCGAGGTACCAGGAGTCGAAAGCGTCACCGTTAACTATGCGGCAAAAAGCGCCACGGCGCGCTATGACGAGACGCGTCTCGATATCGCGGATATCAAGTCCGGAGTTCGGCAACGCGGGTATGAAGCCGCGGACCATCCGGCGGCGACGACTGATGCTTACGCAGGCCACACGGGCATGAATGCACCCCCTGCATCCCCGCCGCCCACTGCATCTGCAACCGCACCGATCGGCGATGCAACAGTCGCCAAGACATCGCCGGACAAGCCAATGCCACCCATGTCATCGAAGGACGCGCCGAAACGCCCGGAGGCCGCCGCTGCGGCCCACGAGGAGCTCGGTGACAAAGCGGCGCCCGACAAGAAGTAGAGGAACGCGGGTTTCTACCACTAGTAACCGTGCGCCGGATGCTGCCTGGGATTCAAAAGCCCTTGGCAGCGGACCTAACCGGTTTAATTCGGTCAATCAACAATGTTGGAGATCTTGATGAAGGAAGTAGCTGTTTCAGACCGGAATCCTCGCGGATTGCCCCAATGCCTGCTAAGCGCTCAGGAAGCAATTCATCTTCCAGAGGTGCAGGAAATGCTGCATCGGCTCGCCGCTTACCGGCTCGGGATTTACATGCCGCACATGCATGATGCACAGTCGGGCACCTTCCTACCGCTTGCCGATGAAGTGACGCAGGTGGAATCCGGTTTGCAAGTCTCCTTCCAGCCAAGCGCTGCAATTGCCAAAGAGGCCGATCGCTATCTGCCCGTTGGGTGGGTTTGGCGCGACGGCGCGCCGGCGACGTCGGCAGTCTGCGAAATGGTTCGAGAAGAACAAGCCGGAAATGCCGGGCGTTACGGGCGTTACGACAAGCACAAGATGGCCCGAGGTAATTAGCACGTTTGGGCAGGCGGCAATTGACCCGACAGAGGAGCGACGATGAAAACGAGCGTAATCGAAGCGCACAACATGCTGTCGGTGTTGAGTGTGGAGGAAGTGGAAAGGCGGATTGGCGAGGTTCCGGGCGTCGAAAGCGCCACCGTTAATTTTGCCTCAGGAAGCGCGACTGTGCGTTACGATGAGACTCGGCTTGAAATCGCCGATATTAAGTCGGCGGTACGGCAACGCGGGTATGAATCCGCAGAGGCCGCTGCGCCGACCGGCGACGCCCCCGTATCCCACCTCGCATTGCATACGCCGCCTGCGGTGATCTCTGCAGTGAGTGCCGCTCCTCCAGATAGTGCTAAACAAGACCACTCCGTGACGTCTGCGACCTCCACTCCGGCAGGAGCCGCCCCAGCCGGGGTTACACCCGCGGCGCGCACTGACGCAACCGCCCCGGCAGACGCGCCACCGGCGGGCATTAAAGCCATCGTGCCGTCCTCGCCCCCCGGCGCGGATACCAAGCAAGCTCACTCGGCTCATGGTGCACAGCCCGCCATGTCGGCGGATATGGCGAAGGAGATGGGTCACGGGGCGAACATGGACCTGCCCGCCATGGTGCGTGGCATGCGGAATCGGTTCTGGATATGTCTGGTATTCGCGGTGCCGATCTTTATCTACTCGCCGATGGGGAATATGTTCCCTGCCCCGGCGCCGCCCTTCGGTCTGCCCCTCAACCAGTGGCTATTCGGTTTGGCCAGCGCCGCCGTTCTCTACCCGAGCTGGCCGTTCTTCGTGTCTGCCTGGCGCGCGCTGCTGAAAGGCAAGCTGACCATGGCGACGCTGATCGTGCTCAGCGTTGGCACCGGTTACCTGTTCAGCGTCGGCGCAACCTTTTTCTTCAAGGGCGATCAGTTTTTCGAGGCGGTTTCCATGCTGATGGTGTTCATCCTGCTCGGCCACTGGCTCGAAATGCGCGCCCGTGCCGGTGCCTCGTCGGCCATCAAGGCGCTGCTGAAACTGACACCCGCCAAGGCCTTCGTGCTGCGCGAAGGCGCCGAGGTCGAAGTGGCGACCGCCGACGTGGTCGTAGGCGACATTGTCGTGATCCGGCCGGGCAACAAGATTCCGGTGGACGGCACGGTTGAATCGGGCGACTCACTGGTCGATGAATCGATGCTTACCGGCGAGTCGATGCCGGTACAAAAAGGCCCCGGCGCCAAGGTGGCTGGCGCCACCATCAACACCAGCGGCAGCTTTAAGTACAAGGCCACCAAAGTCGGCTCCGACACCGCCTTGGCGCAGATCGTCAAGCTGGTGCAGGAGGCGCAGAACTCCAAAGCGCCCGCGCAATTGCTGGCCGATAAGGCGGCACAGTGGCTGGTGGTCGCCGCGATCGCTGTCGGCGTCGGGACCTTTGCGGTGTGGTTCTGGTGGATCGGCCAACCTTTGTTGTTTGCGGTGACACTGACCATCACCGTTTTTGTCATAGCCTGCCCCGATGCACTGGGCTTAGCCACACCGATGGCGGTGATGGTAAGCACGAGCATGGGGGCGGCGAACGGCATCCTGTTCAAGAACGCCTCCGCACTGGAGGACGCTACTAAACTCAACGTCATCGTGTTCGATAAGACCGGGACACTGACCGTCGGCAAACCGGAAGTCGTAGAAATGAAAATGGCGCAGGGCGTCACCGAGGACGTGATGCTGCTTGCCGCGGCCGCAGTGGAACAAGGTTCTGCCCATCCACTCGCACAGGCGATCCTCCGTAAAGCCTCGAAATTAACGATCGTGGCGCCTACTCATTTTAAGAGTCTCAACGGCATGGGTGCGAGGGCACAAACTGCCGCCGGCACGGTTTTTCTCGGCAACCGATTGCTGATGGACACGCAGAAGCTCGCCTTGGGTCCATTGGAGGCAGATGCGGTGCGACTTCAAGGCGAAGGTCGTACGGTCGTGCACGTCGCACAGAATGGGCGCGTGCTCGGGCTCATTGCCATCGCCGATGCCGTCCGGCCAACCGCCAAAGCAGCAATAGCCAAGCTGCGGGAACGCAAAATCCAGGTCGTGATGTTGACCGGGGATAACGCCGGCACCGCCAAGCGGATTGCCGCGGACCTCGGCATCGACAGTGTGCTGGCTGATGTCCTCCCAGGCCAAAAGGCTGCGAAGGTGAAGGAACTGCAGACGAGCGGAAAGAAGGTCGGCATGGTTGGCGACGGCGTCAATGACGCGCCGGCGCTCACGCAAGCGGATGTGGGATTTGCAATCGGTGCCGGGACGGATGTTGCGATGGACAGCGCCGATATTGTTTTGATGAAAAGCGATCCCTACGACATCGTCGCAGCGATCGAACTGTCGCACGCCACGTTGCGTAAAATGCATCAAAACCTGTGGTGGGCGGTGGGTTACAACCTTATCGCCTTCCCCCTCGCCGCGGGCGTCCTCTACCCGTTCGTCTTAAGCCCGGCAATTGCGGCACTCTCGATGTCGGGCAGCTCAGCGGTCGTCGCGATCAATGCGTTGTTGCTCAAACGGGTAAAGTTAGCGGGCATCCGCACGCCTGTTAAGCACGCGGCGCCGGAAGTCGCGGCAATGCCTCGGGCAGATAAAAAGGCGGTCGCGTGACGGTCAACGCTGAGCGCACCGCTGGGTGCGCCCGCTTTTCCTATAGGCGCGCACCTGCTTGCCGTAGGCCCACTGTGGATCGGCTATGGCGTCGTGCTTGCGGAGCTACCTCATCGGATCGAGAGGCTTCTAGGAGCGGCAGTAAAAGCGGCGAAGTTTTTCGGGCACACAGGAATGCTGCCCGCTGTCCACACCGCCTAGCGTTTTCTGACTGCTCTCCTGTGAAGTCGCTTCGCCTATGATCGTGCAATGGCGAGCGGGACGCCCGTGGCCGCGGGGCTTAAATGTACCCCGTAAGGCATGAAGACGAGGATCGCGAGATGAACGGCCCCGCCGTCACTCTCTCCCCACGGGACTACGACGCGGTACTGTTCGATCTTGACGGCGTGTTGACCCGGACAGCGAGCGTGCATGCGGTGGCGTGGAAAACGGTGTTCGACGAGTTTCTCAAACATCGTTCCGCCGCCGACGGCAAACCGTTCGTCCCCTTTGACATCGACGCCGACTATCGTCGTTACGTCGACGGCAAACCGCGCTACGACGGCGTGGTAGATTTTCTCAAGTCGCGCGCAATCGAACTGCCGTGGGATGCACCGGAAGGTGACTCCGGCGTGGCGAGCGTCCACGCGCTGGGCATTCTCAAGGACATGTACTTCCTGGAGCAGCTAAAGCAGCGGGGCGTCAAGCCCTATGAGGGAGCGATCACGCTGGTGCGAACGCTGCGGGCGCAACAGGTTAAGACTGCGGTCGTGTCCTCTAGCAACAACTGCGCGGCGGTGCTCGAGGCGGCGGGTATCGCGGCTCTGTTCGATGCGCGAGTCGACGGGACGGATAGCACCCGTCTAGACCTCAAGGGCAAGCCGGCGCCGGATGGGTTTCTGGAGGCGGCTCGGCGCCTCGGGGTCGAACCTGCGCGCGCCGTCGTCGTGGAAGACGCGATCGCCGGCGTCGAGGCCGGACGCGCAGGCCGTTTCGGCTGCGTGATTGGCATCGATCGCATCGGGCAATCGCAGGCCCTGCGCAAGGCTGGCGCCAATGTCGTGGTGACTCACCTGGCGCAGGTCCGGGTTACGGCGGAGCCCCCCTCGGCGTGGTCGCAAGTGTTCGAGGGGTTCGATCCGGTGCGCGAGGGAATCCGCGAAACCCTGTGCACCCTCGGGAATGGCTATTTCGCGACGCGCGCAGCCGCAGCCTGGGCGGTTGCGGATAACGTTCACTATCCGGGCACCTACCTCGCCGGCGGCTACAACCGTCTGCGCACCGACATTGCTGGTCAGACGGTCGAGAACGAAGATTTGGTCAACTTCCCCAACTGGCTCGCGCTCGACCTTCAGATCGCCGATGAGGATCCATTCGATGCGGCGACAGTCACGCTTCTGTCATACCGCCAAGAACTCGATCTGCGAAGCGGCACACTGCTGCGGACGATCCGCTTTGAGGAACCACAAGGGCGACGGAGTATGCTCAAGGAGCGGCGTCTGGTCTCCATGAGCGATATGCATCTCGGCGCCCTGGAGCTGGCCTTGACCGCCGAGAACTGGTCAGGGTCTGTCACGATCCGTTCGGCGCTCGACGGTCGTGTCGTCAACGCGGGCGCCCAGTTGTATCGAAAATTCAACAACAAGCACTTGGAACCGTTGACAGGCGAGGTCGTGGGCACGGATGGCGTCTACCTGCGGGTGCGCACCTGCCAGTCCAATATTCACGTCGCCCAGGTCGCGCGAACGCAAGCGTACTTGGGAGGACAGCTTCTCGATGTTCCGCGCCGTGTCATCGAGGAGCCGGGATACATCGGGCATGAACTGAAGGTCGATGTGAGGCAAGGCGAGACACTGGTGCTTGAGAAGCTGGCCTCTTTCTATACTTCGCGCGATTACGCCATCTCGGAGTGTGGGCTTGCGGCGCACAAGGCCATAGCCCGCGCGGGTCGCTTCGACGCCGTGATAGCAGATCATGTTCTGGCCTGGAAGAACTTGTGGCACCGCTTCGACTTGCAGATTCAACCGGCCGATCCTAAATTCAAGTTGAACGTCGCGATGCTGCTTCGGTTGAACATGTTTCACCTCCTGCAGGCCGTATCACCGCACTCCATGGGGCTCGACATGGGCGTACCCGCGCGAGGATGGACCGGAGAAGCATATCAAGGCCATGTGTTCTGGGATGAACTGTTTATCTTCCCGTTCTTGAACTATCGCATGCCCGAAATCACCCGGGCGCTCCTCATGTACCGCTACCGTCGCCTCGAGGAGGCGCGGGTTGCCGCACGCTTTGCGGGATACAAGGGGGCCATGTTTCCGTGGCAGAGCGGCAGTGACGGACAGGAGGAGACTCAGGCGCGAAACTTGAACCCTCGCTCACAAAGCTGGGTGCCCGACAACTCCTATCTTCAGCGCCACGTGGGAAGCGCTATTGCGTACAACGTGTGGCAATATTTTCAGGTCACCCATGATGTCGAGTTCCTGCATTTCTACGGCGCCGAGCTGATCCTGGAGATCGCCCTTTTCTGGTCCAGTATCGCAAGCTTCCACGAAGAGCGCGGTCGCTACGAGATCCATGGCGTGATGGGTCCCGACGAGTTCCACGACGGCTATCCCGATGCGGCGTCGCCCGGCATCCACAACAATGCCTATACGAATGTCATGGCCGTTTGGGTGTTGTGTCGGGCGCTCGACGTACTCAACCTGCTCTCCGACATGCGCTGCGATGAACTAAAGACGCGGCTTGGCATATCGCGGGAGGAGATCGCGCGATGGACTGACATCAGCCGCCGAATGTACGTGCCCTTTCACGAGGACGGTATCATTAGCCAGTTCGAGGGCTACGAGAAATTGCGCGAGCTCGATTGGCAGCACTACCGAACTCGGTACGGCAATATCCAGCGCCTCGACCTCATTCTGGAGGCGGAGAACGACAGCCCCAATCGCTACAAGCTTTCCAAGCAGGCGGATGTATTGATGTTGTTCTATCTATTCTCGGCCGAGGAACTCGGCGAGTTGTTCACGCGCCTGGAATATCGATTCGAGTACGAAACGATCCCGAAGAATGTCGCCTACTATGCCGCCCGCTCGTCGCACGGGTCGACGCTTTGCCGTGTGGTGTTTGCGTGGGTTCTGGCGCGTTCCGACCGCCCGCGCTCGATGCAATTCTTTGCAGAGGCGCTGCAAAGCGATGTCACCGACATCCAGCAGGGCACCACGTCGGAGGGGGTGCACCTGGGAGCCATGGCAGGCACCGTCGACCTGATACAGCGAGTCTGCACCGGACTCGAAGTGAAAGGCGATGTGCTACGGATCGACCCGGAATTGCCGCAGGAGATGGAGCGCCTCGACATGCGCATTCGCTATCGCGGGCACTCGCTCGGCCTGCGCCTCACGCACGACTCGCTCACGGTCCGAGGACGTGATGCCGCGGCGCCGCCCATTGCGTTGTGCGTCGACGGCAAGATCAGCGAGTTCGTCGGCGGCACTACCCGGGTGTTTCGATTGAACGACAAAGTAACCGACGGCGCGCTTGCCCAATATGCTCCTACGACACGAAACGTCGCGCCCAGATAACTTGGGAAAGGAGTTCCGGTTCAGTGGCACACTTGCGTTGCAGGGCCACCCCCGCTGCGGAACCGCTCGATCAGATATGGGAAAAGCGGCGATATGATGCCTACCCCGTGGACATCGCAAAACCCCACAGCATCCGCGCAGGCAGTGTGCTCGCGTCACAGTGCCCAGGCCGATCCACAGTATATCCACCGAGCACGCGCTTGCCGGTACGAAGACGAAAATGCTTTGGGTCCGTTCCTGGAAGACAAGTGCTGCTCGACTTGGACATCAGTTGCTTGAACTATGGGACACGAATTACTGATGTCTATAACCCTAGGCGAAGCTCGCCGCTCTGTCACCCGATCGGATGCACGGTCCACTGACCTCGAACCCCGCGATCTTCGCCCGGCGCAATTGGTGTTACTCGCCGGTGCGGTATCCGTCGTGTCGGCTGGTTATGGCGCACTGATGCCCCTATTGCCAGCGTGGCTGTCACAACAGATGCCTGATTTGAATACGACCGAAATCGCTCGGCAGGTCGGCTTCTTAAGTGGCGCATACACGGCCGGCGTGCTGGTCGGTGCGCCACTGTGGGGCATGATCTCTGATCGCTTCGGCCGGCCGCACATACTGATCTTGGGCCTCGTCGGCTATGTTGTCAGTCTGTTGTCGCTTTTGCTGCTGCCATCGAGTGGCTATTTTTGGGCCATCTACGCGTTGCGCGCTGCGGCTGGGCTGTCCGTCGCCGCAGTGATTCCCATAGTACCGGCGCTCGTGGCTGCACACACGCCGAAAGCGTTGCGCGCCCGGCGCTTCGCCTGGCTGGGCGCCGCGTCGTTGATCGGCTTTCTCTTCGGCCCCGTTTTGAACTCAATGGCCAATATCCTGGCGAGGGCATTCGCACCCAGCGCATCGCTCGCACACTTCTCCGAACGTATTGTGGTCGTACTGTCTGCCATCCTCGCGGCGGCAGCGATGTTGGGCCTCGCATGGTCGCTTCGCGGCGAGGCGCGCGCCACCGTCAATCCCGTCGCGGAGTCCGGCGCCGCCGACGGGATCAACATAGCTGCCCTTTGGGGCCTCAGCGTAACCGTCATGTTCGTTCTGTCCGGTTTTGAACTCGGGATCGTTCTGCAGGGCAAACTCCATGCCGACCTTTCCATCCAAAAGGTCGCACTCATGTTCGCAGAATGTGCCTTCGTGATGCTCGCAGTGAACGCGCTGCTGTTCTTCACGTCGGTTCTGGGCAAGGTACCGGCACGAGTGATTATCTCGGTTGGTTCCCTGATCGGAGTAGCGGGCTTGGCGATACTCTCGCAGCACCGTTCGAATGAATGGATGTACATCGGCGTTAGCTTGACATCCGCCGGAACAGGCCTGGTGCTCCCGGAGATCTCCTTCCTCGCGGCGGGCGCGTCGCGGCGGACGCTCGGCGCTACGATGGGCAGCCTTGCGGCGGCATCCGGTTTAGGCCAAACCTTGGGCTCGGTGATGGGGGGCTGGCTATTCGGGTTGGTGTCACAAGGTGCCTTTGGCTGGCTCGCCCTCCCGCTACTCCTGATGCTTGTACTCGTACTCGCTCGACCCTCTTGGTTGGCACGCTGAATGTCGGCAGAGCAGCGCATGAATTTGCCCGACCTCGGACAGACGAGCCTGCACAAACTGCGGCGCCACGCCTTCGATTATTTCCTGAATGAGACTAATCCTGCGAATGGTCTCGTGGCAGATTCGTCGCGGCCGGATTCGGCCGCGAGTATCGCGTCGGTCGGGATCAACTTGGGTCCCGTCGTGCTCATGTGCGAGAACTACTGGTCAGGACTGCCTTGGCGGTTTATGCGCGAGTGCCCGCACGTCATTGTCGGCCTGAGGCGCGCGGATTTCACGAACGGATGGTTATGACGGACCTCTACTGACGCGTTTGAATAGATGCGGTTCTGCTTCACGGCAAAGCCCCCGAGTCTCGCGGCTTCCAGCGAAAGTCACACTGCGTTGCTCCCGAAGCAATCGTTCCGGTCCGCTGCAACTGTCCGCCCCATTTCTCTGCCAGAGGAAAATCGAGCCGGCAAAAGGTTTGGACGCACAGTTCAGAGGATCTATGACTGGCGAAGAATTCGGCGACCGGGCACTTTATGCAATCAAAAGCAATTGCCCCATCACTGCTAGGAACGTCCCGCCATCCGTAGCTCGGCGCCCCAAAGGGGAAAGCGCGAAAAACATCCGTGGCGAGCTTCAAGCGCTTGTGCGGATCGTGGGTGAACGCGCTCGCGAGCAGCAACGGCGTTTCATCCATTTGCGTGTATATCTTCCATCCGATCTCATAGATGAGGCGATAAGATTCCGGCGCCGAGATGCCATGCCGCAATAGAATTTCATGCATAGCGAGCGTGGCGGCAGCCAAATGGGTCGTGAAGACTGCGCCCAAAGTGGGTTGGATCGCGATGGACGGTTCAATTTCATAGTAGCGCTTCCAGACCTGTTTCAGTGCCTCGCTTACGGGCTCGCCAAGCGGCGTCGCCTGTAACACTGCGAAGGCATGCGGCTCAACCAGCGTCTGCCACACCCCACCTCGTTCCAGTGCGCTCTGCATTACGCCATCGAAGCGAACGCGCAACTCGTTGAAGACCTGAACGGTAGCGTCCCAGTCGAAAGTATCATCCACAGCTTCAGGAGGCAGAAACTCACCTAGCAGCAGGAGTTCGGGGGCCAATTGCGATGCGCGTCGTTTGAGAAGGTCGAGCGATGCGGTCCGGGCTGCATATTCGCGTGCGATGAAAGGACGCGAAAGCTCCTCAAAGTGCGCGTCGGGAGCGAGTACGAAGATCAGGGATTCGGCTGTCGTGAGCGCTTTGGCATGTAACATGAGTTCGCTGGGGAAAACGAATCCATACTGGAAGCCTGCCTTCATCATTTCGAGATAAACCTTCGTAAAACTCATCTCGCTTAAGGCAGAGGCATAGAATTTCTCTGCGAGCTCCGTGAAACGCGCAGAAAATGCCGCTTCATCGGCGTCAGGGAGCCTGCGCGTCTGCGCCTTGAAATGGTGGAAAGCGCGGCGCGTCTGACGCTGAACCACCGCGAACCAGTAGAGAATGAACCGATCGCGTTGGGGCGCGGTGAGTTCGCCGTACATGCCGAAATCAAGAAGCGTAAACGTGCCGTCGCGGTGAAAGAAGATGTTCCCTGGATGCAGGTCGGCGTGGAAAAGTCCGTCGGAGACGTACATCTGAAGCATCACGTCAATGAGCAGCGTGACAAGCCGTTGCTTTTCCCTCGGAGCGAGAGAAGCGGCGGCCTCGCCGACGCGCATGCCCTCCACCCAATCCATGGTAAGCACACGCTTGGTTGTGTGGCTCCAGTGCACCACCGGAAAATTGACGTCGGAACGGCCTGCGAAATTTGCGCAAAAGCGATCGATGACGCGTCCTTCCTTCGTGAAGTCCAATTCTTGTAACGTGTAACGCCGGAACTCGGCAAAGAAGTCGAGCAGATTCGTGCGCCGCATACGTCGCGGGAACAGCCAGTAGAGCCCTCGCAGCCCCAATCCGATCGCTTCTAGATCCCGATCTACGAGACGCTCAAGATTGGGCCGTTGAACCTTGACGGCGACGATCTTTGCATCGGCGATGGTCGCCCGATGTACTTGTGCGAGCGAAGCCGCGGCGACCGGCACCAGGTCAAATGTCGCGAACAGCTGTTCGAGAGGCTTGCCCAATTCACGCTCGATGGTCAAGCGCATCTGTTCAACCGAAACTGCCGGGCCCTTCTCCTGCAGAGTCGAGAGCGCCTCGACATAGGGCTTCGGCACCAAGTCCGCGCGTGTGCTGAGGATCTGGCCCAGTTTGACGAACACCGGACCAAGCGCTACCAGGCGTGCCGCGAATCTGAGAGGCGCCCGGTCGTCAGCCGCCCCACGGACGGATTTGCGTAGGGCGCGATACTCTTTCGCGAGTACCCACAAAATAACGGTTAGCCGTACCAAACGCTGTATTGCGTTGCTGTGGGGAAGTGACGATGGCGTGTGTATCATTTAGCGAGGCCCGGGCAATTGGCTTGAGTTCGCACCGACATGTTTAGCTTGCCCGAGCAATTTTAGAGCGGGGCCAGACAGCTCGGATGTCTTCATTTCCGTCTAGATTGGCGCAGATCGACATGAGCAGCCGCCCAGTATCGATCGCTGCCGGCAATAGACTGCTACTCAGCGGTTTCCGTGGTTGCATTTCGCCAGCGGCCCCACTCACGACCGGTGATCTACTGGCCGCCGCCGCAAAGACTTTGGCAGTTCATATTTGTTTGCCCCATTCCCAATTCCTAATCTCGGGCATGTCTTGGCCGTTTTTGTCGATGTATTGCTTGTGTTCGATCAATTTGACCTCGAGTTGCTGCTTCAGACGGACCCCCTCGTACCCGGTCTGTTGCACGCGATCCACGGTGTCCATGACGAGGTGAAAGCGATCCAAGTCATTTAACACCGTCATGTCGAAGGGCGTGGTGATGGTGCCTTCTTCCTTGTAACCGCGAACGTGGATGTTGCCATGGTTGGTGCGGCGATAAGTTAGCCGGTGGATCAGCCAGGGGTAGCCATGAAAAGCAAAGATGACCGGTTTGTCCTTGGTAAAAAGCTCATCGAAATCAATATCGTTCAATCCATGCGGGTGTTCGGTGGAGGGCTGCAGTTTGAATAGATCGATAACGTTGACCACTCGGATTTTGAGCTCGGGCAGATGGATGCGCATGATGGAGACAGCCGCTAGGGTCTCCAACGTGGGGACGTCGCCACAGCAGGCCATGACGACATCGGGGGCTTCGCCCTGATCGTTGCTAGCCCACTGCCAAATTCCGATGCCTGCAATACAATGCTTGACGGCGGCATCCATCGTTAGCCACTGCGGTGCCGGGTGTTTGCCCGCGATCACGACGTTGACGTAGTGCCGACTGCGTAGACAATGATCCATCACGGAGAGCAGGCAGTTTGCATCCGGTGGCAGATACACACGTACGATTTCTGCCTTTTTATTCAAAACGAGGTCGAGGAACCCAGGATCCTGATGCGTGAAGCCATTGTGATCCTGCCGCCACACGTGCGAGGCCAGCAAGTAATTAAGCGAGGCGATCTTGCGCCGCCACGCTAAGTGCGACGTGACTTTCAACCATTTGGCGTGTTGATTGAACATCGAATCGACTATGTGGATGAATGCCTCGTAGCAGTTGAAGAGCCCATGCCGGCCGGTGAGCAGATACCCCTCCAACCAGCCTTCGCATTGATGCTCACTGAGCATTTCCATCACCTGTCCCGCGGGCGCCAGGAATTCATCGTTCGGGACCGTGGCGGCGTCCCATTGTCGTTGGGTCACTTCAAAGAGTGCCTCCAGGCCGTTGGAGAGTGTCTCGTCGGGGCCAAAGACGCGGAAATTCTTCTTCTCACTGTTCAGCTTCGCCACATCTCTCAGGAACGGTCCCAGAACATGTGTATCGCCGATCCCGCGCGCTCCTGGCGAAGGCACGGCCTGCGCGTATTCGCGGAAATCCGGCATTCGCAGGTCGCGCAGCAGAATCCCGCCATTGGCGTGAGGATTCGCGCCCATTCGCCGATTGCCCTTGGGCGCAAGTTCGGCGAGCTCCGGTTTCAGGCGTCCCCGCTCATCGAAGAGTTCCTCCGGACGGTAGCTTTTGAGCCAGTCCTCCAACAGCTTGAGGTGTTCTGGATGCGTTCTCGGATCCGAGATCGGAACCTGATGAGCCCGAAACGTGCCTTCAACTTGTAGCCCGTCGATAACCTTAGGCCCCGTCCAACCCTTCGGCGACTTAAGGACGATCATGGGCCAGCGCGGTCGAGTCAGATTGCCATGGGCGCGCGCGTCCTGCTGGATCTTCTTGATCTGCTCCATCGCAAGGTCGAGTGTCGTGGCCATGGCCTCATGCATCAGCGCCGGCTCATGGCCTTCGACGAAATAGGGCGCCCAGCCGTAGCCGCGCAGCAGCTGTTCCAATTCCTCGCGAGTGATGCGGGCGAGAATCGTCGGATTGGAGATCTTGTAGCCGTTCAGATGCAGGATTGGCAGCACCGCGCCGTCGGTTGCGGGATCGAGAAACTTGTTTGAATGCCAAGCGGTGGCAAGCGGACCCGTCTCCGCCTCGCCATCACCAACTACGCAAGCAACAACGAGGTCGGGGTTGTCGAACACAGCTCCGAAGGAATGGCTGAGCGAATAGCCCAATTCGCCGCCCTCGTGAATCGAGCCCGGGCACTCTGGCGAGGCATGACTCGGAATACCGCCGGGAAATGAAAATTGTAGAAACAACTTTCGCAGCCCTGCCTCATCCTGGCTGATATCGGGATAGATCTCGCTGTAGGTTCCTTCGAGATACGTGTTGCCCACCACGGCTGGGCCGCCGTGGCCCGGGCCCGAGACGTAGATCATATTTAGGTCGTATTTCTGAATGACCCGATTCAGGTGCGCATAAATGAAGTTTTGCCCAGGCGTAGTTCCCCAGTGTCCTAGCAGCATGTGTTTGATATCTGCGAGAGTCAGCGGCCGTTTGAGCAGAGGATTATCGTAGAGATAGATCTGCCCGACCGCTAGGTAGTTTGCGGCGCGCCAGTACGCGTCGATCCGGTGCATTAGGTCCGGAGTGAGCGTCGTCGTTTGTGATTGCAAAGTTTGTCTTCCTGAGATTATCGATCCTGGACAATAGATCCGCGGCCGTCGCTGCGGATCGAGCCCAACGGAAATGCCAGCAACATCGACCGCGCGAGCGACACCGCAGTGCGCGAAATCGTCGTTAGCTCAGACGTCTGGATTTATATCAACCGTTCAGTCCGGGGAAATGAGCTGCCCACGATTGCGGGCAATGAGGGCACAATTAGGATCATAGGTCTGTGCGTTACCGAGCTTAAGTGTTCTTCGCACCGGCTGCCCGCTACGCCAACTGCACCGATCGAGGCATTGATCCGTGACGGATCAATGGGCAGAGATTCCACCGATTCTCAGCCTCGCCGAGCGCTACGCAAATAAGGAAAAGTCCAGTTTCGAGTGCGAACAGCCGCCGGGAATGCACAGGCTCGCATCCCCAACGGAGGAGAATCCTCAATCCACATATAGGGTATAGGGGTATGCTATTATAAGGGATGTCGCATACCGTCCGTGAAAAACAAAAGCTGCTGGCCAGAGTTCGCCGGATCAGAGGGCAGGTAGAAAGCATCGAGCGTGCGCTTGATAGCGAGGCGGAATGCGATGAGGTAATGCATTTGATTGCGGGCGCGCGAGGCGCCATGGCGGGGCTTATGGCTGAAGTGGTGGAAGATCACGTCCGCAATCATTTGGTAGACATCAATAAGCATCCGAAGGCGCTCAATATCGAATCCGCTGAGCAACTGCTCGACGTCGTTCGCACTTATCTCAAATGAACGGCATGGCCGAAACACCCACACCAGAGTTCCTACCGGATCATTCCCACATCTTCCTCGGGGCGGGACATGAGAAGAGCGAACGCAAGACTTGGGCCGTGATCTGGCTCTGCGGGGCCATGATGGTTGCCGAGATCATCGGCGGCCTTGTGTTTGGCTCTATTGCACTCGTGGCTGATGGCTTGCATATGAGCACGCACGCCGGGGCGTTGCTGTTGGCGGCCCTGGCATATTCCTACTCACGCAAGCATGCCGAGGACAGACGGTTTAGCTTTGGTACCGGGAAACTCGGCGACTTGGCTGGCTTCACCAGTGCCATCATCCTAGCGATGATCGCGGTTTTGATCGGATACGAATCGGTTGTGCGTTTATTCTCTCCCGTGACCATCCATTTCGCGGAAGCCATTCCGATTGCCTGCTTCGGCCTTGCCGTGAACGTCGCGAGCGCGTGGCTCTTAAGCGGCGCCGATCATAGTCACGGCCATGGGCTTTCGCATGGCGGAGGCGATGATCATGCTGACGAGCATAGAATCGCAACGCGTCACGGCACGGTCCTACTCGAGGTTTTTGAGGAGGGGGTGCCGCCGAGATTCCGTCTGCACGGAGAAACAGAGCCACGGCTCGCTTCCGACAAGGTGTCCATTGAAACTGTTAGGCATGATGGTGCCCGGCGATCATTTGGCCTGGTCGATCGAGGCGACTACTTAGAATCTCTCGAGGAGATTCCAGAACCGCATACCTTCGTCGTATGTCTGCGGATAGCCGGCGATGAATATCAAGTGGTGTTCGAAGAACATGACCATGGGCACGGCAATGCGCACCGCGACAACAACATGCGCGCTGCGGTGATCCACGTGGTTGCCGATGCTGCTGTGTCGGTCCTCGTGATCGTGGGGCTGATTCTCGCGCGCACTTTTGGCTGGTTATGGATGGATCCCCTGGCAGGTATCATTGGCGCGTGCGTGATTGCGAGCTGGTCCTATGGGTTGATCCGAGACACGGGAGCGATCCTGCTTGACATGAATCCGGATCGCCGCATGGCAAGTAACATACAACAGACCATTGAGGCGGATGGCGATCGCATCGCTGATCTTCATCTTTGGCGTTTAGGTCCCGGCCATCTTGGGGCGATCGTATCAGTCGATACGCACGAGGCGCGCGGGGCTGCTTACTACCGTGCGAAGCTGTCGCGTTACCCTGCGCTGTCGCATCTCACGATCGAAGTTCGATCAGTGTGATTTACAATTGATGGGCGCATTACCAATTCTGCGGGGAAAGGAGTCTTGCGTATGACGCTGCCGCTCGCCCGAAGCAGTTCTGATGGTTGGCGGAATCGCTTTGATCAGCAGGTTCTGACTGCTCATGAAGTTTTCAGCGGGCTTCGCGTCAAGAAACTATGGCGAGGCGTCTCGTGCGTCATGGTGTTCCTTACGCGCAGCTGCGAATACTTCGCGCGCCGCGTCGAGGTTCATCAGTAAGATCCCGAGACCGACGATCAAATCTGGCCACGCAGAATGAGTGAACACCGTAGCCGCACCGGCGCCAATGATAGCCAAGTTGGCAATCGCGTCATTTCGCGCAGAGAGAAATGCGGCGCGCGTCAGGCTACCCTGGACATGGCGTACCCTTACAAGCATCAGTGCGCAACTTAGATTCACGATGAGCGCTCCTAACCCCGTTGCCGTAAGAGGTATCGGCGCCGGGACGTGACCACTTCCCCAGTGCTGCCATGCGGTCCAAAGGGTCGCGAGCGCCGGCACCAACAGCACCCCCGCGAGCAGCATTCCGAGCTTTGCGCGATTTCCTGCGCTCCATCCGAGGCCTAACCAAATCAACGCATTCACCGCGGTATCTTCGAGAAAATCGATGGAATCGGCAAACAATGCTACCGAACCAATGCGCATCGCAACAGTGAACTCGACGCCAAAATAGGTGAGATTCAACGCGGCAACGGTGATGGCCGTCCGTCGTAGTGCTAGGCTGTCCTCAGTCATTGACGTAAATGCCGTTCGCCGCCAATCCGTCCGCGGCTAAGTCGAAGGCATCCTGATCTCCCGTTGGATGCGCTCAAAGACGTCTTCGCGATGAACGGCAATGTCTTTCGGCGCCGAAATCCCGAGCCGCACTTGATTGCGTTTGATCCCCAGAATGATCACCTCGATATCTTTGCCGATCATCAATTTCTCGTTGGATCGACGGGTGAGGATGAGCACAATCGCCTCCTGGCTTCGAGGGCCCAGCTTATCACCCCGAGGTCTGGAATCCGGCGGAACTTGCTCTCGAACTTCTTCAAATTGCAGGACGTGCATGCGACAATGTTAAAGGTACTATAAGGGTTTCACCCCGTGATCTTGCTCCTCATCGCGAGCACGTTGGAAGTTAGCGGCGATGCAGTGATCCGCACGGCGATCTACAATCATGCCTGCGTCCTGCGTCCTGCGTCCGGCGTCCTGCGTCCGGCGTTTTGGGCTGTTCATCGCGGGCGCAGCGCTGCTGTTCGGCTATGGGTCTTTTCTAAATCTTGCGCCCGTCGAGTTTGGGCGTGTGGTGGGACTCTATATCGCTACGCTATTTGTGGTTTGGCAGATCATTAATTTCATCGCCTTCCAATCGGCGCCGACGATGCCGGTGCTGATCGGGGCCGCATAGATTATCGCCGGGGGAGCGATCATCTCTTTCTGGAAGCCGATCTGAAGGTGTCGTGTAGCCTACCCGAGCAAGCGTCTCAGCGAATCCGCCTGCGCTGCAAATTTCTTAGGGCTGCTCTTGGCAAGTTGATCGATGTTTCGCAGTTTCCACCGTATTGCGGGAAGCTGTTCCAGGTGAGCGATCTCCATCAGTCCCCACTCGGGGGCGTTGCTGACAATTGAAAGCAGGAACGCGCGCTCTTTGGCATCGAGGTTCTGCTGCAGATCTTTTGCCATTCGTTCGCGAGTTGCGAGCAATGCCGCAAGTTCGACCGGCTCGGCGGTCATCCCATTGAACGTACCTTGGTAATCTTGGGTGATGTCGCGCATCGCAGGGAACAAGACTTCATGCACAGGTCGATTGTGGCTGGCAAGGTAGACGACGAACGCTCGACGAATCGCAGGCGTGATGCCTTCATGCGCATACAAGTGCATCACGTCGAAGAGATCGCGGGGATGTTGCCGGTCCATCGCGGCGACGAGTTTGCCGCCGTATAGATCTTCCAGAGATACAACGGAAATTTCAAAGTCGGCCTGTAGAGTGTCACGCGCTTTCGCAGATAGCGACGCGGGGTGGACCGGATGCACGGTGCCGCGCAACACGAAGTTGACTTCGACTTTTATCTCGATTCCGCCGCGCCGCAGCAGCAGCTTGGTCTCGCCGGCGCCCGTCGCGGTAACGGTGCGGACCTGAAAGCCGCGACCTTTCAGGCGCTCCGCCGCTTGACGGATGGCTTCATTGATCCGAGCGAGTGCTTGGTTTCGCGGAGTAGTGTAGTCAGGAAAAGCAAGATCAAGG
Source organism: Gammaproteobacteria bacterium (assembly GCA_041690895.1). Lineage (GTDB taxonomy): Bacteria > Pseudomonadota > Gammaproteobacteria > Steroidobacterales > Steroidobacteraceae > Bog-1198. The sequence goes on from JBEPVT010000020.1 coordinate 40,558, forward strand.
TCGACTGACAAGCGTGGCATGTCGCGCACGAATAGGTTGATGGCGGTGCCGCCCTTGAGGGCGAACTCGCCGCCTTGAAATACAGGGGGCGCGACCTGGGTCAGGAGCCGCGCCGTATCGAGGTAAACCTGATTCATGGCTTGAGCACCAGCAAACCGTCTTTCGATCGTGAGACCCACGGCCTACTGCTGCCGGTGGGTAGCTCGCGGGGTTTGAGTTTTGCGGCCCAAGGCAGAGAGAGCTCGCGCCCAAATTGCAGGCAGAGCCGCACGGTCTTGACGCTTGTACAATGCTTCAGCAGTTCTTCCAGGACATCGGCGCGCAGGGTGTACGCGCCTTCGGTGAGTTCGCGAGCTTCCTGCAATGACTGACGCACTCCCACGTCACTCAATAGCTCCAACAGTGCACGCTCGGGCGCTGACACGCTGGGCGCATCCGTGCGCTTCTCAAAAGGAGTAACGTGCAAGAGTGCGCTCGGCTCTTCCTCGAAGAGGCGCTTGCGGTGGTACTCAGCGGGGAATCGCTGCAAGAACCAATCGGGCAGACGCGCCGCGGCCCAGCCGTACAGATGCAGCGTGGATTGCTGCGCGACGTATTGCCGTACGCCAACCCATTCCAGAGCGGACTTGCCGCCGACATGCAGTCCAGCGACCTTGTGCTCGAGTAGGTTTAAGCTGGGATTCAAGAGTAGCGTGTCGCCCGGGCGCACAAATACACTGCGCGCCAATCGATGAAGCCAACCGGAACGGACGTAGTGGACCGCAAGGTCCGCCGATATACTCAGCTTGCCTAGGTCCTCCGAGGTCAGTGGAGCACCGGGTGCAAGATGAGTGTAGAGGGCGTTTAGCTTGTTTCTGCCAGCCGTAGCCATACTACGATTATACTATCTTTCTCAAGTATCGATTGAATTTGATATAATTGTGATCATCGTAGCTAAACTACGATAATTAAGACTAAACAAAATGCAGCGCGGCACGAGCATGGGCCATAGCATGGGCCGGAGAAGAGCGGTACTTTGCGTGGAATATTCCCGAGCGGTATCTAATGCGAATCAGCTACTTATCCGGCCGTAACTACCCGAAGTATTCCACGATTGAGCAATAGAAACGCTATAATATTCAGCTACTTGAAGTGTTTCGGGGGTTCAATTCCCTCCCTGCACCTTTTGCGCAACTATTTGATTTTTATAATAATATTTGGTGTGATTTGAGCGTCTCCGCATCGGCTTCTTAGCTCCGTGTCAGGGCTTAGATTACTGATTCTATTGGTATTTTCTGCATCGAGCGAAGCTTACGTAGGGGGCAAACTTCCCGAAACTCCATAACCGTCATGCGGGAATTCGCTGGTCTCGCAAATCTACGGGCAACGAAGGTAGTAATCCTCTATTTCTGTTAGCATTATTGCGATTCACAGGTCGTATGTTTGTTATGATCGGAAAGCCTGCCTCCATCCGAGATCGCATCGCTGAGCGCATCCGCCGAACCAAGAGGACGGATGTCTTCTTGCGGGACGATTTTGCCGATTTCGGCGCCTACGATGTGGTCGGTCGCGAACTCCGGAAGCTCGTCCGGGAAGGCTTGCTCGTACAGGTTGGATACGGCCTGTACGCCCGCGCAAAGCGGACGGTGCTTTCAGGTAAGCCGATTCCGTCTGCTCCCCTCATCGAAATCGGCTACCAGGCGCTGCGTCGTCTTGGTCATTCGCCGAAGCCGAGTCAGGCTGCGTTGGATTACCTTGAGGGTCGAACGATGCAGGTACCGGCCGGGGATCGTATTGCGGTGTCGGGGGCGCGCGTAAAGCGAAGGATCGCGTTTGGGCCGCGCGTCATAGAATACTCATGAAGCGGCTGACAAAGGCGCAATCAGAACTGATTGACGCTTTTCTCGCTGAGCATGCGCCTCGCGTGTCCACTGCCCAGATCGAAAAGGACTTCTTCATCACTGAGGTCTTCTCGAGCTTTGCTGAGCCGGTCGTGTACGAAGGCAACGAAGCAAAGTTCTTGTTGTGCGGCGGCGGCGGCGGTTTCTAAAGCGCACCGCCTTACCGAACGAATTTCGGAGGATGTCGATCTGCGGGTCATTCTACCGAACGGATTGAGCGGCGCCGCTCAAAAGCGCATGCTGAGTCATATCAAGGCTGAAGTAATCGAGCGTTTGCGTAAACAAGGTTATGACATTTCCTGCGAGGCTGTGAAAGCCGGCAATCAGAATCGCTATATTGCGATTCTCTTGTCGTACGAATCCCTCTATCCCCGTGATCAGGCACTGCGTCCGGAGCTGCTGATCGAGATCAGCGCGCGTTCGCCCATCCTGGCGCCGGTGATTTGCGGCTACGACACCATCATCAACGAAATGCTTGGGCGAACGCAGCGAACTGGCGTAATCGCTTGCCTGGATATCCTCGAAACTATCGCTGGCAAGAACGCGGCTTTACTCGGTCGATGGTCGGCGCGGCTCCGCGGCGCCGACCGCGTTTTTGAATCTGGGAACGTCCGCGACGAGGATATCGTCCGACATATTTACGATCTTGGGCGAATCTTCGAGAAGTTTCCACAAGAGTTGACTGATGGGGAGGCGGGCCAACTCGCTCGACAACTCCTTCTTAAAGACGCAGTGGAATTCGGTGGCCAAGATCCCGGATTCAAGCAGGCGCCGATTGAACGCGCGCTGGATGCCTTGCGCGACCTAAAGGATAACGGCGAAGCAAAAATATGGTACGAGCGATTCACAAGAGCGATGGTCTACGGTCCAATTCCAACCTTCGAGGAATCGATAGGCCGCATCCTAAAGTTCGCTGACGCGTGGGCGTCGGCCAGGCCAGGATTTGGTGCCGATTTCCATCTAGTGCAACACTCTTGTCCAAATTAGCGGAGGTACGTTGAGCCCCTCGCGTATAAGCTGAGCGACTACCAGATCGTTTCGGCATACCGCAAAGGGACTCAACGTGAAGACATTTTGCAGCTTGTTCAGCCAAATTCTCAAATTTATTCCGCGCAGCGACTTTGAGGGCGAAGTGCGCAAGCGCAATGCGGAGCGTCACGCCCGGGGAGTCAGCTGTTGGCAACAATTTGTGTCGATGCTGTTTTGCCAACTGGGACGGGCACATAGCCTGCGGGAGATCGAGCAGGGGCTGAAGAGCTGCGAGGGCAAACTGTCGCACCTGGGGATCGAGGCATTGTCGAAGTCTTCCTTGTCCTACGCCAACGCGCATCGCCCCTGGCAGGTGTATGAGGGGGTATTTCATCTGCTGTTCGCGCGCTTTCAAAGTCAGCTATCGTTGGGCGGTGGCAGGAAGAAGGGCAAGTTTAAGTTCAAGAACAAGCTGGTCAGCCTGGATTCATCGGTCATCGATTTATGCCTGAAGATGTACGACTGGGCGAAGTTCCGTACCACCAAGGGCGCGATCAAGCTGCATCTGCTGCTCGATCACGACGGCTACTTGCCGTGTTTTTGTGTCATCACTACCGGCAAGGTGGCGGATGTGACGGTGGCGCAGGGGCTTAAATTGCAGCCTGGAACGATCGTGGTCGATGATCGGGGCTACAACGACTATGGGCTGTTTGGGAGTTGGACGGATGGGGGTGTGTATTTCGTCACCCGCATGAAAGACAACGCCGTCTACCGAGTGGTGAAGAATCTTCCTGTCCCGGATCGGAACAGCGGGTCGGTGGTCAAGGATCAGATCATTCGCTTCACCGGTCAGAACACGAAGCTCAGATGCCCCCATGATCTGCGGCTGGTGAGTTTTTACGATGCGCAACATGCACGCACCTTCGAGTTCCTGACCAACAATTTTGCGCTGGCGGCGAGCACCATCGCGGCGATCTATAAGGACCGCTGGGCGGTGGAGCTGTTTTTCAAAGCGCTGAAACAAAACCTGAAGATCAAGACGTTCGTGGGTACCACGTCCAATGCGGTGAAGACCCAGGTGTGGACGGCGTTGATCACGATGTTGATGCTGCGCTTCATGCAATTGAAATCCCAGTGGAACTGGTCGCTGTCGAATCTGGTCGCATTGCTGCGCATGAACTTGTTCACCCACCGCGAATTGTGGCCTTGGCTGAACGATCCGCTGGGTGTGCCGCCGGATCCGGCAGCGCCCAATCAAATAGGAATGGCGTTTTAACTTGGACAGCAGGCAGGGGGTCCGACTTTGACTCACGCTAAAATCCGTCCAATTACCCGGGGAAAACACGGTCGCCTATGCCGGAATCAAGCTAATTTGGACAGCAGTGCTAGTGCAATGAAGGTTCGTTGAAATGGCGGGTAGATGAAAACCACCAAAACGCGCAATCCCCGCAAGATCGGCGCCCTCAAAATTCGCCGGCTCAATCATGAACCGTCGGTATCGCATTTGCGCCGCCCGAGGCAGATGGACGTCAAGGCGTGGCAGACCCAATTGCGGCGCCAATTTGGACGCTCGCAGTCCTTCAAACTCAAGAATGTGGGCGACGAGCTGATTTTCTCAGACTTTGAGGTAATCAACCCACAGAACGGCAATCGTTATCGGGTCGCGATCCGCGGCGCCAACCCGGGTGAAAACTATTGCGCGTGCCCGGATTTTGCCACTAATGACCTCGGCACTTGCAAGCACATCGAGTTCGTTCTCGGCAAATTGGAAAAGAAGCGCGGCGCCAAGCGGGCGCTCGCCGACGGATTCCGTCCGCCGTACAGCGAAATCTATTTACTGTACGCGGGCGAGCGCCACCTTCGCTTCCGTGCCGGCACCGACTGCCCCGAGTCGCTCGTCAAGAACGCACGAAGGCTGTTCGACGGATCGCCCGACGGCGCATTGCCTGTCGAGAAGTTTGGGAAATTGGACGATTTTCTCGCCAGTGCGCTCAAAAGCGGTCACGGCCTGCGATGTTATGAAGATGCGCTCGGCTTCATCGCGCAAGCCCGCGATGCCCGCGAACGGCAACGGGTCATCGAGCAAGCATACCCGGACGGCAACCGCAGCCCTGGTCTCAAGACTTTGGTCAAGACGGATCTGTATCCCTATCAGGCCGACGGGGCATTGTTCGCGGCGCGCGCCGGCCGCTGCCTGATCGGCGATGAAATGGGTTTGGGCAAGACGATCCAGGCGATCGCAGCCGCCGAACTGTTTGCAAGGCACTTCGGCGCCCAACGCGTGCTGGTCATTTGTCCGACCTCGCTCAAGCATCAGTGGCTACGGGAAATCAGCAAGTTCACCGATCGTGAAGCTTTGGTGATCGGCGGCCCGCGTGCCGTCCGGCAGGCGCAGTATGCCCAACCCGGATTTTGCAAGATTGCCAACTATGACGTGTTGGCCAAGGATCTGCAGTCGATCAATGCCTGGGCGCCTGATCTGGTGATCGTCGATGAAGCGCAACGCATCAAGAACTGGAACACCATTGCATCCCGGGCTCTGAAGCGAATCGAAAGCCCTTTTGTGATCGTACTGACCGGTACGCCCCTCGAAAATCGGCTGGAGGAGTTGCTGTCGATCGTGCAATACGTTGACCGCCATCGTCTCGGGGCTACTTGGCGCCTGCGGCACGAGCATCAGACGGTGGACGAGGCAGGACGAGTGATCGGTTATCGTAATCTGCAACAGATTGGCCGAACCTTGCAGCCCATTCTCCTCAGACGGCGAAAGAACGAGGTGCTGAAGCAACTGCCTTCCCGTGTGGACAACACGGTGTTCGTCGCGATGACCGACGAGCAGCAGGCCCATCACGATGAGAACGGAGAGATCGTCGATCGTATTGTCAGCCGCTGGCGCAAGTCAGGATATCTGAGCGATGCCGATCAGCGTCGCCTCACGTGCTGTCTTATGAATATGCGCATGTCCTGCAACAGCACCTATTTACTCGACCACAAGACCGACCATGGCGCCAAGGTCGATGAACTCGTGACCTTACTCGCCGAACTCTTCGAGCGACCCGAGAACAAAGCAGTCGTTTTCAGTCAGTGGGTGGGTACGCATGAGTTGATCATTCGGCGGCTGAAGAAACGCGGTTGGGACTACGTGCTGTTTCACGGTGGCGTACCCAGCGAGCAACGTGGGGGCTTGGTGGATCGCTTTCACGCCGACCCCACCTGCCGAGTATTCCTGTCCACAGATGCCGGCGGCCTCGGCCTGAATTTGCAGCACGCTGCGGCAACCGTCATCAATATGGACATGCCCTGGAATCCCGCGATACTCGAACAACGCATTGGCCGGGTGCATCGGATGGGTCAGTCGAAGAGCGTGCAGGTGGTCAATTTCGTCGCTGAGGGGACGATCGAGGAAAAGATGCTGTCGATACTCGCGTTCAAGAAATCACTGTTCGCCGGAGTCCTGGATGGTGGCGAGAGCGAGATATTCCTAGGTGGGACCCGGCTGACGAAATTCATGGAAAGCGTCGATGCGGTCACGCGGCATCATGAACAGGCCGAGGTCGCGGGCACGCCGACATTGGACGTGCGCGCGAGCCGGTCGCCGGAAAGCGCAGAGAGTGTTTTGGCGGTAAACGCGGAGCCGACACCAGAGGCGAAACCTCAAGATGAGGCCAAGAGCGTTGATCCCTGGGCGCCGTTGCTCAGCGTCGGCCTGAAGCTGCTTGAAACACTGACTGCCGCGCCGCCACGCAAGGCGGCTGGCAACGGCGTAGGGAACGAAAAATCCGATAAGTCGGGCGGATGGATCGAAACCGACCGATCAACCGGCCGTTCCGTGCTCAAGCTGCCGCTGCCCGAGCCGCAAGTGTTGCAGCAACTGACCGTCGCCCTATCACGCCTGGTTGCCAGTCTGGGCCGGTAGCAACGATGGCTCGTCCATCCAATCCTGGTTGGCTAACCAAACTCGCGTATGACATCCCGTGAAGGCAAAGACATCGCCTCATTACGTGCGCGACTGAGTGAGCTCGAAGCGGAACGCAGCACGCTGACCGAGCGACTCAAGGACCTGGAGTCGCCATGCGGGAGCCGGCTCGCTATTGAATAGCGCGATTGCATCAGTCACTGGGGAGTCGAGTGCAGCTGAAAAGATCGCCCTGTTTCGCCGTCTATTTGCCGGTCGGACGGATGTATTTCCACTTCGTTGGGAGAACCGTAATACCGGAAAGTCGGGTTATGCTCCTGCCTGCGCGAATGAGTGGGTGCGTGCGGTGTGTGGCAAGCCTCAGGTGAAGTGTGGGGACTGCCAAAATCAGGCGTTTCTGATTGTATCTGACCAAGTCATCGCTAAGCACTTGCGTGGAGTGGATGACGACAAATCCGTCGACGCAAAATTTGTCGCAGGCGTTTATCCAGTTCTGATGGATGGAAGCTGCCGGTTCGTGGCGGCGGATTTCGATGGAGAAAATTGGTCCGACGATGCGTTAGCTTACTTGGAGACGTGTCGCATCAATAAAGTTCCTGCGGCACTCGAACGATCCCGATCGGGCGAAGGTGGTCATGTTTGGATCTTCTTTTCGCAGCCAATCCCGGCGCGAGATGCCCGGCAATTGGGCACCGTTCTGTTGACGGAGACGCTGGAGCGTCGCCCAGAATTGGGGTTCAAGTCGTATGACCGCCTGTTCCTCAGTCAAGATTCTGTGCCGAAGGGTGGTTTTGGCAATCTCATCGCATTGCCCCTGCAGCGGCACGCACGCGACTACGGCAACAGCGTCTTCGTGGATAATAATCTTCATGCCCATCGCGACCAATGGGCGTTTCTTGCCTCCCTTGGCCGTTTGACACCAGAGGAAGTCTATTCGCTCATTGCCGCAGCGGTGGCGCGCGATCGAGTACTTGCGATTCGCATGCCCCTAGCCGACGAATATGGCGATGAACCTTGGAGTCGACCGCCATCTCAGCGGCAGTCGCTCAAGCCGATAACGGAGCCGCTACCTGATCGCGTCAAAATCGTCGTTTAAGATGACATTTACGTTGATCGCACGAGGCTGCCTTCCTCTATGGTGGCACGCCTGGTTAGGTTGGCGGCATTTCAAAACCCCGAGTTTTACCAAGCCCAGGCCGTGCGTCGGTCCACGTTTGACAAGCCAAGAATTGTTTCCTGCGCAAAGCTGCATCAAAAGCACGTGGCACTACCCCGCGGGTGCCTCGAGGAAACGTGCGAACTCCTGCGTTCGCACCATGTCGATATTGATGTCGACGATTTGCGCGAACGTGGAACGAACCTGGACTGCAGCTTTCGGGGTTCACTTCGGCCAGAGCAACAGACCGCCGTGGTTGCGTTAGCACAGCACGACACTGGTGTGCTGGCGGCGACCACGGCGTTTGGGAAGACGGTCGTCGGTGCCGCGTTGATCGCCCATCGGAGTGTAAATACACTCATCCTGGTACACCGGAAGGAATTGCTGAAACAGTGGGTCGAGCGGCTGCAGCAATTTCTCTTGCTAGACCCGGGTAGTATTGGCACTATCGGTGGCGGTCGTTGCAAACCGACCGGCCGCATCGATGTAGCGTTGATACAAAGTCTCGTTGCGAAAGCCGAGATCTCGGATCTGATTGCCGGGTACGGTCACATTATTGTCGACGAATGCCATCATTTATCTGCTAAAAGTTTCGAATCAGTAGCTCGTCGAACTAAGGGCCGTTACTGGCTCGGATTGTCCGCGACGGTAACCCGCAAGGACGGACACCAACCGATCATTTTCATGCAATGCGGACCTGTACGTCATCGGGTCGACCCGAGGTCTCAGGCGCTGCGGCGCGGCTTCCTGCACAAAGTTCGACTTCGAGATACGGTATTCGCATTGCCGCCGGAATTGGAAGGAGCCCAGCTGTCGATGCCAGCAATCTATTCAGCGCTCGGGCGCGATGAAGCTCACAATGCGGCGATCTTTGATGATGTTTTGACTGCGCTGGAAGCGGGGCGATGTCCATTGATTCTGACCGAGCGGCGCGATCACGTGGAAGAACTTCGCGGTCGTTTCGAGCGATTTATTCGGAATCTCGTCGTGCTCCACGGCGGACTGAAAACCGGGGAGCGTCGTGCAGCCCAGGCGGGGTTACAGGCGGGAAACGAGGAGCGTCTGGTGCTTGCGACTGGGCGTTACTTAGGCGAAGGGTTCGACGATTCGCGTCTCGACACGCTATTTCTAGTTATGCCGGTCTCGTGGAAGGGCACGCTGGCGCAGTACGTCGGTCGGCTACGTCGTAACCACGATGGAAAGCGCGAAGTCATTGTTTATGACTACGTTGACAGAGCGGTACCTGTCCTCGCTCGAATGGCGGCCAAGCGTGAAAAGGGTTACAAGGCTCTTGGATATGTCGTGGACGCGCGATAATGCGGATGACATTCACTGGCCGCGCCTGAGCGGGTCTCAGATGGCGTCTGGTTATCAAGATGTACGCTCGTGGCCTTCCTTTAGCAATTGAGCACTCGGTGCGCCGTCGCACTTGTTGCGAGAGTTCGAATTGTCGGTAACATACAAGCACAGAGTCTTCTCTCGTATTCAGTCGTCCTCAAGCGAAAATACCCTACAATTTCCCGGCATTCGCAAACCGGTGACGTTTTGGCGGCAACTTAAATTCCCGAAAAAATAAAAACATATTCGAAAGAAAATCATAGTCGATCTATAACAGAGCCTCCCTGGCTACCAATAAAATAAATAGGTTACGAGATTGTCTTAATCTATTTTCTATGGAATATTGATACGACCATGGAATAAATGTCCTTTCGAATCAATGGAATGAACCGGAAGCACATTTTGGACGACAAATTTCTGTCCGTTTGCTCAAGGAATTTCGCTGCGGCGCGACCCGATGGTTATGGCATACTATGCCAATACGCATTCGGCACTGGAATTAACAAATGCCCACAAGAAACGTCGTTCTAACGGACTATCAGGCCGAGCTCGTGGAGCGTCTTGTCACTTCAGGCCGTTATCAAAACGCTAGCGAAGTGCTGCGCGAAGGGTTGAGGCTGGTCGAGGATCAGGAAGCGGAAGCCAAGGCGCGAATTAAGGCCCTGCGCGATGCCGCGCGAGTAGGGATCGCGGACATTGAAGCGGGAAGGTATCGCACGTTCAATTCACCAGCGGATCTGAATCTCCACTTGGGAGCGCTGATAGATAACGCGTTGACCCGGAAGAGCAACGACACGAGTGGTGGATGACCACGGAGGAATATCCGTGGACAGTGCGCCTCACCGCAACCGCCGAATCCGATTTTCAGGGCATCGTCGCGTGGACATTGGAGCAGTTCGGCGATCGGCAGGCGCGTATTTATGCCGAGACCCTTTTGGCTACTCTCGTTGCGCTTGCCGGTGGACCAACGACAGTCGGCGTTAAACTTCGTAGCGAGATCGGAAGAGGACTGTTTACGTTGCATGTCGCTCGCGGTGGCCGCAAGGGCAGGCACTTCGTCTTGTTCCGGATCGCACGGGGTGGCGGGCAGCGCCAAGTCGAGGTTCTTCGACTGCTTCACGACGCCATGGATCTCCCCACTCAGGCTCTTGATGAGTGAGAACCGATCCGCGAAACCGCGCAAGAACAATTGTTCAGCATACCGCCGAGTAGACAGCGTCGTCCGCCAGGCCTCGGTTCCTTAGTGGTTAGGCAAAGTCGTAGATCATAGCGATCAAGCGACCAACCCGTGAATTCTGCAAATCACGACCGCTACCGATGCAGAACTCGTGAGGCACCGCCAATGAACACCCTCCACCTAAGCCTCGGCGGCGGACAAAATGTGAAGGAGTGAGCAGTCGCATGGGTGTGATTGCGAGAGTATAAGGGGCATGGGGCCGGATCAGCCCCGTCCGAAGCGTCTAGGGAAGGAACAATCTAATGCGTGGCTCAGAGTGGCGGAAGTGGGATCTTCACCTGCACGCGCCGGACACAAAAAAGAGTGACGGCTATCGGCTCGATTCCGGGGACATTTGGGACGAGTACTGCCGAATTCTAGAAGAATCTGGCGTCCACGCGTTCGAAATCACGGATTACTTCTCCGGCGATGGGTATTTCAGAACTATCGAGGAATTCCGGCGCCGATATCCGGATTCACCTCGCATGTTTTTCCCGAACGTCGAGCTCTGCACGAACGATATCGTCAATAAGAACAACGAGCACGTCAATGTGCACGCAATATTCGACCCAAAATATCCGGAGAAGGTTCGAGAATTTCTCGCCAAGCTCAAGACGAGCAAGACCGGAGAGGGAGGCCGGCACATGACCGCGGCCGAGTTGAAAACGACCTCGGACTACGAGGAGGCGACGACGACACAGCAGTTTATAGAGAAGGCCATTTCTGACACTTTCGGCACTAAGGGAGAGAGGCCCGAGCATGTGCTGCTGCTCTCAGCCGTCAATGGTGATGGAATACGCACCCAGCGCGGGGTGGGACGACGGAAGGCTATCTCCAATGAACTGGACAAGCTGAGCGACGGGTTCTTCGGTAACTCCGGCAATACCGCGTACTTTCTCAAAACAGATCGCCTCGGGTCAGAAGAGATCACCGCGGCCAAGCCGGTCATCAGCGGCTCCGACGCGCACTCCATCGAAGACTTAAGACAATGGCTCGGTAAGGTGGTACTGCGAAAGGGCAACGTCTACAAGCAAAGCACGTGGATCAAAGCGCACCTGACCTTCGAGGGCCTTAGACAGATTCTGTTCGAGCCCGAGGGTCGGGTCTACATTGGCGATGAGCCGCCGGTCGAAATCCGCGTTCGGGAACGGCCGCGGCGTTACCTCAAGACGCTTCGCATCGATCCGGTGCCCGGATTGTTAGCGGCGGCTCCAAAACCGTTGAGATTGGGCGGTTTAAAAACCGTGGCGTAAATTATCCGAGTGGATGATCGAAGTTGGCATGTTGGGTGTCTCAGATCTCTTCGACCCGATCCTTGACACGGTAGCTCTTACCTTCGAGGACGGCGGTTTCACATCGGTGTAGAAGGCGATCGAGGATGGCCGAGGTCAGGGTCGAGTCATTGTTAAAGATTTCCGGCCACTTTTTGTAAGCGCGGTTTGTGCTGAGCACCATCGCGCCGCGTTCGTAGCGCTGGGAGACGATCTGGAAGAGAAGATCGGCGCCGAGTTTGTCGATCGGCAGGTAGCCGATTTCATCGACGAATGTTGCGCGCAACATTCATTGACGAATTAGGGTACGTCAACATAAAGCGTGAGCAAACCAACATTTTCTTCAAGCTTCTGGAAGAACGACACCGCCGCAAGCCAACGCTCATTACCACCAACTTGCAGTATGCCGCGTGGCAGGACTTCCTGGATAATCCCGCGCTCACCAAGGCGCTCTTGAGTCGCCTGCGTGAACGCTGCCACACCGTCACCATCGATGGGCCGTGCATCCGACCTCAATCCGGTTAGACCGCCCACTCTTCAGCGACTCCTCGCAGAATCACAACGACCTGTTGCCGGCATCGCCGGCTCCGGCCAGTCAAGTCCTTTGGCGTGGAATATCTTGCGCGCGCAATCGTGCGCGCAATCACGTGACCCGACTGGACTGATCCTGCCGAGCGTACCCGGACTAATTTTGCCGAGCGCCGCAGCGCTGAGGCCTGTTGCCCCCTTTAGGCGCGCCCATAGTTCGCTCGGCGATGGGAATGTCGTGAGCACATTCTCAGCGCCCATCAGATAGTCAAACTCAAGTATTTCCCGTCCGTTGGTTGCATAGGCGAACCTAAGCCCGAGTATCTCGGCATATTCCTTCGCTTGCTGTAGTCCCGATCCGACGGAAATATCCTCGGCCTTCGCCTCGACGACGGCGAGGCTGAAGTCGCGAGTGTAACGCAGGATGCAGTCCGCAATTTTGCGAGGACCTTTATGCACGGCGCCGCCCGACGCGAAGATTCGCCCATCAGTGAAAACCTTTTGCTCGTTGACCGAGTGCGGCGACGCGTCCACCCGGCCTCCCTGAGCTTGGGGGTGACGTAAACGCGACAGGTGTCGGCTTCATTTAGTGCCATGGAGCCGTCCTTTGTCGCATGCACCTACTCCTGTCGATTCCGATCGGTCGCTCCATCGTGGGGTGCCGTGCCGGCAGCGACGCTGTAGAAATTGAGCGACCGGAATTCAAAACCATAACCGCCACTCTTTTTACGCCAAGGCAGGGTGCGCGTGCGTCGACGGCCTAACTCTAATCTTTACTTCGACGTCTTGATCCAGCCGTTCGAGAATTGTTATGAGCCGGTCGATCGTGAAGCGATCAAGCTTGACGGTACGAATGCGTGAATAGTCCGCTGCTGCGATCTTGGTTTCTGCTGCGGCTTTGCGGACAGATAGGGAACGCGCATCGAGCACCTTGACGATTTGCGCGGCCAGGAGTGCTTTCAGTTGTTCGGCTGCCGCATTCGGGTAACCGAAGTCAGCGAAGACATTGCCGCTGCCACGGGACACTTCGAGCTTTTGGCGTTTCATCGCAACATCTCCTTCAATCGTTTGAGGCGTTCATGTGCCAAGTCGATTTCCCGCTTTGGCGTTTTTATGCCCTGGGTCGATTTCTTTTGGAACGCATGAACGACCCAAACATCGGCCCCGATTTGCACCGCATAAATAACGCGAAATGCGTCTCCGCGATGCTTGAGAACAATTTCGAATACACCGGAGTCGAAACCCTTGAGCGGTTTCACGTTGTCGGCTTTGCCACCATCGGCCGCGACGGTGAGAGCGCGCAAGCCTTCTAATTGAGCTGGCTGTGGGAATTCCTCGAATTCCTTTCGAGCCGCCTTGATTCAAGAGACGCGGCGGGTATTGGTTTGCATCCTACACAATCCCGATATGTTGTCATATATGACAACGCCTCACAGGTCCTTTATTTCTAGCGGTCTAGAGCCTTTTACGCCAGCGGGGTAGGTCTTTCCAGCAAGCATACAGCCAGATGAGACTTGAAGCACAGGACGGCGGCAGTAAGTACTTGGGCGTCCCCGCTCAGTGAGCGGTGGCGCGCTATGCGCTGCGCGCCCTGTGCCACGGTTTCGACCATTCGGTTACGCCCGCTGACGCTAGAAGCAGTGGAGACTAAGGACTTCGCCCTCGCGCGGCGCAAGGGAAGCTTCGCCGCCCGCCGGTGTGTCCCCAACCTTCCGCCTTTGGCTTGTGCAGGCCGGGTGATCCCCCTCACCGCCTGGCGCCCTTGCGCCTTTCTACCCGGCCCTCGCCGGGAGGCATCGGTTGCAGCGCGCGCTGCGCTGAACCGAGCCATACAGGAGAGCGAAACATGTCCACCGAGACCAGAACCGATATTTATAGCCGTGTCACCAACAAGATCATTGCCGATTTGGAAAAGGGCGTGTGGACCTGGCAGAAGTCTTGGAATGCGGAACATGCTGCAGGGCGGATTACAAACCATCCTGTCGCATTGCCAAGCGATTATGTGTTGTCAGCGCGGCGACGTATTGCCCCGGCTATCGCGTTCGCGCTCTTCCTGAATGGCCTCGGCAATATCTTCGTCCTGCAATCCGAGAGATTTCGCGAAGTCTCAACATCGCATAAGCTGGCTGGAAGGGTGGTTGCTCCTGGTGGCGCGGCGATTCGTGGACCGGCGGTGCCGTGGAATGGTCGCCGGCACGGACGTCGGCAGCACCGACGATGGGCGCGAACATGGAGTCCGGCGCAAATATGAGGCAGGATCAATCTTCCCTGCGTCAGGTGGTGGGACAATTAGGTAACGCTTCTGACCCGAAGGGCTTGGGATCTAGCTTCTTCCAGCCTGAGGGCACTTCGAACTGATCGGCGGCTACGGGCGAGGGATCAATCGCCGTCGTCTCGACGGTAATCTCCGCCACGGTGGTCGCGGCCTCTGTGGCGCTGGATTGCGGATTGGCGCTCGACGGCGCAGCCGGGTCCGCCTTTTTCCTTTTGCCGAATAGCCCACCGACGAGATTTCGGGTAAACGCCCCCGCGGTCGAGCCTGCAACATAGCCGCCAAGGCTGCTGCCGCTCGCTTTTTGCACGGCCTCCGATGCACCCCACCCCGCGGCGTTTTGCGTAGAATATGCGCCAGCTTCTCCGGCCGCAGTTCCCGCGTTCGCTAATGTGTTGTCACCCCCCGATTGCGGTGAACCTGGGCCTGGTATAAGCGCGCAATGCGCGCCGCCCATGGCGACTCGGAACGTCGTCTTGAGAGGATAGCCCTTAAAGTCAGAAGATCTTTCGGACAGCTCCTTGAGGCTGTCCGCGTACGGCGCTAGCGTCGGGTTCATCTGCACGGTCTCGACGTGCGCTTCGCCGTTTCCTCCGATTATTCGCTGATAAGCACTCGCAAAAGTTGCGCGGTCGCCCAAGCCCGGCAATTGCTCCTGCGTCAGCCAGACGTCGAACGAATAGATCATGTTGCAGACATCGGTGCTTTCCTTGACCCTACAGCTTTGCGTCATCGAAACATTCGTACGTTGCACTTGATGCCCGATGATGATGCTCTGGTCCGCAGTTTTGTTCACGGCGAACACCGGGCTTGACATGTCACACTTGGAGGTGTCGATCGTGGTACGCGGCGGCGGACAGGACTTGAGCTTGTCGATCACCGCTCGCTGGTGTGCCAGCTGCGCACGTCGTTGTTCAGGGGTTGGCAAGGGAAATTCGGTGTAGTGCCTTTGCTTGGGCTCGATTTCCCATTCTACCCTTCGGTCGAGACGCACGATGTGCACCGTTTTGTCGCGACCGCAGAACATGGACATGACCCCGTCGCACGAAAATTGCGTCTCGTTGCGTTGCTTGTCGCCCGCGATTCGGTTGGTGGTGGTGCCGTGCGCCTTGATGGCAGGGGCGCGAATCGTGGTCTCTTGCTGGATGGTCACATCGGCAACCACCCGCGCCCATGGGATTGATAAGGCGAGCACCAAGAGGGTTGTCGTGACGATCGGCCATGTGCGATTCATGAGGGATCTGTGCATTGTTTAGCTTCCTTTTCAGAATTGCGCGCGGACTGCATGGCACTTCACACCGTCGATTCCTCCAGTCCGTCCACAGCGCTGCGCAAACTTCATAACCGAAAGCGCATTGCATGGTGTTCTTTCACAATTGCATCGCCTTTATCCAAGTGGCTCGGACTTACGGGACTTCGAGCAGCTCGCCACATTCTACGGTCATGATGATATGGATACTGGAATCGGTGGCCCCTTCTAGGGACATCGTCACAGCGCTTCCTTTAACGATTAGCTTCGCTGTGCCGCGCGAGATTTCGTAAGTAGTGTGAATTTTGTCAGGATCGCCGAAAGTCACGGTCAAGTTTCCGCTTTTATTGCGCGCTCGATCCTCATCGAACACCTGCATACCACCCTCGGCGGGCACATTCGACCCGTGGGCGTTGAAGTCCTTGAAGCCCATCGAATAGTTTGCTCTGACTTTTGAATGCATGCAGCTGGCGTAACTCGGGTCAAGCTTGTAGTCACCTGCAAAAGGGCCGTTTTTAACACTGATGACGGCACTGCCTCTGACCGACGCTGCGTCTACACCGTCGAAAACAAGAATGTTGACCATGAGAATCGCCAATGAGATGGCAGCGCCTTTCATAAATTGTCCTCAGTTAAGAGGTTATCGATGTGGAGACCGAGCCTTGAACAGGAGAAAAATGCTACCGATCAACCAAGCGACGCTAATTAGAGCGACCGCCCAGGGAGGCAGCATAAAAGTCTGATTCATAGGGCCGACGTCAATCCACGTGTGGCTTCGGTATCCAGCGTAGGAAATCGCCAGGCCGCAGAGGGAAGCGCTAACGCCAAACACCCCGTAGGTCCGACGGCTGTGCCGTTCCTGGCGCAGCACCTTCTCCGAGTAGCGAGCTACAGGTGGTTCTTCGGATTGCTGTTCCATATACGAGGAAACAGCGGCGGCAGGCAAAAACGGTCACAGAGCAGAAAATAAATCAAAAAAGCGCGCAACCGATTTGATGGCGCTCGGCGCCTTGTGGATCGCGTAGGGGAGATCCAATTGAAAAGAATAAATGTTTGCCCGATGTGGCGCCCGAATATCGAAGCTTGCACCATGGCCCCTACCGGTGTCTGCCGAGTAATAAACCCCAGACTTCGAGGCGGTGGCACTCCCATACCGTGCTTAAGTCTTAGCCGGGATGGGTCTGGGAGTTGTCTCTTCGAGAGGCGTTGGTTGATCAGTTGCGGCAAGGCGGCAAGACCTGCTCGAACTCATCATGGCACTGAACATCGCAGGATTGCTGTCCAATGGGTTAAATTGTATCAATGCCTATCGATTCAGCAAGGTTCAAGCCTATTCACAACGAGCGGTTTGCCACCGGAAGGCCGCCCGCTGTGATTTTGCTTGCCGATGAACTGGTACCGCTTCTCTATGGAGAGCTGCAAAACATAGCGCGACGGGTGCGCGGCCGCAGAAGCAGCGGGTCCACGATGCAGACGACCGCCTTGGTAAACGAAACCTATCTTAAATTGAGAGATGGCCGCGGATGGAACGATGATGCGCATTTTCTTTGCGCAGCGGCGCTTGCGATGCGTCACATATTGGTCAATTATGCCGCCGCACGGTGCGCGGTAAAACGAGGCTCAGGCGCACTGCACTTACCGCTGACAGAGGCAGACCAAGCTAGCGATGCTCAGGATGAAGCGGTCGTCAATCTACATGACGCACTGGCGCGCCTATCGACATTCTCCCCGCGGCTCGCCGAAGTCGTCGAGTGCCGCTATTTTGGAGGTTACGATGAGCGAGCCACTGCACGCGCTCTATCGATATCGGAGCGCACGGTGCGCCGCGACTGGACGGTGGCGCGTGCATGGCTACACCGTGAATTGCGCCAATCTGCTGATCATGGCGTCCTCGACGAGGCGCCGGATATTCAGGCAAAGTAACGGCAAAGCGCGAAAGATTCGCCATGATACTGGCTGGTCGAGCTCATAACCACCGCGCTTGCGATTCCCCGCGGGCGCATTTGACGCCTCAAGAAGCTTGGAATGCCGACTAGATTTGCGGCGCTTATTAACATACGAGCCTGCGATCTTGCGATTTATTCAGCGATCATGGCCGGTTTATGGGGCGAGAGCTGTACTCCTAATAGAAGTCTAGGAAACGGCGAGATGTCGAGCGAATCTAAATCATTGTCGGCCCAGAGCAAATCCAGTTCGACAACAAGCGTATCCCGTATCATTGCCTATTGCGCGCTAGGTGCAATGGGCAATCTGGCACTCGGCCTGTTTTCCTGGCCGACCGGGCAGCAACGCTGCCTGAGGCCAACTCGGCTGTGGAAGGGCTTAAACCGGGAGCGAATTGCCCCGATGCAGGCACGGCCGGCGCGCAAGCGCTCGCGGCGGCCGCGCAGGCCGCTATTCCGTTGAAAGTAGGCCTAACGCTGTCGTCCATTTGGAAAATCAACGAACATGACTATGAGCATGAGTGCCTGGCGCAGATTGCTGCGATCGATGCCCGAGGCCTGCTAGTAAAAAAAAGTTGCCCAGTCGGTCCAGCGCGCGAACTTAAGCACTATCAAAGGCGGGTGTGCTGGGCGGACTTTGTAAATTCAAGCGTTTACTTGCCCGAGGTCGCGCCAGACTTTCCTGAGACTTTCGTCGGTAGTCTTAATTTTTGGTTATCAGTCGCCAGCTTCGTCGCCCTCAAGGCCCACGGAACCACGATGCAGCGTTATATACAACCCGATGAACATCAACAGCAATTATTAGATACGGATATCCATGCATCTTTCAAACCAGAGGGCGCAAGTACATTCAAATTGATCGTTAACGACAAGATGGTGGAAATGCCGGCGATTGAAGCAGCTTCCATAAAAGGAAATGAAATCGTACGGATCAAAGTGCTTGATGATGCCCGCTTCCCGTTGTTGCTCGATTACTACGTGCCGACGTTGAATAAATTCTTTATTACCTTTACAAAAATTTCTTACCCTACCCAGAACGAGGTCGAACACAGTCTTGCCGTTGACAAGCATACGGATATTTACGGCATCTATTTTGATTTCGCCAGCGCGACGCTGCGTGCGGAGTCCGAGCCCGTATTACACGAAATTGCCGATGCACTACGGACTCATACCGATTGGAAGTTGCTAATTAATGGACACACCGACAATATCGGAACTGACGTGCAGAATCTGGAGCTGTCACGACAACGCGCTATCACGGTTCGGGCCGCACTAGTGAGCAGATTTGAAATCGACGGCGCCCGCCTCTCGACGAACGGACTAGGGGCCCTCCCAGCCGAAGGAATCCAATGAAACTGTCAGCGGGCGCGCTCGCAACCGCCGAGTCGAATTGGTGAGGCAATGAGGCGGCAATCGATGAGAACTGAACCCTGGATATAGGCGCGACCGGCATCGAAGTCATGCTTATCATGGCATAATCGACCTGTAGGCGAGATCTACAGATAAAGCTCTGGTTAACCTCGCAACCACTACGAAGCGAGCCGAGACATGCAAGCACAGCGCTGGAATCGCATTGTAGAGGCCTTCAGCGAGGCTGCGCTCCTGCAGGAGCCTGAGCGCACCGCCTATATAGTTCACGCTTGCGGCGGCGACGTCGACCTCGAAGCGCAGACTCAATCGCTGCTCGAGGCGCATGAGTTCGGCAAAGGACCGCTGGACGTTGCGCCCGAACTACCTATAGAAGTCGGCAGTGGCGAAATCCCGCTCGATCGCGCCGGAGATGACATAGGACCTTACTTGTTATTGCGTGCTATTGGCGAAGGCGGAATGGGTCGCGTATGGTTAGCGGAACGCCGCGACGGGGTACCTAAGCGCACGGTGGCGCTCAAATTGCCGCATGTCAGTTGGATGGGTAACTCTGCTGAACGGCTGGCGCAGGAGCGCGACATTCTCGCCAGCCTAGAGCATCCTAACATCGCGCGACTCTACGATGCAGGGGTCACGGCCTCGCAGCGACCTTATCTTGCGCTCGAGTATATCGACGGCATTCCGATCACTGAATACTGCCTTGGTCGCGAATGTTCGTTGGCTACGAAGGTCGACCTGCTGTTGCAAGTGCTGGACGCCGTGCAATACGCGCATTCGCGCCTTGTCCTTCATCGTGACATAAAGCCCAGCAACGTTCTGGTGTCGGGCGATGCACGGGTGCATCTTCTAGACTTTGGCATCTCAAATATTGTGGGAGCAGCGGCTGCGGAAGGACACCTCGTCGCTGCGGCGGACCCGTCACTGACGCCACAGTACGCCAGCCCCGAACAGCTGCGACGGGAACCGTTGAGCGCCGCCAGCGATGTCTACAGCGTGGGCGTTGTTGCCTATGAGCTGCTGACCGGCTGCCGGCCGATGAGAATGATCGATAGTCATCCGAAGCTCGCCAGCCGCGCTTCGAGCGAGGTTGCGTTAGGGCGGCACCTGAAGGGAGATTTAGATGCGATCTTGGCAAAGGCGCTGCAGGCAGATCCCACGAAACGCTACGCCAGCATCGCAGCGTTTGCCGATGACCTCAATAGGTATCGCAAACGCCTTCCGGTAGCAGCCCGCCCCAATACGGTGGGTTATCGATCTCGCAAATTCATGTTACGCAACGCGTTGCCAGTAGGTGCAGCGGCCATCGTCTGCATGGCAATTTTGATTGCAACGGCGGTAGCACTCAGGCAGGCCCAGCAGGCGCGCAGGGAAGCCGCACGCGCGGAAGCAAGCAGAGATTATTTATTGAGTATCTTCCGTGCCGCAGATCCACGAACCGCATCGGACACGCCGCGCTCGGGACTCACCGCCAAACAACTGCTCGACATCAGCTCAGCGCGTATCGAGACCCGTTTCGCGGATCAACCGGAGCTGCAAATCGAGCTATTGGGGATAAGCGCGCACATTTATGGCGATTTGGCCGATGAGGATCGTTACAACGAACTTGAGCGAAGACATCTCGTATTGGCAGAGGCTTATTATGGACCTAACCATCCAACGGTTATTGCGGCGCTGATCGAGGAGGCTAATGCGGCCTGTGTGCGCGAAGAGTTCGGTCGAGCCGCGCAGTTGCTCGGTCAAGCTGACGCCGCCCTAACTGCGTCTGGAAAGGACCGCAGCGTGCAGCGCGCGAATTGGTGGCGAGTAAAGGCGCGCTTACTGGGTGCTACTTCCGCGTCAGATGTCGAGCGGGGCCACGCGCTGGACCGAGCACTTAAATTGCTCGCGGAGCTAGCCCCTAACAGCAACGATTATGCAGAAACGTTGAGCCTGGCATCGATCTATCGGACTAACCGCGGTGAAAATGAGCAAGCGATGCAACTGATCACGCAGGCGTTGGCTGTCGAGGAACACGCCGCGGATCGAGACGATGCATCGATAGCAGATCTTTTGTTCGATCTGGCGCGCAAGCAGGAAAGGCTTGGCGATTTTGTCGCCGCAGAAACCTACTATCAGCGAGCGGAGGACATGGCACGGCGTACGTATGGAGAGCGACACTACGATTACTGGATTAGTCTTGCCTATCATGGACGCCTGCTGCACATGTTGGGTCAGCGCGTCGCCGCGCAGCGCTTGTTTGCGCAGATGCTGGCAGCCATTCCCTCGGACTGGAAGACCAATGGCTATGATAAGTGGGCGCGTCAAACCTACGCCGAACGTCTGGCTGCGCAGGGTCAAGCATCAGCAGCTATTCCATTGCTGGAAGAGACGAATAAATATTACGCCGAGCATCGGCAAAGTGAATACGACACCCGCGAATCGAGGCGCATGCTGGGCGATGCTTATGACCGGGTGGGTCGGCTGGCGGAGGCTCGGAATCTTCTGAAAGCGTCGCGAGATGAATTTATTGATAAGGAGGGGCTTGCTTCGCCCTGGACCGCTCGGATTCGCGAGCGGTGGGCTCGCTTCGAGCTTGACCATGCTACAAATGATGCACAGACTGCCGAAGCCTTCGCGGAGTTCCAAGCTGTGCTGGTTCACAGTGCGCAGCCTTCAGCGGAAGCATCCCTCTCCCACGCCGGCTTGTCGCGCATCGCTCTGAGGAAAGGCAATGGGCCACTCGCCCTACAGGAAAGCACTTTGGCGATGGCGACTCTTGATGGTACGAAGGGTCTATATGACGTGCGTGTTCAGCCCTATATATGGCTTATCCACAGCGCGGTCCTCTTGAGTAGCGGTGATGCCTCCGGCGCGAAACAGTGGGCCACAAAGGCGTTTGACGCGAGCACGAAGTACGATGACCCGTCGAGTCCTGAGATTTCTAAGGCGCGCATCGCAATGAAATTGACGTCTGCCCCACTCGGCTAGTTTTCCATGTCATGACCGCTTTGACGCTCGGATACTGTTTCTCCGAGAGTGGAACACTCATCAACCGCCAAGCCGATCACGCCCATCGGTGTCAAGAACGGCGCTAGCCAAGTTGAACGGACACTAAGTCCTCCAGTCAATTGGGCAATCTCGATCGCGTTGCTTTTCATGATGTCGCTGGAGGCATGTGAACGAGCCTCATCGCCTCATGGCCCCTCTCCCACCTCCGCTGTCGCGTTGCCAGGCGGCACGGGCGCAACGGTTCAAACTCAGACTGTTAAAGAAGAACCATGCGGCTGGATCGCTGTGAGCGATGCGCAACATGCCTTGGGACATGAACTCCTCGAGGCACCGCGACGCGTAGTAAGTGCGGAGAACAGGACGCCTGCACCGGACGGTGAGGCCTGTCAGTATCGGCTCGCAGGATTCGACGTCAACCAAGATTCGATTGCGCTGCAAGTCATGCCCGATGAGCCTGGATTGCTACAGACTTCTTTCATGCGAATGAACCGGCTTGATGAGAAGCTTTCCATCGCCGCCGCCGCGCAAGGCCGATCTGCCAACGGTCAGTGGGATTTTATGAGCGTCGTACCGGGTGGCCTGACCGTGGTCGGCTCCGGCCGCATCGTGATGCAGCTGGTGTCGAGCCCTTTACTGGTCTCGCAGGCGTTGGCGTTTGCACGCTCGATAATGGAGCGTGTACCAGACCTCCCATTTGTCCTAGAAACCTCGGACCCAGCCGTTTTGCCCGATGGTCCCGATCCATGTTCGCTCATTGGCCGAACTGACGGTGAGGCAGCGCTCGACAAACCGATTGTCGCCATCTTTCGATCTCGCAAAGCAACGGCACTTGCTTACGGATCGGGCGGCAGCTGCACGTACTTTCTGGGCGCTCATCGAGCGCTGGTATTAACCCCTAAATACTCGCATGCCAAGACACTGTTCGACTTAATGGGCGTTGGCGAAAAAATTGCCGCCACGACCAAACCCGACGCCGCGAGGCCGCCATCAGCGCAAGGTCCTTGGGATCGCATTATCGAGGGCCCCAACGGAGATCTGCAGGCGCTGAAAGGGGATAAAAGCGTGGGCGTGCAATACAAAGGCGCCAATGCAAGTATCGAATCAGCGATGAAATTTTTGAATCTCGCTTACAACTCATTGTAGAGCGTAACCAGGTGAAGTCCCGCGCTTGCAAGTCATATCTAATGGTCTTAAGCAAAAGACTTGTCTATATGACCGCGAGGGATTATTGATGCGTACCCGGGTGCTTCTCCTGCTGATCCTCGCGATGGTCCTGTCAGGATGTGGAAAGCGAAACCCTGTCTCTGCCCCGGCTGGGGGCGAAGCGCATCACAATGCAGCTGCACGAGAATGGCACGGACCACCGCGTCAGTTGAAAAGATCCGAGCTCACTGAGGCCGAACAGAAATACGGTATTGCGCCGGTTCCGGATTCCACAGTGACGTACCAGCCCGATGTCATCATCGTGGGCGGCGGTGCGGCTGCCATCCGCTCGGAGGATCCCAACGGATTCAGGTGGACCATCGACGGCGACGCACCACGCGCCAAGGAGTTGGCGCCCGGCAGAGTGTTTTTTATGACGGGTCGCGCCGTGGGACGCGTGCTAGACGTGCGCCCGGAGGGTGATTTTCTGATCGTCACGGTGGGCCCCGTGGATATCACGGAGATTATTCTCAAGGCAAATATACACATCAAGGACATGTCGATCGACTTCAATGAAGCGATTGCCCATACTTCGCCCGGCCTGCCCGCGCAGGTCGCGTCGATTGCGGCTCCTCGTCCGCACGACAATGCAACACCGGCGATGTTCGTTACAGATGCGGGATGGAGACTCTACCAAGTCCTAGCCCCGGCCTCGGCTGCATCGCCGGCGCCCGATGTATCCAAAGTTCTCGAGAAGAACTTCAAAATCGTTCCGTCAGTAAGTAAAACAGGCATCGGCGTAAGCGTCAGCGCTGACGGCGGCGGCTTGAAAGTGTCGGCGGAGAGCTTGGTAGGCATCTCCACCCCTAAGCTCGAGGTGATTTTATTAATCGACAACGGAATCTCGGAGGCCTCGATAAAGCTTGAAGGTGCAGCAAGCCTTACTTGGAAGTTCGATGTCAGTACTGACGTCGGCATGCGGGCCAACGTCGACGCAGTTTTTACGCCGGATACCGATTTCAGCATCCCAGTGGGCGGGATCGGACCGGTACCCTTTGCGGTCACCGTCCGGCAGCGATTCTCGATCAAAACTGCGCTAGGCGTAAGGGACTCTGAGCTGCATGCGACTGGCGTCTACTCTTTCACCGGTGGCTTCTGGGTCGGTTATCAACACGGTAAGTGGGGGGTGGGCGGACCAACAGGGTTCACCTCCAAAGCGAGCATGACGCAAGGTGGCGCCGGCAGATCGATCGCGATAACGGGATTGGATCTCGCAAACCAGATAAAAGTCATCGCCGGAGTCGGCACGCATGGATTTGTGGTCGGACCCTACTTTTCTTTCACGACGGCCGTGGGTGCGTTCAGGAACTCTGATGTAGGCATGATCGCCTGCAATGCTGCGGTGCTTGACATCAAGCTGTCGGGCGGCGTCGGATATTTGATCCCCAAATCGGTCACCAATGCCATCAACTCGATTTTGCGCACCCTCAACATTCAGTTCCAGATCAAGGGTGAAGGCGGCCTAGAACCGAGCCAGGCGGAAACGATCCTGAGTAAAAGTTCACAAATGGGCGGCTGCAAGCCACCTGACAAGACCGGCGAGAAGGGGGTGCTCAGTGGTCCGGTGTGATGACCTGCGAAGATGTCCTTAATGAGCTTCCGATCAGGTGGGAGTGACAAGGTTATGGTCCAATACGCTGCCCTTTCGCACGCGCGGATGTTGGTACCGTCAGACTTGTGCTGGACATGTATTGCTGAAATTTTGGACACAAATTCCTAACGTCGACAGCCACGTTCGCCGGTCGCCGCTAATCAGATAGATCAGAAATACCTCAAACAGCTTGCGGTTCACGCCCTCCGCGTTCTGAAGGAGCATGACGTCGAATAGGTCGCGTGGATGCTGACGATCCAGCGCTGCGCAAAGCTTGCCGGCGTACAGGTCCAGCGGATGGAGCACGGGCATTTGGGCGAGACCGGATTGTTCGGTCACGGGTGCGGCGGTTTCTCGCTGCTCAGGCTCGAGAACGGAGCCGCGCAAGACGGGCGACACTTCGATCTGAACGCTCTCTCGGCCGCGGCGCACCTGAAACTTTGTGGCGCGCTCACCCGCTCGCCCGGGGAACAGAGTCCTCGCACTGCGCAGCGCTGTCTCAATAGCGGAGCCAAGTCGATGCAATGCTTCGTCGATGTGGCGCAGACCATCAGCACGACCCTCGATCGGCAGTTAGGTGAGATCGATGTCCACCGACAGCCGCGGCAAGTCGCGGATAAAGAGGTTGATCGCGGTCCCGCCCTTGAGTGCAAAGCAGGATTCCCGGCCGACAAGCGGCAACAGCTCGATCAGCAGGACCACTTGCCGGTAGAACGGATTATCAGTGCCCAG
>JBEPVT010000021.1:0-64947 GCA_041690895.1 Gammaproteobacteria bacterium
TGCCTAAGCTTTGATCGACAAATGATCAACTTCTACCCACACTAAGTCCGGAAGAGCCCAAAAAGATAAGGATCGTTTGAGTCCGCGGCGTAAAAATGCCAGGAGAAGAAGTCGAGCGGTAAGCGATTCATTCGTACGAAGTCCAAGAATTTTTCTCGGTAGGCTCCTGCTGCCAGCGGCATTGAAATTGCCGGGCCGCCGACCAGCGCCGAGTCATCTGCCGCTTGGATGGCTCGCGCGGTCTTGTCGTACAGGGCGTAATACTGCTCGGGGGAGCCGGCCCAAAAGAGTTTGGAGTCGGGCGCATTGCCGATCTCCCAGTACCGAATGCCGTCGCGAAAGCCCTTATCCCATGCGGCGTTGTAGTGAAGCACGACATGCCGGACGATCTGCGCCCATTTGATTGGATCTGCGGGCGGAGCTGCAGCGGCTGCCGCGCTTCGGTCAATTGCAAATAACGGTTCGGCGCCGCCTGACCTGATCGATGCGAGCAACCGATCGGTGGCCGCAAAGTTGTAGCTCTTGGGATCATCTGCGTCGGCATTCATATCGGGGAAAATTGCGTCGATATCTCCGGCGCCGCCCAGATCGTGAATGCGCACCAGGTCGATGTGCGCCGCCCGGTAGAACGCCGCGCCCTGCGCATTAGCGGCCTGCACGCCGCTCAGCGGGCGTAACACACCCACTGCCACCGTGGCGTCGATGGCGATTTGGCGTGCAGCCGACTCATCGCCGCCGGCAACCGCCACGAGACCGACTGACAAGACAGTCAAGACAATTGCCGGTATTGCGGGTTTGCGATCCATCGCACTTTCTCTCTTTCTACGCAGCGCGCGGTTTCGCTACACCGGCACTAAGGCCAGCACGCGCAGTGGGCTGCCGGAG
This sequence comes from Gammaproteobacteria bacterium, assembly GCA_041690895.1. Taxonomy (GTDB): domain Bacteria; phylum Pseudomonadota; class Gammaproteobacteria; order Steroidobacterales; family Steroidobacteraceae; genus Bog-1198. Next base: position 886 of record JBEPVT010000021.1, read on the forward strand.
CCGTTCACGATCTTAAGCGGCGGCGCAATGACCACCGCTCCCGTGGGCGGCAGCTGATCCAAATTCGTCAAGCTCGCAAGCCCAAACCGATTCGCGCCGTGCATGATGGTATGGCAAGGAAACATGGGGTTGAACGTGGCTGCCTGCCCCGCGTCGGTCCCTACCGTTTCCACGCCGACTCCCAGAATGTCGCGTTCGCGCGCAAGAAACGGCACACATTCCGGATGGAAGCCAGGCGTGTGAGCACCATCCGCGCCAATATTCAAAAAAGACTCGCCGCGTCGCTTCGACCAGTCAGTGCGAATCAGTACCCAGGCGCGAGCGGGGATGCGCCCGTGATGGGTCTCCCATTGCTCCACAATGCGTTGCGTCAGGAGAAAATCGGCGCTGCCGCGGACCTGCGCGGAAACATCGATCACGCAGGCCAGACCGATGAAGCGTTCCACCGGTATGTTGTGCGTCGCGTTGTCAGGATAGTCCTTGCCGGTCACCCAGTGCACCGGAGCGTCGAAATGCGTGCCGGTGTGTTCGCCGCAACTAATGTTGTTCCAATACCAAGCTGGCCCGCGCGAGTCGTAACGCGAGATTTCCTCCAGCGCAAACGGCCTTGACGGCGCGAACTGTTCCGGCAAGCGGATTGTTTGCGTGGCCGCTTCCAGCGGTACCGTGAGATCGACGACACGAATGCCGCCGCGCAGGATGCCCTCGACCAGGGAGGAAAGAGTCTGTGAATGCTCGGCCATGTTGCTCTAGTAATTGATGGAGGGGTTATCCCCTGGGTAGATGACACCCACGATATCAAATCCGCCCGGCGTTGTGCATTGGACCGAATGCAATTGCTTGCGCGGCAAAAACAGCACATCCCCCGCGACCACCGCGGCCTTGGTCCTTTCGGTCCAGACCACGCCCTCGCCATTGAGAAAAATCAGCGCCTCCTCGTACAAGTGCCGATGGGGTTCCGCTTTGGACAGCGGAATGTTACCGATGAATTGCGTCACCACGGTCGAGCCATGTTCGCGATTGACCAGCATCTGATAGTAGCGCTCGGCCATTTTGTGACGCTGAGAAGGATCAATCGATGCGATTCGATCGGAGAATTGAGCGGCGAAATTGGCGGGCATCCGCTCCAGCCACGCCAGCTCCTCGCTGCCGGGCCCATTGGAGATGAAGAACTTGATGGGGCCCTGGTCCGCGTTGTGCACGCGGTAGGCTTCTTCGGGTCTAATGTAGACACCCGTGAGCGCTTCCACGGCGAAGCGCCGTCCACTGATTTCAACCTCGCCGTTGCCTGTGATTACGAACAGCACCGTGTGCCGTCCGTCGGCGCCGATCACGGGCGATGCGCCCGCCGCAACTTCCACGTAGAACTGCGATTGAAACAATGCGCCCAGCGTGGGGGTAACCACCGGACAGTACCGCATGACGCCGCGCGCGGTGAGCGCGGCTCGCGCGGTGGAAAAGACGTAGCACTGCCCGTCAAGCCGTACGATCGGGCCGGCGGCCGCGGCCACCAGAGCGACTCTCTGGTTTTCGGTGCTGTTCGGATTATCGGTGCGATAGCCGCAAGGCAAATTGCTGTGGGCGCCGTCGCAAAAAGGAGCCGTGCCGGTCTGTTTGCAGCCGCAGAAGATGACGTCCTCATCACGCGTCGCAAGGAATGCGAGCGGCAAGAATTCGCTGCCCACATGCGCGCCGTCGCAGAAGGGCTGCGACTGGGAGCGTCCGCAACGACACCAAAGGTAGCGCTTTCCCGCCTCGAGTTCCCAATAGTAACCCTTACGATTGGCTATGATCGGAGTCTTGCCGGAACTCACGGCGTTTCTCTCAATACCGCAATATATCGTGCGAAGCCACCCGCTCCGCCCTCGAATACGCGCTCCGCTTGGGCAAAGTTATGCTGTAGAAGCCACTTCTCTCGCAAAAATTCCGGAGCGGTATTGTCGGTATCCAAGGGTTCGTGTCCGTGCATCGGTACATGCCGATCCAAATGTAAGTACTTAAGTGCTGCCAACGTTACGCCAGGAAACGGCTGCGTAGTAAAGCGTTTCGGATCATTCCATTTTTCCACGGCAACCTTGCGGGCAATATTGACAATCACCAGTGGGCGCAAGGACACCGTGGGCGGGATGTCGCTGATCGCGCCCCGCCGGCGAGTTCAGTCTCGCATGTTGCGGCTCAAGCGCCGGATCAGCGCAAACGCCGCAACAACTTGCGACGGTGAAAAGCCCTCGAGCAGGTGTTGCTCACGGCGGCGCACTACAATATTCAATGAATTGAACAACGCCCGTCCTTTGTCGGTCAGGTAGACCTCGACGCAGCGTGCATCGTCACGGCGCAAGACTCGGCGCACCGTGTTTTCTTTTTCCATACGCATCAATGCGCGGCTTAGGGCCGACTGCTGCACCATCGCCCGATCGATGATCTCCTTGATGGTGATGCCGTCGCCCATTGAAAGAACGGCTAAAATGCGCCAGCGGGTGACATTGATGCCTTCGCGCCGCAACTTCTCGATCAAATCGGTATTGAGTTGATAGGCAAGCCGCGCGATCTGATGCGGCAGGAAATCATCGAACAACGGCCGCTCTTCAGGCGTAGGCGTCGAACTCGATTCGCCGGCGGAAAGCTTGGTTTTTCGTGACGCCATGTTCTTAGAATGGGCTCTGACCGTCGAGAATGCCTGCCAGTCTGCCGGCGTCCAGATTGCCCCCCGAGATTATACAGACAATATTGCCCTGCCCCGCCTGCCCCGCCACGGCGGCGGCCAGCACCGCCGTTTCCGCTACCGGATGTATGAAGGCGCCTTGTTCTCCCGCACAGGTGCGGCTCCAAGCACCGACGAGCTTAAGATAAATATGCGTGCCGGGCAGTTCGGCATTCAGCCTGAGCAGTGGTGTTCTAATCGCAATAGCGCGAATATTGTCGCGCGCAGCCGCAACCCGGGTGCTCAGAAATCAATCACCTGCCCGGTGCCGGCAGCGCGCGCCTTCTGCAGCACATAGTGCGCCGAGGCGAGATCTTGCGGCGCAATTCCCAGCGACTTATACAGAGTCATGTCGAGCGGCGAGCTGCGCCCTTCTATGCTTCCATTTGCTACCTCACCAATCTCGCCCAAAATATGCTCCGGCGTGATCGCACCGGCGCGCAGCGCCCGCAGATATTCGCCGCCTTCATTGATGGTAGAATTGCGGCAGTCGACGAAGAATCGAGTCTTTGCGACGGCCGCTGTATCAATCTCCGCAGCCGCTGCAATGCTCGAGCCAACCACGTTCAAATGCACGCCCGGCGTCAACCAGTCGCCCTGCAGAATCGGTTCGCGCGCTTTCGTCAGGGTGCAAATAAGATCGGCACCGGAAATGGCTTCGCGCACCGAGTGCGATGCTTCGATCGATACTTTGTGCCTCGCGCCCTCGGCTTCGGCGAATCGTTTCGCCTTGCCACAGTCGCGCGCCCACACGCGGATGCGGCGCAGCGGACGCACCTTCAGCATGGCTTCCAGATGGCCGCGGGCTTGTTCCCCCGCGCCAAGCAACGCGAGATCGCCCGCATCTTCTCGCGCCAACAGCCGCGTGGCCAGTGCGCTCGCGGCAGCTGTGCGGATGGCGGTAATTTCCGCCGCGTCGAGCAGCGCCACGGGTTGGCCGTGCTCGGCTTCGAACAACAGAACCAGTCCCAAGTGCGAAGAATAGTGCGGCGGCTTGTTGCGTGGCATTAAGCTGACCAGCTTCACGCCGAAACACTCGGGATCCGCAAGATATCCAGGCATCATGCCCATCATGCCCCGATCTCCCGGCATCACCATTATCGAGCGCAGCGGCAGGACTACCCGCCTTTCTGAAACCGCGATCATGGTGGTTTGCATCAAATCGATGCACTCGGCCATGGGCAGCAATTGGCGCACATCGGGGCCGCGCAGTACCCGAACCTCCATGCTAGCGGGGTCCAAACGCGGCGCGCAGCTGTTTCATCGAATCAATGAAGGATTCGACATCGTCATCATTGTTGTAGAAATGGAAGCTGGCCCGGACATTGTCGTCGCGACAGGAGGTAACGATGTCGTGCTTCATGAGCTCCGCGGTCAACCGAGCGCTGTCGCGCGAGGGCACAGCCACAGTGGCGCCGCGGCGCTCATCTTGCGCGGGCGTGATGCTGGGCCAACCGATTTCTTCGAGTCTTTGCATACAGCGCCGCGTCAGCGCGTAATTCCGCTTCGTGATTGCCTCGGTGCCGACCCGCAATAGCATCTTCAATCCGGCCTCGGCGGCGTAGCAATTGACCACCGGCGGTGTGCCGGCCTCAAAACGGCGCGCATTCGGCGCCGGTCGATTGGCCGTAATGTCCATCGCCGTGATGTTTGCCTGCGCGAACCAACCGCTGTTGGTCGGCACCAGCGATCGCACGCAAGAATCCTTGACATACAGGAAGCCGATGCCCGCGGTTCCCAGCAAGTACTTCAGCATCCCGCCGGCCGCAAAGTCGACATCCAGCGCCTTCAAGTCGATGTCAAGCGAGCCAACGGATTGATAACAATCCAGCAGCACTTTTGCACCCTTGGCGTGAGCGATGCGCACGATGCCGGGAATATCCAGTTTCGCGCCATTACGGAAACAGACGTGTGTGATTGCCACGAGCTGGGTCTGCTCGTCGATCGCCTTTTCGAACATTTCCGTGGGAATATAGCCATCTGGTGCGCGCGGCACATGCAGCACGCGCGCGCCGCGCGGCGCCTGCGCGTGCCAGATTTGTGCGTTGGTGGGAAATTCAAAGTCGCTCACCACGACCTTGTTGCGCGCCCCGGTGAATTGCAGCGCGCTTGCCAGCGCATTCAAGCCCGCTGAAACTGAAGCGGTAACCGCGATCTCGTCGGGCGCGGCGTGCAGCAGCGTCGCAGTCAAATTCCGCACCGACTCGTTCTTCGTCACCCACACATCCCAGTTCGCGCCCACCAGCAGGCGGTCCTCCATGTAAGCGTTGAAGGCGGCTCTCACCTCGTTGGCGAGTGCGCAATAGGAGCCGCTGTTAAGATAGGTCTTGCGCTGAAGAACCGGAAATTCCCTGCGCAGTGCCTCGAAGTTCTGTTCCATAACGAAGTGTTCCGGTATCAAGAAATTCAGGGCCTGAATTATATGCACAGTCATATAAACATGCAATTATGGTCGGCACGCAAGCCGCGCTTGCGCATCGCCGAGAGGATTCTTGAGTGTTCGCCGAAGTGCAGCCGGTCGGAATCGCGCAAATAGACGCCGCGCGCGCGCGCATCAAGGACTTGAGCCTGATTACTCCGCTGGTTAGATGCGACCTCGCGCCGCGGGGCAAAACACTGCGGCTGAAGTTGGAAAATATTCAGCCGATCGGGTCGTTCAAGATTCGTCCCGTCGCCAACGCGGTTCTATCGAAAAATCTCTCTGACTTGAACGCCGGGCTCTATACCACCAGCTCCGGCAATAGCGCACTAGGCGTCGCGTGGATGGCGCGTCGCTTGGGGCTCAAGGCCACCGCGGTCGTGCCCGCCAACGCGCCGCAGGCAAAACTGGAAAAACTACTACGCCTCGGCACGCGTATCGATACGCTTGCGAACGATGCTTGGTGGCGCGCCATAGAGACCGGCGTGCTCACGGACCAAGCCGGGGTCTACATCGACGCGGTGCGCGACCCGGCCTCGCTCGCCGGCGACGCCACCATTGGTGTCGAGATCCTGGAGCAGTGGCCTGAGGTCGAGGCAATTCTCATTCCTTTCGGCGGTGGCGGCCTTGCTTGTGGCATTGCTTGCGCGATCCGCGCCTTGCGGCCCGAGGTGAAAATCATCGCCTGTGAGCTGGCGAGCGCGCATCCTTTGAAATCAGCTTTCGCTGCCGGCGTTCCCACCCCAACCTCGCACCAAGCAGGTTTCGTCAGCGGCGTCGGATTTGGCTCGGTGCTGCCTGAAATGTGGCCTCTGCTGCGATCGATGATCGATGAGGTTGTCACCGTCTCGCTCGCGCAGGTTGCTGAGGCCATCAAGCTGCTTGCGGAAAACAATCGCATCGTGGCGGAAGGCGCCGGCGCGCTGTCGGTTGCCGCGGCGCTGGCGGCGCAGTATTCGCAATCCAAGGTGTGCGCCGTCATCTCCGGCGGCAACATCGATAGCGATGTGTTCGCCGCGATTATGCTTGGGCGGATGCCCGCGCCTTCATGAGGAAATAGGCCACGGACAACAACAGCAGCCAAGGAATACCCACGATCCACGAAATCCGCCAGGTCTCTTGGTCCAGTCCCATAGTCACCAATACCGCGCACAACAGCAGCAGTCCAACTATTTGCACGACGGGAAATCCTGGCGTACGTACCGGCAAGTCGGCCAGCTTGTGCCTGCGCCGGAAGCTCAAGTGACTTAAGAGAATGATGATCCACACTATCATCGCGTCGAACAGCGCCACGCCGAACAGATAGTTGTATGCGAGCGGCGTCAGTTTGGATAGCGCCGCGGCCGCGAGAATGCAGGCGCCGGATACCAGAATGGCTGCGATGGGCGTGCCATTTTTCCCCAGCCTGCCGAGAAATCGCGGTGCAAATCCACCGCGCGACAATGAAAATAACATCCGTGAACACAGATACACGTTGGTGTTCATGCTCGAGAGCGCGGCGCTCAAGACCACAAAGTTCATGATCCCTGCGGCATGGCGGATACCGGAGTGCGCGAATATGCGCACGAATGGGCTTTGCGTCACCACGGTCGCGCCGGTTTCCGTCCAAGGGACAAAGGTGACGACCACAGTCAACGCCAGTGTGTAGAACAGAAACAACCGCAGCGCCATGGTGCGCAGCGCCGCCGGGATTGTGCGCACCGGGTCTTTGGCTTCACCGGAGGTTACCGCGATCACTTCAATGCCATTGAATGACAGAATCCCCAAGATCACCGCCATCCAGACGCCCCTGAACCCGTGCGGCATAAAGCCGCCAGGCAGCCCGGTTAGATTGTGAAAACCCACCGGCTTGGTCCACAGTCCAACAATTGCGGCGGCGCCGATGATGATGAAAATGACGATCGCCACCACCTTGATGAGCGCGAACCAATACTCGATGGAGCCAAAATTGTGGACCGATCGGGAATTGAAAAAAAGCAGCACGAGGGCAAAGCCCACCGACCAGATCCACACCGGAGTGCCCGGAAAGTAAAAGGTCATATAGACGCCCGCCGCGACCGCCTCAGCCGCCACTGCGATGACCTGCGCCAACCAGTACGAATAGCGCGCCACGATTCCGGCCCAGGGATTTAGGTAGATTTCCGCATAGGTGCCGAATGATCCGGCGGTCGGATGCATCACCGCCATCTCCGACAAGCTGAAAACGATCGCCACCGCAGCGATCGCAGCGATTGCGTAACTTACGATCACCGCAGGACCTGCGTAACCGATCGCCACACCGCTGCCCATGAACAGGCCGGTGCCGATGGCACCACCCAGACCGATCATGATGAGCTGCGGGCGGCTTAGATCCTTATGCAGCCCTGCCTCGCGGCTGGCGATTGCGGACGCGTCCAATCGCTCCCTCGCTTGCGGTGTTATATTCGAAGCCAGTTACAGTTTAGCACGCGAGGGATTCACCCCTATGAATCGACAAACATTCTACGCAGAGATGGCCGGTGGCAAAAACCTGGATTACGAAACCTATCTGAATACGACCGCCCTGCTTGCATGCCAGAAACCCTTCGATCAGTTCTGCAATAAAGATGAATTGCAATTTCAAGTAGTGCATCAGGCCGAAGAGCTGTGGATGAAGTTGATCGCCTATACGCTGCTCGATATCGACGAATACATGGAGCAGCAGCAGGCCTTTCGCATTTTGAAGTTGTTCGAGCGCTGTAATCTCACCATTAAACTCATGACCGAGCAGCTCAGGCTGCTCGAGACCATGTCGCCCAAGGAATATCAGGAGATTCGCTTGCAACTCGGCAATGGCAGCGGCCAGGAGTCTCCTGGATTCAGAGTGCTGCTTAAGATCATTCCGAATATCTGGTGCACTTTTGAGAGCATTTATTTATCGGGCCGCAAGTGCACGGTTGAGCAGATCTATGACTCGAACTATTCGCACGACGACATTTACTCGATTGCCGAAGCGATGCTCGATTTCGATGAGCAATTTCAAATATTTCGCCAGCACCACATTCTGTTGATTCAGCGATCCATCGGCATGGGCGCAGCCTCGCTCAAAGGACGCTCCGTGGATCTTTTGCAGGCGGGGGCGAAAAATCGTTTCTTCCCGGCGCTGTGGGACATCCGCGCTGCGATGACCGACCGTTGGGGCAGCAGTTACGGCCGCGTTCGCGACAGCATCAGCACGCCGCCGCAGGCCGGCTCGCAGCAGCCTGTCTGAAGTATTCTAGGCCGCCTGATTGCGGCCTGATTTTTTCGCAAACTGCAGCTGCTGCTGCGCTTTTTGCAAGAGATCGGACGGATTATCGGAAGTGGCAGGGATCGCGCAGCAGACGCCCACGCTGATGCTGATATAGCGCAGCACGGCTGAGCGCGGGTGATGAATTCGCAATTCCCGCACCCTTTCGGCCATGAGTTGGCCGACGCGCAGGGCCTGATCAATCGATAGTCCCGGCGCAAACGCAATCAGACTGCCGCCGTCGATGCGCGCCGTGACATCGCTCGATCGGCGCAAGCATCCTGACACGATATGCGCCACGCGCCGAATGGTCGAATCGCCCGCGGCGCGTCCGAATGTCGTGTTGTAAAGATCCAGCGCATCGATATCGATCGCAAACACGGCAATGCTGCGCTGCTCGCGGTGCGCGACCGCCCAATCACGCTTCAGCAATTCCTCGAGGTACGGCAGCGTATAAAGGCCCGTCAAACGGTCGTCGCGAACCGCCATAGCCGTCGGCTGATGGGCGCCGCTGAGCGAGTCCTTGGCAATCTTGGGATCGATGCGCAAGCGCTCGCCGGCGTCCCGATGGTGGCCTGCAAAATGCGTAATGCAGCCGTCCGGGTGGCGCAGCGGCATGACAGTCATTTCATTCCAGAACAGGCTGCCGTCTTTGCGGTAATTGCGCAGCAATACGCGGCAGGTTTCTCCTCGACTCAATGCGTCGCGCAGCCGGTGGCGTCCGTCCTGCTCCCGATCGTCGGCCTGCAGCAGACGCAAATTTCGCCCGATAAGCTCGGCCGCCGAGTACTTGGTCAATGCTTCGAAGGCCGGATTGACGTAGAGAACCGGGTGATCCGAGCCTTGGGCATCGATCAGCACCACCCCTTCGAGTGAGCTATCGACCAAACGTCGATACAGTCCCTGGTCAAACCCCATCATGACTGCCCTCCGTCAACACCAGCGGAGGTGTTGCCGAAAGGCTTGCAATCAAAGTTACGGTCTGCTGCCACTGCCGGTCCGCTCCAAGATTCGTCGGGGCCTCACCACGTGCCCTCATTCGTACCACCCGGGCCTGGGAGGCCGGCGAGCCTAAATCCGGCCCGAAGTGATCGAGCACAGACTTTACCGCGTGTCTATCGTTACAAATGGGGAGGACGTCGCAACCTGCAGCAAATGCCAGCTCCGCCCTCTCGATCACACCCCCAAAAGCAGCGGCGCCAGCCATGGACAGGTCGTCCGCAAAGACGCAGCCGTGGAAGCCCAATTCGCTGCGCAGCACCCCTGAAATCCAGCGCTTGGACAGGCTAGCCGGCAAGGGGTCGACGGCCGGAAATACGACATGGGCTCCCATTACCCCCGCCAGATGGTTCTCGATCAGAGGCCGATATGGCCGAATATCCGGCTCCAAGTCGACAAAACTGCGGCGGTCCACCGGCAAAGCCACGTGAGAATCGGCGATCACCGCCCCATGGCCGGGAAAATGCTTGCCGACCGCGGCCATGCCGGCATCGCGCATGCCCGCCATATAGGCCACGGCAAGCGCCGCTACGGCGTCCGGGTCCCGATGGAAGGCCCGATCGCCAATGATTTCGCTCACGCCATAGTCGAGGTCGACGCACGGCGCAAAGCTGAAATCAACGCCCACGGCACGTAGTTCGCCGGCCATCAACCAGCCGCACGCCTGCGCCAGCGACAGCCCTTCGCGGCGATCCTCATCATAGCGCCGACCCAAGGAGCGCGCCGCGGGCAGGCGCGTAAAGCCCTCACGGAAGCGCTGCACTCGCCCGCCTTCATGGTCGACCGCGACCAGCAGGCAGGGACTGCGCACGGCACGGATGGCCGCGGTTAGGCTGGAAACTTGCGCTACGTCACGATAATTGCGGGTGAACAGAATGACGCTGCCAACCAGCGGATGCGACAGCACGCGGATGTCCTCCGGGGTCAGCTCGGTGCCGGCAATATCGACCATCAGCGGACCCAAGCTCATGGGCCCCTCTCGAACACTGCAATCGATTCGACATGCGTCGTATGCGGAAACATATCCATCACCCCTGCTGCGCACAGCGTGTAGCCGTGATCGGCGACCAGGATCCCTGCATCCCGCGCGAGCGAGCCTGGATGACAGGAAATATACACGACCCGCCGCGGATTCCAGCGAGACATGCATGTCAGCAGCTCTGCAGCGCCGGCACGCGGCGGATCAAGCATCACCAGATCGTAGCGCTCGTGTGCCCACGCTCCAAAGGAATTCGGCTCGAACAGATTCGCCACCTCAAAGCTTGCGTTATCGATGCCGTTGCGTGACGCGTTGGCCTGCGCTTTGGAAACCAGCGACGCATCGCCCTCCACGCCCACCACTCGTCCGGCACGGCGCGCGAGCGGCAACGTGAAATTCCCCAAGCCGCAGAACAGATCGAGCGCCGCATCGCTTGCCTGCGGCTGCAGCAGCGTCATTGCCGCGCTTACCATTGATGCATTGATGTCGCGGTTGACTTGGATGAAATCGACCGGTCCAAACTCGATCACGATGCTGCCGCCGTCCACTGCATAACTAAGCGGTGCATAGTCATCGCGCAGCGGTCGAACGGTGTTGAGGCCGCCCGGCTGCAAGAAGATCTGCAGGCCGCGCTGCGCACCGAACGCCGCAATTTTTTCCAGATCCGAAGGACCCGGCGCCTCCAGCACGCGAAACACCAGCGCCGTCGAGTAATCCCCCGCGGCCACTTCTACTTGCGGCATTTTCTCGCGGATCGCAAGTGTCTCGGCAAGCGCCGCCAGCTCCTGCGGCAAATCGGCGAGCGGCGCCAGCAGCACTTCGCAGTGCCGAATATCGGCGATATAGGGCTTTTCGCGCTCGCGAAAGCCCGCCAGCACGCGGCCCTTCTTGTGCACATACTTGATGCCCAGCCGCGCTCGGCGCCGGTATGCCCATTCAGGTCCGCGCAATGGCTCGAGGGTGCGCTGTGGTTGAACATTGCCGATGCGCTGCAGATTCTCGAGCAGTTGGCGTTCTTTGGCAGCCAACTGAGCGGCGGGACCCAGGTGTTGCAGCGAGCAGCCGCCGCAAATGCCGAAATGTGCGCAACGCGGTACAACCCGGTCGGGCGAGGCAGTCAAGACTTCAACCAAGCCCGCTTCATCCATTTGCCGGCGTCGTTTGAAGATGCGAAATCGCACCCGCTCCGACGGCAATGCGCCATCGATGAAAACGGCTTTGCCCTCTACCCGCGCCACGCCGCGGCCGTCGTGCGCAAGATCGGCGATATCCGCCTCTCGGACTGCGTTTAGGTCTGGGGCCACGCTGCTGCGAATTCTTGGAGATGCCGTGCACTCGACTCGACCAGCAGCTTGCGCACTCGTGCAAGCTCGTGTGCGTGCTCGGCTGCGTTTAAGTGTCCGCGCACCAACTGGAATCGCAGGTAGATAAGGTAGGTATTGAGCACGTCGGTTTCGCAATAGTCGCGGATCCGCGTCAAGCCGCCCTGCAGATAGGCGCCCCACACTTCAGAGCCATGCATGCCCAATTTCCCCGGAAAACCCAGCAACATAGCGATGTCTTGCAGACTCGCTCGGCCGCGGCCTTGGAAGCCTGAGAGGATGTCCATCAAATCCATGTGGCGCCAATGAAAGCGACTCAGGTAGTTGCTGTATCTGAAGCTCTGATCCGAATCGCCCAACTCCCAGTAGCGGGCGGCGGGTACGCTGTGCAATAAACTTCGATAGTGCAGCACCGGCAGATCGAAGCCCGCCCCATTCCAAGAGACCAAATCCGGCGTGTACTTGTCCAAGCCGTCGAAGAATCGCTCGATCATATCCTTCTCCGACGAGGACTCATCGCCCAGGCTCCAGACCTTCAGCGCTTCGCGAGTGCGCATCACGACTGAAATGGCAACGATGCGCTGCTGCTCATGCGAGAGAACTTCGCTGCCGGTCTCCTGGCGACGCTTGGTGAACATGATCTGCGCCACATGCTCATCGGACAGCTGGTTCAAACCATAAAGGCGCCTGCCCAGATCCGTATCCGGCACCGTTTCGATGTCGAACACCAGGGTGTTCAAGTCGCGATCCGCCGCATGAGAATCGCGACCGCAACCACCAAGCCGGCTTCATCGGTCAAAGTCACGTGACCCTCGCCAATCCCTAAGCCGTCTCGAACCTTGGCACCGCGCTCGGAATACACGACTTCCGGTTTGCCCCAGGAGTTTTGCACGATGCCGACGTCGCGGATCCACACGCCGTGCGAAAATCCCGTGCCCATGCCCTTGACGATGGCTTCCTTCGCCGCAAAACGCATGGCGAGAAAGCGCACGGGCCGGGCGCTGCGCTCGAGCTGCGCGCGCTCCTCGGGCAGTAACAAGTGCCGCACGAATCGCTCGCCATGTTTCTGGAACACCCGCTCGACCCGATCAACTTGCAGGACGTCGATGCCGATGCCGAAGATCATGGGATCAGGAGCCCGCTCGAGCGCCGCGCATCAGCTGCTTCATATCGCGCACCGCCTTGGCGAGCCCGTCGATGATGGATCGCGCCACGATCGCGTGACCGATATTGAGCTCAATGATTTCCGGGATGGCGGCAATAGGCTCAACGTTGTGATAGTTGAGTCCATGACCGGCATTCACCGTCAATCCCAGCGAGGCCGCGAACTTCGCCGCGGTGCGCAGCCGCTCGAATTCGCGCGCGCGCGCGCCGCCGGCCGCTTCCGCATAGGCGCCGGTATGCAGCTCGATCACCGGAGCACCGACGCGGCGCACCGCCTCGATCTGCGCCTCCTCAGGGTCGATAAATAAGGACACGCGGATTGCCGCGCCGGCGAGCGCCGCCACGGCGTCCTTCAAGCGCGCGCTCTGTCGCGACACATCCAGGCCGCCCTCGGTCGTGATCTCCTGCCGCGACTCCGGCACCAAGCAAGCATCCTGCGGCCTCACCTTCTGTGCGATACAGAGCATCTCGTCGGTGACGGCCATTTCAAGATTCATGCGGGTCTGGAGTGCTTCCCGCATTGCCGTCACGTCACGATCCTGGATGTGGCGGCGGTCCTCGCGCAGGTGCAGCGTAATGCTGTCCGCGCCCGCTTCCTCAGCCAGGAGCGCCGCGAACAGAGGATCAGGATATCGGCCGCGGCGAGCCTGGCGCAGCGTGGCCACGTGATCGATGTTCACGCCCAGCGCGATGCTGCCGTGAAGCTTGGGTTCGCTCATGAGCGCTCCTGACGCAGCGGCTGTCGATGTCGCAACGCCAGCATGACCTCGCGAGACTTCAAGGCTCGGCCGTCCAAACAGACGTCGATCGCGGCGCGCAGCAACCGCTTGGCATCGCGCAACGAGCGCGAATCCTCGAAGCTCTCCGCCTGCAAATCGGTCAGGGACTGGCCGTAAACGGCGCCGGGCGCCTCGGCCACGCATAGCTGCGGGCCGCTTTGAAGCGCAAACCGATAATATTTATCTTGTTCCACCGGGTATCCATCGCCGGTCTGCCTCAATTCCAGCCCGTAGCCCAACTCGTTCAGCAATCGCTTTTCGAAACGACGCAATGCCCGTTCTTCGACTTCGCCGTCGCACAGCGCCTGCACGCAGGACGCATACGAGAAGAAAATCTCAGGATGCGGATCGCGCCGCTCAGTCAACTTCAGGAGCAACTCGTTCAAATAGAACCCGCTCATGAGCCGCTCGGGCGCGAGACGGGTGATGTGGCCGTCGCACTCCGCCGCTACCAGCGGACACGCCTCCGAGGTACCCGACCAGGAAATCAGCAGTCGTTGAAAGGGACGCAAAACACCTTTGAGCGCCGATTTCGGGCCACTCGCGCCGCGCGCGAACAGCGTGAGCCGTCCATGCTCTGCAGTAAACACCTCCACGATGCGGCTGGTGTCCCGATAAGCGTATTGGTGCAACACGTAGGCCGGTGCCAGCCACACGCGCCGCCCGGATGGCCGCCCCGTGCTCTTCACAATGTGTCGTACCCAAATTGGCGCAATGCCATTTCGCTGTCGGCCCAGTTTTCCTTGACCTTGACCCAAAGCTCCAAATGCACGGAGCGCTGCCATAAGTCATTGAGTTCGATACGCGCGAGGCGGCCGATTTCTTTCAAGCGCTCGCCGCCCTGACCGATGACGATGGCTTTCTGGCCGGCTCGCTCGACCCAAATGACCGCATTGATCATAATTCGATTATCTTCATCCGCAAAGCGTTCGATTTGCACGTTGATGCCGTAAGGCAGTTCCTCGCGCAGCTTCAAAGTCAGCTTTTCACGCACGATTTCAGCGGCATGAAACGGCTCATCGCGATCGGTGAGCACATCCGGGGCAAACAGCGGCGGCGATATCGGCAGCCGGGAACCGATCAGATCGACCAAACGGTTGAGATTATCCGACTGCAGCGCCGAAACCGGAATGATTCCCGAGGCGGGCACGCGCGTGGTCATCTCCTCGAGGAAGGGCAGCATCTGATCCTTCGGGAACACACGATCGACCTTGTTGACCACCAAGAACAGCGGTTGTTTCAAGCCTCGCACCCGTTCCCAAACCCAGACGTCTTCCGCGGTGAATCGCATCGCTTCGATCACGAATAAAACCACGTCGGCATCTTGCGAGGACGATATCGCAACGCGATTCATATACTGATTCATGACCCGGCGCGTCGATTCGTGCAAGCCCGGTGTGTCAACCAACACCAGTTGTGCCTCGGGGCGATTGACCAGACCTAAAATTCGGTGCCGCGTGGTCTGCGGCTTGGCGGTCACGATCGTCACCTTGCGGCCGACGAGCGCATTGACCAAGGTTGATTTGCCGACGTTGGGGCGTCCAACTATGGCAACGTGCCCGGCACGAAAATTAGGATTGCTCATGCGTGCGTGCGAATTTCAGCAGGCAGCAGATCGATGACTTTCGCCGCCGCTAATTGTTCCGCACGGCGCCGGCTGCCGGCCTCGCCCATCGCGCCGACTCCCAGCACGGGAACTTCGCACATGATGGTAAAGGTCTGCACATGCGGATCGCCGCCAACCGCCGTCAGCGTATAGACCGGCAACGCGAGGCCCCGCGCCTGCATGAGTTCCTGCAATCGGGTCTTCGGATCCTTCAATGTTCCGGCAGCGGGCAGGTCTGAGAGCTTCGGCGTGATGATGCGCGCAACGGCCGCAGCCGCGGCCTCGTATCCTGCGTCCAAGAATATTGCGCCCAACATAGCTTCCAAAGCATCTGCCAAGATCGAGGCTCTGCGAAAGCCGCCGGATTTCAATTCCCCCGCGCCTAAGCGCAGGAATTCGCCCAACCCCAACTCGGCGGCAATCTGCGCCAGGCTCTCGCCGCTCACCAGCGAGGCTCGCAGCCGCGAGAGATCTCCCTCATCCGCCAACGGATGGGCATCGAAAAGCAAACGTGCGACGGCGCAATTGAGAATCGAATCGCCTAGAAATTCCAGGCGCTCATTGTGATCGGCGCCCGAGCTTCGATGCGCGAGCGCGGTTTGGCACAGCGCCGGCGCCGCGAACACATGGCCGAAGCTACGTTCGACCCAATTCGAAAGATCGTCCGGCTTGCGCAGCGGAATCACCGCACCTTCACAGTCTTATCGAAATGCACGCTCAGCGAAACATTCGCTACATAGGGCACGGCGTCATCATAGGCAACATGCATCTGTACGCCGCCGTCGTCCTTGGTAATCTCGATATCCTTGGCATCTATCCCGGTCGGATCCTCCACGGTCCAATGGCGCTCGATGATGCGGCGCAATTCCCCGGGATCTGGATTGTCGCCCTTCACTTCGCTGGCGGTGGATTCCATGAGCTTCGCGATCTTCATATAGTTGAGATACAGGGGTGTCAACCGGATGCCGGCATACACGACCACGCCGGCCAACGCGAGAATGCAGAGCAGTCCGATGAAAGTCATGCCTTGCTGGCGATTACGCATAAAACCTCCCTAAAAGAGCCCTATTCAATCTTATTTCCGATCCTTCTCCAGAGAGGTCCGTCACGAGTATCAAGATTAAGCCAAATTCGGACCGCTTTACCGACTAGATTCTGCTCCGGAACGAATCCCGGCGCATCCGGTTCGTCAAGCCAGCGGCTATCCTTGCTGTTGTTGCGATTGTCGCCCATGAAGAAGTAGTGTCCCGCGGGCACTACCCATTCGCCCGTTTTCACGCTGCCATTCGCAAACATGATGCGATGACGCTTGGCTTCCAGCTGCTCGAAGGCGGTCGGGGCGCCTGTATAGTTCCAAAGATCCTGCTTCGGGCCCGCATACGTCGGCCCGGGCGTTTGCGGCATGGGCTTGTCGTTGACGTAGACCTGATTGTT
The DNA here is from genome assembly GCA_041690895.1 of Gammaproteobacteria bacterium. Lineage (GTDB taxonomy): Bacteria > Pseudomonadota > Gammaproteobacteria > Steroidobacterales > Steroidobacteraceae > Bog-1198. The sequence continues at coordinate 17,536 of JBEPVT010000021.1, forward strand.
CTCGTCGACTCGGATCCGGTCTCCGGGCAAGCCAACCAGACGCTTGATGTAGTTGATTTTCGGATTGGGCGGCAAGCGAAACACGATCACATCGCCCCGTTGTGGAGTGCCCGTGGCCAACACCAGCGTATTAGTGACCGGCAGGCGCAAGCCATAAGAGAACTTGCTGACGAAGATGAAGTCGCCATCGTACAAAGTGGGCATCATGGAATCGGATGGGATGCGAAACGGCTCAAAAAGGAATGAGCGAATCACCAGCACCAGGATGATGACGGGGAAGAACGAGCGCGCATATTCGACCGCGATGGGCTCGCGCACCCGCTCCGAAGCGGTGCCTGCGGACGCCGCCGCCACTGTGCGACGCCGCGCAAAAAATACCGCATCGGCCGCCCAAATGATGCCGGATACGACGCCGACGACTACTAGCATGAGGCTGAAATCAACGGCTTCGTAGCGAAACAGGCGCCACAGCATCGCCAAGGACAGTCCCACCAGGGCGTAGCCCGCCAATTTTGGCAGCAAGGGTTCTTCGGCGCTGGTCGCTCCCGGATCGCGCCGCGGTCTCAAAAACCAGCCGTCGATCAAAATCACCAGCACGCAGATGGCGCCGGCGATCAACAGCCCTAGGAAAACACGATCACCATCATTCACGAAATACCCCCAAACGTAGTTAACATCGCAAGTGCATCAATTGGCCTTTTTGCCGACTTGCAAGACCGCGAGAAAAGCCTCTTGCGGGATTTCGACTTGGCCGACCTGTTTCATGCGTTTCTTGCCGGCCTTTTGCTTTTCGAGCAGCTTGCGCTTGCGCGTGATGTCGCCGCCGTAGCACTTCGCCAGCACATTCTTGCGCAGCGCCTTGACGCTGGCGCGGGCAATGATATGGCTGCCGATCGCCGCCTGCACGGCGATGTCGAACATCTGTCGCGGTATCAGCTCTTGCATCTTGTCGACCAATTCGCGGCCGCGCGCGTAGGAATTATCGCGATGCACGATGAGCGACAGCGCATCGACCGGATCGCCGTTGATCAACACATCCAGCTTGACCAACGGGGCGGCCTGAAAATGGCTGAACTCGTAGTCGAACGATGCGTAACCGCGGCTCGAGGATTTCAACCGGTCGAAGAAATCGAGCACGATTTCAGCCAGCGGCAATTGGTACTGCAGTGAGACTTGGCTGCCCAGGAACAGCATCTTTTTTTGCACGCCACGCTTCTCGCTGCATAGGGTCAGCACCGCTCCGACGTGGTCCGGTGGCACCAAAATATTGGCGATGATGATGGGCTCGCGCAGCTCTTCAATCCGATCCTGCGGCGGAAGCTTGCTCGGATTGTCGACACTGATGACCGCCCCGTCTGTCAGCAGGACTTCATAGATGACGGTCGGCGCGCTGGTGATTAGATTTAGCCCGTATTCGCGCTCCAAACGCTCCTGCACGATGTCCATGTGCAGCAGCCCCAAGAATCCGCAGCGAAACCCAAAGCCAAGCGCGGTCGACACTTCCGGCTCGAAGTGCAGCGCTGAATCGTTAAGTTTGAGTTTTTTCAGCGCGTCGCGGAATTGCTCGTAGTCGTCGGAACTCACCGGAAACAGGCCTGCGAAAACTCGCGGCTGCACCTGCTTGAAGCCGGCGAGCGGCTGCCTCGCGGGATTGTTTTCCGAGGTGATGGTGTCGCCCACCGGCGCGCCGTCGATCTCTCTAATTCCGGCGATGACGAAGCCGACTTCACCGGTTTCCAGCGATTCGCGGGTAACCGGTTTCGGCGAGAACCGGCCGAGCTTGTCTATTTGGTGACTGCGTCCGGTCGACATCACGCGGATCTTCTCGCCGGTGCGCAGGGCGCCGTTCATTACCCGCACCAAAGACACGACGCCAACGTAATTGTCGAACCAAGAGTCGATGATCAATGCCTGCAAAGGACCGTCCGGATCGCCTTTGGGCGCCGGAATTCGCTTGACCAACTGTTCGAGCAATTCATGCACGCCTTCGCCGGTTTTCGCACTTACCAGGGCCGCGTCCTCGGCGGGTATGCCGATAATTTCTTCGATTTCGTGAATGACTTTCGCCGGGTCCGCGGACGGCAGATCGATCTTGTTGATGACCGGCAGCACCTCCAAGCCCTGTTCCAATGCCGTGTAGCAGTTAGCGACACTCTGGGCCTCGACACCCTGCGCGGCATCGACCACGAGCAGCGCTCCTTCACACGCGGCAAGCGAGCGCGATACCTCGTAGGAAAAGTCGACGTGTCCCGGCGTGTCGATAAAATTCAGCTGATAAAGCTCGCCGGTCGCGGATTGGAAACCCAGTGTCACGCTCTGCGCCTTAATGGTGATGCCGCGCTCTCGCTCCAAGTCCATGGTATCGAGCACTTGCGCCTGCATCTCACGCGCATCAAGACCGCCGCATTCCTGTATGAACCGGTCGGCCAATGTCGACTTGCCGTGGTCAACATGAGCGATGATGGAAAAATTGCGGATATTCTTCATTAAGGCCTGGAGCCTCTCCCCTGCCTGCATCGGCAAAACCCAGCATTATACCGGTCGGCGGTGATGAACGAGGGTCTTATCCACTTCTTGCCGATCTAAGCGACCGTGGCAGAGCACTTCGCCCGCAAACATGAGAACTGGAATCTTGTGCCCGTAGCGCGCCCGAGTCGCCGGGTCCCGATCCACATCGACGACATCGACGGGGACTCCCAGCGCTGACGGCAATGCCGCGAGCTCGCTCAGCATTTCCTCGCATAGGCCGCACCCAGGGCGTGAGTACAGCAGGAACCGCACGGCTCAACGACGCGGGATCTCGCCGCCGCTGGAGATCTGCACCGAGTGGGCGATGAACTCGACCGTCTGCGCGGGGACTTCACCAACGGCAGTGACTTGGTGGCCCTGCACGACGGTGGAGAACGCGTAGCCGGAGCCGACCCGAGTCAGTCCTTGCATCGGGGCTTGGGCCTGCGAATCCGGCGCTGCCGGTGCGGGCGTGCTCTGTTCCTCGACGAACACCGACACCGTCGCCAATCCATCCGAGTAGACCAAGTGGCTGGCCGGCGCGGAAGCACCCCCGAGCGTCTGCGCGCCCTGGACGGTCAAACGAAAACCCGGCGGCAGTTGGCTCGCGCGATAGGCAGCGAGCGCGGCAGAAGCATTGTCAACCGATGCGCCCTGGCGAACCCAACGCATGCCGTCGGTGCGCACGGTGGGCGTCAAATCACTGTCCGGAATGCTTTCCGGCATGTCCAGGCGCGCGAAGAATATTTGCTCGATAACTTGACCGCGCGAATCGCAGAGTTGGGTTTTCAGGGGCATCGCGGTCTTTTGGTCGAGCCAAAGTCGGTAGCCGAATCGGAACTGATCCTTCGGATTCACGGCAATGACTCGCACCGCTCGACCCAGAATTCGCGCTGACGGCAGCGCCTCGATCCGATAAAAATCGCTTACCGTAGCGTCGAATTGCGGCAGAGAACCCAAGAAGGGTCCGCGATCCTGGCGCGGTTCGACCAGCACCGTATGCTGGTCCGGCAGATAACAGGTCAGCTCATCGTTGGCACGCACAAATTCACGTCCCGAGCCGTCCAGCGACTGCAGCCGTTCGGTCACGCGCCCAGCACGCACCCGGTGGACGATGCGCATAGTTTCAACGCGACCCCCGCTGATGTGAAAAAACGTGCCATCGTAATTACGGGTCGCGAGCGCTTTGTTCATCCTCTCCAGCCACTCGCGCGGCGCATCGCCGCCGCGAGCCTGGGGAACGGCTCCGAGCAGCGCGCCAACCAGGGCGCAGGGGATCAGCCAATGGGCGCGACTTGGCAGACCTTGCGTCATGGAGCGACGCGAACATCCGGTGTCAGCGCAGGTTGCGCTACCCTCTGGACGGGCGTCAATTGCGGCTCATCGTCCTCGATCAGCAAATCCGCCAGAACACCACGGCGGCCCAGCCCCGAGGAGTACTTGCTGTGCGCGAATACATAATTCGTCAAGCGGGCCGGTGCAATCGTGAAGCGCGCGTCTGCCAAGGTCGCGGGTACCGTATACGAGAGCGCTTCGCGCGGTCCACCTCCGCCCTGGATGGGCAGCTGATTCCGGACGAGCGTAGTACTCGTAGAAACTACATTTTGAGCAGTGGTCGCGGCGACGCCGCGCACTGCGGGTGAAATCGCGCGTTGCTGTAACGCTACTATCGCTATCGTGGCGACGCCGGCAGCGACCGTGACGCCCGCAAGAGGCCGCCACCACCGCGACGTGCGAGCCTGCGAAGCCGGTCCAGCCGTCTGCACAGGTTCCCCGTCGATTGCCAGATTCACCCGGGAAGCAAAGCCTCGGGTCAGGATTTGGGAGCCGGCGCCGCGCAGCGCCTCGCCGATCAGCGCATAGCGCTCAAAGCTCTCGCGCAGCTCGCCGTCTCGAGTCAGGCGCTTCAACAGCAGTTCAGTTTCTGTGTTCGGCAACTCTCCGTCGAGAAACGCCGAGACTTGTTCACGAATTGGTTCGCTCATGTGTCCTCAGGCCTGCCTAAGCCGCCATCAAAAATCGGGCGCAACTTTTTGTCAATCGCTTCTCGCGCTCTAAAAATTCGGGAGCGCACCGTACCCACTGGACAATCCATAGTCTGGGCGATGTCCTCGTAACTTAATCCCTCCAGTTCGCGCAGCACGATGGCAGTGCGCAGATCTTCAGGCAAGTTCTCGATGGCCCGATTCACGGTTTCACGAATCTCGTCGGTGAGCAGGAGCCCTTCCGGCGTCTCGGATTCGGCAAGGCGCGCATGCAAATCGTATTGTTCAGGGTCCTGCAAATCCAAATCGTAGTCCATCGGCCGCCGCTTGTTCGCAACCAGCGCGTTTTTGGCGGTATTGATAGCGATTCTGTAAAGCCAAGTATAGAAAGCGCTGTCGCCGCGAAAGGATTGCAGCGCCCGGAACGCCTTGACGAAAGCCTCTTGTGCGATGTCTTCAGCTTCAGTTGCATCGTGCACATAACGCATGACCAGCTTCAGCACCTTGTGCTGGTATCGCAGGACCAATAAATCGAACGCCGCGCGCTCGCCGCGCTGGACTCTCTCGACCAGTTTGAGGTCACTCTCCTCGACGCTCATGGGTGATCACAAACCGGCGAGCTTAAACCTACGCCTGTCGCGATAGACAGACCGCGGGAGGAAAAGTTCGACAATTCCTCCTGCCAAACGATTAAACGTGAAATTGCGCACACGATTGATTCTATCAGCCGCGCTGGGCAGCGTTAGCGATCGGCAGACGCGCGGGCGGTAATTCGTTCGATCAGGACCGCCAAGTGCTCAGGCGGACTTTCCTGGCCCAGGCAATAGGCATAAATCACCGGGTCTTGGGCATCCAACAAGCGCCGGAAGGCCTCCTGCTCCTGAGGCGGCGCGGCGCAAAATCGCTCATCCATGTAACGGGTCAGAAGCATATCGAGTTCTTTCATTCCCCGCCGGCAGCGCCAGCGCAATCTACCATCCGCCGCAGCCATCAATAGCGCCGGTGCAGCATCATCTGCTTGATCGCGCCGATCGCCTTGGCGGGGTTGAGATCCTTCGGGCAAGCCTCGGTACAGTTCATGATGGTGTGGCAGCGATACAGGCGGAAAGGATCTTCCAGATTGTCCAGGCGTTCACCCGCCGCCTCATCGCGGCTATCAACGATCCAACGATACGCGGCCAGCAATGCCGCGGGTCCCAAGTAGCGGTCGCTATTCCACCAATAGCTCGGGCAGCTGGTGGAACAGCAGGCGCAAAGAATGCACGCCGAGGGCCGATCCACCTTCTCCTGGTCCTGTTTCGATTGCAGCCGTTCGCCGTCCGGCGGCGGCGGCGTGCGGCTCTGCAGCCAGGGTTTGATCGAGGCATATTGGGCATAGAAATTGGTGAGATCGGGCACCAGATCCTTGATAACCGGCAAATGCGGCAACGGATAGATCTTGATTTCGCGTTTGACGTCGGCGCAGGCGCTGATGCAGGCCAAGGCATTCTTGCCGTCGATGTTCATGGCGCAGGAACCGCAAATCCCCTCGCGGCAGGAGCGCCGAAAAGTCAAGGTGGTGTCGATTTCGTTCTTGATCTTGATGAGGGCGTCCAACACCATCGGACCGCAGTGATCCATATCAACCTCGTAGGTATCGAGGCGCGGATTTTCGTTGGTATCAGGATCGAATCGGTAAATCTTGAAGAGTCGGATGTTCGCAGCGCCGGGAGAAGCCTTATAGATGCGGCCGTGCTTGCGGATCTTGGAATTCTGCGGAAGGGAGAACTCAGCCATCAATGCTCCTAATAGGTCCGCGCCTTCGGTGGAATCGATTCGACCTCGTCGGTCAAGGTATTCAAATGCACGGCTCGGTATTCAAACCGGCTGTTGCCCGAAGAGTCCACCCAGCAAAGGGTGTGCTTCATCCATTTTTGGTCGTCGCGATTGGGAAAGTCTTCGCGAGCCTGAGCGCCGCGGCTCTCCTTGCGATTTTCCGCCGAATGCATCGTGGCTATCGCCTGGCCCAACAGATTGTCGAGTTCCAAAGTCTCGATCAGATCGCTGTTCCATACCAATGAGCGATCCGCGACCTTCACGTCCGAAAACGACGCGAAAACTGCAGCCAACCTGCTCTTGCCTTCATGCAAAGTCGCGGCGGTGCGAAACACCGCGGCATCGCTCTGCATTACGCGCTGCATATTCAAGCGGATCTCCGCCGTGGGTTGCGAGCCCTTGGCATGGCGCAATTTATCCAGTCGTTCGATCGCAGCTGCGGCCGCGTCGGCTGCGAGTGCTCGATGCGGTGCGCCAGGTTTCAGCACGCGTGCGCAGTGCCGCGCAGCCTCACGGCCGAATACGACCAGGTCTAGCAGCGAGTTTGATCCCAAGCGATTCGCGCCATGCACCGATACGCATGCCGCCTCGCCGACTGCCATGAGCCCGGGCACTAATTGCTCGCCGTCCGAGGTTCGTGTTACGGCCTCGCCATGTACATTGCAGGGTATGCCGCCCATGTTGTAGTGGACGGTGGGCAGCACGGGTATCGGCTCTTTGTTGACATCGACTCCGGCAAAGATCCGCGCGGTTTCAGCGATACCGGGCAGCCGTTCCTTGATGACCGCGGGACCCAAGTGCTCCAGGTGCAAGTCAATGTGGTCCTTGAGCTTGCCGACGCCACGGCCCTCACGAATCTCAATGGTCATCGAGCGGCTGACGATGTCCCGGGACGCAAGATCCTTGGCATTCGGCGCATAGCGTTCCATGAATCTCTCGCCCGCAGCGTTGGTCAAATAGCCGCCCTCGCCGCGCGATCCTTCGGTGATCAGGCAACCAGCGCCGTAAATGCCGGTGGGATGAAATTGCACAAACTCCATGTCCTGCAGCGGCAGGCCTGCGCGCAACGCCATGCCGCCGCCATCGCCCGTGCAGGTGTGCGCGGAGGTGCATGAAAACCACGCGCGGCCATAGCCGCCGGTCGCCAAGATCACCTGGTGCGCACGAAACCGGTGCAGCTTGCCATCCGACATGTCGAGCGCGACGACGCCCCGGCATTCGCCATTTTCCATAATGAGGTCGAGCGCGAAATACTCGATGAAGAAATTGGCCTCATGCTTCAAGGACTGTTGATACAGCGTATGCAGCATGGCATGGCCGGTGCGATCCGCGGCGGCACAGGTCCGCTGGGCGACTCCCTTGCCGTAATGGGTGGTCATGCCGCCGAAGGGTCGCTGATAAATCCGACCGTCCTCGGTACGTGAAAAAGGCACGCCGTAATGCTCGAGTTCGATGACGGCAGACGATGCCTCTTTGCACATGAACTCGATGGCATCCTGGTCACCCAGCCAGTCCGAGCCCTTGACGGTGTCATACATGTGCCAACGCCAGTCATCGGCGCCCATGTTGCCGAGCGCGGCGGAGATACCGCCTTGCGCAGCGACTGTGTGGCTGCGCGTCGGAAACACCTTGGTGAGGCACGCGGTGGATAAGCCCGCCTCGGCCAAACCGAACGTCGCGCGCAAGCCGGCGCCGCCCGCGCCGACCACGACCACATCGTAGCTATGATCGATGAACTTGTATTCGCTCATAACCGCGCGAATCCGAACACAATGCGCAAAATCGCAAACATCGCGGCACCGCCGGCCAGCACGTACAGGAATCGCAGGCTCATCAGACTGAGCACTTTCATGCCGCTGCTCGTCACGTAATCCTCAACAATTACCATGCTGCCGAGATAGGAGTGATAGACCAGCACCGCCACCAGGAGTATCGCCAAAAAACCGCTGATGGGAACGGACAACCAAGTTCGCACCGTCTCGTACTCAAAATCCGGCAACGTCAACAGCGAGAATACGAACCACAAGGTCAGGGGAACCAGCGCGACCGCGGTCACCCTTTGCATCCACCAATGCGCCGTGCCGTCTTTGGCAGAACCTAAGCCCAGGACACGACTTAAAGGGCTGCGCAAGCTCATGCTAGGCGCGGCCAAACCCAAGCCGCGACGCACACAGTCAAGGCAATGGCGCCCAGCACTGAGAGCCAGCCGCTCAAGTGCCGTTGCGTGCGCTCGAAACCTCTGCCGGCATCCCAGAACAAATGGCGCACACCATTTAACAGGTGGAACAAGAATGAGAATGTCCAGCCCAGCAGAACCGCGAGACCGAGCGGAGTTGCGAACAGCCGGGCGGCGGCCGAATAGCTGGCCGGCCCCGCCGCCAGCGATACCAGCCAATAGCTCAAGGCAAGCAGACCCACAGCCAGCGCAGCGCCGGTTATACGATGCAGAATCGACAGCGTATTGCCAATCTGCCACCGATACAGCGACACATGCGGAGAAGTTGGGCGGACGCGTGCGGGCATCACTTGCTCCTTGCGGCTAACCTAGAAAGCGCAAAGCGCGGTTAAAAATCGATGCAGCGGCCACGGAGTTCCCAATCGCCAAAACGCGTCGGCTCCGGACCTTCGCGCCCGCCGACTTCGGTCGGAGGCGTTGCGCCACCGGCCGGCTCTACATCGGCAGACGGTATAGAAGGCACTGAATCTTCGGGAAGCGACATCACAAACGAAAGTTTGCCAGAAAACCGAGACAAACGCTGCACTCGCGAGGGGTTGACATCGCGGCTGCTGCTACCATCTCATACCTAATGACTGTGGCTTCCGTATCGTCAGGCCGCTTGGGGCATTTGGGACTCCTGCGATTCACCGGCGCCGACGCGTTGGGTTTCTTGCAGGGTCAGGTATCTAACGACACCCAGCGGCTGAGCGAGGGCAAACCGGTGTTGGCCGCCTATTCCAGCGCGCAGGGCCGCGTGCTGGCGCTCATATATCTGTTGCCGCATTCGAGTGGGGTGGTTGCCATACTGCCCAGTGAGATTCTGCTGCCGACCTTGGAACGTATGCGCAAATTTATTTTGCGCGCAAAAGTGCGCATCGAAGACGCCCGCGAGACTCTCATTGTCGCGGGTCAATTCGGCACCGGCACAACGCCGAGCTCGCACTATCTCGAGCACGACGGCGTCGGCACCGCGCCGCTGGGTCACGATGAGCAGCGATCCTGGATCATCGGTGCGCCTGAGCGGATTGCCGCGCCGGCCGAGCCGGGCATGGCCAAACGCATCGAAGATCACTGGCGGCTCGCCGACATTCGCGCGGGCCTGCCACAGGTCTACGCGGCGACCAGTGAAGCCTTCGTCGCGCAGATGCTGAATCTCGACCTGCTGGACGGAATCAGCTTTACCAAGGGTTGCTACACCGGACAGGAAATCATCGCGCGCACGCAGCACCTGGGAAGAATCAAACGCCGCCTATTTCGCTTAGGACTGCCGCAGGGCGCGTGGCGCATTGGCCAGGCCTTGCGTTTGGCGGACGGCCGTCAAGGACGGCTCACCGAAGTGATCGAGAGCGACGGGCGCATCGAGGCGCTCGCGGTGCTTAGCGTAGAACCCAATTCACCCGCCGGCGGCGATGCACCGGATGAACTTCTGGTCGATGCCGCTGAGCTGCCGTTGCCATACCCATTATTCGGGCCGCAGGTGCGGGAATAGCAGCACGTCGCGGATCGACGGCGAGTTCGTGTACAGCATCACGAGTCGATCGACGCCCAGGCCCAGGCCTGCGGTCGGCGGCATCCCATACTCGAGCGCGCGCACATAATCCGCATCGTAGTACATGGCTTCCTCATCGCCCGCATCCTTGCGCGCGACCTGCTCCTTGAAGCGCTGCGCCTGGTCTTCCGCGTCATTCAATTCTGAAAAACCGTTCGCCAGCTCGCGGCCGCCGACGAAAAATTCAAAGCGGTCGGTGATGAATGGATCCTGATCGTTGCGCCGTGATAAGGGCGAAACTTCCGCCGGATAGGCATAGGCAAAAGTGGGTTGGATCAGCGTATGTTCGCCGCTACGCTCGAATATTTCGATCTGCAGCTTGCCGGGGCCATCAGCGGCTTTATACGCAATCTTCATCTGATCGCACACGCGGCGCAGGTACGTCGCATCGCGCAATGACATCGGATCCAGTTGAGGATTGTTCGCCAGAATGATGTCTTCGATGCTCATTCGCGCGAAGCTCTTTGATAAATCCAACTCCGTGCCCTGATAAACCAATTTGCGCGAGCCGATCAGCGTATCCGCGAGGCCCTGAAACAGCTTTTCAATCAACTCCATCAGGTCGGTGTAGTCGGCGTAAGCCTGATACAACTCAAGCATGGTGAATTCAGGGTTGTGCTGAGTCGACACACCCTCATTGCGGAAATTTCTGTTGATTTCGTACACCCGCTCGAACCCGCCCACCGTCAAGCGCTTCAAATACAGCTCCGGGGCGATGCGCAGATACATGTCCACGTCGAGCGCATTGTGATGAGTCTTGAAGGGCCGCGCCGCGGCGCCGCCGGGAATCGGGTGAAGCATCGGCGTTTCTACTTCGAGGAAACCGCGCGAGTCCAGGAACGCGCGCAGGTAGCGCACGATCGCCGTGCGCGTCTCGAACACGCGCCGGCTCTCTTCGTTCATGATCAGATCGACATAGCGGCGCCGATAGCGCATTTCCGTGTCGACAATTCCGTGCCACTTGTCGGGCAGCGGCCGCAGCGACTTCGTCAGCAGTAACAGTTTCTGCGCGCGCACCGACAATTCATTGGTTTTGGTGCGAAACAAAACCCCCTCGGCGCCAATCACGTCACCGACATCCCAGCCTTTGAATTCATCGTAAGCCTCGCCAAGCGCGCTATGCTGCAGAAATATTTGAATCGCGCCGCTCGAATCCTCGATCTTGACAAAACTCGCCTTTCCCATGACTCGCTTGGCGCGCATTCGGCCCGCCACGCTGACGCGTATCGCCGCAGCATCGAGCGCCTCAGCGGATCTTTCACCGTACGCAGTGGCCAAATCACCGGCCAAGGCATTGCGGCGAAAGTGGTTCGGAAAGGCAATGCCGCGTTCGCGCAGCTTGGCAAGTTTCGCCCGGCGCTCTGCGATCAGGTGATTTTCGTCGTTATCGCTCATGGGCTCTTAGGTTACAGCCCCTGTTTTAAACTGGCTTGCATGAATTCGTCCAGCGCGCCGTCGAGGACCGCAGTGGTATTGCCGATTTCCACACCGGTGCGCAAGTCCTTGATACGTGATTGGTCTAGAACGTAGCTGCGAATCTGGTTGCCCCAGCTCACATCGGATTTGGAGTCCTCGAGCACCTTGGCAGCCGCATTGCGCTTGTTGAACTCCAGCTCGTAGAGTTTGGCCTTGAGCATTTTCATCGCGGTGGAGCGGTTTTTATGCTGGCTTCGTTCACCTTGGCAAGCCACCACGATACCGCTTGGGATATGCGTAATGCGAACCGCCGATTCAGTCTTATTCACGTGCTGTCCGCCGGCACCGCTCGATCGGTAGACATCGGTACGCAAGTCGGCGGGATTGATCTCGATATCGATATCGTCGTCAACCTCGGGCGACACGAACACGGATGCGAACGAGGTATGCCTGCGGTTGCCGGAATCGAACGGCGATTTTCGCACCAGGCGGTGAACGCCGGTTTCGGTGCGCAGCCAGCCGTAGGCATAGTCGCCGATCATCTCGATGGTCGCGCCCTTAATGCCTGCCACCTCGCCGGAGCTTTGATCGATGACTTCAGTCTTGAAGCCATGCGAGTCGCCCCATTTTAGGTACATGCGCAGCAGCATCGCAGCCCAGTCCTGCGCCTCGGTGCCGCCTGCGCCCGCCTGAATATCGAGGAAAGCATTGTGCGAGTCCATCTTTCCGGGAAACATGCGCTGAAATTCGAGTCGTTCGACTTCGGCGGCTGAGCGGCTCACGTCAGCCTCGATCCCTTCCGCGGCTGAGCTGTCCGATTCCTCGGCAGCCAGATCGATCAGTTCAGCAGCATCACTTAGGCTGCGTTTCAGTCCGTCCAAGCTGCCGACAACCTGCTCGAGCTGCGCGCGCTCCTTGCCCAGCTCCTGCGCGCGGTCCGGCTTGTCCCAGATCCCCGGCTGCTCCAGTTCGCGTGTTACTTCCTGAAGGCGTTCATTCTTATTGTCGTAATCAAAGATACCTCCTCAAGGAATCGGTGCGTTCCTCGAGATCTTTGATTGACCGCTTGATTTGGTTGATTTCCATGGCCGCGAATCCTAGCACACTGATCATTCGAGCTTGAGGTGCTGACAATTGAGCTGAACTCGAGCAGCGCCGCGGTACTGGTTGACCTCGAGGCGATAGACGAGTTGTATCGTGGAACCTGCGCTTATGCGCGCATTTTCGGACAGGCTGCCCACATAACCGAAGGCGATCGCATCGATAGCTCCCGCGCCGGGACTGGGGAACTGCAGCCGCATCTTCATGTGCTTGTCGCCGACGATTCTGCTCTCCTCGACCATAAACTTTCCATCAAACACGGGTTCTGGGAATCCTTGCCCCCAAGGTCCTGCGCTGCGCAACGCCTCAGCGGTATCCATGCACAGTTCCGCCGCGCTGAGTGCGCCGTCCGAATAAATGGCGCCGCTTAAGGATTCGCGATTGGCACGGACCGCAATTTCCGCGGCAAATGCGCCCCTGAAGTCAGGTAGGTCTGATTCACGCAAGGTCAGGCCCGCCGCCATGGCGTGTCCGCCGAACTTGGCGATGAGATCCGGCCGCTGTGCGGCAATGCTGGCCAAGGCATCGCGAATATTCACGCCCGCGACGGAACGGGCCGAACCCCGCAGCGAGCCGTCCGCGGCGCGCGCGAAGGCAATGACCGGACGGTGCAGGCGGTCTTTGATCCTCCCTGCCACCAATCCCACCACTCCCTGATGCCAACTCTCATCGAAAAGACAAATGCCCAGCGCTTCGGCCGCATTCGCGGCGACCGCAGCCCCGCGCAGCTCATCGGCAAGGCCCACCGCCTCGAGCTGCATCCGTTGTTCGATGTCGCGCCGCTCATCGTTGAGCTTTGCGAGCAGGTCCGCCAGGCGTTTCGCCTCGCTCGGCTCATCGGCCAATAAGCACGCGATCCCGACGCTCATGTCCGTCAGGCGTCCTGCGGCATTGAGCCGCGGCGCGACACCAAAGCCTAAATCAGCGGCGCTGAGTTGTTCCGAGTTGCGTCCGGCGGATTCGAGCAGCGCGCGAATCCCGGCGACGCAGCGCCCCGCACGGATGCGCTTTATGCCCTGAAAGACCAGAATCCGATTGTTGCGATCGAGCGGAACCATGTCAGCCACGGTCCCCAGCGCAACTAAATCCAAATAGTCCGCTGCTCGGAAACTCTGCTCGCCGAGCGCCCTCGCCAGCGCGGCAACCAGGTAGAAAGCCACACCGACACCGGCCAACGCGGGGCTCCCGAAGAGGCTGCCCGGCAGGTTGGGATTCACGATCACTTCCGCGCGCGGCAACTTAGCGCCCGGTAGGTGATGATCCGTCACGAGCACCGGCACGCCGATTTCGTGCGCCGCTTCCACCCCGGCGATGCTCGACACGCCGTTGTCCACGGTGACGATCAGCGAGGGCCTGCGCGTCGCCGCCAGTGTCACGATTTCAGGCGTCAGACCGTAGCCAAAGCGGAATCGATTCGGCACCAGGAAGTCGACGTGCGCGAAATGCATGGCGCGCAAAGCCCTGACAATGAGCGCGGTGCTGGTAGCGCCGTCCGCATCGAAATCGCCGATCACCAGCACTCGGCCCGCGCGATGCGCCGCCAACAGCCGCGTCGCCGCATCAAGCCCTTCCAGCGTGCCCACCGGCAATAGCCTATCCAGGGACAGATCCAGCTCAGAATCGCTGGCGATGCCGCGGGCCGCATACACACGCCGCAGTACCGGATGCAGATGCCCAGCAAAATTCTCGGAAAGCTCCAGTGTGCGCCGGCGAATTTCCATGCGCTTAGCCGAAGGACTGCCACCAGGGTTTTCTGCGGCGCCAAAATCGCCTCAGGCCGCGCGCGGTCACTGTAAAACAGCGATCTTGCGCGGACAGCTGCAGCCGCGATATGCGGCCGGCGCGCAGGCTGTCGATTGCCGGACGGAGCCAGCGTGATTCGACGTGCTGCCATTGCTCGCTGCCCGGGTTGCATGCGGCGGCGACAACACCGCTCGCAAATGTCTCCTCTCGAGGCGCATCAAATGCATTGAAGAATAGATCGTCGCCTGCGACCCAACCCTGCACTTTAGGCAGCGACGCAAGCGGCACGCCTCCGCCCCAAAACCAAAGCCCGTTGACGGCTGGCAGACCTAATTCATGGCGCGCGCCATTTGCTTCATGTTCGAACAACCACATCTCAGTCTCGCTTATCAATTGCCGTAGCCGTGCCGAGTCCGCTCCTGCCGGGAGAAATTCTTCGATGTGCTGGTCCAGCACTTCTTCGGGATCGCGCGTGACAACATTTAAAGTCCGATCAAAAAGACAGAAAAGTCGCGCCGACCGGGTGGTCATACGAATCCCGGAGCCCTTCCATACCCGATTGAAATCCGCGGCGAGTGTTTCAGCGCCCGCCGCACTGAGCGATAGCATACCGTCCAGCGGCAAGCGCACGCTGGCCATTTCAGCAACATAGTGAACGGGTGTTGCCGCACACACCCAGGCCGCATCGACGGCGCCGCGATCTGAGCACAGCGCAGCGGCTGCGACCGCGGGCCTGTCCGCTTGCGGCGCGATGACGCGATAGGCGTCGGCGCGCCAATCGGATACAGGCGCCCAGCCGTCGGCGCGTGCAAGCAATTGCTCCAGCAGCACGCAACGGTTGCGCGCCGCCGCGCGCGCAATGAAGCGAAAATATTGGCTAGACACGAACGCTCCGACTGCAATTTGAGTATCTTAAGCGCATGCGATTCACCCAAGATTCAGCGTCAGGAACCAATGTCATCCGCGCCTATGGAGGTGGCGAATTGCGGGTCAATGAACACGTCTATCGTGGCGCAGTCATCTTGAGCGCGACAACGCTGATTGCGGAACCGAATATCCAAAATCTCGACGATCTGATCGCGCAGGGCGTGTCGCGCACCCTCGCCCTCGACCCAGAGTTGGTGTTGCTGGGTACCGGCGCGCGCCAGATTTTCCCCGCGTCTTCCTGCGGCGCTCAGTTCTTGCGCGCCGGGATTGGGTTTGAGGTCATGGATACGAGCGCGGCCTGCCGTACGTTCAACGTCTTGGTCGGCGAACAACGACGCGTGACGGCAATCTTGCTGCTGTGACCTTCAAGAAAAAATAGCAGGGCGATAAGCGAAATACACGATCAAACTGTTATCGAGAAATATTCTTCTTCTAATTGATCTTGTTGTTGTTTTTCGATTAAGTGTGTAAGCCTAACGCCCCGCAATGGATCTTCCCGACCGATCGCAGTTAAACATACGGAATAATCTGTCGCAAGTCCCCGACAGCTATCGCTTTTATAGATTAAATAGATATTTCAATAGATTACAGAAACAATGTAATGCTACTTAGCCTCTGGCAGGTAAAGCAGCGGGTCGACCGGCTTGCCACTGCGGCGAATTTCGAAATACAAAACAGGCTTCTGCGGCGCGCCTTCGCCCATGTGTCCAATCACCTCACCGAGCGCGACCTCTTGGCCCTCATGCACCAGCGACTCGCGATTGTGTGCATACGCTGAGAGCAAGTTCTCGCCATGCTTGATGATGATCAAATTTCCGTAGCCGCGAATGCCGCTGCCCGAATAGACCACTCGACCGCCTGAAGCAGCACGGATGTCCTGGCCCACGCGCCCCGAGAGCAGAATTCCGCCGCTCTGCACCGGCCGCGGCGCCGCGAGTCGATCCGTGGGCCAAGTCCATGCCAAGTCGGTGACGCGCATCGCAGATCGAACCGGGGCGTTCGATGGTGGCGGACGCATCATGGGTGTCGTGCGGCCCGTGGGCGCCAAGCGCAGCGACTGACCCACGGTGATGCGAAAATCAGGTCCGATATTGTTCCAGCGTGCCAAGTCGCGAAAATCCAGACCTTGCCGCCAGGCGATGCTGTAGACCGTATCCTGCGGCTTCACGACATACTCCTCTTGGCGCACCGCCGTGTCCGCGCAACCCTGCAGCAAACAGCCAAGTCCAATAGCGCAAATCAATCGCGAACGACGCAACGTCAGAAGCTTGGCCAGGAGCAAGACCAGCTCCTTACTACCGCTGCAATCCCGAAACCAAGGGAACAAAGCTCACCGCACCGAGCGATTGGCGGTCAATCCGCGTTTCTCCCTTGGTATAGCGGAACAGTTCCTGTTTGCCCTCCGCCCCCACCGGCGCGATGAGGCGGCCGCCGAGCTTGAGCTGCTCAAAGAGCGCCTGCGGCACGGTGTGCGGCGCCGCCGTCAGCAGGATGCCGTCGAACGGAGCGCGCGCTGCCCAACCAATGTTTCCATCGTCATGGCGAAAATTAACATTGCGAATTCTCAGCTCCCTTAATGTGCGTCGCGCCCGCCCGAGCAAAGGAGCAATTCGCTCGATCGTGTACAGCTCCGCCACCAACGGCGACAGCACGGCAGTCTGATAGCCGCATCCGGTGCCGATTTCCAGCACCCGCGGCGCGGCGCCGGCCGCCAACAGCGCCTCCGTCATTTTTGCCACGACGAAGGGCTGGGAAATGGTTTGGCCGAAGCCAATCGGCAACGCTGTGTCCTCATAAGCACGGCTCGCCAACGCCTCATCCATGAACAGATGGCGCGGCACGTTGCGGATCCGATCAAGGACTCGTTGATCGGCAATACCTTGTTCCTGCAGACGCTGCACGAGGCGCTGCCGGGTTCGCGCCGAGGTCATGCCAATGCCGCTGAGACGCGGGCCTTCCATAAAATCACTCAATCTCGAGCCATCGCTTAAGATCGATCAGTGCCGCATGGCGCGTCAGGTCTATTTGCAATGGTGTAATCGAGGTGTAGCCTTCCGCCACGGCATGAAAGTCCGTGCCCGGTCCCGCATCTTGCCCCGCACCGGCGTTTCCCACCCAATATACCTCGCGGCCCCTCGGGTCCTTCGCCTTGACGATGGGCTTCGCGCGATGCCGGCTGCCGAGCCGCGTCACTTTGATGCCGCGCAACCGTCCTTCGGGCAGATCGGGAACATTGACGTTAAGGATGACCGGTCCCTCCTCCGAACCTAGCAGCGGATGCTGCGCAACACGCTGCACCAGCTGCGCAGCCACTCGGGCCGCGCTCGCGAAATTACGCGGACTGTCCGGCGTCAGACACAGTGAAACAGCGATAGCCGGCAAACCTAAAAATCGGCCCTCGACCGCGGCGGCGACGGTGCCTGAATACAGCGTGTCATCGCCCAGGTTCGCGCCATCATTGACGCCCGTCACGACAATGTCGTGCTCGAAATCGAACAAGCCGGAAATTGCCAAGTGCACGCAGTCGGTCGGCGTGCCATTGACGTAAAAAGCATTGGCATCGTAGCGCACGGCTCGCACCGGCACATCCAGCGTCAACGAATTGCTGGCTCCGCTGCGGTTTCGATCAGGAGCCACAATGGTTACGTCGCCGAGCGGCTTGATCGCTTCCCCAAGCGCTGCCAGGCCCTCGGCGCGGTAGCCGTCGTCATTGGAAAGAAGGATCTTCACTACTTAACAGTCTGCGCCGCGCTGGCGGGGGTCGCCGTGCGGACTATACTGTATCCATGGGCAAAAAGCGCATAGCCGAATTCGGCGCCGAACCAGTCGATGCGATGGATACGGCCGCGTTTCGCACCGCGATGCGCGACGTCAAGCCGCTGCCGCAACGCCCGTCACCTCAAGCGCGGGCAACACCTAAGAACCGCGCACCTATTCGCAAGCGCTTGCCGGACGCCGGCAACGAGCTCGACACCGTTATGCCGTTGATCTCGACCGCCGCGGACGAGAATGGTGCAGAACCTTTGTCGTATCGACGCGGCGGGGTGCGCGATCAGGTGATGCGCCGATTGCGGCGCGGCTTGTATCCCAGCGAGGATGAGCTTGATCTTCACGGACTGAACCAGGCCGCGGCGCGTGATCAGCTCGCGGAATTCATCGCGCGCAGTCGCGACGCCGGGCGCCGCTGCGTGAGAATCGTGCACGGTAAGGGCTATCGTTCCGGCGCGCGCGGGCCGGTTCTCAAGACCGCTGTGAACCTGTGGCTGCGCCGACATATGGATGTCATGGCATTCACCTCTGCCCGCGCCATTGACGGCGGCACCGGAGCGGTTTACGTGTTGCTCCGAGCCTGAGTCCTGACCGACGCGACACCCAGCACGTAATCTACGATGCGTTCGTTCATGCTGGCGGTGATGGGAGCGTGCCCGAACAGCGCACGAAAGTAGTACGGCGCAGTGAGCATGTCGAGCACTAGCTCAATGTCGAGACTTGGGGCAATTTCCTTGCGCACCGCGGCTCGTGCCAGCGCGCTGCGCAGAGAATCGCGCCGCGGCGTGAGCACCGCCGCACGGATCATTCGAGCCAGAGTCTGATCGTGCGCCATCTCCGCGGCGAGACCCGCAATTGCCGCGCCCAAGGGTCCTGTAAACGCGCGCCGCAAGGTTTCGACCGCGGCTTTGAGATCTTCGCGCAGGGATCCGGTATCCGGTGCAGGTTCCACCCCCAGCTCGTGGATCACTGCAAATGCCACCAGATTGCGCTTGCTTGGCCAGCGGCGGTACAGGCTGGTGCGGGCGCGCTTGACGCGTCGGGCGATATTTACAATCGTCACCGCCCGGTAGCCGCGAGTATGCAAAACGCTCAGCACCGCGGCCACCACATCCCTGTCGATCTGATGGTCTCGGGGTCTGCCACGAGATTTTCGATCGGAAATGCTGCTTCGCATCGTCGGGAACTTTACCATACAGAGTGTATCGTATATACATAACGGCTAGGAGATGCGCATGAACATTCGACTCTTGCTGATGCCCACCCTTCTCTGCGCTGCAGCTCTGACTGGCTGCAACTCCGCGCAGAGCGACTGGAACCAAGCGACCGGCGCCAATACCCTGTCTGCCTACCAAACATTTCTGCAGAAGCATGCCGATGACAAACACGCCGATGATGCCCGCGGGCGGATTCTGGCGCTGCAAGACGATCACGCTTGGAGCAGTGCCAAAGCAACCAATAGCGTCGCGAGTTATGAGGATTACCTGAAGGCGAAGAGCGGCGGGGTCCACGTCGGTGAAGCGAAATACAACATCACCGCTCTGCAACGCGCGGATGAATGGAAAACGCTTCAAAACAACCCTTTCGCAACATCCTTACAAGCGTTCTTGTTGAAGTATCCACAAGGATTGGAGTCCAACGAGGCGCGCTCAAAGCTCAAGCAGCTGGACTATCGCCTGCAGCTTGCGGACGCGCACAACAAGGATGAAGCGGAGCGCAAGCGTCGTCAGCTGGAAAGCAAATTCGGCAAGGTGCTGAATGACATTGTCGTTGTCCCGCCCAATGCCCCTGGCACGCTATATCGAGTAACTTCCGGACCCATGGACCAAGCGGCCGCCAATTCCGCGTGCGCGAAGTTGCAGCGTGCGCATCAGAGCTGCAAATTGGTTCAGGGAGACGGCACGCCCGGCTAGCGAGAAGACGCCGGCTAGACGGCGTCCTTGAGCCCTATCTGAGGATCCGCGAGCTTGTCGAGATTCGGATGAATGCGCTCGGGAATGAGCTTGCGCGCGGCCATATAATCCTTTGAATGATTGATGGCCTCAACGGCTAACAACTCTCCGCCCTTGAGGTAGCAGACGCTGAAACTGCGAGTGGCGGGATCACCGCGCGTCAATTGCTGGTCGTGACCCTGCGATAATCCGACAATCAACAGTTTGTTGTCGTATTGATCGGACCAAAACCAGGGCACCCGCGAATGCGCCATCGGCCGGTCGAGGATGTTAAGCGCTGCCACCTTGCCCTGCTCGAAAGCGTTGTCAACCGATTCGAGCCGCACTCTTGATTGGTAGCGGCAAGAGAAATAATTGGTGCAATCGCCGGCGGCAAAAATTGCAGGATCATTGGTGCGGCAGGTTGCATCGACGACAATGCCATTGTCGCATTGCAGGCCGGCATCGAGCGCCAATTGAGTGTTGGCAACCGCGCCCACGCCCACGATCAACAGGTCCGCCGGGTACAGGCTGCCATCGGCACACACGACTCTCTCGACGTGCTTGTCTCCGTCGAGGCGCAGCACGCGCGTGTTGCAGACAATCTTGACTCCCTGCGTGCGGTGCTCGTGCGCAAAATATTCAGAAACATTCGATGCGACTACACGATTCATTACGCGGTCAGCCATTTCCAGAACAGTGACGGCGCAGCCCATGTTGCGGGCCGTTGCGGCGGTTTCCAGGCCAATGTAGCCGCCACCGACGATGACCACGCGCGCCCCCGGCTTCAAGCCCTTATGAATCGCCGCCGCATCGCCGACGTTGCGCAAATAATGCGCTCCCGCGAGTTCCGATCCAGGGCACGTCAGGAGACGCGGCAGAGCGCCAATACACAGCAATAAACGGTCGTAGTTGATTTCCTCGCCGCTCGACAACGCCACGCGGCGCACGTCCGGTTGGATGCGAGTCGCACTAACGCCGAGCTTGAGTTCAATGGCATGCTCGTCGTAGAAAGCGCGGTGCCGAAACAGCAGGCGATCGGCCGTCATCTCGCCTGACAGAAATTTCTTGGACAATGGCGGCCGCTGATACGGCAACATTTCGTCCTCGCTGACCAGGACCAGACGTCCGGCGAAGCCTTCGCGGCGCAGCGTGTCGACAGCCTGAGCACCCGCTTGTCCGCCGCCCACAATGAGAACCGTCGAGATCATGGCGACCCATGTTACCGCATCAGCGCAGGCCCTCGCTGACTAGCTTCCGCGCTAAGTACCTGGCTATACTAAATCTGCATGAATTTGCGTTGATACGTGAATAACGAATATCTGATATCCGATTGCCAATTGGATCTCAAGCAACCAGGAGCAGCCCTCAGCCAGACAACAGCACTGAGGCCATCGCGGCAAGTCCTTCGTTGCGTCCGATAAATCCCAAGCGCTCCGTTGTGGTGGCTTTAATGTTGATTGCCGCCGCTGCAACCCCCAAGTCCGCCGCGAGATTCGCCGCCATCGCGCTTCGGTGCGTGCCGATGCGCGGCGCCTCCGCGAGCACCGTGATGTCGGCATTGACCAATCGCAATCCTGCCGCCTGCATCCGCTGCGCAACGACGCGAAGCAACACGCGGCTGTCGGCGCCGCGGTAGCGCGGGTCGCTGTCGGGAAAGTGTTGGCCGATGTCGCCGTCGCCCAAGGCGCCAAGCAGCGCGTCGCACAGCGCGTGAATGACGACATCGCCGTCCGAGTGCGCGACGATTCCGTGGGCGTGGGCGATGCGCACCCCACCCAGCACCACGTGATCGCCAGCACCGAAGGCATGCACGTCCACCCCCTGTCCGATTCGCATTTGGCTGCTCTCTCCTAACTTGAGTATGTCGGCCGCCGCCTTCAAGTCCTCGGCTCGCGTCACTTTGATATTAAAGGGCGAGCCGCGTACCAGGCTCGCGCGACTGCCGATACGTTCCATGGCCTGAGCCTCGTCGGTCACCTGCAGCTTGTTGACAGCCGCGTCCTGCAGCGCGTGGCGCAGTTGCGCGTAGGGAAAAATTTGCGGTGTCAGCGCGCGCCACAGTCCGGCACGATCAACCGTCTCAAGAGCGCCGCCGAGTTCGCGCTTCACGGTGTCGACAATTGGCGCGGCCAACACGACGCCAGCAGCGCCTGCGCCGCCTTGGCTTTCTTCGAGCGCATCAGCCAGAGCGCTGATATCGCTGCCGCTCAAACACGGGCGCGCCGCATCGTGCACCAAAATCCAATCGTCGGCCCGCGCCATCGGCGCCAGAAATTCCAAGCCATTCATCACCGAATCCTGTCGATGCGCACCACCAACCGTGGTCAGCAATTTGGGCGAATTAATCTTTCGCGCAGCTTCGGGCCAACGCTCATCGCCGATTGCCAGCACCACCACGACAGCGTGTATCCGCGGCTCGGCAAGCAGCGCGTGCAGCGACCACTCGAGCACGCTGCGCCCGAGCAGCGTGGCGTATTGTTTTGGAACGTTAGGCGTGTCAGTAGCAAAGCGTTCGCCGCGGCCTGCCGCAGGAACGATCGCCCAGAGGCGGCGCGCCGACCCGACGGTCATTGCGCGCGGGCGGTAACGGGAGCAGCGGCTGCGGCGGGTGCCGGTGTGTTGGATCGCACGACTTGGTAGAAGGTCTCGCTGGCGGCGACCATTCCCAGTTCACTGCGGGCTCGCTCTTCGAGCGCAGTCAACCCGGTCTTAAGGTTTGTCACTTCCGCGCCCAGCTGCCGATTGCGGTCGGCCTGTTCGAGGTTAGCCGCTCGTTGCGCCTCGACCGAGGCTTTAAGTCCCGAAACTTCTTGCAATCCTCGGTCCGAGAACCAAAGTCGACCTTGCAGCAAGATTAGTGTGAGAGCCAATACAGTCGCGAAAATCCTCATGGGGACAGTAGCTTAGCACGACCTCTTAAGATATTGGAACCGATAAGGCGCGGCGTCCCGCATAAGATGCCTTTGCCCCCAGCTCGCCTTCGATCCGCAGCAGCTGATTATATTTGGCGATTCGATCCGAGCGCGACATGGAACCGGTTTTGATCTGCGTCGCAGTGGTCGCGGCAGCAATGTCCGCGATGGTGGCATCTTCTGTTTCCCCTGAGCGGTGCGACACGACTGCCGCATACTTGGCCTTGAACGCCATGTCGATGGCGGCCAATGTCTCGGTCAACGTCCCTATTTGATTGGGCTTGATGAGGATTGCGTTGGCGATCTTCTTGGCAATTCCTTCGGCAAATATCTTGGTATTCGTCACGAACAGATCGTCGCCCACCAACTGCACTTTCGTTCCCAATTTGCGGGTCAGAATCGCCCAGCCATCCCAATCGCCTTCGCTCATGCCATCCTCAATGGTCACGATCGGATACTTGGCGGCCAAGCCTGCCAGATACTCGGCAAACTCGGATGAATTGAACTTGCGTCCCTCGCTCTGCAGATCGTATATGCCATCCTTGAAGAACTCCGTGCTGGCGACATCCAATCCTAGGTAAATATCCTTGCCCGCTTTGTAACCGGCCTTGTCGATGGCCTCCAAGATGGTGGTGATCGCCGCTTCGTTGGACGGCAGGTCCGGCGCGAATCCGCCCTCATCGCCAACGGCGGTATTGAGGCCCTTGGCATGCAAGACCTTCTTTAGCGTGTGAAATACCTCGGCACCGTAGCGCACCGCTTCCG
Source organism: Gammaproteobacteria bacterium (assembly GCA_041690895.1). GTDB lineage: Bacteria > Pseudomonadota > Gammaproteobacteria > Steroidobacterales > Steroidobacteraceae > Bog-1198. Next base: position 41,178 of record JBEPVT010000021.1, read on the forward strand.
AGAAAGACGCCGCTCCGATGGGAAGGATCATGAATTCCTGAATGTCGACGCTGTTATCGGCGTGTGCGCCGCCATTGATGATGTTCATCATGGGCACGGGCAGCGTCAAATCGCCGCTTCGCGCCAAATGCCGATAGAGGGGCAATCCTTGGTCGGTCGCGGCCGCGTGGGCTGCGGCCAACGACACCGCCAAAATCGCATTGGCGCCAAGATTCGACTTGCTCTCGGTACCGTCCAATTTGATCATCTTGGCATCGAGTGCCGCTTGGTCCTGTACATCCGCTCCCATGACGGCGCTGCGTATTGCTCCGTTCACCGCGCCGACAGCTTTGAGCACGCCCTTGCCGCCGAAGCGCTGCATATCCCCGTCCCGCAACTCAACCGCCTCACGCGAACCGGTCGATGCGCCCGAAGGAACTGCGGCTCGGCCGACGGTGCCCGAGTCGAGCACGACGTCCGCTTCGACCGTTGGATTACCGCGCGAATCAATGATCTGGCGGCCGCGAATATCGACAATCCGACTCATAACAAGGATTCCTCAAAGGGTTGTTTCTTCACCGCGCTGTCCAACTCTGCCAGAGTGCTCAAGAGTGAGCGCATCCGATCCAAGGGCCACGCGTTCGGGCCGTCCGACAATGCCTTGGCAGGATCGGGATGTGTTTCCATGAATATTCCCGCCACGCCTGCAGCGACCGCAGCGCGTGCCAGCACCGGTACAAACTCCCGCTGGCCTCCGGAGGAGTGGCCCTGACCGCCGGGGAGCTGCACCGAGTGCGTCGCGTCGAATACTACAGGGCACCCGGTGGCGCGCATGATCGCGAGGCAGCGCATGTCCGATACCAGATTATTGTAGCCGAAGGAGAATCCCCGCTCGCAAACCATGATGTGCGCATTGCCGGTCGAGCGTGCTTTATCGACCACGTTTTGCATTTCCCAAGGCGATAGAAACTGGCCTTTCTTGATGTTCACCGGCTTGCCCTGAGAACAGGCCGCCACAATGAAATTCGTCTGGCGGCAGAGGAAGGCCGGCGTCTGCAAAACATCGACCACCGCCGCAACTTCATCCAGCGGCGTATCTTCGTGCACATCCGTCAGCACCGGTACGCCGATCTGCTCGCGCACCCGCGACAAGGCTTTCAAGCCTCCCTCCAATCCGGGGCCCCTAAAACTCGAGCGCGAGGAACGATTCGCCTTGTCGAACGAGGCCTTGAAGACGAAGGGTATCCGCAGAGCAGCGGTCATCTCCTTGAGGCGCCCTGCGACATCCAGCACCAAGGCCTCGCTCTCGATGACGCAAGGACCTGCAATCAAGAAGAACGGGCGATCTTGCCCGACTTCGAAGGAAGCCAGCTTCATGCGCTTAAGCGATCATGCGGTGGCGCGGCCCGGCTGCAATGAAGCTCGATATTCGCGCGCCGCACTGACAAAACCCGTGAACAAGGGGTGCCCATCCCGGGGGGTGGAGGTAAATTCTGGATGGAACTGACTGGCCACGAACCAAGGATGGCTGGGGAGTTCGATGAATTCGACCAAGCCATCCGCCGAGAATCCCGAGAAGCGCAACCCCGCCGCGGACAGCTCGTCCAGGTAGTGATTATTGAATTCATAGCGATGGCGATGGCGCTCGAATATTGATTCCTTGCCATACAAGGCTCTCGCCAAGGATCCGGGAACGAGCCTGGCCTCCTGCGCACCCAGTCTCATGCTGCCTCCTAGGTCCGACTTCGCATCGCGCACCTGTTGGCCTCGCTCCAGATCCCGCCATTCGGTGATCAGCGCGATGACCGGATGATTGCTGGCCCGATCGAACTCAGTGCTGTTCGCTCCTTTGAGCGCCAGGACATTGCGCGCGTATTCGATGATGGCGAGCTGCATGCCTAAACAAATGCCAAGATAGGGAATGCCGTTTTCGCGTGCGTAGCGAATCGCTTGGATTTTCCCCTCGATGCCACGGTCGCCGAATCCGCCGGGCACCAGGATTGCATCCATTTTTTGCAACGCCGAGGCGCTCGAGCGCTCGATATCCTGCGACTCGAAGTAGTGGATGTTGACCCGCGTTCGAGTTTTGATGCCGCCATGCATCAGCGACTCGTTCAAGGAAATGTACGAGTCGCGGATCTGCACGTATTTTCCGACCATGCCGATGTCCACGACGGCTTCGGGGTTTTGCTTGGCGGCGACCACCGCCCGCCATTCGGAAAGATCCGTGGGTGGAGCGTTCAAGCGCAGCTTGTCGATCACAATCTCGTCGAGATCCTGCTCGTGCAGCAGCATCGGGATCTTGTAAATATCATCCGAATCCACCGCCGAAATCACCGCCCGCTCCTCGACATTGGTGAACAAGGCAATCTTGCGGCGCTGCTCATCGGGAAGACTCTGCGAACAACGACACAGCAAAATGTCCGGCTGAATGCCGATGCCGCGCAATTCCTTGACTGAATGCTGTGTGGGTTTGGTTTTGATTTCGCCGGCACCGCCCAAGATCGGCACCAACGTCAGATGCATATACAGCACTTTGTCGCGGCCGAGCTCAACTCCCATTTGGCGAATAGCCTCGAGAAACGGCAGCGATTCGATGTCGCCGACGGTGCCGCCGATCTCCACCATGCACACGTCCGAATCGCCCGCTCCCATGCGAATGCGATGCTTTATTTCATCGGTGATGTGCGGAATGACTTGGACCGTCGCGCCCAAGTAGTCGCCGCGCCGCTCTTTCGCAATTACTCGCTCGTAGATTCTGCCTGTCGTAAAATTACTGTTGCGCCCGGTAGTGGTGCGTACAAAACGCTCATAGTGGCCCAGATCCAGGTCGGTCTCGGTTCCGTCCGCGGTGACGAAAACCTCGCCATGCTGGAACGGGCTCATAGTGCCGGGATCGACATTGATGTAGGGGTCCAGCTTGACCATGCTGATTTTGAGGCCGCGCGCCTCGAGGATGGCGCCAAGAGATGCGGAGGCAATTCCTTTGCCCAGCGAGGAAACCACGCCGCCGGTGACAAAAACGAATCGATTCATAGTGAGTCACCGCCGATTAAACGTTGGTCTCCGCAGCAGCGGAAGTCCAAACGAAGCCATGGGAACAATGGGGATTCGACGGGAGTTCAGGTTAGCAGATCGGCGCGTGCCCGACAAATCCAATTACATCATCAGGGGAGCATTGTTCCACGCGATCCCAACCCCGGGCGCGCCTGCGGCTGCGCAGCAGCGCGCATCCAGCCATAAATCGCCAATCGCAATTAGTTCATCGCCCGCAAATACCAGCGGCAGAGCATCCCGCATCCAAGGCAGCACACCGAGCGACTGACACAGATGCTGCACGGTCTGGGTTTTGGCCGAGGGCGCGGGCCTCAGTGTTTCACCGCCGTCGCGCCGTCGCACGATGAGCTGCGCCGGCAAGCGACCCGCAGCAATGCCGCCGAGTTGTGCGACCCACGTCAATTTTCCCAGCCGGGGTCCCAGCTCGACCGACGATCCCACGGCGCCGGTCCAGTTCTTGGGCTCCGCCAGGCGCGGCGGATCGGCAGCGGTTACAAATAATCTCTGTCGATAGCGTCGCAACGCGTTGCGGCCCCAGACGATGGCGGGTTGATGATCCGCCTCCGCAGCGAAGATCTGGCGCAGGGCCTCAACGAGGCGGGCTGTCGAGGGGGCCTCGAGGCCGGCTTGGCTTAACCACAGCCGAACCGCGCTAATGCGCTTCAAAGGCGGCAGCGCTCTTAGGCCCGGGATCGACAGCTGGTCACCGTCGCGAAGGCGCGCCACGTCGACGCTCACTGCCGTGTCCAGGAGCTGCTGCGCCTCTGCCATGTGCCGAGCCGCGCGCGACAAGGCCGTCGCCGCCCCGGGCCAACGCTTTTCGATCAGCGGCCAAATCACCGTCCGCAAATAAACGCGGTCAAAGCGCAATTCCGCATTCATGGGATCAATCAATGAGAATGCATGGTCGCCGAAAGTCTTCAGGTCGCGCTGCGCCACATCGAGCAGCGGCCGCACATGCCAGCCTAAGCCCAGTGCTCGGCAGACTGGCATCGCCGACATGCCTCTGACGCCGGCGCCGCGCAATGCCTGCAACAGCAGGGTCTCGGCTTGGTCCTCACGATGATGCGCCGTCAGCAGGCATTCGCACTGCTGCAATTGCGCGGCGAGTGCCGCGTAGCGCGCCTCGCGCGCTGCCGCCTCGATCGACGAACCGGCTTCGCGTTGCACCTCGACGACAACAATGGTCAATGGAATGCTCAGCTGATCGCACAACCTGCGGCAGGCTTCACGAAAGTCTGCCGCCGCCGCTTGCAACCCGTGATCAACGTGCAGCGCACGCAGCGGCAAGTTGCGGAAATTCTTGCCGAGAGCCGCAACCAAGCCAAGCAACGCGGCCGAATCGGGACCGCCGCTCAAGGCCACCACCAGGCCGCTGGCCTTAAGCGGTACGCAAGCGTCGAGCGCCGCGTGCAAAGTTGCCGCGGAAAAGCTCATCGAAGCTTCAACCGTCGCGGAATGCGCCAAATCCGCGCAAGCGTGCCTGGCGCGCGTCGAGCAGCTGCGTGATCGGCTTGTTGCTCAATTGGGCCAAGTTCTTGACGACACTCTGTTTCATCGTTTCCGCCATCAGTTGCGGATCGCGATGCGCGCCGCCGTGCGGCTCTTTTAAGACTTCATCGACCAGCCCGAGCTTGTAAAGACGTTCCGCCGTGCCGCCCATCGCCTCGGCCGCAGTCTCCTTCTTTTCCGTGCTCTTCCACAGAATCGAGGCGCACGCTTCCGGCGAAATAACCGAGTACACGCTGAACTGCAGCATGACCAAGTAATCGCACACCCCAATGGCAAGCGCGCCGCCGGATCCGCCCTCGCCGATGACGATGCTCAGGATCGGCGCCGCAAGGTGCGACATCTCGAATAAGTTGCGCGCGATGGCTTCACTTTGGCCCCGCTCCTCCGATCCGATCCCAGGATACGCGCCCGGGGTATCGATCAAGGTAACGACCGGGATGCGAAAGCGCTCCGCCATTTTCATCAGCCGCAGGGCCTTGCGATACCCTTCGGGCTTCGGCATGCCATAGTTGCGCCGCACCCGCTCCTTGGTGTCGCGTCCTTTCTGATGACCGATCAGCATCACCGGCATGCCTTCGATCCGTGCCAGACCGCCGACAATCGCCAGGTCATCGCTGTACATCCGATCGCCGTGCAACTCCTGCCAATCGCTGAAAATCATTGAAACATAGTCGAGCGTGTAGGGACGCTGAGGATGTCGCGCCAACTCGGTGATCTGCCAGGGCGTGAGGTTGGCGAAAATGCTGGTGGTAAGCGCCCGGCTCTTCGATTGCAGGCGTTTGATTTCTTCAGTGATATTGACGCTGGCATCGCTGCCGATGAATTTGAGTTCCTCGATCTTGGCCTCGAGCTCCGCGATCGGCTGTTCAAATTCCAGAAAATTCATCGCCATGAAGAGGTTTCCTCGCCGCGAGCGTCATTTCGCGGACCATACACTAAATACCACCCCTCGCGCCCAACAAGCGCAGACAGCCGGTCCAAGAGCTCGCGAGTAGGCCGCACAGACCAGGCATCCGGCAGATTAACCTTGCCGCTGTACTCGCCGCGATTGATCGCCACGCTCACACCGCAGGGCCCCCTCAGGTAGGGTTTCAGCACTTGCTCAAAACGGTTCATGCCCTGGGGCCCGTCAAACTCCGCCGGCCAGCGCAGCCAGAGGCGACGCGCGAAGCGCTCGCGCGCCCGGTCGATGTCCATCAAGGTCTTGCCCTGAAGGCGCCAGGCTTCGATGAAATCATCAAAACGCAGCGTGCCGTCGATAATCAAGATGGCGTCTTTGACAATGATGTCGCGATGCTGTTGAAAGACTTCCTCGTACAAACTCACTTCGAGGCGGGCGCTGCGATCATCCAGAATCAGCGTCACCCGGTTCGGCCGCCGCCGAATTTCCAGAACCAGTCCTGCCACAGTCGCCGGTTTGCCGGCCGACCAGCTGCGCACGCCATCGACGGCTGCGGGCGGTTTAGGGCCGCCGACATCGGCCAACCGCGAACTCACCAGGAACTTCAAATCGGGTTCGTAGGGTGTGATGGGATGACCACTCAAGAACAACCCTAAGGTTTCGCGCTCGCCCGCCAAACGCTCCGCCTCCGACCAGTCCGGCACTGCGACATTCTCGGCGGCGCTCAAACCGAACAGATCGACTTGGCCCACGCTGATGGCGCGCGAGTTCTGTTCGCCCAGGTGCATGGCACGCTCGAGCTCCGCGGTTAAGGACGCACGATTCGGCCCGATGAGATCCAAGCTTCCTGAGCGAATCAACGCCTCCAAGACTCGCCGATTCACCCGCTGCAAGTCGATGCGACGGCATAGGTCGGGGAGACTATCGAATGCCCCGTTCTGCTCGCGCTCCTCGATAATGGCTTCGACGGCGGCAGCGCCCACGCCCTTGATGGCGCCCATGCCGTAACGAATGCTGTCGGCGCCGGCAACCCGAAATGCATACACCGATGCATTGACATCGGGCGGCAGCACTTTAAGGTGCATGCTGGCGCACTCATCGATCAAGGTCACCACTTTTTCGGTCTTGTCCATATCCGAAGACAGCGCGGCTGCCATGTACGCCGCCGGGTAGTGCGCCTTCAGCCACGCAGTTTGATAGGACAGCAAGGCGTACGCTGCGGAATGGGACTTGTTAAATCCGTAGCCGGCAAATTTTTCCATGAGATCAAAAATATGCGTGGCCTGCGCCTCGCGCACGCCCCGCGCCACCGCGCCGTTGACGAAGATCGAACGTTGCTTCGCCATTTCCTCGGGTTTCTTTTTACCCATGGCACGGCGCAAGAGATCCGCGCCGCCCAAGGTGTAACCGGCGAGAATCTGCGCAATCTGCATGACCTGTTCCTGATACAAGATCACGCCGTAGGTTGCCTCCAAAACCGGCTTCAAGTCCGGATGCAAGTAATCGATGGTCGCGCCGGTAGTGTCGTGCTTGCGCGCGATGAAATCCTCGACCATGCCGGACTGCAAAGGTCCGGGCCGGAACAACGCCACAAGCGCGACGATGTCGCCGAATCGATCGGGCTGCAGCCGCCGAATCAGGTCTTTCATGCCGCGCGATTCGAGCTGGAAGACCGCGGTTGTCTTGGTGGTCTTGAGCAGCGCGTAAGTCGCCGCATCGTCCATCGGCAAGGCGCTCATGACCAAGGGCGCCTCGCCGGCCGCTGCGCGCTCGGTATTGATGTCGCGTACCACCCAATCAATGATCGTGAGCGTTCGCAGCCCGAGAAAATCAAATTTGACCAAGCCTGCAGCCTCGACGTCGTCCTTGTCGAACTGGGTGACCGGCGTGCTGCTGCCCTCTTCGCAGTAGAGCGGAGTGAAGTCGGTCAGGATCGATGGCGCGATGACCACGCCGCCGGCGTGCGTGCCGGCGTTGCGCGCGAGACCCTCCAGAGTTCGCGCCAGATCGATGAGTTCGCGCACCTCGGTTTCGCCCTGGTAAAGGCGCCTCAGTTCTTCCTCTTGCTCAAGCGCTTTGTCGAGCGTCATGCCGATTTCCAACGGAATCAGCTTGGCGATCTTGTCCACGTAACCGTACGGATGACCGAGGACACGGCCAACGTCGCGCACCACCGCCTTGGCGGCCAGTGTGCCGTAGGTGATGATTTGCGAGACCCGGTCGCGGCCGTACTTGTTCGCAACGTATTCGATCACCCGGTCGCGGCCCTCCATGCAGAAGTCGACGTCGAAGTCCGGCATCGACACGCGCTCCGGATTCAAGAATCGCTCGAACAGAAGATCATGCTCGATCGGATCGAGATCGGTAATGCCGAGCGCATAGGCAACCAGCGATCCCGCACCGGAACCGCGTCCCGGTCCCACGGGCACGCCGTTCTCGCGCGCCCAACGAATGAAATCCGCGACGATCAAGAAGTAGCCGGCAAAGCCCATGGCGCAAATGACGCCAAGCTCCAGATCGAGACGCGCCTCGTAGTCTGCGTTCGCGGACGAGCCCGGCGATCCGGACAGCGATGGCGACGCCGCAAGCCGGGCTTGCAGGCCGCGCATGGACTCCTCGCGCAGGAACTCTTCCGTGCTCGAGCCGGTCGGCACCGGATAGGCCGGCAACATGGAGGCGCCCAACCGAATCTCGAGAGAGCATCGTTTGGCGATTTCAAGGGTATTGGCCAGAAGTTCCGGTGCGTCCTGAAATAACTGCGCCATCTCCGCGGGCGACTTCAAGTATTGCTCCTCGGAGTAGCGCCGCGGCCGGCTGGCATCCCCGAGCTGTGCGCCGTCATGAATGCAGACGCGCGCTTCATGCGCTTCGAATTCAGCGCGCGTCAAGAAACGCACGTCATTGGTCGCGACCGCTCCTACCCCACGTAGCTGCGCCAGTTCCATTGCCGCTTCGGAGCAAACTTGCTCGTTGGCCCTGCCGGTGCGCTGTACCTCGAGGTAAAACCGATCGCCGCAATATGACTGCCAGCGTTCAAGACACCGCGCCGCCTCATCGTCGCGGCCGCGCGCAATCGCTTGACCGATATCGCCCTCGAATCCCCCCGAAAGCACGATCATTCCCTGCAGCGTCTCGCGGCTCAGCCAGCTGCGTTCCAACATCGGCGGCCCGCGATGTTGTCCCTCGAGGTACGAACGGGTCACCAGCTGCGTCAGATGACGGTAGCCCACGAGATTTTGACAAAGGAAAACAACGCGCGTCGGCGTTGCACGCTCGCCCGACTCCCGTATCCACGCATCGACACCGATCAAGGGCTTCACGCCCGCCGCCTGCGCTTCCTTGTAGAACTTCACCATGGCAAACAGGTTGCTTTGATCGGTGAGCGCGACCGCAGGCATGCCCGCCGCAGCGACCGCGGCCATCAAGTCCGGCACACGCACGATCCCGTCCACCAACGAGTACTCGGTGTGCAATCGCAAGTGAACGAATCTCGTCAAAGTTCGCACCGTAGGGCGAGGCGTACAGGCTCGAAGGAGCGCCGATGCAGCGGGCAGGGCCCGTGTAAAATCAACAGGCGCTGGTGATCAGGAGTCGCATAGCCTTTGTGACGCGCGAAACAATATGCAGGATACAATGTATCCATTTGATTCATATAGTGATCTCTAGCCGTTTTCGCCAGTATCGACGCAGCACTGATGGCCGGCTCCGTGACATCGCCATCAATGATGGCACGCGCCGTCAATACCTTACCCAATCCCAGCAAATTGGGAAGCTGATTGCCATCCACCAGCACATGATCAGGCGTCAAGGTCATGGCAAGCAACGCACGGCGCATGGCCAGAAACGTCGCTTGCAGAATATTCAGCGCGTCGATTTCGACATGGTCCGCCCAGCCAATGCCGAAACACAATGCTTCGCGCTTGATCTCGATGCTCAGGCGCAGACGCTCCTCGGGGCTCAGCGATTTTGAATCGGCAACGCCTTCGATGGGTCTGCGCGGCCGCAGGATTACGGCCGCTGCCACCACCGGACCGGCAAGAGGCCCGCGGCCTGCCTCATCAATGCCCGCAACGCGCCTCACGGCGGCAACGCTGCCGCAGGTTGTCGAGAGCGCAGCAAATCCAAGATGGCCTGGGCCGCCCGGGCGCTGGCGCCACGGCGCAGGTCGGCGTGGATACGCGCGAACTCCTGTTCCAAAGCGCTACGCCGTTCGCTATCGTCAAGCCACATCAAGAGCTCTGCTCCGATCGACGCGGGGATAATTTGGTTCTGAAAATATTCGCCGACGACGCGCCGATCTGCAAGTAAATTTGGCTGTGCAAAAAACTTGGATTTGACCAGATTCAGGCGGGTCAGCATCCAGGCCGTCAGCGCGCCCAGTCGATACACCACGACCATGGGACGTTTGCACAGCGCGGCCTCCAAACTGGCGGTACCCGACGCCACCAGCACGACGTTGGCTGCGCTTAAGACAGTCGTGGCTTGGCCCTCGATTAATTGGACCTCGACGCTGGGTGCGTCGCGCTTCAATACGCCGGCAAAAATCTGCCGCGTCGCAGCGCTCGCCATCGGTGCAATGAATTTCAGATCCGGTCTCTGCTGTGCGAGCCAGCGCGCGGTAGCGGCAAAGTCCGCAGCCAGTCGCGCGACTTCACCGCGCCGGCTTCCGGGAAGCAGCGCAACCACGCTGGCTTCAGTTGCAAGCCCCAGCGCGCGCCGCGCCGACTCGCGGTCGACGTTTTCCGGAATGGCGTCCGCCAGCGGATGGCCGACAAATTCGGCGCGGATGCCATGTTCATCGTAGAAGCGTTTCTCGAATGGCAGCAGACACAGCACGAGGTCCACCGAATTCCGGATTTTGCGCGCGCGCCCTTGCCGCCAGGCCCATACCTGTGGACTGACGTATTGCACCGTGGGGATGCCGGCGGCGTGCAGGCGCTGCGCCACTCGCAAATTGCTATCTGGCGCATCGATGCCGATAAATACGTCGGGGCGCGCCGTCAGGAACATTCGCTTGATGCGCGCGAGCAGCCTTGCGAGCCTCGGCAAATCGCGCAACACGTCAAACAGCCCCATCACAGCGAGGGATTCCGCGGGCTCCCAGCTCTCGCACCCGGCGGCCTGCATTTTGGGCCCAGCCACACCGAAGAATTTCGTGTCCGGCGCGCAGCGGCGCATGGCGATGATGAGGTCTGCGCCCAACGTATCGCCGGAGGCCTCGCCCGCCAGCAGGCCCACTCGCAAAGGAACGGACATTGTCAGGAGCCTGTCTCCTAGCGAACGATGCTGCGTGAGCTGTGCTTGATGAACTCGACGAAGGACACAATTTCCGGCTGCGTCGCCGCCGCTTTTTCAAGCTCTTCGATCGCTGCTTTCAACTTGAGACCCGAGCGGTACAACACTCGATAGGCTCGGCGAATATTCAGGATTTGTTCAGGAGTAAACCCGCGGCGCTGCAGGCCGACGGAATTGACACTGTGCGGTACGGCGGGCCGGCCAACCGCCATGACATACGGCGGCACATCTCGGGTGACCGCCGCATTGTGCGCGATGAAGCAATGCGCACCTACCTTGGTGTGCTGATGGACCGCGGACAGGCCACCCATCGTGACCCAATCGCCGACCTCGACGTGACCACCCAGCGTCGCGCAATTTGCCATCACGATCTGATCGCCCAGCTGACAATCGTGCGCGACATGCGAATACGCCATCAATAGATTATCGTTGCCGATGCGCGTCACGCCTTGATCGTGCGTCGTGCCGCGATTCACGGTGACGGATTCGCGAAACACGTTGCGGTCGCCAATCGTAAGAAGCGTCGGCTCACCGTTGTATTTCTTGTCCTGCGGCGCATCGCCCAACGAGGCGAACTGGAAAACCTTATTGTTCGAGCCGATACGCGTCGGTCCGTTGATCACGGCGTGCGGGCCAACCCAGGTGCCTGCGCCGATGACGACATCGGCGCCGATCACCGTGAATGGTCCGATTTCGACGTCTGCAGCGATGTGTGCTTGCGGCGATATCACCGCCCGCGAATCGATCATCCCGGCGCTCCGGCACGCGCAGGCGTCTTGGTCTCGGGCGCGACCATGATTTCTGCGGAGGCCACTTCCTTGCCATCGACCTGCGCCAAGCACCCGAACTTCCAGATCCCCTTGAACGAGCGTTTCAGTTCAACCCTCAGCATCAACTGATCTCCCGGCTCGACCGGCTTGCGGAAGCGCGCATTATCGATGGCGACAAAGTAGAAGCGCGTATTGATGTCGGGCACAACATTAGCGGTCTTGAATGCCAAAATGCCCGCGGCCTGTGCCAAAGCTTCAATGATAAGGACACCCGGCATCACCGGCCGATGCGGGAAATGCCCCTGAAAGAACGGCTCGTTGACGGTCACATTCTTGAGCGCAAGGCAGTGTTGTCCTGCGACGCATTCCAAGACTCGATCCACCAGCAAGAAGGGATACCGATGCGGCAGCTGCCGCATGATCGCTGCAATATCCAGTCTATCGGACTCCGACATTATCTCTCCTATCCATCCAGTCGCCGCAAATGCGCGACCATTCGCCGCCACACTCTCGTCTCCACCGTCGGCATGCCGCTAGAATAGCTGCCGGGCTTTTTGATCGACGCGCTGACCAAACTGCAGCCGGTCACCACCACATCATCGGCAATGGTCAAATGACCCGCAAAACCTACCATGCCGCCAATCATGCAGCGCTGACCGATCACAGTGCTGCCGGATATGCCCGTACAGGCGGCAATGGCCGTGTGAGCGCCGATTATCACGTTGTGACCCACCTGGATCTGATTGTCCAGTTTGACGCCATTCTCGACAACCGTATCATCGATGGCGCCTCGATCAATAGTGGTGTTGGCACCGATTTCTACATCATCGCCGATGCGCACGCTGCCCACTTGAGGCACCTTGACCCAAGTCCCGGAATTGAGCGCGAAGCCGAATCCATCCGCGCCGACCACGGCTCCGGCATGCAGGATGCAACGCTGCCCCACGGTTACTTGCGGGTATAAATTGACTCTTGACAGCAGAACCGAGTCGGCACCGACCCAGGCTGCCCGCTGAACAATGCAGCCGGGACCAATCAGGACGCGCTCGCCGATCTGTGCGTCGTCTTCGACGACGACCAGCGGGCCGATGCTGGCGGAAGCCGCGATGTGCGCCCCACTGCTGACGACCGCGCTCGGATGGATACCCGGCGCGGGCCGCGCCTCGGGGTGCATCAGTGCCGCAATGCGGGCATAGGCTAGGTAGGGGTTCGGATCGACCAATGCAGCGACGGAACAATGGGCTGCGTCCTCGGCGTTGACCAGCACCGCTGTGGCTCGCGTAGTCTCCAATTGCCTGCGGTAGCGCGAGTTCGCAAGAAAGCTCAAACTCCCAGATTCCGCGCGCGACAGTGTGGCGACGCTTCGCACCGTAAGATCAGGCTCGCCGCGCAGCGTGAGCCCGAACCGCACCGCCAACTCGCCTAGACTGAATTCTTCCTGCACCTGGGAGCCCGTCTTAAGTATTCCGCCTTGGCACTCCCTAAGTGCGGTAAGTGGCCGCTTATTTGGCGCGCGGTGGTTTCGCGGGTGCCGCCGCCTTCGGCAGAGTCGCCGGCTTGGACTTCAGCACCTCCAATATCGGCGCTGTGATATCCAGCTGCGGCTTGCTGTAGAAGACGCCTTCGCCGAGCACCAGATCAAAACCCTGCGCACTCGAGTAGGTGCGGATCTCCTCCAGCAAGTAGCGCTGAACCTTGCCGATCTCTTCGTTTTTTCGGGTCGACAAGTCGTCCTGGAATTCGCCGCCTTTTCGAGAGAATTCACGTTGTTGATCGCGTAACTGCTTTTCGGCCTTCGCGCGATCGGCTTCCGCCATGATGGCCCCTTCCTTCGCCAACTTCTCGTCGCGCGTCTTGAGGTCGTTCTGAATGGCCACCAACTCGCGCTGACGCGGACCAAATTCATTCTGCAATGCTTGCATCGCGCTCTTGACCTGCGGTGCCTCCGCCATGAGCTTCTGGAAATCCACGTACCCGACCTTGATCTCAGCACTTGCTTGCTGCGACCCCATGAGTCCGCACAGACCGAGGGCCAGGAGCGGAATGCTGCGAAAATACGACATGTTGATGTTTAAGACCTCAAATTGCGGTCAAAACGCTTGACCGATGGAAAATTGAAAACGCTCCGTCTCGTCCCCGAACCGCACCGTATCGCCAGGGAAGGGATTCAAAGGAATTCCGTACGAGAATCGGAACAGACCCAAGGGCGCGAGCCACTGCACTGCCACGCCGGTTGATTGTTTTAGATTAGCATAATTGAAGTGGTAATCGACCGGCGTTATGTCATCGACCCCCAGGAATTTGACCTTGTTGCCGGTCTGGAACACGTTGCCGATATCGTAGAAAAAGCTGATGCGAGCCGAACTTTTCCACTTGTCGGGCACCGGCAAAATCAACTCGTAGCGGTTGACCACTCGAAAATTGCCGCCATAGGGGTTGCCGATGCCGATGTTGTCCCTCGGCCCCAAGCGGCTCTCGCGAAAGCCTCGTACGCTGTCGGGTCCGCCGGCGAAGTAGTTGAGATAGGGCGGCAAAGAAGTCGTTCGCCCCAAGGCGGAGGCATAGTCTATGGATGCCTGAGCCGATAGCAAAAATCGGTGCCACAAGGGTATGTAGAGGATGAAATCGAAGTTCGTCTGGTAGTAACGAACATCGCTCAAGGGCAACGCGTAGCGCGCCGACAGCGTGACCTTCATGCCGCGGTCGGGGAAGAGCGCGCGGTTGCGCCCCTCGTAAGACCAGCCGCCGGTCAACTCGTAGGTATAAAAATTCGAGCCGTATATGGTGTACGGACTGTCCAATGAATTGACAACGCCATCGCCGTTGGTGTCGGTGAGAGCACGCTGGAAAGCATTGCCATTCTGCTTCACCCAATCGACCGACTGCTGTGCGCTGTAGCCCTGCGAGACCACCAAGCTGTTCTTGTTGGCGGACGTGCCGAGGCTCAAGAACTGGTATTCGGTGATCGGATAAGACCACTGAACCGCGCCGGTGATTTGCTTGGTCGAAAATGCTGACGATGCCGCGACGAATTGCGTGACATCGCGAAGCGTCAAAGACGTCGTGCGCGAGATGCCATCGATGGTGGTGTAAGGGTCTGTATGCGCAAAGGTATAGCTCTTGCTGTACTTGCCGGCATTGATTTCCAGTGCGATGCGATCCCCGGTTCCCATGAAGTTGCTGTGCACGAAGTTGCCGTTCAAGCTGAACTTCTGGGATTCCGAATATCCTATGCCGCCGCCGAATTGACCCGGCAATCCCTCCTTGATGTTGAAGTCCACATCCACCAGGTCGGCGCTGCCCGCCACGGGCTTGTTCTCAAACTCTACTTTCTCAACGTACGGCAGGCGCTGCAATCGTTCCTTGGAGCGTTCGACCGCCGAATTCGACAACCATCCGCCTTCCATCTGGCGCATTTCGCGGCGCAGCGTCTCGTCGTTGATCGCCGTCGTGTTGTTGAAATTGATGTGGCGCACGTAGACGCGGTTGCCGGGCTCGATGAAAAATGTGAGCGCGACGGTTTTATGTTCATTGTCCGCATTCGGGACCGGATCGATCTTGGCGAACGCATAGCCATCTGCGCCCAGACGATAGCTCATCAATTGCTGCGTGGAGGTGACGGCCTTGCGTGAATACGTGTCGCCCGGCTTGATCAACAGGAGGCGGCGCAACTGCTCCTCCGGCACAACCATGGTGCCGGCAAGCTTGATTTCACTGATCTTGAATACCTCGCCCTCGATGACATTCACCGTGATGTACATGTTGTCTTTTTCAGGCGCAATCGTGACCTGCGTCGATTCGATCTGGAAATTCGCGTAGCCCTTATCCATGTAGTAGGAACGCAGTTTTTCCAAATCGCCGGTCAAGGATTCGCGCGAGTACCGATCGTCTTGCTTGTACCAGGACAGCCAATTCGGCGTCTTCAGCTCGAAGCTGCCAAGGATGTCCTTTTCCTTGAATTTTGTGTTGCCGACTAGATTGATTTGCTCAATCTTGGCGCGCTTGCCTTCTTTGATGTCGACGATGATGTCGACCTTGTTGCCGGGCAGATCGGTGATCTTGGTATCGACGCGCACCGCGTATTTACCGCGGCTGAAATACTGATCGGTGAGATATTGCTTTACCTCATCGAGCACCGAGCGATCGAAGGTCTTGCCGTTGGCGAGGCCTACATTGCGCAAGCTCTTCTGCAAATCCTCGGTCTTGATGTCCTTGTTGCCTTTGATCTCGAACTTGGCAATGGAAGGACGCTCCACCACCACCACCAGCAGGGTGTTGCCGTCGCGGCGCAGTTCCACGTCGCGAAAAAATCCAGTCGCGTACAGTGCCCGCATCGCTTCGCCGATGCGTGCGCCGTCCAAGTGGTCGCCAATGTTCACGGGCAGATAGTTGAATACCGTGCCCTCGGAGATGCGCTGCAGGCCTTCGATGCGAATATCGCCGACGGTAAAATTTTCTTGAGCCGCGGTTTGCGCCCGCACGGTCGTGCCGAACAGTTGGCAGGCCAGCGCCACCAACAAGGCTACGCGAAATTCAAGCCGCACGCGGCAAAAACCGGATGCAATTTTGATGGGCGACGCTGCCTCCGCGACCGCGGCCGGGGCAACGCCGCTGGTACGGCTGGAACTTGGGTTTGATCATGATTTCCCGTTAATTCAAGTGTCTTGATATATCGTTATAGAAAGCCAAGCTCATCAGCACCACCAAAAGCGCAATTCCGATCTGTTGACCGAAGAGCTGCGTGCGTTCCGACAACGGACTGCCTTTGACCGCCTCCACCGCCTGATAAACCACTTGGCCGCCATCCAACAAAGGCACCGGCAGCAAGTTAAGGACTCCCAAACTCACGCTGATAATCGCGAGGAACGCCATGTACGCCGTCGCCCCCAACGATGCGCTGATGCCGGCGAACTCCGCGATGCTCACGACCCCGCTGATGTTCTTGGCCGAGACCTGGCCCGTGAGCATGCGCCACAGCATCTGTACGGTGAGCGCAGACATCTCCCAAGTCTTTTTCACGCCGATCAGCACTGCATCGATGGGTCCGGAGCGATGAGTTTCGAGCAGTCCGGGCGGCCAAACCGGTGCGCCTTCTTTGAGTTGAATTCCCAGCCGGCCGGTTGTTTTACCCTCTTCGAGCACACTCGGAACCGCCGCCACGATACGCAATCGCTCGCCGCGGCGCTGGACTTCGATGGATATATCGCGATTCGCCGCGGCGCCCACGATGGAACGGAACGCGCTCGAGTTGGCGATGGGCTGCCCGTCCACCGCGAGCAAGCGATCGCCGCGATGCAATCCGGCGCGTGCGCCCGCACTGTCGGCGGGTGCGAGATCGATCGTGGTGGCGGCGTTCCAGGTGGCCAGATCAAAACCCAATCCAGGCAGCAATTTACCCGGCTCGGTCAAAGTTCGCCGATCCGCGGTGACCCGCAGGATCAAGGGCCGCTCAATGCCGTCGCGCCGCACGCTGAGCGCAATCAAGCCGTCGCCGGTGAATTGGCGAATCAGGGCAATCTGCAGCTCTTCGGTATCATTCACATTGCGTTGCCCGACACGAACGATTTGATCGCCGTGCTGAAGTCCCGCGATCGCCGCGGGACTGTCGAGCCGTACCTGGCCGACCACCGGCTTGATGCTTTCCGTGCCGAGCATCGCCAAAATCGCGTACAGAAGCGCTGCAAACAACAGATTCATCGCAGGCCCCGCCAGCAGCACGGCGATGCGATGCGAGATGGGCCGGCGCGTGAACGAACGGTGCAGCTCCGCGGCCGCCACGTCGCCCTCGCGCTCGTCCAGCAACTTGACGAAGCCGCCCAAGGGAATCGCGGCGAGGCAGTATTCGGTGCGATCGGCGTCCTTGCCCACTCGCATAATTAGCGGCTTGCCAAAACCGATGCTGAAGCGCAGGACCTTGAAGCCAAGTTTCTTGGCGACCCAGTAATGTCCAAACTCATGCACGGCAACCAAGATGCTGATCGCGACCAAGAACGCGGCGGGAATCACCAATAACATCATGCAGGGGCTCCAGCGCTAGTCTTTATCATGGTAATCGCCAGGCGTCGCGCCGCAGCGTCGGCCTCCAAAACATCGCCTAGCGCTTCGACGGGAGACGCATTCAGTCGCTGCAGTACTTTGTCAATGACCGCTGCAATGCCTACAAAGTTCAAGCGCCCATCAAGAAAGGCCTGCACCGCAACCTCGTTGGCCGCATTCAGCACCGTCGGAGCGGTGCCGCCGGCGCGAGCAGCGGCTCGAGCCAGCATCAAACTCGGGAATCGAACATGATCCGGCGGCTCGAATCCGAGATGCCCAATGGCGAGCAGATCGAGCGATTGTACACCGGAAGCAAAGCGCTCGGGCCACGCCAATGCCTGCGCGATGGGGGTGCGCATGTCAGGAGCACCGAGCTGCGCCAGCATGGAGCCGTCGGCGTATTCGACCAGGGAATGCACGACGCTTTGCGGATGCACGACGACCTGCACCTGCGACTCAGGCAAACCGAACAGCAGCGTTGCTTCGATGACTTCGAGGCCTTTGTTCATCAACGTCGCGGAGTCCACGGAAATCTTGCGCCCCATTTTCCACTTCGGATGCGCACAGGCCTGGTCCGGCGTGACGTGCGCCATGTTCGCCGCTGTGGTGTTGCGGAACGGACCGCCCGAAGCAGTCAGGATGACGCGGGTCACGCCGCGCGCGGTATCGCCAGGCAGGTAGCCGGCGGGCATGCATTGGAAAATCGCGTTGTGTTCGCTATCGATCGGAATGAGTTCGGCGCGGGCGCGGCGCACCTCGTCCATCAAAAGCCTGCCGGTCATGACCAGCGCTTCCTTGTTCGCCAGAAATACGCGCTTGCCGGCGCGCACCGCTGCCAATGTCGATGCCAAACCTGCTGCGCCGACAATCGCGGCCATCACCATCTGCACGTTGGCGCCGCCGGCCGCGTCGGAGAGCGCTTGTTCGCCGCTCTCGACCCGGGTTGACGAGCCAAGCTCGCGCAAGGCCGCGCGCGCGCACTCTGCCGCTTGCGCATCGACCAGCACGACGGTTTCGGCGTTGAATTCGCGAGCCTGCTCGACAATGACTTTCCAGCTGTTAAACGCGCCCAACACGGCGACTTTGAACGCGTCTGGGTGAAGCGCAATCACCGCGAGCGTGCTGCGCCCGATGCTGCCCGTCGAACCGAGAATGGCAATGCCGCGCTGCATGACTAGCGGATCACGCCGCAACCGAACAAACCGAGCGCATACAAGGGCGCCGCTGCAGTCACACTGTCGATGCGATCCAACAGGCCCCCATGTCCGGGCAGCAAGGTGCCGCTGTCTTTGAGCGCCGCGGCGCGCTTGAACATGCTCTCCGTGAGATCGCCGATGATGGAAAAGATTCCCACGCCGCCGCCGAATGCGATCACCGCGAGCAGCGGCAGGCCGAAATACACGGCACCCGCCGCGGCGATCAATACCAGCATGGCCAGCCCTAGCAACGCGCCCTCCCAAGTTTTTCCCGGACTCACTCGCGGCGCCAATTTTCGTTGTCCGAAGGACCGCCCACCAAAGTACGCGCCGATGTCCGCGCCGCACACCATGAGAATCAACCACAAAACGATGAGCGGGCCGCGCGCAAAGCCTGCCATTGAAATTTGCAGCCGAGCGAGCGCCACGAAGGCGGGTGCGAGCACGGCGAGGCCGCAGACCATTGTGAGCACGGCACGGTTCCACGCCGGCGCCAAGCACAACCAAAGCAATGCAATGACCCACCACGCGCACGCAGCGCTCAAGAGAATGAGCAGGTGTTCTGAATCGGCAGTCCAGCGCCAACTGCCGAGCAGGGTAAGCGCAACGATTAAAGTGTAGAGCCCGCGCGCGAGGGGAGCACGCAGCGCGGCGAATCCGGCCCACTCCCATGCGCCGATGACAAATACCAGCCCAAAAGCCAGCACGGCCCAAAATGGCGGCAGCAGAAACAGGCCCAGCAACAACAGGGCGCCCAAGATGCAGCCAGTGAGAATCCGCGTCTTAAGCATGGACTCTACGCATCGGCTTTCGCGGCGATCTGTGCCGAGGTCTTGCCGAAGCGTCGCTCACGCTGACCGAAGTACTCGAATGCAGTCTGCAGCTGTGCCGGTGAAAATTCAGGCCAGAGCGCGTCGGTAAAATAGAATTCGGTGTACGCGAGATTCCACAGCAGGAAGTTGCTGATGCGCCGCTCACCGCCGGTGCGAATCAGCAGATCCGGATCAGGGATTGCGCCGAGCGCGAGCCGCGCTCCGATATGCTCCTCCGATATCTGCGCCGCAGCCAACTTACCCGCCGCTGCATCTTCAGCCAGTGAGCGGCAGGCCTGCGCGATGTCCCAGCGTCCGCCGTACGCCACGGCAACCATCAGCCCTAAGCCCGTGTTCGACGCCGTGAGCGCCTCCGCATCCCGCATGCGTTGCTTAAGCTCTAGACCCAGTGACTCCCGATCACCGATGAAACGCAGGCGCACTTGGTTGCGATGCAAGTCCGCGACTTCGCGTACCAAGGCATCCAAGAACAGCCCCATGAGCATGCCGACCTCATCGGCGGGCCGCCGCCAGTTCTCGCTGCTGAAGGCGAACAGCGTCAAGTAGCTCACTTTGCGCGCCGCGCACTCCTCGACGACTTTGCGCACGACTTTGACGCTGGCACGATGCCCGGCGACGCGCGGCATGCCACGCGATCGCGCCCAGCGGCCATTACCGTCCATGATGATCGCGACATGCTGCGGCGAATCGGCCATACGCTTAAGGAACATGCGGGTCCGATCAAGTCAGACCTGCATGAGCTCCTTTTCCTTGTCAGCCATCGCGTGATCGATATCGGCGACATGCTTGTCGGTCAATTTTTGAATGTCTTCCTGACCTCGCCGCTCATCGTCTTGCGGGATCAGTTTCTCTTTGAGCATTTCCTTTAATTCGTTATTGATTTCCCGGCGCACGCCGCGCACCGCGACTCGCGCATTCTCCGCCTCGGCTTTGACGACCTTGATGATGTCGCGCCGCCGCTCTTCCGTGAGTGCAGGCATGTGAATGCGGATGATCTGCCCGGCGGTGTTCGGAGTAAGGCCCAGATCCGACTTGTATATCGCCTTTTCGATGACCGGCACCATGGCCTTTTCCCAAGGGCTCACCGTCAAGGTGCGCGCGTCTTCGGTGGCGATATTGGCCACTTGATTCAGCGGCATCTCGGAGCCGTAATAGTCAACCTTGATGTGCTCGATGAGGCTCGTATGAGCGCGCCCCGTGCGCATTTTCTTCAGCTGCTCCTTGAATGCCGCGACACATTTTTGCATGCGCACGGTTGCGTCCTTTTTCACATCCTCGAGCATGTATCCCCCTGAACTTTAAGGATCGGCCGACACGACAGTGCCGACGTCTTCGCCTTGGACAATACGCATCAAATCGCCGGCGTTGAAGAGATTGAAGACCTGCAAAGGCAAATTGTTTTCCCGGCACATGACAATGGCCGTTGCGTCCATGACGTTGAGGCGATCATTCAGCACCTTATCGAAGGTCAGCCGCGTATAGCGCTTGGCGTTGGGATTCGTAACCGGGTCCGCGTCGTAAATCCCGTTCACCTTGGTCGCCTTCAGCAGGATTTCGGCGTTGATCTCGATGGCGCGCAAACTGGCGGCGGTATCTGTCGTGAAGAAAGGATTGCCGGTGCCGGCGCCGAATATCACGACGCGTCCCTTTTCCAGATGGCGCACGGCTCGGCGCCTGATGTAGTCCTCGCAAACCTCGTTAATGCGCAGAGCCGACATGACCCGGGCGTAGGTACCCAGGCTCTCCAAGGCATCTTGCATGGCCAACGCATTGATCACCGTGGCCAGCATGCCCATGTGATCGGCGGTCACGCGGTCCATGCCGGCGCGCGCCAAACCCGCGCCGCGAAAAATATTTCCGCCTCCCAATACGACCGCGACCTGAACCCCCATCTGGGTCAGGTCGCGAATTTCACCGGCGATTCGCTTGAGGATGGCAGGGTCTATGCCGTAGTCCTCATTTCCCAGCAAGGCCTCGCCGGATAATTTGACTAGAATTCGTCGATAACGCGCCGTGCCGGGTGTCGTGGTCATAGTCGCTTAGTGTTTCTTCGGAGCAGAGCCCTTGTCCTTGTCTTGCCCTTTCACTTGCGCCATCACTTCGCCGACGAAATCATCGCGTTTCTTCTCGATACCCGCGCCGACTTCATAGCGGGCGAACATCGTGACTTTTGCGGCGGCTTTTTCCAGCAGCTTCTCGACGGTCGTCTCCTCATCCTTGATGAAGGGTTGTCCCAAGAGCGTGATTTCCGCCAGATACTTGCGCAGCCGGCCTGCCACCATCTTGGCGATGATCTCCGGCGGTTTTTTCTCACCCTTGGTCTGCTCGGTGAGGATTTCTCGTTCCTTGTTGAGTAACTCGGCAGGCACATCCGCGGCATCGATGAAAGCAGGGTTCACTGCTGCGACATGCATCGCGATATCACGCGCCAGCGACTCATCGCCGCCTTGCAAAGCGGCCACGCTGCCGATTCGAGCGCCGTGGATATAAGTGCCTAGCGGGCCCGGAGAGGATACGCAAACGAAGCGCCGCACAGCCATATTCTCGCCGATCTTGGCGATCAAAGCGCGCCGCCGCTCATCAAGTGTTGAACCTTCGCAGGAAAGCCTCAGCAGTTCTTCCAGGCTGGTGGGCGCGGCTTTAAGGGCTGCCGCGGCGACCGCTTTGGCAAACGCCTGAAATTCCTCGCTGCGCGCCACGAAGTCGGTTTCGCAGTTGATTTCAACGAGCGCGGCATTGTTGCCGGAGCGTTCGATTGCGACGGTGCCTTCCGCCGCGACGCGCGCGGCCTTCTTGTCGGCCTTGGCCAGTCCGCTCTTGCGCATGAGCTCGGCGGCCGCGTCCAGATCACCCCGGGTTTCGAGCAACGCCTTCTTGCATTCCATCATTCCGGCGCCGGTGCGCTCGCGAAGTTGTTTGACTGTATCTGCCGTAATGTTCATCGGATCCTACAATCGCCGGCGTTGGCGATTCCTCATTGAGCTGATTTTCGCAATCAAGCCGCGGCGCGTCGCCTGCGCCGCGGCTTCTGCTTAAAGTTTACGCGCCGCGCGCCGGAGCGCGTCGCCCGACGGGCCGACGTCGCGGCGCACTCGCCGGCCGCGTTTCCGCCGGTGGTGTATCCGGAGCATCGACGTCGTCGGTTTCAACTTCCACTTCGTCGAGCGGTGCCGCCACTGCGGCGACGCTCGGTACGATGGTGACAGGTACCTTGCGACGAGGGGGCGGTTTTCGTTGACCGCGTGCCGGTGCTGCGGGACGACGTCCCGCGGCGCCGCGCTTCTTCGGATTGCCGTCCTCATCCAATTCAACGAACTCGTCCTCGCCCACGGGAACTTCGGGCAGGGAGGCCTTGCCTTCCAAGATCGAATCGGCGATGCCGGCCGCGTACAAGAGAATGGCGCGCATGGCATCGTCGTTGCCCGGGATGACATGGTCGATGCCGTCCGGGGAACAATTCGTGTCCACCACCGCAACGACCGGGATGCCGAGCTTTTGGGCCTCGTGAATCGCGATTTGTTCATGGCCCACGTCAATGACGAAGAGCGCATCGGGCAGCGCCGACATGTCACGAATGCCGCCAAGACTGCGCAGCAGCTTGTTCATTTCACGGCGCAGCATCTGCGCCTCTTTCTTGCCGCGCCGGTCCAACGCGCCGCTTTGCGCCATCTCGTCCAGCTCGTTCAGTCGCTTGATGGACTGACGAATGGTCTTAAAATTGGTGAGCATCCCGCCCAGCCAACGTTGGTTGACATAGGGCATGGCGCAGCGGGACGCTTCCTTCTGCACCGCGTCGCGCGCCGATCGCTTGGTGCCGACGAACAGCACCTTGCCGCCTTCTGCGGCGACTCCTTTGATGAAAGCCGCCGCCTGCGCATACAGGGGCTGGGTCTTTTCCAGATTAATGATATGGATTTTGTTGCGTTCGCCGAAAATGAACGGAGCCATTTTCGGGTTCCAGAAGCGGGTTTGGTGTCCAAAATGGACGCCCGCTTCCAGCATTTGTCGCATGGACACGCTGGTCATAAAAACTCCTGGTTGGGTTGAGCCTCCGCGTGTCCCAATCGGCAACCCGGTTTTACCTTGAAATCGAGGGCTTGAGCCTTCATTTTCGAGAGCATTGTCGGGCACCCAGTCGATTGTGACGACACGCGTGCGGGGTTGTTAAAAATAGCCGCGCTTTATACCATG
>JBEPVT010000022.1:0-57877 GCA_041690895.1 Gammaproteobacteria bacterium
CTTAAGTCATCTGCCCAGATGGCGGAATTGGTAGACGCACTAGTTTCAGGTACTAAGGAATGCACGTGCACATAGGCATAGGTTCACAAAATGCGAGGCAAGCGGCGGGTTTCTCCCGTCGTTTTTCCTTTATCGGAACCTATGCACATATCCATCGGACTTTGTTGCGGGGCTGGATGTTGCAGCAACGCGGCGCAACAGGAGAACAGGCATGGAACAACCAACGATGATGGACCGCGAGCGCGAGTTAGAGCTTGAGATGGCCGGACTAGGCCGCGAGCGTTTCTTGCGCTCCATCCTCTCCGCCACCCAGGAGGGCCATGAGACCACCTCGCCCGGCGCACACACCGCTATGCGTGCCGCTATCCAGCCAGTGTCAGACGCAGTCCGCACCTTCGTGGAGACCAAGGCCGCACGTGGCCAGCCGTCCAAAGCGCTGCGCTACCTGTCGCGGATCAATCCCGACGTGGTCGCCTTCCTGACGGCCAAGACGATCCTCGACACGATCACCATGCGCCGCGCTGTGATGCAGACCGCCCTCGCCATTGCCAGCGCCCTCGAAGATGAAGACCGCTTCAGCACCTTCAGCCGCGAGAACCACGGCATTTGGGAATGGGAGAAGCGCAAGGTGCAGGACAGCACGCACAACCGCTCTCACCAGCGCCGTGTCCTGATGGCAAACATGAGCCGGCGTGAGACCCTGTGGCAGACCTGGCCGCTCACCGACAAGCTGCACGTCGGGCAGAAGTGCCTCGACATGTTCATCCGCACGACAGGCATGGTGTCCATCGCCTACCGCCGCAAGCGCCGCGACGACACGCTGGCCTTCCTCGAACCGGCGGAGTCACTGCTGGCGATGATGGCCGACCGCAACCAGCGCAGCGAACTACTCTCACCCACCTACATGCCGACGATAGTTCCGCCGCAGCGCTGGTCCGCGCCCTATACAGGCGGCTATTGGTTCCTGCATCGCCGCCTTCCGATCATCAAGACGAACAACCGCGAGTACCTTTCGAAGCTCGACAGCACCGCCATGCAACCGATCTACGACGCGGTGAACGCGATGCAAGAGACCGGGTGGAAGGTGAACAACCGCGTTCTCGACGTGCTGAACGAAGTGTGGGACCGCGACCTTGGGTTAGGCGGCACCGAGTTCAAGGTGCACCAGAACCTGCCGCTGTGCCCTGTTTGCCAACAGTTAGTGGACCGGGAGAAGAAGGACCACCCTTGCTTCAACGATCCCGAGAACAAGGACCAGCACAAGGTATGGAAACGCGCCGCGTCGAAGGTGCACGCAGCGAACAGCAAGAACCGCTCGAAGCAGCTTCAAGTGGCGAAGGTGTTGTGGGTCGCTGAGAAGTTCAAGCAGGAAGCAGCGATCTACTTCCCAATGCAGATGGACTTCCGTGGGCGGGTGTACGCGCTGCCGATGTTCCTCGGGCCGCAAGGTGCTGATTGGGCAAAGGGGATGCTGCACTTCGCGGAGGGCAAGGCGATCACCGACGACCGCGCGCAGGGCTGGCTTATGATCCACGGCGCGAACACCTATGGCTTCGACAAGGTGTCGCTTGAAGACCGCGTAGCGTGGACCGAGAAACACACGCAAGACATCCTTAGGTGCGCTGAAGACCCGCTTTCGAACACGTGGTGGTCGGACGCCGACAAGCCTTGGCAGTTCCTCGCGTTCTGCTTCGAGTACGCCACCTTCGTACGCGAAGGTTTCGGCTTCGTCTCCCACCTGGCCGTCGCGCTTGACGGTTCGTGCAACGGCTTGCAGCACTTCAGCGCCATGCTGCGCGATCCTATCGGCGGAAAGGCTGTCAACCTCGTCCCCGATGAGAAGCCACAGGACATCTACCAGACAGTCTGTGACCGCGTGATCGTGAAGCTGAAAGACGATGGCGGCGAAGTAGCGGCGAAGTGGCTGGCGCTGAACCCTGACCGTGCGCTCACCAAGCGGCCGGTAATGACGATGCCCTACGGCTCTACGATGTTCTCGTGCCGGGAGTACGTGAGTGACTGGCTCACCGCGCAGGGCAGCAAGCCGTGGGGCGACGACAGTCTCGAAGCGGAGGTGTTCATGGCGAAGCTGATCTGGCAGTCCATCGGCGAGGTGGTCGTCGCGGCGCGCAAGGCGATGGCCTGGCTTCAGAAGGCGGCGCGTGTCGCTGCCGCAGATGGCTTGCCCGTAGCATGGACCACGCCTGACGGCTTCCCTGTCCTACAGGCGTACGCGGAAACGAAAGCGCGGCGCGTGAAGACGATCATGGGCGACACGGTCATGAAGCTGCAATTGCAGGAGTACACCGACAAGATCGACAAGAGGAAGCAAGCGGGCGGTATCAGCCCCAACTACGTTCACTCGCTCGACGCCTGCGCATTGCGGCTCTACGTGCTGCTTGCCAAGGCCAACGGTGTCACCAGTTTTGCGCTGGTGCACGACAGCTATGGCACGCACGCGGCCGACACCGACATGAGCGCAGCGTGTCTCCGCGAGGCGTTCGTGGACATGTATCTTGGAAGCAATCATCTGGAGACGTTCCGCGAGGCGCTCGCCGGCTCCGTGACTGACGTTAGCAAGCTGCCGCCCCTCCCGCCGATGGGCGATCTCGATCTCGATCTGATCCGGCAGGCGGAGTACTTCTTTGCCTGAACGTATCCACATGTCCATTAAAGTGCCACTAAGGACCAGCCGAACGGTCGCCCTCCAATCCCCCCGAAGGAAACCCACACCGATGAACCTCCACATCCATTACGGCGCAGGCATCGACACCGTGACAGTGAACGGCGTCACGTTCGACCGCTCCAAGCTGACGAAGGAAGAGCGCCACAAGATGGCGTTCGAAGTCGTGTGCGCCTTTCGGGAAGAGCAGGCCGCGCAGGCAACCCAGAAGAAGGCAGCATGAAACTTACCGACAACATGGCAAACGCCGATCCAGTTCAGGTCGCACGATCCGCGATGACCTGTCTGGATCGGTTGCAGGACTTCGCACCCGCTGAGCAGGTTATGGGCGCAGCAGCGCTCTTCCTCTGTCTCGCCGAACACCTGAACGTCCCGGCACAGGATGTCTTCACCTACACGAAGAACCTGATGCTCGGAGCCGATGGCAAGCGCAGCGAATTTCGCGCCATCACCGACTACTGCGCCAACGAACTCTGAAGGACATCCGATGAACTGGAAGACACTGGTGGCCCGCGCGGCCGCCTTCCTGACGTTGCGTGCTGGTGCGGCGCACGTGATAGCCGTCATGGCTGCGGCAGAGGATGACCTGGATAATGCCCAGGACGTTGCCTATGCGCGCTTCGTTGCAACGCGGGGTGCCGCGTCGGCAATCCTCCACCGCGAGATCGAAACGGCGGAAGCAATGCTGGCATCGGCGTACAAGCGGGTCGATGCGATCCTCGACGCAGACGCAGTCACCAACGTTCGGATTGCCGCTGAGTACAAGCTGCGCCTCGCCGTCATGCAGATGAAGAAAAACTGAATGCTCGGACGCGCAATCCGCCTGCTCAAAGCAGGACGCCCGCTGCCTGTCGATCTGATCTTCAAGCTATGCGCTGAAGGCATCGACGTGTCGGCTCTTGAACGCAAACACGCACTCTGAAGGGGCACACCCAATGGACTTCGCCAAACACATCACGCTGCGCGCGCATCGCGGCAGCGCCAACCGCACTCTTTCCCTCTGCACCCACGACGGTGCAGACTTCGTCAACATCTCCCTCTCAGGGCATGGCACAACGACCCGCTCAGCCGACGCCAAGGCACTACGCGACGCGCTGATCGAACTCTATCCCCTGCCGCCACCGAAGCCGAAGCCGGAGGAGTACGCCTGCTCACACGCTGGCACCTGCTACTCATTCAGCCAGGCGAAGCAAGAAGACCTGAGCAGCCCGTTCAATGCCTCGGGCATGGGCGACGCCGCGACGGCGCTGGTCCCGCTGAAGTGGGAGAACGTCGCTGACGGTATGGACCGTCTCGAAGTCCCCGGCGGCTGGATTTACCAGAGCGGCGCGGACGGGCAGATGATCTTCATCAAGGACCAGAAGGACTGAATGGCATGATTAAAACCAGCAGCACCGGCTTCACTAAGGCGGAGATGCACGGCCAGTATGGCGCGGAAATCTTCGCGATGAAGGACGGCGACTACTTCTGCGTTGGCCGCTTCGCGGACGACAAACACGGGCACGTCCTGAGCGAAAGCGAACTGCGCGAAGCCGCAGAGTTCTTCGTCATGCTCGCCGACGAACTGAAGCGCGACGCCGAGGACATCGGCGAAGACACCTGAACCAAACCCCCTCAAACAATAGGAAGCCACATTGGCCGACGAAAAGAAGAAGCAGAAGCGCATCGAGATCATCTCGGAGCGCGGTACGTTCAAATTTCCCCGCCTGAACGAAGCCGACTACGGGACCGAGAAATTCCCGAAGCCGGACGGATCGTTCAGCACCAAGCTCGTGATGTCGCGGGCCGATGCAGAGGCGTTCGTTAACGCCCCGCAGAAGTCACTCGAAGGCAAGTCGCTCGCCGATCTTCACGCAGCCGCTGTCGCGGAAGGCGAAGAGGCGTTCTCCAAGCTGAAGAAGCCGCAGCGCGACAAGCTGAAGAGCGTCACCATCACGCCGCTCTACGCCGTCGAGTACGACAAGGACAATGACGAAGTCGAGACCGGCAACGTCGTGTTCAGCGTCGCGATGAAGCACAACGTGGACGAATGGAAGAGCGGCAAGAAGACCGGCAAGAAGCTCAAGCGTTACCCTGTCATCTTTGACGGCAAGGGCAAGCGCATGGGCAAGCTCAACCAGTTCGGCGCACCGATCACCTCGACGCTCCCGAACATCTGGGGCGGTACGGTCGGCAAGGTGTCGTTCACACCAAGCGCGTACTTCGTGGAAGGCCAGGGCATGGCTGGTCTGTCGCTGCAACTGAACGCAGTGCAGATCATTTCGCTGGTCTCCAACGGCGCGCGCAGTGCGGATAGCTACGGCTTCGGCGCTGAAGAAGGCTACGAGTACGAAGAGCCGACCGCGACAGCAGCGGAAGAGGGCGATGAGTTCTCCAAGCCTGCCGGCGACGCGGCTCCGTCCGACAACGACGGTTCGGCAGACTTCTAAGTGCCTCGCGTCTTCCGACACTCCGAGAGGGAATATCGCTCGGGTCTCGAAGACAAGATCGTAGCGGAGTTAACCTCGAAAGGGGTTAGCTTCGCCTACGAGAAACTTGTCATCGAGTACACCAAGCCGGAGAAGGTTCACAGATACACACCCGACTTCGAGTTGCTGGATAACGGCATCATCGTTGAGACCAAGGGCCGCTTCGTCACCGCCGACCGCCAGAAGCACATTCTGGTCAAGGCGCAGCATCCTGCCCTCGACATCCGCTTCGTGTTCTCGAACGCGAACGCGAAGATCAGCAAGACCAGCAAAACCACCTATGCGATGTGGTGCGCCAAGAACGGCTTCATGTTCGCATCGAAGAGCATCCCGCAGGAGTGGATCAATGAACAGCCTGCGTAGCGCGCTGCTTGCCAGCGTGTCGCTTATGTCGATGCGCTTGGCCCACACCTACTACGCCGAACAGCGCCAGCAGATGATCGCAGAGGAAGTCTACGACGCTGCCGACAGAGCAGCAGTGCTCCTGTGATCCTGTTCCCATCGGCCGTCGCATTCGTTCTCGCGAAGGCCATCATCAAGGACGCTGAAGGCTTCTCCGCCAAGCCGTATCTCTGCCCCTGCGGCGTGCCGACAATCGGGTGGGGCACCACGCACTACCCGAACGGCACCTCCGTCGCGCTGAAAGACGCAATCATTACGCGCACCGCAGCCGACTACTTCCTTACCTGCACGCTTGTCACATTCGAGATCAAGATGAAGCAGGTAACGACGCGCCAGCCTACCGCCCACCAATGGGCCGCGATGCTGGACCTTACCTACAACATCGGCGTGTCGGCATTCGCCGGCTCCACGCTGCTGAAGAAGTTCAACGCGGGCGATCTCGCCGGCACCGCTGAGCAGTTCATGGCTTGGGACAAGGGGCACGTACACGGCCAAGTCGTTGTGCTTCCGGGGCTGGAGAAGCGCCGCGCCAAAGAGCGCGAACTGTTCCTCGCGGGTGACAAGTAGCGCTCTCCCCCTCCAACACACCCGCACGAAAGCATTCCAACATGTGCGTTACCGATTTCATCAAGAAGCCGCTGAGCTTCCTGACACCGAACCCTCTCGGCATTCCCCTGCCGTTCAACCCGTTCAACAAGAAGGCCACCAGTGCAGGCAACACAAACGGACAAGCTACTCAACCATCTAGCGCGGGGCAAACGAACAACCCGTATTGAGGCGCTGTTCGACTTCCACATCCAGAACATCACGGCGCGTATCACCGATCTGCGTAACAGCGGCATCGACGTGAAGCACCTGATGAAGAGAGACCCGAACGGCGGAAGGTACGCAGAGTACTTCCTGACGGCCGGCGAGGTGGAGCACGCGCTGAACAGCGGACGCATCTACCGCAATCCCAACAGCAACAACTACGAGGTAGCATAACATGCAGATTCGCTTCATTGGCCTTTTGGCCATCGTCTTCATTGTCCTGAAGCTGTGCAACGTGATCGCGTGGTCGTGGCTGTGGGTACTCTCTCCGCTGTGGATCGCGGCACTGCTCGTGTTCGCTGTGTTCCTCTGCGCCTTCCTCTGGGGCGTGTACAAGCTCTGATGGATAAGCGCCGACTTGTACCTGACATGTGGACTATCACCGGCTCGACACGTGGCCATCTCATCGGCCCTGGCCGTCGCAACGTTCTCACGATGCACGCGCGAATGAACGCGCAGGCCGTGCGCGAGATCGAACGCGCAGCGCAAGGCCGCTACGTGTGGCATCCCCTCGTGCGGCAGGCAATTGCCGGCAAAGCACTCTCGCAGGTGTTCGCGTGACGGACATAGCGTTCGCCGTCGTGTTCAGCATCGTCTGGACAGTCGGCGCTTACCTCTGTGGCTACTACGATGGAAGCGCAGATAGATAGCGTCTTCGTAGGACACGAGGCGTGCCCATCCTGTGGATCGCGTGACAACCTTGCGCGCTACTCGGATGGGCACGCCGTCTGCTTCGGCTGCAAGCACTACGAACACGGCGACGGCAGCACCCCGCAATCCCAACCCAGGAGACGAATGGAAGGACTAGTAGCCGGGGAGTACGCGCCACTCACGAAGCGCGGTATCTCCGAAGAGACATGCAAGCACTTCGGCTATCAGTTCGGAGAGTTCAAAGGCAAGCCTGTGCAGATTGCCAACTACCGCAACGCTGATGGCGAGATCGTGGCGCAGAAGCTCCGCTTTGCCAACAAGGAGTTCACGGCTGTCGGGGTGATGAAAGACGCGCTCCCGCTGTACGGCCAATGGCTGTGGCGCGACGGCGGTAAGATGGTGGTCGTCACCGAAGGCGAGATCGACGCAATGTCGGTGTCGCAATTGCAGGGCAACAAGTGGCCCGTTGTGTCCGTGAAGAGCGGTGCGCAGGGTGGACAGCAGAACGTCGCTGCCGCACTTGAATGGCTGGAGAAGTTCGAGACTGTGGTGTTCATGCTCGACATGGACGAACCGGGTCGCGTAGCGGCGCGCGAGTGTGCGCTTACGCTGACACCGGGCAAGGCCAAGATCGCGGTACTGCCTGAGCCGTTCAAGGACGCGAGCGACATGCTCCAAGCCGGTCGCGGTAAAGAACTCATCGACGCAATCTGGAGCGCGAAGGTCTACCGCCCTGAAGGCATCGTCACGTTCGATGACATCAAGGGGAAGATGCTGAAGGCTATCGAGGTTGGCCTGCCGTGGTTCCTTCCCGAACTGACGGAGCTAACCTACGGCCGGCGATACGGCGAAGTGCACACCATTGGTGCAGGCACCGGCATCGGCAAGACCGACTTCTACGTGCAGCAGATGGCGTACGACCTGACGGTGCTACACCAGTCCATCGGCGTCTTCAGCTACGAGCAGGAGCCGTACGAGACAGGCCAGCGCATCGCAGGCAAGTTCGCAGGCAAGCTCTATCACCTGCCAGGGTGGGAACCTGAAGAGCTTGACGCTGTCATCGACCAGATCAAAGCGCTCGCCACGCCGTACTTCTTCGACCACTTCGGCACCGCCGATTGGGACGACACGGAGAAGCGCATCCGCTTCCTCACCCGCTCGTGCGGCGTCCGCATCTTCTACGTGGACAACCTCACAGCACTCGTGTCCGGCGAACACACCAGCGAGAAGGAAGGCTTAGAGCGCATCATGGCGCGCATCGGTGGGCTGGTGAAGGAACTGAACATCCTCATCATGCTCGTAAGCCATCTGGCAACGCCGGAAGGCACGTCGCACGAAGAGGGCGGGCGAGTCACCATCCGCCACTTCAAGGGCGCGCGCGCAGTCGGCTTCTGGTCGCACTGCATGTACGGCTTGGAGCGCGATCAACAGGCGGAAGACGAACGCGAGCAAACCTCTACGACGCTCCGCATTCTGAAGTACCGCCCCTTTGGCCGTGCCGTAGGGAAGACCCTCAGCCTCGGCTACGACGCGACGGCGGGCCGCTACCACATGGCGACGCCGTTCGAAGACGAAACCCACAACAGCGAAAGTGAGTTCTGATGCGCGTGACCAAACGCGCCGTCCGAGAAGTCCACGAGACCAGCGATGGTCGCATCTTCCGCACTGCCGAACAGGCGCAATCGCACGAGCGCAAGACGCTGCTCTTCGATCTCGTGCACGCGTACCTCGAAGAAGGCAAGAAGTCGGGCGACACGCTTTACCTCAACAGGGCTGTCGAAGACCTGGCAATGGACATCTACCACATCCTGCTTCAGACGCCGCTGGCTGATCCGAAGCCGGTTGGCTGGAGGATGCAGTAGTGGACTACGTCAACGTCAAAGGACGCCCGGTAACGCGGGCTACCTTGGCGGACCTTAACGCCTTGTTCGCCCACATCGACAGACAGCGTGTGGTGCCACATGAGTTGGCTGTAAGGCTGCTCGATGCCGGGCTTACGTTGCCGGCGGCGGCTACGTTGTCTCTACCGAAACCCTAGAAGGAACGAAGTGAACCAAGCACTCGCGGCTGTTATGGCTGCTATCGACCACGCATACAAGACGCTCGCGCGCATCGCCACCGTCAACACTCTCGCCAAGGAACATGAAGCGCGGGGTGCGTTGATACAGCAGCAGACTAGGACGATGGCACGGCTGGTCTCTCTTGCAGGAATGCGAACAAGTCATCGCGCTCCGCAAAGAGCTTCACGCCATTTGGGACACGCGCACGCCTACGCTTCCTTCCTTCACTGCGGAAAAAGTTGAAGCCGATCTGACGAACATCCGGGTGCATGAGTGGTGCGTACGCTTTGCGCCAATGTACCTGCGTACGACCTACGACATGGAAGAGTGCGTGGGCAACAAAGAGATGCGCGAGTACGTCGCGAAAGCGATGGCTCGCCACTTCGAAACCCTTTGCGGCGAGAAGCTGCTCACCGGCCCCCGCCACTACTAACCAACCCAACAGGAAAAAGGTTGTGACTGCATACATCGCTGACTGCGAGACCGATGGGCTATTGCCCGAACTGACTACCATTCACAGCCTCGTCCTGATGGACATCTCCACACATCACATCTACTCGTGCCACGATCACGCGCACGAATGGACGAACCCCCGCGAGGGCCAAGGTCTCACGACCCTGACCATTGATGAGGGGCTGAGGCTGCTGGAAAAGACTGACGACTTTGCCGTCTTCCACAACGGCATCAAGTTCGACAAGGCTGCGATCACCAAGGTGAAACCGTGGTTCAAAGCGCCGAAGATGCGCGACACGCTGTTGCTGTCGTGGCTGCTCTGGCCCGAGATCAAGCAGCGCGACTTCGTAGCTGCGAGGAACGGCTTCCCCAAGAAGATGATCGGCTCCCATTCGCTGAAGGCGTGGGGATACCGGCTAGGCAACTACAAGGGCGACTTCGAAGGGCCGTGGGACAGGTGGCAACCCGCGATGCAGACCTACTGCGAGCAGGATGTCGAAGTCACGCGCGACCTGTGGACACGCTGTGCCGCGAAGAACTACTCCGAAGTAGCGCTCGATCTCGAACACGACTTCGCTGACGTGTGCGGAACGATGGAACGCGACGGCGTACCGTTCGATAAGGAAGCTGCAATCCGGCTGTACGCTACGCTATGCCAGCGCAGGCTGGAGATGGAGCGCGACCTGAAGGCGGCGTTCCTGCCATGGTTCGCTCCTGACGGGACCGAAGACAAGCGGACGTTCACACCCAAGCGTGACAACAAGAAGTCAGGGTACACGGCCGGCTGTCCGTTGACGAAGGTCAAGCTGGTCGAGTTCAACCCCGGCTCGCGTGCACAGGTGGGCGACCGCCTCATGAAGACGCGCGGGTGGAAACCCACAGCGTTCGGTGCGGACGGCAAGCCTACCATTGACGATGAAGTGCTCGCTGATCTGGCATGGCCTGAGGCCAAGATGCTCACCGAGTTCTTCACGGTCGAGAAGCGCATTGGGGCGCTGGCAGAGGGCAAGCAGGCGTGGCTTAAGTTCGAGCGCGACAGCTACATCCACGGCCAGCTTGATAGCTGCAAAGCGATCTCGCGGCGCGGCATCCATCGCAATCCGAACATGGGGCAGGTGCCCTCTGTGAAGAACGCGAACGGCGTTGTGCCGTACGGCGCTGAGTGTCGTGCGTTGTTCCACGCACCGGCCGGCTACAACATGATCGGCGCAGACGCGAGCGGCATCCAGTTGAAGATACTGGCGCACTACCTCGCACGCTACGACGGTGGCCGGTACATCGACCTTGTCATGAATGGCGACGTTCACGAAGCCAACAAGGAAGCTGGTGGCGGTCTCATCGACACCCGCGAGCAGGCCAAGCGCTTCATCTACGCCTTCATCCTGGGATGCGCTGCGCCGAAGGCGGGCGAGATCGTCGGCAAAGGTCCGCGTCAGGGCAAGAAGCTCATCGACAATTTCCTGTCCGCCAATCCGGCCATCAAGAGCCTGAAGGAAGACATCGGCAAGGCGTTGCAGAAGAACCATGGATTGAAGGCCATCGACGGCGGCTTCCTCACGATCCGCTCCGAACATGCCGCACTGTCCTCGCTGCTCCAATCGGGCGAGGCGTGCATTGTCAAACGCGCGACCGTCGAATGGAAGCGCGAACTGATCGCACGAGGCCACGGCTTCGGGCGTATGCGGGATGTCTGGCTCGCCCTGCACGTCCATGACGAACTCCAATCCATAGCAAAGGAAACAATCGCTGATGAAGTCGGCAAGCTCGCAGTCGAGAAAATCCGCGAAGCGGGTGAGTTCTACAAGTTCAAGCTGCCGTTCAACGGCGAGTACAAGATCGGCCGCAACTGGAAAGACACGCACTGACGGGCAGACGCTGACACGCTTGGCAATGTTCGACACACTCCCGCGCAGCTTCACCCTGCTGACGACTATCGCTGCGTTAGACCCCACGCTTCAGCGCGTCCGCTGCGAGCGCGATCTCCACGCACCGGAGTATCCCCGCCAAGGCTTCGTCTACGTCATCTCCAATCCCGCATGGCCAGGGCACTACAAAGTGGGACGCGCTGCCGACTATGAAGAGCGGTTGAACAACTACCAGACATCCGACCCGATGCGCGCCTACAAGCTCCGCTTCGTCTGGTACTTCCGTGACCGCAACGTGGCGGAACGCATGGTCCACCGTTTGCTTGTGCCGTGGTGGCGCGGCGGGGAGTGGTTCAAGTGTCCGCTGCACGACATCATCGAAGCGATCAAGCTCGTTGACGCCTGATTTTGTTAACGGCGCGTTCGAGATCGTCGGCGCACTGTTCAACTCCATCAATGTGTACCGCATCATGCGCGACAAGAGCGTGACCGGAGTCAGTTGGATACCGACAGCGTTCTTCACAGCATGGGGTGTCTGGAACCTCTACTACTACCCGCACCTCGGGCAATGGCTGTCGTTCTTCGGCGGCATTGCGCAGATCGCGGTGAACGGTGTGTGGGTCTACCTCGCACTCCACTACTCGAAAGGAAAGCAATGACAGTACTGTACATCATCGCCGCCTTCTTATTGGCCTTCACTCTCTACAACTTCTTCTGGCTGAGTAGGCCGCAGTGCCCATCGTGCGGCAGTCGCAGCGTCGAAGATCACTACATGTTCGGGTACTGGTGTCGCCGCTGCCATAAGCGGGACCTGTGAGAACCATACTGCTCGACGGCGACATCTTCGCCTACAAGGCAGCGTGCGCCAACACCAAGGACTACGGCTTCGGCGTCGATGTCGATGAGGCCGGCGCACGCGACTACATTGATCGCAAGATTGACGAAGTCGCCAACGTTCTCGAACCGAACAACATCATCGTCTGTCTGTCCGACCCCGAAGCCAACTTCAGGAAGGGCATTCTCCCCACCTACAAGAGCAAGCGCGGTCCTAAGCCAGAGCTTGTGCCGGTCATGAAGGAATATCTCGGTAGCAAGTACGAGACCTTCATCCGGCCTGCGCTGGAGGCCGACGACGTTCTTGGCATCCTCTCGACGGCGCAGAAGATCGCGGGCGAGAAGATCATCGTGTCGGCTGACAAAGACCTGAAGGGCATCCCCGGCCTGCTGTTCAACGACAACCACTCACACCTGGGTGTGGTCGAGATCAGCACGTTCGATGCTGACTACTGGCACATGATGCAGACCCTCATGGGAGACACCACGGACGGCTACACAGGCTGTCCCGGCATCGGCCCTGTGAAGGCGACAGCGATCCTCAACGTGCGCGAGACGATGCCAGCCGAAGGCGATCTGCACGAGTACCAATGCAAGCGCTGGTGGCGGGCTGTGGTCGAGACGTTCGGCAAAGCAACGCTCACCTACGAAGACGCGCTCGTGCAGGCACGTGTCGCCCGCATCCTGCGCGCCTGCGACTACGACTTCATCAACAGGAGACCGATACTCTGGACACCGAACTGAAAAGCACTCCTGGCGCTGAACGCAGCACATCCTCTGGAGCACACCGCGACAAGGCTGACGGCAAGGGGCGATGGGACTTGGTGTCCTTCTTCGCCAACTACCGCGTCGCACGCCAACTCGAACGCGGTGCTAAGCGCTACGACGCGCGCAATTGGGAGAAAGGTATGCCGCTCTCTTGGTTCGCCGACAGCGCCGCCCGCCATCTCGCAAAAGCCATCGCCGGCTTCGATGACGAAGACCACCTAGCCGCTGCACGGTGGAACATCGACGCACTGATGGAAGGCCAGGAGCGCATCAAACGCGGTCTATGGCCGGCCGAACTAGACGACCTTCCACACACCTATGCCGGGCAAGAGCCGGGCTTCTGAGGATCAATGAGCGCACCTGAAGACCACTTCGAACATGAAAACCCTGCACACTACGGTTGCCGGGACAGCACTGCGCACCTCGACGCGCTCAACGTACCATGGATCGGCGTCGATCTTGACGGAACGCTGGCGAAGATGGAAAGCGCCACACGAGATCGGCGAACCCATTCCCGCTATGGTCGCCCGCGTCCGCTCCTGGCTGTGGCAGGGAAGCCGCGTCAAGATCATGACGGCGCGTGCGTGTCCCAACCGCTTCCACTTCGGTGATACCGTGGAGGAAGCCGTGTCACACATCGACGCGTGGTGCCTGAAACACGTCGGCCGCACTCTCGAAGTCACAGCCATCAAGGACCACCTGATGGTTGAACTGTGGGACGACCGCGCGATACAGGTGATCCCGAACACCGGCTTGCGCGCTGACGACATGTGCGGCGCCTGCGGCAAAGGGTACGGCGGCGATCTGTGATGCAGCGCAGCCGCGATCCGTACTTCCAACGCCGTGCCAATACCGCAGAGCTATCCGTCTCCGTCTTTCGCGCCGCTCTGCGTGACATGCAGGTTGATCTCGAAGAGGCCAACACGCTGCTCACCACAGCGCAGACATCGCTGGCCGCAGTGACTCCCGCCACAGGCAGTGAGACGGCCTACAGCGACACCGTCACAGCGCTAGGCAACGCTGGCACACACGTGACCAACGCCCGCCAACGCGCGCCGTTGTGATCCCTATGCAGAGCAACTAGGTCCAACCCCTAGTCTGCTCTGCCCTTTTTGGAGGGGATTAAGGTGCCACTAAAAGACACCCCGTTTTGGACACCTCCCATGGATCAACAGTTTCCCCCTGTCTCGCGCCCGCTCGCCGAAGCGCTCGCCAGGATGTTCCCCGATACGTGCCCTGACGTGGCGACACCGATTGACGAAGTGCGCGCCAAAGCAGGCGAGCAGCGCGTCGTTCGGTTCCTTTTAGAAACACTCCGCCAACAGGAAGAAGGCGACTAAATGTGTATGCCAGGAGCGCCGAAGCCACAGCCCGGCCAATCTCCCGAGGCAACGCCGGCACCCCCCACAGTGAACGGCGCTGACGCTTCCGCGACGAACCTCTTCAGATCGAAGAAGACCGGCGTTGGAGCACTTACCATCAACCTCAATACGCCTTCATCGGCGTCCCCTCTGGCCATCCCGTCTAGGTGATGACAGACAAACCCGATATGCCGGAACAGACAACGGCATCGGGGCGATACCAGACACTCGGTGCAGACCGCGACATGTACCTCATGCGCGCCCGCGAGTGTTCTCTGCTGACGATCCCGGCCCTCGTTCCCCCGCAGGGCCATTCGTCGTCCACACCTCTCTATCAGCCATACCAAAGCATCGGATCACGAGGCGTTAACACGCTATCGTCAAAGCTGCTTATGGCACTCATGCCTCCCAACGCGCCGTTCTTCAAGATGATTGCCGACCCTTCAGTGGCCGACAAGATGAGCGCAGACCCCAACTTCAAGACGGCGGTAGAAGCTGCTCTCGCGAAGTACGAGAACGTTATTCAGATCAGCATCGAAGGATCAGCAGACCGCGTCGTGTTCAACGAAGCGCTCAAGCATCTTATCGTCGCTGGCAACGTGCTCGTGTACGCGGCGGTCGAGGGCATGAAGATTTTCCATCTCGACAAGTACGTGTGCAAACGCGACGCGATGGGCAATCCGCTGGAGATGGTCGTGTGCGAAGAGATCGCGTACGTATCGCTTCCCGAAAACATCAAGACCATGGTGGACCGCGAGAAGACGACTGACATTCAGAAGGTCAACGTCTATACGCACATCATCCGCAAACCTCAGCAATGGTATGTGTACCAAGAGGTGTGTGCGATGAAGGTGGACGGCTCCGATGGCCAGTACCCTCTCGACAAATGCCCGTGGCTTCCGCTCCGCATGATACGCGTTGACGGCGAAGACTACGGCCGATCCTACGTCGAGGAATACATCGGCGATTTGAAGTCCCTCGAAGGTCTCTCGCAGGCCGTCGTAGAGGGCAGCAAAGCCGCCGCGAAAATCCTCTTCCTCGTGAAGCCGAACGGCACAACGCAGATCAAGGCGCTCCAGGGCGCACCGAACCTCGCGATCCGTTCAGGCAATAAAGACGACGTAACAGTCCTCCAAGTGGACAAGTACGCCGACTTCAAGGTCGCGAAGGAAATGATGGATGATCTACAGCAGCGCCTCGCCTACGCCTTCCTCATGCAGAGCGCGATCCAGCGCAACGCAGAGCGGGTGACGGCAGAGGAAATCCGCTACATGGCGGGTGAACTCGACCAAGCGCTCGGCGGCATCTACGGCATCCTAAGCGTTGAGTTCCAGATCGCATACCTCAATCGCAAGATTGCGGTACTGAACAAGCAGGGCAAACTTCCGCGCCTCCCGAAAGGGCTGGTACGCCCGTCAATCATCACAGGCATTGAAGCGCTCGGTCGTGGCAACGACAGAGACAAGCTCGTGCGCTACGTGACGACACTCGCAGAGGCATTTCCTCAGCAGGTGGCTTCGATCATCGACGCAAACAACTTCGCGGCGCGCCTCGCATCCGCAGACGGCATCGACCCGACAGGGCTGGTGAAGACCGCAGATCAGCAACAGGCAGAACAGCAGCAGTCCCAAGCTGCCGCAATGATCCACAACATCGCTCCAGAAGCGGTGAAGCAGATGGGCGCGATGGTACAGACTTCTGCACAGCAGCAACAGCAACCTACAGCGAACGGACAAAATGGCCAAAGTAACGCAGGCTGACACCTCCAAAGAGGACAGCAATGAACAGAACACCACGCCGGACCAGAACCAGCCAAATGCACCGGCTGAACGCGGCGTCCCGTATGAGCCTCTCGGTTCGTACCCTCCCGGCACCTTGCGGAAAGACTACTGATGTCTGAGACGCTGACAGCGATTGTCACGCCAGAAGTCACAGGGAGCGGCGGAGCGCTGTCTCCCGAACAGGTTGCGGCCGTCCACAAGGTCGAAGCCCCGGCGAAGTTCAAGAACGCAGACGGCACGACCAACCACGAAGCGTTGCTCGAAGCCTACCTGAACCTCGAACAGAAGCAGGGACAGACACCGCCGGCCAAGACGGAAGAGCCGCCGAAGACCGAAGAGCCGCCGAAGACGCCCGAGACAAACGAGCGTATCAAGATCGGCAACTTCGACGTGACGGACTACAACACCGAGTTCGCGAAGAGCGGCAAGCTGTCCGCCGAAAGCTACACCGCGCTCGACAAGGCCGGCTTCCCGAAGGCGATGGTCGATCAGTTCATCGCCGGCCAGCAGGCGCAGCAGATCACCTCTGAACGCCAGGCCGAACGTGCCACCGCCGACGCCAAAGAAGCTATGGCCCTCGTAGGTGGCGAAGACGGCTACAAGAACATGGTCACGTGGGCCGCGCAGTCGCTCGACACCGCGCAGATCACTGCCTTCAACAACGCCGTACAGAGCGGAGACAAAGCGCAGGCGATGCTCGCCGTGCAGGGTCTCAAGGCCAGCTACGAAGCATCTGAAGGTCGCGAACCGAACCTCGTCAACGGCGGCAACCGCCCGACGAACGATGTGTTCAACTCGACCGCAGAGATGACGAAGGCCATGAGCGATCCGCGCTACAGGACCGATGTTGCCTACAACAAGATGGTCGCTGAGAAGGCGATGCGCTCGTCCCTCTGACGATGCAGCAATCGCAAGATTGGTTCTACAACCCGAGTAGCTGGTGGGTGAAGGCTCTCCGCTTCGCGAACCTTGTAGAAGACGCGACGGTGAAACTCTCCCTCACCGGGTTCACCATGTGGGCGACGACGCTGCAAAACCTGCACGCGCTGGCGTTCACGCACGACCGGGTGCAGATGGGCTTCAGCATGTTGGCGCACGCCGCTGGTCTACTGGCGCACACTGTAAAGCGCGCGCAAACATTGAAGGCGAAGCTATGAACCCTCTCTCACTGATTAGTCTGCTGTCCCCGAAACTGTGGGCCGGCATCGGCATCGTTGTCCTCATCGGGCTGGTCACGTGGCATGAAGTGCACGCGCGCAACACGATCAAGGCGCAGGCGGCAACAATCGCGGCCGACGAACAGACCATTGCCAACGACGCGCTGGCCTTGAAGATCGGTAAAGAAGTGAACACGCAGCTTGGCGACGAACTCGCCGCTGCACAAAAGCGCCACGAGCGCGCAACCCAACTCAGGAAGGAAGCCCTCAGTGCGCCACAAAGCGACGATGGTGTTGTTGCTCCTGTCCTCCGCAATGCTCTTGACGGGCTGCGGACCGGACTTGCAAGCAATCCCACAAATCCCTGACGCGCTTCTTGACTGCGCGGCTAGCCCGGCGATCCCCGGCGATACTGCCACGCAACGTGACGTGTCGGTCTACGTGATCGACCTTCACGACGCGCACGCCGACTGCAAAAGCAAGCTCGGCCGCGTCAAAGTAATTCTGAACACCAAATAGCTGTCCGTTCGTCCCGCGTCTCTCACTGGCTCTGCAAAGCGCATCCAGTGGGAGACGTTGAATGCCTGTCGAGTGAACAAAGTCGTGCCCCTCTTTAGGGGGCGTCTACCGTTCACAAGAACATCCCGCACGCACTCTTGGCCCTCTGCGGAGGACAACCCTGCTGTGTCGGCGTGACGAGTTCGAGGAACACCCTCACACTCTCACAGGCTCAACACCACAATGACGAACTACACTCCGTCGCGTCCCGGCCAGGTCAACACCGCTGGCGCAACCGACGCACTCTTCCTCAAGGTCTTCCCCGGCGAAATCCTGACCGCCTTCAACGCCACCAACGTTATGATGGCGCTGCATCGGGTCATCACGATTGCCTCGGGCAAGACCGCACAGTTCCCGGCGCTCGGCACCGCTGCCGCCGCGTATCACACGCCCGGCAACGAACTGACCGGCTCCAACCTGATCCCGTCCAACGAGAAGACGATCAACATCGACGCTCTGCTCGTGTCCGACGTGTTCTGCGCCGACATCGACACCGCGATGAGCCACTTCGAATACCGTGGCGAATACGCGAAGCAGATGGGCGAGGCTCTGGCCCTCAAGGCCGACAAGCAGCTTCTCCAGACTGTTGTCCTCGCGGCTCGCTCCGGCGCGCTCGTGACGGGCGGCAACGGCGGCTCCGCGCTGACCAATGCCAACGCAGCGACCGACAGCGACATCCTCGCCGGCCTGCTGTTCAGCGCCGCACAGACCTTCGATGAGAAGAACGTGTCGGCCATGGACCGCAACGTTGCAGTGCGCCCGGCGCAGTACTACGCGCTCGCGCAGAACACCAAAGTCCTGAACAAGGATTGGGGTGGTGCTGGCTCGTACGCCACCGCCCGCGTTCCGACCGTCGCGGACATGAACATCGTCAAGTCGAACAACATCCCTAGCACCAACATTGCTGCGGCTGCGACCGGCGAAAACAACACGTACTTCGGCGACTTCACGAAGACCGTCGCGGTCGCGTTCAACCGCATGGCTGTCGGTACGGTCAAGCTGCTCGATATCTCGACGCAGAAGGAATACCAGGTCTCCAAGCAGGGCACTCTGATGGTCGCGCGTTACGCGATGGGCCACGGCATCCTGCGCGGCGATTGCGCCATCGAGATCGCAACTCCGTAATTCTCTCTCACAAACTTCAGGGGCATCAACACACGTTGTTGGTGCTCCTGATTTTTTCACCATCTTGGAAGGACTATGACCATACTAACTCCGACAACCGAACTGGACGCCGTAAACGTCATGCTTCGGCAGATCGGCACATCACCGGCAACCAGCCTCGACGCACCTAGCATCGACGTTGAGCAAGCGCTGGACACGCTGCGAAAGATCAGCATCTCGGTCCAGTCTATCGGGTGGGACTTCAACACCGAAGCCGATTACGCCATGATGCCGGATACGGACGGCCACATCGCTGTTCCTCCCTCCCTCGTGGAAGTGCGCCTCGACCCTGTCGCGCGCCAAGGATGGAAGTACAACATCGTTACGCGCAGTGGGAAGCTCTACGACCGCCAGTCTCACAGCTTCACGTTCACTGAGACGCTGTATACCATCGTGGTCATACTGCTCGACTTCCCCGATCTCCCCCAGGTCGCACGCGACTACATCACGATCCGCGCAGCACGCATGTTCGCCGATGGCGTCGAGGGCGCGCAAGACGCCCACCAGTTCTCTGCTCAGGACGAACTGGTGGCCTACGCCGCGCTACAGCACGTCGAGGCAATCGTGTCCGAAGCATCCTTCGCGAACAACCCTGACATGGCGTGGTCACTCAACCGCTACGCCTACGACGGCGGCTTCTAATTTGGCACCCGTCGTAAAGCTCAACCCTACACTCATTGGCGGTGTGTCGCAGCAGGCACCCGCGCTCCGCAGACCCTCGCAGTCGCAGGCCGAAGAGAACGCCATGCTGTCCGTCGTGGACGGCTGGATGAAGCGCCAACCAACAGAGCACGTTGCCAAGATCATGTCGGGCACGGTCTCAGACGCGCTGGTACACACGATCAACCGCGACACCAGCGAGCGCTACAAGGTCGTTATCGTCAACGGCGCCCTGAAGGTCTTCGACCTGACAGGCGCCGAGAAGACCGTCACGTTCCCGAACGGCAAGGCGTATCTCGCCACCGCGACACCTTCGAGTGCGATCCGTGCGCAGACCATTGCGGACTACACGTTCATCACCAACAACGAGATAACGACGGCAATGTCGTCGGCCCTCACGGCGGTGACACCTCCGCAGGCGATTGCCTTCGTGAAGCTGTCCGAAGTGAACAACTACAGGATCATACTGGACGGCACGTCGTACACCTACACCCGCCCAAGCTCGGCTACCGACGCGCCTACAGTGGCGGCGGGGCTGCTCGCGTTGATCCCTGCGGGGACTTACGACGTGGCTATCGTACGCGCTACCATTTCGATCAAGCGTGTCGATGGTGCTGACTTCACAATGTCTGTCAGCGGTCCCAACGACGGGGACATCTACGGCTTCAAGAACACGATCCAGACGTTCACCGATCTGCCGACCTACGCGCCGACCGGCTACCATGTCGAGATCATCGGCGACGACATCTCGCAGTTCGACAACTACTATGTGCGCTTCGTTCCGCTAA
This sequence comes from Gammaproteobacteria bacterium, assembly GCA_041690895.1. Taxonomy (GTDB): domain Bacteria; phylum Pseudomonadota; class Gammaproteobacteria; order Steroidobacterales; family Steroidobacteraceae; genus Bog-1198. The sequence continues at coordinate 20,464 of JBEPVT010000022.1, forward strand.
CGGCCGGCGACACCTTCGCCAACGGTTATTGGAAAGAGACCATCCGCCAGGGCGTGAAGTACACGTACGACGCGGCTACGATGCCTCACGTGCTGATCCGTAACAACGATGGCACGTTCACCTTCAAGGTGGCGACGTGGACGGACCGCGTGTGTGGAGACGACACCACGAACGTCGTGCCGTCCTTCATCGGGAACACAATCAACGACGTGTTCTTCGACGGAGACCGCCTCTACTTCCTATCGGACAGCAACGCAGTTGGCTCCGAGATTGGCAAGTACTTCAACTTCTTCAGAACGACCGTCACGGCGCTGCTCGACACAGACGTGATTGACGTGTCAGCCAACCAGATTGCAGTGCTCCGGGGCGCAGTGGACTTCGATGAGAAGACCGTCCTGTTCTCCGACCGCGCGCAGTTCATGCTGGCAGGCGGCGATCTCACGACACCGAAGAGTGCTACCGTCAAACAGGTTACGCAGTACGAGAACGATCCGACATGCAAGCCGGTCAATGCCGGCACGCTGGTCCACTTCACCATCCCGCGTGGCAGCTATAGCGGCATGATGGAGTTCTATACCGACCCTGTCACCGGCAAGCCGACAGCACAGGAAGTCACTGCGCACGTCCCGCACTACGTGCCGGCGGGCATCAAGAAGCTGTCCTCAAACATCATTGACCAGATCACTGTCGCCTCAACCAGCGGCGATAGCGGTGCGCTCTATGTCTACAAGTACTACTTCGCGAACGGCCAGAAGGTCCAAGCGGCGTGGAACAAGTGGACGTTCAGCGGCGCTGTAGTCAGTCATGAGTTCTTGAACTCCGTGCTGTACCTTGTTGTGCAGCGCGCTGATGGTCTCTATCTTGAGAAGCTGGACACCTCAAGCTCACGGCGCGATGCCGGCGTGCAGTACCTCACGCTGCTCGACCGCCGCGTTGATAACACACAGTGCGCGTCGTCCTACGACAGCACCGCGCACCGCACGACATGGACGCTTCCATACCCTGTCAGCGCAGCGGAGTACCAGGTCGTGACGCGCTACGCCGCCCCCGGCGACATTGCAGGCGTCCTGTTGAACAACATCGCGCAGACCGGCTCCACAGTCAGCGCAGACGGCGACTGGCACACCACTCCGGTATACATCGGCGAGCAGTACCGCGCCTACCGTACCTTCTCGCAGCAGTTCGCTACGCAGCAGCTACCGAGTGGGGTCGAAGAGACCGTGCCGGACGCACGCATGACTCTGCTCTTCTTGACGCTCGAATTTCAAGACACCGGCTACTTCACCGTCGAGGTGGACTACGATCACCGGCCGGGAGTCACATCCATCACGAGCTTCGAGGGCCGCACAATCGCGCTGCCCGACGACGTGCTCGACACGGCGGTTCTCAACAGCGGCGAGTTCAGGTTGCGTATCGGCGCTGACGCGCGGAGGTGCTCCATCACCATCGTCAACGACAGCCACCTGCCGTGCGCCATCCAGGCCGCAGGCTTCGAGGCACGCATCAAGGAAAGAGCCAAAGCCATATGAAATGGGAAGTGAAGCCGGCCACGCTGGACGATCTCATGAAGACCCGTCCACACCTGCGTGACGCCGACATCGCGGAGGGGGTAGCAGCATACGGCTGTGACCCTCTTATCCCGCTCACCATCGGCGTAACGGAAGGCACGGCGTTCGCGGTCCACACCGACACGCTGGACCACCCGATACTCCTATACGGGGCGTACGTTCCGCCAGGCGCAGACGGCAGCGTCACCGCCGCTATCTGGATGGTGGCCACGCACGAACTCGAACAGCCCGGCTATGCCCGGCAATTCATCCGCCACTGCCGCGCGCAGGTGGACGAACTGAACGACAAGCACCCGCTGCTCTACGCGTACGCAGATGCGCGGAACGAGTTGCACATACACTGGATGAAGTGGTGCGGCTTCCTCTTCATCAAGAAACACGAACACTTCGGCCACGAAGGCCGTCCCTTTTGGGAAGTCGCAAGGATCAAGAAAACATGTGCGTATTCATAGCACCTGCCGTGGCGATGGCCATCTCGCTCGCCATCACCGTTGCGTCCACCGCTGCATCGTTCGCAGCGCAGGCGCAGCAAGCACGGCAGACACGAAACAACGCGATGGCCGCGCAGCAAATCCAAGCCTCGGCAACCGCTCACCAGACTGAGCAGAGCGAGGTGGCGAAAGCCAACCAGATGCAGCAGGCGCAGGCGCAGGGCGAGCAGGCGAAGGCCACAGCAATTGCATCGGCGGGCCAGAACGGCACGAGCGGCAATAGCGTGGACGCACTGGTGGCGGACTACAACGCCACTGAAGCGCGCTACCGTGACGGTGTCGCGCAGCAAGAAGGATGGGACAGGCAGCAGGCTGCACTCCAGCAGCAGGGCTATGCCGTCCAAGCGCAGCAGCGCATCGACAGTGCACCTATGCCCTCGTTCATCGGCGCGGCTCTCCGCATCGGCGGCGGCGCAATGGACGCTTACAACCAGCAAAACCCCTCACAAGGAAGCCCGATGAATGGCAACTGAGCGCCTCGCTCCCGATCTCGGACTAGCGTCGCGCCTTAACCCCGCTGCCACCCCGTTCGACACCTTCGCACCAGCGTCATCGCAGAACCAATTCTCCGATCTCGCGGCAGCGTTGCAGCAGTTCAACCCGTCGCTCCAGAAGTACACGCAAATCCAGCAGGACAAGGCGGACACGGCGGACTTCGAGTCAGGCAGGCAGGCGTACCTCAAGGCCAAGACGGGCTTGAAGGACGCAGTCAACAAGGGCGTAATCCCCGCAGGCGCGTCTCCTGCGTTCCAGCGCGGCTACCAACAGTCGGCGCTCCGTGTCATGGGCATGACCTACGACCAAGCGCTGCGTCAGGCGTATGCGAGCGACCCCGTCGCGAACAACCCCGACCCGGCCGCATTCCAGTCATGGGTCGCGGACTTCACAGAGAAGTACCAGCACGACAACAACCTCGCCGGCTTCGATCCGCACGACATCGTGCACACGTTCCAGCCGCTCGTGGACAATGCGCAGACGAACCTCTCCGACTTCCATGTTCAGCAGCAGCAGCAGGGCATCGAAGAGAAGTGGGCAGAGAACACACAGAACGACATTTCAATGTCCATCGACGCAGCGCTCGCCACCAACATGTCGGGCCAGCAGATCGGTGAGATGATAAGCAAGAAGATGAACGTCGCTCTGGAGAACGGCTACCACAACAAGGCAGCGTTCAATGAAAGCATCGTGGAGAGTGTCACCGCAAAGGCGCTCCAGATGGTCAATGACGATCCGACCAGCGTAGGCAGGGCAAAGGATGTCCTCGTAGCGCTGGCGCACGTGCAGACCGGACCTGGCGCCATGCTTGGCAACACCGCGTATGCGAAGAAGGCCATCATGATTGCGTCGGCACAGCTTGCGGACAAGGATCGTGACAACGTCCGCTGGCAGTGGGCGAAGGAACAGCACGTTCACGATGAGCAGTCCTATGCGTGGGCGCAGCAAGAACGCGCGCACACCAAGATGGAATGGGCTAAGGAGAAGAACTCCGATGCCGCCATGCGAGACATCATCTCGACGGCGATCATGAACCCAACCGATCCTACGCTGAACCAGAAGATCAACGCACTGACCAAGTTCAACCCTGGCGCAGCGGCTTCCATGTTCGGCTTCAAGAACAGTGTCATGGACAGCGCCAACAACCACGCGGACGATCCGCACACGCTGGTGGCGTTGCAGGAAGAGAACTTCAACAACCCAGGCACCTTCGACATCCGCAAGCTGTCGGACGCGTTCAACGCGGGCAAGCTGTCACAGCGTACCTACCAAAACCTGATGGACAACGCGAAGTCACTGCGCGCCATTGGAGACCAGGCAATGTCCGATCCGATTGTCCATAACCTCATCGCCAAGACAGGCGAGATGATCTCCGGTAACGGCACGGACATGAACGCTGTGGACGCCGGCATTCGCTACACCTACGCGCTGCAAGTCTGGACATCGAACTGGCTGGCCAAACACAAGGACGCGTCAGCCGAAGAGCTTCACAAAGCAGTGTACGCGGAACGCGAGTTGCTCCTGAAGACCGCTACGTTCGCGCCGCAGACTCAGAGCGTGACCCGGCTGAACGTCCAAGAAAAACCGTTGCTCAACAATAACTCTCCCGCGTCGGCATCCCCCTCTTCAGCACAGGGGAGCCAGGCGAACAACCCGTACGCCGATCCCCGGATGCACAATTAGAAAGAGGCTATGCCTACACCCAATCAAGCCGCGATAGACAGTCTGCGGCAGCACCCTGAGACAGCGCCGCAGTTCGATGAAGTCTTCGGAACCGGCACGTCGTCTCGTTACACCGTCCCGCAGGATAGCGGTCTACTGTCGCAAATTGGCTCCGTAGCCGCAGACATCGGCAGTGGCATCGCTAATCTCCCTGACGAGATCGGCGCTGGTGGCGCGCAGGCCATCAACGAGACCGGCAACCTGCTATACAGCGGCGTCAACGCTGGTGCACACGCAATCGGCATCACCGCCCTGCCGGACAAGAACCCGCTCTCTATACCGGACAGTGCGTTCGCCAACAGCAGCGTCACTGGTGGCCTGATCCAAGGCGCGTCGCAGTTCGCGACCGGGATGCTGTTCGCCGGCAAGTACCTCAAGGCGGTCGGCTACGGCGCTGAAGGCGTCACAGGCGCGCTGGCCAAAGGCGCGCTCGCGTCGGCCACCGTGTTCGACCCCCACGCCGAACGGCTGTCCAACCTCATCCAGCAGGTGCCTGCGCTCCAGAACCCGATCACCGACTTCCTGGCCGCGAAGCCGGGAGACAGTGACGCGTTCGGCCGCTTCAAGAATGCCCTCGAAGGCACCGGCCTCGGTCTCTTCACAGAGGGACTTGCGCGCGCTGTAAACGCCTTCAAGCTCGGCAAGACAGGCGATCTAAAGGGTGCTGTGGCTGAGCTAGACGCGGCTGAGCAGCCCCACAGTACGGCGCAGGCAGCGCTGGAGGTAGCAACGAACACGCCTGAACAGGCAGTAGCAGCCGCCGAAGCAGCAACCGCTCCCGTCGAGGGGCAGGCCACGGCAGCACCGCAGGCAGGCAACCCGCAAGGTCGCGCCTACATCGACGCGGCTGCGCCTCCGAAGGTGGCTGGTCCCATAGCACTCACCCCTGAGCAGCTTGACCAGTACCGCGCCAATCTCTCGACGCGCTACTCGACGCCCGTTGGACCGCAAGCCGGACACGGCATGGCAACAGCCGGCGTGGACTTCAACTTCAACCAGTTCCATTCCGAAGACGACATCAAGGCCGCGATCAACGCGATGGCCACGGTCGTGCAGGAGGAAATTGGCAAGGTTGTCGGCGGCAACGAAGACGGCATTCGCACGCACCAGATCGTCAAGATGCAGTCGGGCGCAACGCTCGCGCGCATCGTCGGCGAGAACCCTGAGTTCATGGTCCAGCGCATGACCGAGATGGCCGGCAGCGTGAAGAACCTCGACAGCTTCTTGAAGGCATCGGGAGACTTCGTGCTCACGCTTGGCGACCACAGCGACAAGCTCGCCCAGATGGTCATCGACGGATCACCTGGCGCGTACGGCGACATGGGCACACTTCACTCAGCCTACGCCCACTCGACCAACATGCTCGCCAACAGCTACGCCACGCTGAAGGGCATCCAGACCAACACGGCGCGCGCGCTCAACGCCATGAAGCTCGGCCGCGACGTGCACGCAGGGATGCGCGATGCTCTCCAGACCGTCGATCCTGAGCACCTTGCAGCGCTTCAAGCGCAGGCACGGAGACAGGCGGCGCTCGCCGACATCACAGACCCGATAGAGAAGGCCAAGGCGCAGCGCTTGATGGTCCAAGGGTCTCTGCTCCAGAAGGTGCTCGGCATCCATAACGAGTACTGGTTCAACGCGGTGCTCTCGGGCGTCCCGACGCACATCGTCAACGCGACGACAAACGCGATGAACTCCCTGTATCACCCGGCTGAGAGAATGCTCGCCGGCCTACTTGGGCGTAACAACGGCCAGTTCCTCGAAGGCGCACAGCAATACGCCGGCATGGCGCAAGGTCTGCGTGACAGCTTCACAATGGCGAAGCGCTCCTTCCAGATCGGGGACAACGTCCTCGACAACCACCGCGTTCTGCCCGGCGTGGTCGATCACCAGATCACCGCAGCGAACTTCGGTATCGCGAAGAACAGCCCGTTCGCGTCAATCGTGGACGGCATCGGCACCGTTGTGCGGCTCCCGTCGCGCTTCCTCGTGTCGAGCGATGAGTTGTTCAAGCAAATCTCCTACCGGGGCCGCGTCTACGCGCAAGCGATGCGTGAAGCCGAAGGGAAGGGCATGGCACCTGCCGACGTTAGTAAGTTCGTGCAGGACAAGCTCGACAACGCGTTCTCCAGCGCTGACGCAAGCGTCCCCGGCATCGGCACCAACCCCGTTGCCATCGACCAAGCGCGTGAGAATACGTTCACGCAGCCGCTCGGTGAAGGAACACTCGGCCGCTGGCTGGAGCAGGGCGTGCAGCAGCACCCCGGTCTCCGCGTCATCGTCCCGTTCGTGCGCGTCCCGACCAACATCATGCGCTTCGTGTGGCAACGCACGCCGGGCATCGGGCTGGTCCAGCGTCAGAACCTGGCCGATCTCCGCGCAGGCGGCGAGCGGGCGAACATGACATGGGCAAGGCAGACGATGGGCGCTGGCATTTGTGCGCTCGCCGCTACGGCTGCGTACGAGGGAAAGATCACCGGCAACGGTCCTGTCGATCCCGAACTGCGCAAGACGTGGCTGCTTACCAACCAGCCGTACAGCTTCGTCTCGACGGACGCGAACGGCAAGAAGACCTTCATATCCTACTCGCGTGCCGATCCCTACGGCGTGTTCTTCGGTCTCGCGGCCGACATCACGCAGACGATGGGCCAGTTGAATGACGAAGATGCGGGCGATCTCGCCAAGGCATTCAGCATCTCGGTCGCGCACAACCTCACCAGCAAGACGTACTTGCAGGGAATTGTGCAGGCGGCGGATGCGCTCAACAACCCCGACACGATGATGCAGCGTATGGCGCAGCAGCGTGCAGCTTCGTACATCCCGAACATCATCTCTGGTGTGAAGGACGATCCGAACTTCCACGAGGTTCGCAGCGTGCTCGACGCGATGCAGGCCAAAATCCCCGGCCTCTCCACATCGCTACCGCCGCGTCGTGACGTGCTTGGCCAGGCCATGACCGTCCCTCAGGGCGAACCGTGGGACGCAGTCAACCCGTTCACCGTGCGCGTTATCGACCCCGATCCTGTGCGCAATGAGATGGCGCGTCTCGCAACAGGCGACCAGAGCATCCGCTTCCCAATGCCGAACGCGAAGATCGCAGGTAGCAATCTCGATCTCACCCAGGTCAAGAACGCCACAGGCGTAAGCGCGTACGACAGGTGGCAGCAGTTGATCGGCGAGAAGCTGATCGGCGGCTTGAACCTGCACGACAGCATCGCGCAACACATGCAGCGCGCCGAATACCAGAAAGCTGCGGACGGCACGCAGGAATTTCGCAACAGCCGCAAGGTGGACATCATCGAGCAGCAGTTGTCGCAGTACCGCAACCAGTCGTTCAAAGCCATGCTGCGGGAATACCCCGATCTCGCCGCAGCGCTGCAAGGCTACAAGCAGCAGAACAACCGCGTGAAGACCGGCCTCGCTCCCACGAGCGACCCCTTCAGCATCTTCAAACAATAACCACGAACAGGCTTGAGCAAGGCGGCGGTGCCCATAGGCCCGCTGCTTTCGCTCGCCTCAAGGAAGCTCATGGCAAAATCTTGGGTCGTCTATACAGCAGACGGCTCTTCCCATCTCTATAATGTGCCGTTCGCGTACATGGATAAGTCGCACGTCAGTGTGACAGTCGATGGCGTAACAGCCGCGTTCACGTGGAACAGCGACACCCAGGTCTTGGTCACTGCGACCGTGGGTAAGAAGGTCAAAGTCCTTCGCACGACGCCGACAACGGCACTAACGACCTATCCGCCGGCTTCTACGCTGCGCGGACGGGCGCTTACCGACGCGCTAACGCAGAGCCTAGACGGCATTGAGGAAGCGTACGATCTCGCCACACTGGCCGATGCCGACGCTCTCACAGCGCAGGCCCAGGTCGTCACCGAGACCGCAGCACGGATCGCAGCCGACGCGACAGAGGCAACCGCACGCGCGGCTGTTGATACCACGCTGCAAAACAACATCACGTCCGAGGCGTCCACGCGGAGCACCGCTGACACTACGCTTCAGACCAACATCACGTCAGAAGCCACCTCTCGCGCCGCTGCGGACACGACCCTCACCACCAACCTCGCAGCCGAAACCGCCGCGCGCGTTGCAGCAGTCAACACGCTGACGGCACTGATGGCGGGCGTTACGGCAGGCATCGAAGGCATCGGCCATATCAACCTTCGCGATCCGAAGTACGGCCTGACTGGCGTTGCCACGGCCGGCGACGGAGCGAAGATAGAGGCAGCAGTCGCCGATCTCATCGCACTTCCGGCGCAATTCCACGTCCTCGAAGTGCCAGCGGGCGAGTACCTGCTGGATCGCGGCACGGCCCTCACCTACTACGGCAACGATGACGGCACAATCCGCACGCAGTACGTCGGATGGGGTCTCGCCAACTACAGCGGACACATCGCGATTATCTGCCGCGATGGACAGGCGACGTTCAAGTATCCGACCGCTGTGATCGCCGGACACTCCTGTCGCGCGGCGCTTGGCTTTGCCAACGTCCCGAACCTGTGGCTGCAAGGCATCTACATCGACTGTTACGGATCACTGAACGGCAGCGCGTTGCTGCTTGCGGCGGACAATCCTACCGCTGTCAGCCCGCTAACGATGGAGCAGGTGGTCCTCGACAGGATCACCACGCATATGTCGTTCGAAAGCGGCATCACGGTGATCGGCGCAATGCGCGGCACCATGGACCACATCTTCATCGACGGTACGGTCAAGACCGTTCACGACAGTGAAGGCCACGGTCTGGTGTGGGACAGCTACCAGGACTTGCTGGAGGACGAAAGCGTCCAGAAGGCAGTCGGCAACGCACAGTACTGGAATGTCGGCACCGTTCGGACGCGCAACGTCCAGGGTGCGGGCATGATCTCGCAGGGCGCTGCGGACTACACCGTGCAAACACTCTTCTCAGAGTGGGTGCAGCAGTACCTCAACGACCGACACACGTCCGGCTACTACGCTACACGTGTCGGCAACGGCTCACGCCGCGCTTGGTACGACATCATTCAATGCCACGGCCTCTCTCGCGCGGTGCGCTTCAACTCGACAGGCGCGGCGCACTTCAACACGCTCATAGCCGAAGGTCTCGAAGAGGTGGCGATCCGCTGGATTGGCGGCGAAGACACGCTGGCGAACTCAACAGAGCCGGGCAAAGGCTTCAGCTTCGGCCAGGCCACGATCATCGAGAGCAACAAGTCGCTGCTCACGACGGCCAAGATATTCCTCTATGGCTCCGTGCGTACAAACGCGCAGGAGATCACTGACGGCTACTTCGGCGGTGGCAACCTCATCACCGATCTCAGCACCACGCTGGTGAGTTCGGCATCGACGGCAACCCCGTCGTCCCCTGCCGACAACGGCTGGTCGCTCTACACCGATCCGAAGCCTTGTTACCTAAGCATCGGCGGCTTCGATCCCACGGTGGCTACGTTCATCCTCGGATACAAAGTCGGAGGTGTCGTCACCGGCACGATGAAAGCTGGCGATCCGAACAACTCCATGCGCGTGTGCGATGCTGCCGGTAATCCGATTGCATCCACGCTGACGCGCAAGCGCGATCTCTCATACCCCATGGGCGTGTTCGAGACCGGCGTACGTTGCTCGGGCAACAACCAGACAGCGCCGGCCAATGAGCCGTGCATGTCGATTGAAGGCGGCGCTGGCCACAGCGTCGGCGACATCTACCTCCAGACCTCCACAGGCCGCGTGCAGAACGTCGTCCGTGCGCAGGAAACCGGCAGCGAAGTCATCAAGATGCTGTCCATCGACGGCAACCGCGTCAGGGTTGACGGCCCTATCACCGGCGCGAAGGTCTACGTCGCACGCGGTGCGATGCTCAACAAGTCGAGCTTCATGGTCATCCCTGGCCAGACAGGCAACTCGCGCATCAAGGCGTTCGAGTTGGAGCCTTACGCATGTCCGACCATCAAGGGCGTGCCCAACATGATCCCTGTCGCGGCCATCGCCAATGGCGGGTGGGGCTATGCAGCCGGCGGACGCGTGGACGAACGCGACCAAGCCAGCGTCTTCATTCCCTACGGCGGGGTGGACGGCAACGGGACGGTCACGACCATTCCGACAATCGCCGTTCCTCCGCAGGAAAGTCCTGCGCTGCTCGACGGCATCGCCAAGGCACAGACCATTGGTGCAGCCACCGCGCTGACACTGAATGGCGGCTTCGTATCTGGGGGTACGGCATCCCTCGTTACGTCGCAGCTTGTGGGCGTTAGTACGTCACTAGACAGTGCTGCGACCATCGTGGACATCGTTGGCCACGGCTTCGCTACCGATACGCTGAACGTCATCAAGAACCTGCACTCCATTGATCCTATAAGCGGTGTGGATCAGCCCATCATCGACAAGTACGGTGCGATGAACGGCACCAGTACGTCGGGCGGTGTGGCTTATCTCGGTGTCCCATCGACGTTGTTGTTCAGTTCGGGTGCCAGCGAAAGCGGCCTGAACCTGACGGCCTACGGCGACTACTACGACACCGGCGGCAGCTTGCATACGGCGAGCAGTGAGACCGTTACTGGCGTGTCCAACGCAGGCGCGCTGGAAAGCACGAACCTGTGGATCAAGATCACAGCGGTAAAGGCCAATAAGCGGTCGAACGGAAAGCTCCAGGTAGGCACCAGCGAGAAGCTGGCGCAGGCCATCACCACGGTGCCAGGCACCACGGTCAAGAGCACACGCGGCTTCTACACCGTCACAAGTGTCACGCCGCGCACCGCGTCGGCCGGCACCATGTGGGTCGGCCCGGACGGCACCGTCGCCTTCACCAAGCAAGTCAACTCCCACGCGGGAGCAGGCAGCGAAGGCGGCGCGGGACTTGTCCTGCAATGGACGTGGACGCTAACCGATCAAGACATCCAGCACGTCGCTGCCCAAGGAGGCAAGGCGTACATGGGTGCAGAGAAGGACGGCGTCGTCTACCGCAGCGTACAGTCTGACTGGCGCGATGGTCACTTCTCGGGGCTAATGAACCAGCCTGCGATCCTGACCACGAATGCCAACATCACGCTAAGCCGCACCATTGCGAACGTATCGCCTGCGGCGTTCCCTTCAATCCCGTCGAGCTACGTCAACCGCGTCGGCTCCGCATGGACCGCAGGGCGCAACGTGAAGCTGGACAGCGGCAGCGTCTACACCGGCATGTCGTACACCGTCATCAACGAAGCGGCAGCGCTCTCGGCCGGTGTTCCTACAGGTCTCGTGGCCAACGTCGTCAACAACGCGAACGCCACCATCGTCAAGGTCCCTCCGCAGTTCTTCGCGAAGGTCACTTGGTTCGGCCCTACATCGGGCGGAGCGTGGGCGGTCGAAGAGACTGGTCCTATCACCTGTGGCGGCATGTCGATCTACACGGTTGCACAGTTGCCCACGACAGGGATTGGCTCCGTCGTGACCGCGATGGTCACTGATGCCAACGCTACAACCATCGGCACGACCGTCGCTGGCGGCGGCTCCAACGTTGTGCGCGTCGTGACTATCGACGGCGGAACCACTTGGAAAATCGGATAACAGAAGACGGTGGCGGGCTAACACCCGCTGCCTCTTCCAACAACAGAAACAATGGAAAACCAAAACCAAATCCTGCTGGCGCTTGGTGAGATCAAAGGGCAGATCAGCGGCTTCATCTCTGCTCTCAACGCGCAATCTGCGCGCGCTGAAAAGCACGACGAACGTCTCCGATCACTCGAAAACTCCCGAAGCAAAACGCTTGGCTACACCGCTGGTGTGGCAGGTGTCGTCTCAACAGCCGTGACCCTCGTGGGTCTCGTCATCTCCTACTGGAAATAACCAATGACACAGAAGCTAATCACGGTTGGGATCATCACTAACCCGTCCGCGGCCTTCACACGCACTGCCAACACGACGGCCTACGCCTCGGGGCAGCTTGTGTGCAACACTGGCGCGCCCGCGCCGATGGCATTCTCCGCTGCGCGCTACAAAGGCGCGTCGCTGTTCGTCCGTAAGGCGCGGCTCTACAAGTCGTCGCCCATCCTGACGCTCGCCTCCTTCCGTCTCCACCTGTACCGCACACTCCCGACCATTGCGTCGGCGACGGACGGCACGGCGTGGTCCACCACCGGCCTGTCTTCGTACATCGGTGCGATGGACATCACCTGTGACAAGGCGTTCACCGACTGCGCAGAAGGCAACGGCGTGCCGAATACCGGCAGCGAGATGGGAATTGCCATGGGTGCAGCGCTCGACACGCTATACGGCGTCCTCGAAGCGCGCGCAGCTTACGTGCCAATCAGCGCTGAGGCGTTCACCGTCGAACTCGAAGTCTTCCAGAACTGATGCACATCGCCCTCATGGGCGGGGTAACAACCGTGTTCGAGGCTGAAGCGAAAACGCTCTTCGCCTCGTTCACAACCCCTCCCACGCTTACGCGCAAGAACAGCATCAACAATCTCATCAAGGCGACTAAAGCAGACGGTACGTGGGCGCTGATCGACAGCTTGCAAGTCTACTGCGCGGCGGATCAACAGGCCGCACTCGTGGACTGGAAGCTGACGACCCGGAACGCAACGCTCTCCGCAACGCCTCCGACCTTCGCCGCCGACCGGGGCCTCACCACGGACGGCACTGCGAGCTACGTCAATACCGGCTTCACGCCCTCGACCGGCGCGGTTGCGTCTGCCATGTCCGGCAACATCATCAACGGCATGTTCGGCGTATACGAGCGCACGAACCTTGCGTCCTCGCAGTACCACGGCGGCGGTCCTAACACCTCGAACAAGATCATTCGCCTGTCGCCTCGCACTGGTGGCGGCGCTATTGGCCTTGGCTTCAACCGCACTACCATCGTCACGAGCGTCGCAAACGCCGACAGTCGCGGCCTCGTGGTCGCGCAAGTAGAAGCTGACGATAGCGAAAGCGTCTACAAGAACGGCGCTTCTCTCGGCAGTGTGGCCAGCGCCAGCGGTGCTTCGGCCGGTCTCGGCACCGTTCCGCTCTACCTGGGATGCTGGAACAACAACGGTACGCCCACCTTCGGCCGCGCTGTCACAGTCGGAGCGTTCGTCTACGGTGCACGGCTACCCTCGGGAAACCAAGCAACGCTCTACAACGCACTGCAAGCCTACATGACCGACCTAGGAGCCAACGTCTAATGGCTGAAAAGAAAACCGTACGGCGCATTCACGACCTTATGGCCGCGCTCTGCCTCTCCGTCCTCGAAGACGGTGTGTGGGTGGAAGACGGAGACGGCATCGCCCGACGCATCCTGCCTAGCGCGTCGATGCTTGCGCAGATCAACAAATTCCTCGCGGAGAACCCCGTCGAGATGGACGAGGACGACGCTGTGAAGCGCGATCTCGCGAAGGAACTGCAAGACATGCCTGACTTCGACAACGTGCACCACATCCGGCACGAACGGGGCTGATGGATTACGGCCACGAATGGTGGCGTAAGAAGTACGCAGGCGAGAATGAGGAATACCTGTGGCGTCCTTACGAGGACTTCCGGGTGTTCCTCACGCTTGTGTGGAGGCATCTCAACCTCCCGCCTCCGACCGCCATACAACTCGACATGGCGCGCTGCCTCCAGATCGGAGGGCGGCGCGAGATTTACGAAGCCTTCCGAGGCGTCGGCAAATCATGGATCACCAGCGCCTTCGTGATCTGGCTACTGCTGCGCGACCCGCAGTTGAACATCCTCGTGGTGTCAGCCTCGAAGGAACGCTCGGACAACTTCACCACCTTCACGCAGCGCCTCATCACCGAGATCGCGATGCTGCAACACCTGCTGCCGCGCACCGGCCAGCGGGACAGCAAGGTGGCCTTCGACGTAGGGCCAGCAGAGGCCGACCACGCGCCTTCGGTCAAATCCGTGGGCATCACCGGCCAGCTTACCGGCTCGCGTGCCAACGTGATCGTCGCCGACGACATCGAGGCTCCTGGCAACTCCGCCACGCAGACTCAACGAGATAAGCTCGCCGAACTGGTGAAAGAGTTCGACGCGATCCTGAAGACGACCAGCGACGCGCGGATCATCTACCTAGGCACACCTCAGACCGAGTTCAGCGTCTACAACGCACTACCAGAGCGCGGCTACAAGGCGATGATCTGGCCGACCCGCTACCCGTCGCCCAAGCAGCGAGCAGGGTACGGCAACAAGCTCGCCCCCTACATCGCCGACGCGCTCGATGCGAACCCTGCGCTCACTGGCAAGCCGACCGATCCCATGCGCTTCGGTGACATGGACCTTCTTGAACGCGAACTCTCGTACGGCCGGTCCGGCTTCGCGCTTCAGTTCATGCTCGACACCTCTCTGTCGGACGTGGACCGCTATCCGCTCAAGCTAAACGACCTGATGGTCCTCGACATGGACTACGAGCGTGGGCCAGAGAAGTGCATCTGGTCGGGCGGCGCTGAACACGTGCTCTCTGACGTGCCGTGCATCGGCATGAACGGCGACCGCTACCATCGCCCGATGGACTTCGAGCGCGACATCAACCGCAACATCTTGACGCTCAAGTACACCGGCTGCGTCATGGCCATCGACCCCTCGGGGCGTGGCAAGGATGAGACGGCAATCGCGATCACCAAGATGTTGAACAGCCAAATCTACGTGGCGCATTCAGCGGGCTTCCGTGACGGCTACAGCGACAAGACGCTGACGGCCATCGCCACGGCTGCGAAGCTGCACAGCGTCAAGGAGATCATCATTGAAAGCAACTTCGGTGACGGCATGTTCGCCTCTCTGCTCAAGCCGTACCTTCATCGTATCTACCCCTGCACGATCCTCGAAGAGCGCTCGACGGGGCAGAAGGAGCTACGCATCATCGACGTGCTGGAGCCTGTAATGAACCAGCACCGGCTCGTGGTGGACAAGAAGCTGATCGACAGCGACTACCGCACAGCCGCCGACGCGGGCGAAGACACCCGCATGACCTACCAACTCTTCTACCAGATGACCCGGATCACCCGCGAGCGTGGCGCTCTGCGTCGCGACGACCGTCTCGATGCGCTCGCTATCGCCGTGAAGTACTGGGTCGAACACATGGCCAAGGACCAAGACGAAGCCTTGCAAGAAAACAAAGACAAGCTGCTCGACCAGGTGCTCACCGACTTCCAAGAGCACGTGTTCGGCTACAAACCTGTGACGCAGACATGGGTATGACACGCATCCGTCACGTCCTCAGCGAAGATTACGTCGAGGAACTGACCTACCTTCAGAGCAACTGCCTCCCATTCGACAAGGCCGTCCCTACAGACGACCCTGACTACGACTGGTGGCTGGCTGAAGACGGCTCAGAACCCATCGCCTTCGCTTGCTTCGTGCCAAGCGTGCGCTCACTGCACACGGCGTACTTCGCCAGGTCTGGGGTGCTACCCTCCGCGCGGGGAAACGGTCTCCAGAAGCGTCTAATCCGCTCTCGTGCGGCCTATGCCAAGCGGCACGGCTACGTGTGGGCCATCACTGACACGACCGACAACCCCGCGTCCTCAAACAGCCTCATCTCGTGCGGCTTCAGGCTCTACCAGCCGGCTGCACCGTGGGCATTCGCCCATTCCCTCTACTTTAGAAAGAAGATCGCATGACTGCCTTCACCCGCCCCTCCATCCAGACCGCCTTGCTGAAGACCAGCACCTCCGCAGCCACCCTCAGCGTCGCCAAGTACGGCGACGGCGACACCTGGGAGTTCACCGACCCGAACACCGGCTTTAAGTACAAGGTTGAGCGCGGCGACCATCGCGGCGCCTTCCGCCTTCTGACGCTGCTCTTCGCACTGGTCTAAGCCAGCCTACTGATCCGCCAAGGATCGGGCGAAATGCGCCTCGGCCAGCCCCACCATGCCCTTCCTCCGACTACGAGGACGCGGGAAAATGGTGGGGCTGTACGGGCTTCTATGCGCCTGTGCGGAGCCTACTAGCTATGGTGTCATTTAGATCTGATTTTGTCTGTTTAGACACGATATGTGGTAGGCGATTAAGGTGCCACTATAGAATACAGATCACCCTCCGGTTTATATACAGTATAGACAGTAGTGGAGAGTAGGTGGGTATTAAGCTGTGGTTAGGTGGTAGCTTAGGCTGTGCTTAGGCTGTGCTTAGGCTGTGGATAGTGGAACACTGGTACTAGTCCTCCTATACACCCTACCCTATACCGCAGCCCCCTGTTCTATAGCGCATCATCCCCCTTCATTGTCCTCGGGCTACGCCCTCGACCAATGAAGTCAAGCCGGGGACTGAATACGCCGCAAATTTCTGAAGGGGTATCACGACCCTTGCGGTCGCCAGGTTCCCCCGTGCCGGTCCGATTGCCGGCCTCCTGGGGCATTCGCGCGCCGCTGGCAGGGCAAACCGCAACATACGGCGCAACGGGTGCCCTAAAAGCCAATGAACGCGCGGCAATTCACTAGATGCTTAGTCTAATCGTGGTCACATCGCTGCGGATCGTGGCGCGAACCATTGCGCATCTCAGGTACGCGTTAGTTACGCGTGTCTGTTTTTGATTAAGTGGCTATGGGTTTAGGGACGCACACACCACGCAAGCACCACCTAAGCCACACCATTGCCCGACTAGCGCGCCACCAGCGCGCGCCTCTTCCATCAATTTATTTTCGCCGCGCTATTGCAATCATCTACCCACATATCCATTGTTCTACTCCCGACAACGGGAACACGCCAATGCACAACGCTTCGTTCTGGAATGCAGCAATCCGCTTCAGATACCGCAAGGTAGGTGGACTGCACTTCTTCGCAATCGGTTTGTTAACGTTGTCATTCTCAATCAGCAAGAAGAGGGAAGGCTAAGCCATGCTATCGAAGACAATAACAGGGTGGAACGCACCGGACGATAAAGGCAATCGTTGGGTGGAAACACTTGAAGGAACCGGCCTCAGGTTCGTTAATGAAGCGCACAAAATCCGCCGCAGTCTCGCGGTAGGCTGGTATTGCGACACATTCCAGGATGAAACCTACGTTGCCGTGGTGCTTCGCATGTCAGCAAAGCATGGACAGGAGCGCTTCTTAGCGGCGCACAAAGAGCCGTGGAATGACGGCTACCGTGTGATGTGCCAGCGCAACGGCAATCTCTCTCTCTTCGATTGCGCGGAAGATGCAGCCTATGCCGCTGATGGATACACAGCGGGAGAGGCTGAAGCAGCGCGAACCTACGACGAAGCATGGCAAGAGGGTGCGCAGCATGCTGCGCTAGTCGGGAACATCGCGGAAGAGCGGGACATTGCACGCGCGCTGCTAAGTGAGATCAAAGCGGCAGGCAAGCAATTCTCGCCAACAATCTGCGCAGTGCTTCGCGCTAAACTGCGTTCCCTTCGCGTGTCGATAACAAAGGCCCGCGAAGAGCGTGACGCGCTTGCTGATAAGCCGTCGTGGTTCATCCGCGAATATGGTGACGCGTTCAACGATGGTGCCGGCACCACAGTGCTTAACCTCGCCTAATCCTATCCACATATCCACCTAAGGACACTTCACCATGACAACGATCCGCCCTAGCACTCTTCGTAGCCTCTTCAATTCCGCCCTCAGCATGTTCGAAGCTTCGCCGACACGTGACAACGCAATGCGCCTCTACCAGATAGCAGGAGAGGCCATGGAACGCGGCGTTATCAGTGCTCTTCGTGGTGACGCAGCGCGGGAAACGGCAATCGCGTACGCGTGAAGAGCATCGCGCATAGGCCATTGGCGCGTTGCTAGTGGCTCTTGCGCGGCGCTTTTGCCGCGAACACGTCACGCACACCTAAGAGGGACGATATGAAAACGGTTTTTGAAAACAGCATGGTTGCGCACATTTGGGCGAACCAAAGTCAAAGCGAGGCGCGGAGCGCCAATGGCAACTTCAGCTTTCGGGATACCACGCTTTACAGCTGGCGCACTCCTATCGGCCGCATTGTCAGTGGTGCGGATGGTTCGCGCGTCGCGCTTATCTCTAGCAACGGTTACAGCATGACAACGCAGGGCAAGCATATCGGCCCGGCGCGGCGTGCGGTTCAATACGCCGCATTCTATGTTCCCTTTGTTGGCGCGGAGGGCGGTCAAGCGCCGCGCGCGGGGTGGAATGAAGGGTCTCCCGAATACATGGCCAGCGTTCACGGAGCGAACCTTGCACACTTCGCGGCGGTGTACGCAAAAGAAGTCTCCAGGATGTCGCGCGCGCGCGAGTTATACCGCTCTGTAGAAGACAACCTCCGCGACGTATCCGACATGGCCAGCAAGTACGCGGAAGCATTTGGGCTAGTCGCTCCTGTTTTGCCATGGCTTGTGGACGCGCAAGCAATCCACGCAAAGCGCGCGGAACGCGAAGCGAAGACCAATACCCCGGCGGCGATTGCCAAGCGGGAACGCGACAAAGAGCGCAAGGCGGCGAAGATACGCGGCGCATTCCGTGCGGGGGACGCGTTGCCAAGCGGCTACCGCGAACGGGACCGCATTGAAGCGCTGATGTCACAAGAAGACCACGACGCACGATCCGCTTCGATCCGCGTCAAGAATGCCGATTTGATTGCGCGCTGGTACGCAGGCGAAGCGGTCACGGCCCGTTTCGATGCGGCAACGGGTGGCGCGGCATTGCGTATCCGCAACGGTGCCCTAGAGACTTCCTGGGGTGCCAGTGTGCCGCTTGACCATGCGGTGCGGGCCTTCCGCTTCTTGAAGCTATGCCGCGCGCGTGGCCAAGGGTGGCACTGCAACGGGCATTCGATCCGCGTGGGCCACTTCACGGTGACAGAGGTAAAGCCCGATGGGTCATTCGTTGCGGGATGTCATTCGTTCACGTGGCCAGAGATTGAAGCGGTAGCGATTGCTGCCGGGGTATTCGACGCACCTGCGGATGATGTCGCGCTAATCCCAAGCGTACGCGCGGCCTAACCCATCCACATGTGACTAGAACATCGCGCATAGGCCATTAGCACCCGAACACGCTAGTGGCCCTTGCGCGGCGCTCTTGCCGCTTCTAACCGCCTCTATGGAGCCACCTATGGAAATATCTCTAAGCATCGCGCGCAAGGTGCTCGCAACCGTTGACGCTGGCCTTTGCAGCGGAAAGGGAAGGCCTATCCCTGGGCAAATGTGCGTGGAAGCGGCTGTGTGTTACGCAATGGGCTTGCCGCATGATGATAATCCGCCATGCGTGTCGCGCGCCGTGTGGTCCCTCAAAATCGCTCTTAACGATGCGTCGTGGAGTTCTTACGACGCACGCGCGAAGGGAATGAGGAGGCTTGCACTTGCCCAACTCGGTAGCGCGGGCGTTTTGGATGCCACGGCCTTTGCGCGGCGCGTTGCCGAAATGGCTATCCGTGTCCAGGTGCCAGCAGCATTGCGCGCCGCTGCAACGTTGCAGAAAGACGCGCACCACAAGGGCGCGTTGCTAGACGCAGCGAAGCGTTGCGAAGCGGAAGGAAGTGAGGCCGCGAGTGAGGCCGCGAGGGCCGCGAGTTGGGCCGCGAGTGAGGCCGTGAGGGCCGCGAGTTGGGCCGCGAGTTGGGCCGCGGGTGAGGCCGCGAGGGCCGCGAGTGCGGCCGCGAGGGCCGCGAGTGAGGCCGCGAGTTGGGCCGCGAGTGAGGCCGCGAGTTGGGCCGCGAGGGCCGCGAGTGAGGCCGCGAGTGACAAGGCCTTGTCAGACTTCGCGGAGGGCGTTGTTCAAATCCTTATCACGATGGAAGCACCGGGAGTGCAGTGGCTTTCCCTGACTGAATAGCTGCAACGACCATCGCCCATTGAACGCGTGTCAGAGGCGCGTTCCTTGGGGTGTGATCCTGCACTAACTGGCTAGCCTTGCGCTTGCCAAACTTGGAAAGAGCCATGACAGACACTCTCAAACTCGAAATGTCGCGCGGCGACTTCCACGATCTCCACCTTGCGCTCGACAAAACCCGCGCTGATGGCTCGACGGTGAAGGCTCCTAAGGACGCGTATCGCAAGCTATTGCTCGACCATGCAGCGGCCTTGCGCACACTTCATGACCACGGCGTCGAGACTGTTGACGCAGCAGAAAAGGAAGGGCGCGCATGATCTACGAAACAGCCCTTGCCCTTGTCGGCTCCGCGCCGTCGTGGGAATTGCGGGAGATCGTGAAGGACGCGAACGCGTGTCGAGGTTTCACACCTCGCCGCGCCTTGCGCTTGGCGCTCGCCGCAGAGGTTGTTCTGAAGTTCCGTGGTAGAGACATTGTCGCACCCCCGCCTACGTAGGGGGTAGATGTCGTTGACACCTTGGCTGCATAGGTTGAGGTTGCCATTTGCGCACGCCGTAGGATGGGCCGGAAATAACAAGGCGCAGGGGAGTGGGGAATTAAATCCCCCTCAACGAAGGGAACTAATAGACCATGAAGGCGTTGTATCTTTCCCTGCCTCGCGGTGGGGAGCTATTTTTTCAGGTCTCATCCTATCCACAAAGCCATGCTCTTAGCGTCTGGCGCGAGGGGAGTGAGATCGTAATTTACTGGAGACGGTTGCATGTTGTTCTCAATCCCCCAAAGTGGTGCCGCGCAACAAGCGAGGGGCATCGCCGTGGCAATCGACAGGAAACGCCTATACCGCCTTGTGCGGTTGATGGAGGCTGTGCGGACAGTGCACCCCGAGATGCCGGCGCAAATGGTCTCGACGTTCCTGTGGGCGGCAATCCAGCCCCGGATCACGATGCGCGAACTCGCGGAACGCGTGGGGGTCTCGCAGTCTTCGATGTCGAGGAATGTAGCCGCCTTGTCGCCTGACGGTGTCGTGCGTGCGGGGGCTGTCTACCGTGAGGGGTTCGGCCTTGTTGTGACTGAGGACGACCCCAACGATCTGCGCCGGAAGATTGTCACCCTGACGGCGCGCGGTACACGGCTGGCCACCCAAATCAGCGAGGTTGAGTGATGGCAGAGACGCTTCCTAAGGGCATCCGGCGACGCGGCGATAGCCTTCTCATCGACGTAACGTGGGAAGGCAAGCGCCTGACTGCTACGTGCGGTGACTTGGACGGCGCGATCCGCAAGCGCACCGAACTGCTCAACCGCTTGCAGAACCCAGACCCCGGCGAGATCAAGCTGGAGGAACTGAAGTCCCGCGCGTGGACGCTAGGCGAAGCGTACGACCGCACCTTAGCCCTGCGATGGGCCGGCACGAAGGGTGAAGAGACGGTGGTCATTAATGGCACCGCCGCTTGCGATCACTTCGGCCGCTCGCGCCCGCTCAACGCAATCGACACGGAAGCCCTCGATAGCTACGTCGAAGCGCTGAAGGCGCGTGGTAACAGCGACGCCACGATCAACCGCAAGCTCGCTGCTCTGTCCACGATCATGACCACGGCTATCGAGCGCAAGGGCATGACGGCCAAGCCGAAGATGCCACGCAGGAAAGAGTTCAAGGGCCGCATCCGCTTCTTGTCCGATGCTGAAGAGCGCGTGTGTCTCCAGTTGCTCGCGCAATGGGACAAGCTCGATGAGTGCGACGCCTTCACGGTACTGATCGACACTGGCTTCCGCGTGGGCGAGCTTCAGCGGATGCACGAGCGGGACATCAACCCGGCGCAGCGCAGCGTGTCCTGTTGGGAGAATAAGGGCGATCTACCGCGCACTGTGCCGCTGACAAGCCGCGCGTGGGATGTCGTATCCCGCCGGCTGGTGACGCACGCGCCTTCTCACAAGGGCAAGCTCTTCGACTATGGCGACCACTGGCTTCGCACGACCTGGGACCGCATGAAGTCGAGCATGGGGCTGGTCGAGGACACGCAGTTCGTGCCGCACACGCTGCGCCACACGTTCGCCTCTCGCCTTGTCCAGCGCGGCGTGTCGCTGATCCATGTGCAGCGCTTGCTAGGGCACAAGGACATCAAGATGACCATGCGCTACGCCCACCTTGCCCCTGCCGATCTCCGCCTCGCTATCGACGCGCTGGAGCGCACCAAGGTGGCGGCATGAGGCAGGCGCTCGCCCTGGCCGCGATCCTTGCGCTGGTCGGGTGCAGCGTGCGTGCAGGGCACTGGAACGGCAACGGCTCCCCGCCCTTCGAGAGACAGGCAGCGGCGTGCGAGAACGAAGCTGCTAGTGCCCATCTCGGGGTCGATCTGCTAGGCGGAGCCGCTCGCACGTACTGGCGCAACTGCATGATTGCAGCAGGCTGGACAGCGTTAGACTAGGTAGGCTAGTAACTCCGCAACAACAGCAACTTGTTGCGGCGAAGGCCGGTTTGTTGCGCGGCTGTGGTGGAACTGGTAGACGCGCTGGCTTCAGGTGCCAGTGTCCGCAAGGACGTGGAGGTTCAAGTCCTCTCAGCCGCACCACGTTGTTAGTTTCAGGTACTAGCGCCGCAAGGCGTGGAGGTTCGAGTCCTCTTCTGGGCACCATCCTGCTTCGCCCTTCGGGCTTCGCAAGATCGAATTCAATAGTTTGCAGCGCCCTCCGAAGCCTTGGCGAAGGAGGGCTGGCGTAAGTGTTCGCGCCCCGCCAATCTTCTAAACGCGCGCGCAAACTTCGGTCGGAACCGTCCCTCGAGCAGTTCGGTGGCAGCCTGCAGCGGCTCGGAACCGACACCATAGATCTCTACAACCTGCACGGCATCGTGCGCGGCCAACTCGCTTATGTGACGGCGGAAATCGTGCCTGCGCTCCTCAATGCGCGCGAGCAGGGCAAGATCCGCTTCCTCGGCATCACCGGGCACTTTGGCAGCGACACCAGCCACAAGATGCTGCAGGAAGCCGTGCCGACCGGGATCTGGGACATCGTGATGGTCGGCTTCAATCTTCTCAATCCATCCGCACGCCGCAACGTCCTCGCGCTGACGCAGGCGCACAATGTCGGCGTGCAGGACATGTTCGCGGTACGCCGTGCGCTCAGCGATCTTGGAGGCTTGGCGGAGGCGCTCGACGTCATCGAGAAGGCCGGCCAACTGGATCGCGCGAAGCTCGATACCGGCGATCCACTTGGTTTCCTGAAGGAAGGCACCGAAGGCATCGTCGACGCCGCCTACCGTTTCTGCCGTCATGAGCCGGGCATTCACGTCGTGCTCACCGGGACGGGCAGAATCGAGCACTTGAAGGAAAACGTTGCCTCCATAACGCGCCCGCCGCTGCCGCCGCAGATGCTGTCGCGGCTCGAAGAGGTGTTCGGACAGGTCGATTCCGTTTCAGGGAATTGAAGACATCGCGGGCCGGTGGCGCCAACCGCCGACCCGGTTTGCCGCTGCACATTATTCCGCGGTTGCGGGAGCCGCCGGAAGACCCGGCGCTACAACCGCCAAACATCCTCCGGTTGCGAAGCAATCCGGGGGACCTATCTGCGGTAGATTCAGCACGTCTACAGATGAAGGAAATAAAATCCATATATTTCAGTAGCTTATAAAATAGTCGGGCCATTCCGAAAGAAATCGCTAAACGAAAATCGAAAAGTACGGATCAGGGCTCATAACAAATAGGGCCGGGATAGCCATTCGGAAATTCCCCTATTTGCGAAGGGGTATTTCCATGGTCGCGGTCGTTACAGGTACGGGTCTCGGGCTTGAGCGCAGCTCGGGGTGGGTGTTGGGGTCGAAGGGCCAGCTTGGCAATGCCGCGTTTGGGTGCTTTGGCGAGAACGTCTACGTCAACGCCGCGACCGGCAATCTTGCCATCACCAGGACTGATGAGATCCTGATCGGGCAGGGCGTCGATGACGTCCTCGTCAGTGCCTACAACAGCCTGGGCTCCAACCTCGACGACAATCACGACAACTGGCGCATGAGTGCGCAGCGCCAGATCACCCATGTCACGGGCACGATCAACGCCGTCAACAGCAAGGTCACGCGCATCAACTGGGACGGCTCGGACGAACTCTACACCAGCAACGGCAGTGTCTACATCTGTACCCAGGGCGGAGGCGCCTACGACACGTTGTCCTACGACCCGGGCACCACGAAGTGGACCTGGACCGACGGCAACAGCCGCGTAAAGGAAGTGTATGAACGCGCGACCAACCCGAACGACGCAAGCGACACCTATTTCGCGCGCATCAAGAGTGCCACTGACCTCGACGGCAACGGCCTGGCCTACGACTATACCGGCAATTTGCTCACCAAGGTGACGACGGCAAGCGGCGAGTTCACGACGCTGAGCTATGACCCGAACAACAATCTCACCGACATCGCAACGACGCTGTCCAACGGCACAATTCTCAAGCGGACACACTACGTCTACGACACCACGGCGGTGACTGTCGGCTCGTACACGGCTTATCGCCTGCTCAAGGTTCAAACGGATCTGACGCCCGTCGGCGGTTCGATCGCCGATAACAACTATGTCCAGCTGATCTACACCTATGACGGCAACAGCACGCGCATCGCGTCAATCTCGCAAGCCGACAGCTCTGGCAATGTCAGTGCCAAACTGACGATCAGCTATGACGCGAATGGCTGCGTGGCGTACGTCAATCAGTACCTGACGGATGGCACGACGGCGACCACCCATTACGAGTACGACACAGTCGCCAGGATCACGACCATCACCGATGCGCTTAACCACGCGACGACGGTCAAATACGACGCCAAGGGGCGTTTGAAGACGATCACCCTGCCGCCGGCGGTGACAGGCGGCGCATCGCAGGTCACCAAATTCAGCTGGAATGCCGACAGCGACGACATCACGTGGACGGATCCGGCCGCCAATACCGTCGACTATCGCTACGATGACGGCCACAACAACCTGACCCTCGAAAAGGACGAAGCCGGCAACACGATTGCGCGCTTCTATGATTCCTCGACCAATGCGTTGCTGACCGAAGCCCGCTACCTCGTTCCCGATCCCGACGACATCCAGACCGGGGTCGATCCGTCGGTGCCGCTGACGACGCGTTATGTCTACGACGCGGAAAATCATCTGCGCTTTGTGATCAGCGCGAGGGGCGAGGTCACCGAATACCAGTATGACGGCAGCGCGACGCTCAACACAAACCCGGCAACAGGACCGGGCAATCGCACGGCAGCCATTTCCTATCGCCAGAATCTGTATGCCATCACGGGCCTGGCCTGGAACACTCCGATCACCGAGAGCCAGATGGTGACGTGGGTCGCGGGCATCACCAACAAAAGCACGACCGATCGTAGCGACATGACGTACGACTTCCGCGGCAATCTGGTTTCGGTGACAAGTTACGAGGCGACCGACGCGACGACGGGCGCTGGCTTGACGGGGTCCGGTCATACCAACACGATCATCACGTACACCTACGACCAGTTCGGCAACCTGCTCTTCCGCCAGACCACCGGCATCTCGCATGCTGAGGCCTTCCTGTACGATGGGCTCGGCCGCTTCATCAGTTCGACCGACCTCAATGGCGCCACTACGATCTACAACTACCAGGACGGCGGCACGACCGGGTCCGGCGGCCGCGGCGCTACCACGGAACTGGTACTCGCCAACGGCTTTCACAAACTCTCGACCTATGATTGGGCAGGACGTCTGACAGCCTACAAGGAATCGTCCTCCGCACTGCCCGATGCGACAACTTCCTATTTCTACGACGCACTCGGACGCCTTCTGAGGGCAAACGATCCGGCCCTCAACAGCCACTACTATCTGTACGACATGGCTGGTCGAAAGACAGCGGACATCGCCGCCGACGGTTCGATGATCGAGTACCAGTACGACCTCGACAATCGTTTGGTGAAAACGATCCGCTATGTCGTCAAGACGACCGCTTCGCTCACCGACGGCAGCGGCAATCCCAACAACCCGCTGGCCTCATCTGTCCGCCCGACTGCCAACAGCAATGACGTCTATGAATTCCGCGTTTACGACAAAGCCAGCCGCCTGATCCAGGTCATCGATGGCAAAGGCGAAGGCACCGTGTTCGTCTATGACGGTCTTTCCAACCTGGTTTCGACGAAAAGCTACGCCACCGCTCTCGCCGCCGGTTCCATCACGACGCTCAAGAATGCCGCGATCCCCCTGGCACAGTCGTTCACCCCGGGAACCGACGACCGCACCTCACGCAATTTCTATGACGAGTCAGCCAAGCTCATCGGGACGCTCGATGCCCTCGGGTACTTCACCGAGATCAAATACGACGATGCCGGGCACCAGGTCGAGACGATCGCCTACGCAACCCAGGTTGCCTCGGCGGATCGCGCTGCGGGCGCCTTCTCGCAGATGATCGCCGACGTCGGGAGCTCGACCAGCGACCGGCATACTCGCTGGTACTATGACGGCCGCGGACTGCTGCTGTTCACGCTGGACGCCAACCTGCATCCGGTCGGGTTCGTCTATGATGCCGCCGAGCACCTGATCAACCGGATCGATTACGCCGGCACGCTCTCGGCGACACCGAACAATACGCTTGCCGACATGAAGGCCAAGCTCGCGGCGACTTCGGGCCTCGGCAACAACACCGACAACCGCGTCAGCTGGAACGTCTACGATGCCGCCACCGGCAACCTGACCTTCTCGATCGACCCGAACAACGCCGTCACTCAATACATCTGCGACCAGGTCGACAGCACCCAGTCGATGGGTTGGGTGGTCAAGCAGATCCGCTATGCGGCCACGCAGGCGCCGTCGGCCAACTACGACTGGACGAGTTGGGCCGCCTCGCATGTGGGCGACGGCAACAACCGCATTACCCGCCTTCGCTACGACCAGGCCGGGCGATTGATCTACGATATCGATGCCCTGGGCTATGTTACCGAGCACGCCTACGACCCCGATGGGCGTGTTGCGAAAGAGATTCGCTATTCGGCCGCCTACGCGGTGACTGATGCGATGAACCTTCAAACCGTGGCAGGTCTTATCGCCGCCAACCCGTCATCGCATATCGATACCCTTTACGACTACGACCCGGCCGGTCGCCTTGCTAACACCTTTGACGGCCTGAACATCTGCACGCACTACGACTATTACGGCACCGGCCTGCTCCAGCAGGTTACCACCGGCTATGGCAGCACGACGCCGGTTATCACCCATTTCGACTATGACGCCGCAGGGCAGGTCTTGATCAAGGCGGAGGCCTACGACCCTTCCAACGGCACGGCGCTACGTAAAACGAATTTTGCCTACAACGCCTTCGGCCAGTTGACCGACCGCATCGATGCCTATCAGAGCACGACGACCGCGCCGGTTACGACGCATTACGTTTTCGATCAGAACGGCCAAGTGCTGACGGAGACCCGCTGCTATGCCGCCAGCAACCCGCCGCCCGAAATGGTCACGACGGCGTTTGCCTACAATTCCTTCGGCGACGTAACATCGAAAACCGAAGCCTCGAACGACGTAACGATCGCAACGACGACCGCCTACAGCCGCGACATCCTCGGGCGCGTAACACTGGAAACCCGCGCCCAGGGCAAGCCGGAAGAAACCAAGTGCTTCTATCAGCTCAACGCCTTCGGAGAGGTAACGGACAAGACGGAAGGTTACACGAAACCGCAGGCGACGACGACTCACTACGATCGCGACCATCTGGGCCGCGTACAGGCTGAAATCCGTGCCTATGTCGCGCCTCCGGGCGTGCCGCTGGCGGAATCGACGACGACAACGCAGGCGTTCAATGCATTCGGCGACCTGGTCGATACCATCGACGCTGCGGGCACCGCGATCGCCGTAACCACCCACCGAGGCTACGACCTCGATGGCCGCTTGACGGACGAGAGATTCGCCTACGTCAGCTCGAGCAATACCTCGCTCTCGGAGACATTTACGGTTTATGACGCGTATGATCGCGCTACGGACGTAACGCGTGGCTACAATACGGCCGCCGCGACGACCACCCACTACGACTATGACAGTGACAGTCGTGTCCTCAGCGAGACGCGCGCCTATGCTGTAAGCAATCCGCCGGCGGAAAAAACCACGACCGTTTTCGCCTATGATCCGCTGGGCCGTATGACGGACAAAACGGAGGCCAACAGCACCTCCGTCCAGACCCGCACGCATTTCGACATCGACAAGCTGGGTCGCGTAACCGACAAAACGGTCGCTTTCGGGACGAGCGATGCGTTGGTGACGCATTATGAATATGACGACCTGGACAGGGTGCTGAAGGAGACGCGTGCCTACGCCCCGACGAACCCGCCGGCCGAAGCGACGGCCACGCTCTACAGCTACTATCTGCTCGGGAGCGTCAAGGACCGCACCGAGGCCAACGGCACCGCGGACGCCGCGACGACACACTATACCTGGGACATTCTCGGCCGGATGCTGAGCGAGGTGCGTGCCTATGCCTTGACCAATCCGCCTTCGGAGATAACCACCACAGCCTACAGCTATGATTTTCTGGGCAGAATGACGTTCAAGACGGCGGCAAGCGGCACCGCCGATGCGACCACGACGCGCTACGAATATGACGTCTTGAGCCGGCTCGTCGACGAAACCCAAGCCTATGCCGCGACCAATCCACCGGACGAGAAGACCGTCACGCATTACGACTACGACTTCATGAGCCGGGTGACGGACAAGACCGTGGCGAGTGGTACGACCGAGGCATCGACCACCCATTACACCTATGACGCCCTCAGCCGGGTCTGGACCGAAACCCAAGGCTACGCGCTAGCCAGTCCGCCCGCCGAAATGACCACGACCACATTCGGCTACGACGCCATGAGCCGCCTGACCGACCGCACCGTGGCCAGCAACGTCGCGGGCGACGCGGCCATCACGCATTATGATTACAATGCGCTAAGCCAAATGACGGCCGAGACCGACGCCTACGGCCAGTCCGCGCCCGAACTCTCGATGACGCTCTTTGGCTATGACAAGCTGGGAAACCTGACCTCGAAAACCGATGGCCGCGGCAACGCCACAACCTACACCTACGACGCACTCAGCCGCGTGTCGTCGATGACGGTACCCGCCGGCGGAACCACCAATTACACCTATGACCGGCGCAGCAATCTCATCAAGACGACCGACCCGAGGGGCGGCTATCTCAATTCCAACTATGACTTGCTGGACCGGCTGATACAGCAGATCGACCAGGAGTCCTACGTCACCGGCTACAGCTACAATTTCCGCAGCGAACTTACGCAAGTCCGAAAGTACCCGGCCAAATTCACCGGCACGATCACCGACGGCGTCAAGGTCGCGATGACCTCCAACGACGCGGTCGACCAGGTGACCCTCTTCACGCGCGACAAGCTCGGCCGTGTGACGGATATGCGCGACGGCGAGCAACAATGGGAGCACTACCACTTCAACGCCTTGAGCGAACGCACCTCGTTCACCAACAAGCTGGGCGGCGTGACGACCGATACCTACGACAAGATCGGCCGGTTGTTACAGGAATCTGCAACGATAAATTGGACCACCGTCGGCGGCACGCCGCAATCGACCACGATTACCACGAAATACACCTACGACCACCGCGGCAACCGCACCCGGATGATCGAGGCCTATAGCCTGGCCGAGGCGCGCACGACGAACTTCGCCTACGACAAGCTTGATCGGCTGATCGAGACAAATCACGACCAGCTCACCTATGTGGATCAGAATGATTCCTTCACGTCGCACAGCAACTTCGTCCCGCGCGAAACCATTGCCTACGACAAGCGCGGCAACGTCATCCAGACCACCGATGCCGCCGGCGCGCGTACGCTCTATTACTACAACGATCGCAATTTCCGCACCGCTGCGATCAACGCGCTGGGCGTCCTTTCGACGTTCGAATTCGACCAGAACGGCAACGTTGCCAAGCAACGCATCTACGACACGAAGCTCTCGACGCTGCCGACCAACCCCGGCGGGACGCCGCCGGCCGGCTCCGGCACCTATCGCGAGACCCTCTATGCCTACGACGCCGCAAACCGTCTCATCACGACGACCGTGACCAACGTCCTCAGCTGGTATGATGGCAAGGCCTACGCCAACCTGACGGGCAGTATCGCCATTGCCAACGAGTACGACCTGTCGGGCAATCTCCTCCACACTTCGGTCGCCGACGGATCTACCGTCCTCAACAATGTGTGGTTCTACTACGACAAGGCGAACCACAGGATCGCTCAGCTCGACCAGGAAAACTACCTGACCATCACCACCGTCGATGGCGACGGCAACGCCACCAGGGAAGAACGCTTTTCGGGCAAGTCGAACGCGACAGCGGCGAAGTCGGCCAACACCAGCTACGGCAACGACACCGCCTATGTCGCCTATCTGCGTACGACCGTAAACCTCAGCGCCGGCAACGATCGCACCACGAACTTCACCTATGACAGGATGGGGCGGCGCAGGAGCGAGGAACGGACCGGCGTCGACTATGCCACGGTCGACGCTTCCACGGGTGCGTTCAGCCAGGGAACGGCTTCGTCGATCATTACCTACACCTACAACGCCCTGGGCGAGGTCGCGACCAAGGCGGAAGCAAGCGGCGATCTCACGACCTATGTCTACGACAACGCCGGCCGCCAGACCCAGATCAAGGGGCCGGCGTTCACCGACTACACCAACACCGCCAACCGCCAGCAGATCGTCGAAATGACCTATGACGGTCTCAACGACCTGAAGACCTCGACCCGCAAGGGTGCCGGTTCGGATGGCGACCGCACGACGACCTACACCTATGGCGTGGGCGGGCGCCTCGCATCGACCACCGACGCCGCCGGCTTCGTAACCTATCACTACTACGACGCCGTCGGTCGCGAGGTGGAGAGCAGGTTTACGCTCGTAAAGTCGGACGGCAGCCACGACACCAATGCGAAGGCCATCCGCTACGACGCGCTGGGGCAGGTGACGTTCCAGGCAACCGCACTGTTGAACGGCAGCACCTGGACCTTCGGCGACTCGTCGCAATCGCAATACAACAGCTTCGGCGAAGTCATCGCCCGCGGCGTCAACGGCATGTGGCAAGAGAACTATTCCTACGACAATGCCGGCCACCTTTGGAAATCCACCGCCGGCGACGGCACCACCCGTCTCTATGCCTATGACGGCAACGGCAAGCAGACATTGATGATCGCATCTTCCGGCGCGGCATTGCCCACCGGCTATACCTGGGCGGGCATCACCGCCAGCCAGGCGATGAGCCTGCTTACCAACGCCGGCGCCGGCTCGGTCGGCACCGTAACCGTGGACGGCATGGTGACCACGATCTCGGTGCGCGACAAGCGCGGGCAGGAGACCGAAACACGCGAACCGCTGCGCCAGATCGATACCACCGCGAACCGGCCCACGATCAGCCACAAGCGGGTCTACAACGCCTTCGGCGAAGTGTTGCAGGAAATCGGGGCGCGCAACACCGGCGGCAGCGATCCGAAATACATCACGACCTATGCCTACAACAAGATGGGCAGGCTGGTCTCGCGCATCGATCCCCTGGTCAACTACACCGACGAGCAGGGCGGCGTTCACGTCAACGCCACCCCGA
The DNA here is from genome assembly GCA_041690895.1 of Gammaproteobacteria bacterium. Classification (GTDB taxonomy): domain Bacteria; phylum Pseudomonadota; class Gammaproteobacteria; order Steroidobacterales; family Steroidobacteraceae; genus Bog-1198. Next base: position 52,013 of record JBEPVT010000022.1, read on the forward strand.
CCGAAACCTATTGGTACGATCTCTCCGGACGCCTCGTCGCGGTCGACGATGCCGCCGGCAACCGCACCAAGCGCGCGCTGCTCGCCGGCACCGGCTACGAAGGCGGCGATCCGCTGGTGCTGCGGGAATTCCGTCCCGATTCCTCGATCTACGCGCGCGCCTTCGACGTCTTCGGCGACTTGCGCCAGTCCAGCACCCTCGTCAGTGGCAGTCCGACCCGGGTCGAGACCTACACCTATGACAATCTCGACCGCCTGACCGTCCAGGTGCACCCGACACGACCCGTCGGCGTCGGCAACAGCTCGGACGAGGATATGATCCTGACCGACTACTACGCCTACGACGAACTCGGCGAGCGCATCGCCCACTGGAATAGCCTGCTAGTTGATCTGAACAATACGAGCATTCCGCTCAAGGAGTTGACCGACTACGACATGCAAGGGCGCGTTTCGCGCTCGGTCGACTATGCCGGCAACATCACCGTCTACGGCTATGCCTGGTCGGCGTCGATGCAAACGACCGGTCTGGCTACCGGCAGCAATGCGTTCGGCGGCTGGGTCAAGACCACCACGATGAACAACACAGGCCTGTCTGAGATCGAGAACATCGACTACTTCGGGCGCACCGTCGGCAAGACCGACTACGGCAACCACGTCTTCAGCTACACCTTCGATCTCGCTGGACGAGGAGTCGCCGACGGCGTTGGCGACACCTGGACCTATTTCAACACCAACCGCGTTGCGTCGACCAGCACGCCATACTCCACGACATGGTTCGATTTCCCGAACTGGCACACGACGAGCGGGACGATCAGCTCGACCTACCAGTATGACCTGGAGGGCAACCGCACCCTGGAGCGCTATGACGGCTACGTTCCCGATATCAACGGCGCTGCACCACCGGCTTTCGGCACGTTGCAAAACGCGATCATCGTATATGACGCGCTGAACCGGATGACGAGCTTCACCGACACCGGGGGCACGATCGGCGAGGCTGCTACGATCACCTGGGAGTACGACCAGAACGGCAACGTTCGCCATATGAACGCCGTCTATCATGAGCTCGACGCGCAAGGTGCCTTCGCCAGCAGTACGAAGACCCAGGACTACTGGTACAAATACGACTCGATGAACCGCTTCGTGACGACACGGGGGACCTTAAGTGGCACTGCAGGTTCGGGCACCATCACGCGCGGCTCGACTGGCGTCGATATCTCCTACAACGCGTGGGGCGAGCGCGCCATTGCGACGAAGACCTTGAAGACCACCTCCGGATCCACCGACAGCTACCAGGAGGAGAAGGAAACCTACACTTACACGGCGGACGGCTATCTCGCGCAGGTCAACGCCATCCTCGGCACTTCGTCGAGCAGCAATCCGCCACCGGTGACCGCGGGCGCCGGCAACATGCGGGCGAGCTACGATCGCGACGAACTCGGCCGGGTCTGGATGTACAAGGAGTACGCCGACACCACCTTGAACCCGGAAGTCTACACTCGTTCCGCCACTTACAATGCTGCGTCGCAGGTGACCCACGACCACACCTGGACCAAGCGAGACGACAACTCGATCGTCGTCGCCGACACCTACTACGATTTTCTCAACGAGAGTTCACCGGGCGTCTATGCCGGCTCCTATGGCGGTGGCGTGGTCACCCACAGTTACGGCAGCACGATCTCCGGTTCCACGACGACAAACAACGACACCAAAAACACCTACGTCTGGTGGGACGCGACGCAGCAGTACTCGATCGTCTACACGCCGAACACGGCGCAGCCCTCGACCACGCAAACCACAACCTACGGCTACAACGCCAACGGCTCGATCAACAATGTCTATATCGGTGACGGCCGGGCGCGGCAGGTGAACTTCGTCACCAACGCCGAAGGGCTGATCCTGCAGCGCGACGAGGCCGACGGGCTGTCGGGCGGCGATCCGCGCGAGATCCACTACTACGCGGGCGGCATCGCGGTCGGCGACATCTCCAACAACGGCACCTCGGACGTCGACTATGTGGCGAGCATCGCTTCGCACCGCAAGGTGCCCGGCTCCAACGCGTTCCAGAATGGCAGCAACAGCTCCACCCCCTATGCCGATTTCGACCAGAGTTACGATCCGATCAACGGGCTGACCTATGAATCGGCCGCGGCGCGTTACACGGTGCAGAGCGGCGACACGCTGTTCTCCATCGCGCGGGCCGTCTGGGGCGACACCAGCTTCTGGTACATGCTGGCCGACGCCAACGGGCTCGACGGTTCGGAGACGTTGGTCGCGGGCCAGAGCCTGATCGTCCCCAACCGGATCCACAACGCGCACAACTCATCCGACGTCTTCAAGGTTTACGATCCCAACCAGATCATCGGCAACACCTCGCCGACGGCGCCAAAGCATCACAGCCCGGCCTGCGGCGGGTTCGGGCAAATCCTTCTCGTCATCATCGCCGTCGTGGTGACTATCGTGCTGAACTATTTCATTCCCGGAGCTGGTTCGGTGGTGGGCGACGCTCTTCTGGGCGCGGCGGAGGGCGCGGCCGGCAGTATCGTGGCCCAGGGTGTCGGTTTGGCAACCGGCATCCAGAACAGCTTTAGCTGGAGAGGCGTGGCCGAGGCGGCAATCGGCGGGGCGGTCGGGGGAGGCCTCTCTGCCACGGACTGGTTCGCGGCTGGCGGTGTTTTTGGCGATCTCGGTACCTTCGGCACGGGGGCGGTCCGCGGGATCATCGGCAATGTGGTCACGCAGGGCGTCGAGGTCGCAACGGGCCTCGAGAAGCACTTCGACTGGTCCGGTGTTGCGACGGCCGGCGTCGTCGGCGGGGTAACCAACTCGGTCGCGAACGGCATGGCAGCTGCGCACATCGGCGATGCGAACTCGATCCGCTTTGTGTCCGGCATGGCTGGCGCGATCGCGGGCGCCGCCACACGCTCGCTGCTCACTGGCAAGGACTTCGGTGACAATCTGATCGCGGTGTTGCCGGATGTCATCGGCAACGTGATCGGAACGGCGATCGGCAATGCGATCATTTCCGGTTCGGATGCGGCGAACGCTGATACCGCCAACGAGGCAAGACCGCAGGCCGGCGTAGCAAGCGTTCATGCGTTGATCGATGCACTTAAGGGACAATCGGGTGTGCCGCTCGACGATGACTACGCGGCCGCGCTCAGCGGCTTGCCGACCAATCCATTTGCGAACAAGGGCGAAAATTACAAGCCCCTCGCCGCAATCCAAACGGTGTTGGTGACCGACGAGAAGAGGCCGGAATCGGAATCCGTGCAACCTACTCCGCACGCGACTCAGAGCTTCATCAATTTCATTGAGAACTTCGGAACCGGGATAGAGACCGTCGTGGTGGACGGCATCATGAGCGGTCAAGCGATCGCCAATTGGGTTGATCGCACTGTTCAAACGGTCTTGAACTCGAGCATGAGGCTCGAGGAATTCAACGATCAAGTGAACATCAACACGGCTCAGTCTGTTCAAAAAACCTATCAGGACTTCCGCGATTGGCGCACGCACCAGCTCGGACCAAATTGGAAGGTTTCGCTGGCCTATGATCGCATCGTAAACACGGATTTTCTGCTGCGCGCTACAAATCCGCTTGGCATGATGGAGAACGCCTACGACCTGGTTTCGCACATCGACGAATTCGGTCAGACTCGGCCGATTACAAACGGAGACATCCTCGACGCAGGCGTCACTGTGGCGAGCGCAATTCCCATTGTAAGGGGCCTCATGGTTGGCGGCAGAGTTCTTGGCGCGGTTGATGCAGTGACTGACCTAAGGCTTACCGCAGAGGGCGTCGCTGACGAGGCGGTCGCGGCCAAGCCCGGCTTCTGCTTCGTTGCCGGAACACTGGTTCATACGCAACGCGGCCAGCTTCCGATAGAAAAGATCGCTGTCGGAGAGATGGTTCTGTCTCAGCCGGAATTGGGTGGTGAACGGGACTATCGGCGTGTCACCGATACGATCTCGTTCGACGACAAAAATGTGTTCGAGATAGTCTTCCAGTCTTCGGGTGGTAGTAGAGAAGCGCTGCTCGCAACACCGAACCATCCGTTCTGGGTTCAAGGTCTTGGCTGGCGTGCACTTGAGCTTGTCGAGATAGGCCAGTGGGTTCAACTCGGAAGTGGAGATGAAGCTAGGGTTGTGTCGGTCCGCGATACGGGCTCGACGCAATGTGTCTTCAATCTCACCATTGACGGCTTCCACACCTACTACGTTGGTCATGCCGGCGTATGGGTGCACAACACAAACTGCTCCGTTAGGTCGCCCAATGCAGCGATGCGCGCGACCGCGAACGAGACCGGGACATATGTAAATCCTCTGACCGGGCAAGTTGTAGCCGCAGACGGGAGGCTTGCGGCGGACCACTTTATTCCTCAGGACTGGATCAAGGCGCAGCCTGGGTTTAGTGACTTGAGCGCAGCGGACCAGAGTGCGTTGCTTAACGATCCGTTGAATACGCAAGGGCTCCCACAGTCGCTTAATGCGTCGAAGGGAGCTAAGATGCCTGGTGACTGGGACTCCTATAAGGGGCAATCACTTGATCCTGGGTACGTCGCCGACGATGCACAGCGGGCAGTCGCGGTGCAGCGGCATTTGCTAGAGCAGATCAGGCTGAGATTGGGAAAATAATTTATGGAAAGGCATCGCGGATACTTTCTAGAACGCTATGGGCACCCGAATATCTCTGTAGATGCTGGGTCGGCCTACCGGGCAGGAGCCGAATGGATAGTAAACTATCTTGAGGAACAAATTCGGGGCGGGACTGTATTCCGCTCGGGGGAGACGATTCAAATTGGTTGGCTTACGGTTTTGCTGGGAATTTCGGAAGGAAGTGATCTGGAACTTTTGGAGCCAAATTTTGACTCCGTGCCTGTTAAGTGGGTTCTTGGCGTAAACAATACGGTCAGGCACTTAACTATTCAAAAAGAGGTATGCGATCAAGTCGCCGCAGACGCCTATTATCCTTCGATGCAGCAATCGGGAATAGTCTCTCCCAATTTTCTATGTGATCACCAAGTGTTCGAATTGAGTCGCGATGATATTGCCGGGAACGACTCGGGATGGGTCTTCCGAGAAGAGGGCTATCTGGGTTCGAATGGAGCACATTGTTCTCTCTATCAGGTTGCGAGCGCAGTCCCGAAGGTAGTCCCATTTCTGGCGTTGCCATGCGGATCCACGGTCAAGCGCACCCGCACCGATCTTGAAGTTTCAACAACCCACGCGAAAATATCTAGCACCGACAACGCCTTTCTGAAGCGCTTGTTGCGTTCAGCATTTTTCAGTAACGCGGGGACATGAAATGCGATCGCTAAAAGGCAAGTCTTACTGAGTCAGAAAGCCGCGACTTGGGGTGCGGATTATTTGGTATTTTTGAGTGATTCGTTTTCAGCGGGGAGGGCTGGGATTGACGTTGCCCCCAAGTTTCATCCAGTAGCGAGTTGGGTCTGGCGGTTGATGAACTTGCCCCCGACTCTGGACCACCTGCGCTACAAAATTCCCACGTCTTCGGATGCTCGGCCGGCCGGTGATGCCGTCATCCGATGAAGCTCTATCGGCGTTTTGTTGCCGATCGCACTGTGTGGGCGCACCTCGTTGTAGTCTCTACGCCAAGCCTCGCATTTTCGCTGCGCCTCGTCGAGGCTGAGGAACCAGTTTGTGTTCAGACACTCGGCTCGGAACTTGCCATTGAACGATTCGATGAAGGCATTGTCCGTTGGCTTGCCTGGCCTCGAGAAGTCGAGCGTTACGTCGTGCATGTAAGCCCACAGGTCGAGCTCTTTGCTGACGAACTCAGGACCGTTGTCGACGCGGATCGTCTTCGGATATCCAAACCTCGCGGCCCCGCGATCGAGCGTTTCCACGA
>JBEPVT010000023.1:0-57215 GCA_041690895.1 Gammaproteobacteria bacterium
AAAGTGTTACCTATGTGCTCGGAATATACTGTTACCCATCAGCCCGAATGGGCACCGTTGAAAGGCTAAAGGCCACCATCTCCGACAAATGCTCCGGTAGCTCGGAAAGAAGCCTTTGCGCCTCTTCGCGCTGCAGGAATCGCACGCGGCGCGTGTTTTCCTTCAGCATCCGTACCTGGGGCGGCCTTGTCAGTCCATTCCCACTGGTTTGCACAGCGGCGAAGAATGACGCGGACTACCTCATGCATCCGATTGGAATTAAATCAACGCGAACGTTATGCGTCTAAAGAGGAGAGAGTCGTGATTGAAGCCCTCATTGGTATCGCGGTAGGTGTTCTCACGATAGTCTCGGCACGGATCATTCGTGGGCAGCGTTGGTTGTATTCATTAGGTCTGCTCACTCTGCCTAGCTTGTACGCATTCTTTGCTCTGCAAGCCGGTCAACAGGCTGTGGGCGTCAAGGAAATGATTTTCGGTGTTCCGTTTGTCGTAGTTGGGCTGGTCTTTGCATTTGTGAGCGTCCGTCAGTCAGCGGTAGTGGTTGGTGCAATGTGGATACTTCACGGACTGTACGACTTGACGCATAGTCAGCTCATCACAAACGCTGGTGTTCCTGGTTGGTATCCCGTGTTCTGTTTCTCGGTTGATGTTGTTATCGGTGCATATCTACTATGGCTGTCGCGTCGTATTTCCAACGGAAATCTTCGGCAGGCGTAAGTCGTGGTTGTCCCATTCGCGAAAGTCGGCTGGAGCAGTTCGCGTTCTTGAAGACGACGCATAACCGTTCCATCAACCGGACAGTCACCTGAACTTACTGGTGTAGTTATCGCTCGCGTTTCCTGCGAGCGCAATCCTAGCGGCTACTCCTCTGCTAAAGATGGCGCTGATTGCGAATTCAGCACTGCCATCATGTGCAACGAAGGCCTGGACACCATTGCCGAACCGGGCTGTGCCGTGTCGGGCTGGCCTTGCTGGGACTGCCACTTTAGCTTCTGCTCTTAGCCCTTTCGTTCAAGTAGTGACCCGAGCGCTCGGCGTAAGGTTCGCGGACCAACACTTTTGGGGTCGGGTCCATGTCTATCCACTACGAATGCCGCTGTAACCCATGTCACTGCGCACGGGGCGAACAAAGCGACTCGGTTCGTAGCGATGCTCCGCCGTCAGGTTCGGCAGGACATCAGCGCAATGCGGCATCGAGTCGAGAGGTGCGAGGCCGGCAGCACCGGAAGCGATGCTCTCGGGCGGGCAATGTCACCGAGCCACCGCTCGGTGCGCACCTGATTAGCGCAAGGTTGGGTTACACCCATCGCGGTATATACGCAGGCGACGGCATAGTTATTCACTACGCCGGGCTTGCCCGGGGCTTTGCGCGCGGACCGGTCGAGGAGGTGGAGCTCTCGAGCTTTGCCAGAAACGGGAACATCTCAATCCAGTGCCGTGGGCCTTTGCCGTTCGCCGCGGATGAAATCGTGCGCCGCGCGCGCTCACGCCTGGGCGAAGATCGGTACCGGCTCTTGACCAATAACTGCGAGCATTTTTCAGAATGGTCACAATTCGACCATAGCCAGAGCCACCAGGTAGACCGTTGGCTACGCCCCACGGCGGTTATCACACGAGCGTTGCTAAGAACCGCATACACGGCTCTGCGGTCGCTGCGGGTCCCCCGATACGGCGGGGATGGTCAGCAGCTGGCCGCGTAAAATCTGTGCCCACAATGACAGTGGGATGTATCTCCTCAACATGCTGAAGCACCACAATTTAGGCATGCTGAGCCATTTCGACACTGAGCGCCGAAAGGGCCGAACGCCTCACCGCAGCGGTTGCGGTAGGGCGCGTTCTGCAGCCTTGAACTAATGGGTTTGTTCGCCGACCTTATCGCTGATAAACGCCGTCGGTGAAAATCCGAACATCCGCTTGCAGGTGCGGCTCAGGTGAGCGGAATCCGCGAATCCCCAGTCCTGCGCCGCCTCGGTCCATTGTTGGCCACCCATCGCCGCGCCAACGGCCGACTCAATACGCGCCCATAGCAAATAGGCTCTGAATGAAATGCCAGTTTGTGCCATGAATAGGTGTCGAAACCGGCTTGGCGACAGATGTGCGACGCGGGCTGCATCGGTCAGTGAAACGCAATCGCTGAGCCGTCCTCGCATGAAGTCGATCGCGCGGACAATGCGCGGATCTACGGCGCCTTCCGAATCCTCGCCGCCGCACATCTGCACGACCAAGTGCTGTCCCAAAGCTATTAGCGTCGGATTCGACGCGTTGCCCCCAAAGGCATCGCGTAGTGGCGCAACCAGTAGTTCACTCTCGTCGTCAGGCAGCTTCTGAATGGGCGTTGTTCTCTGGAGCGCCAACAGCGCGCGGCCGTGAGCAGTTTCCGGCTCAACGAAGACTTGCGCCACCGATTCTCCGCGGCCGTCAAACTCATGGCGGTGATGTGGCCATACGATTGCACCGATGTAATCAAGCGATTCGGCATTGTCGTCGCTGCGCAGACGCAAGCGCCCGGACATCGCCAGCGAAATCTGGATCGCATGGTGCTCATGCGCTTGGCTACGGCCCGCGGCGCGCCCGATCCACAGGCTCCCTCCGCTCCAGAGCAGCACGCGGCCGATTCCAGCGGTTACCCGTGACTGGATGCCTTGCAGGTCAGCCGCTTTGTTCAAGCCCTCTCCCACCGCAATGCGGAGAATGCTCCCCGTAGGAACGATTTCACCCCATCATCACTAGCCTAACGGAGCTTGCCATGAAACCCACGACCGATCTTCGCTGCGACTGTCTGAACTGCCCGGGCGCCAATTGCACCTGCGGATGCCAGACGCTGACCGCCGCACCGCAACAGTCCGCCGCCCCGTCTGCCTGTGGCTGTGACTCAGGCTGTGCCTGCAATTCAGGCCAGTCGGGCTGCGATTGCAACTGACGCGGCTTGGCGCTCGCAGTGACGATCTCGGCACTGCGAACGCCCGTGCAGCCCAAATGTTCCACCGAGTGCAAGAACCAGAAGGTCGGGAGTTCGAATCTCTCCAGGCGCGCCAATCAATTCAGGTGTATTCCGGTCACATAGCTGACGTTTTATACCGGACACATGGTTGACAAAACGCTGCAGGATGGGTCGCTCAGGCTAGCATTCATCCTGTTTCGAGCATGTTCACGGTTGCGCCTGGCGATAGCGAGGCCTGTTCGGTCGTCTCCAAAGACAGCAATTCCGGTATCAGCGTTTGCGCCAGGCGCGATGTCTGATTCATGGCGTTAAGGACGTCGCAGCGAGCCACGGGTCGAGACAGCAGATAACCTTGCAGAGTGATGCCCGGAGATTTCCGCAGAAATACGAGCTGCTCCATGCGCTCCACACCTTCTGCCGTGATTTCCAGGTTCAGTCCCTGGCACATGACAATTATGGCCCGTGCAATGGCCGCCGACCGCGGGCTCGTGTCGATGGCAGCGATGAGACTCCGGTCGAGTTTGATGCGGGTCAAAGGTAGATGCTCCAGTGACGCAAGCGAAGAATACCCGGTGCCGAAATCGTCGAGCGCGATTGCGATGCCGCTGGCGCTCAAGCGGTGAAGCGCCGCCAGCGTAGCAGCGCCCGTCTGCAGCACTGATTCGGTCAATTCGATCTCGATGCAACGGGACGGAAGCCGATATTCGACAAGCAGATCCGCCAGCCGGCCCTCAAAGCGACTGTCCAGCAACTGACGCGGGGACACGTTGACGGCCACGCGCGCGTCCGGCCACGCCCCGTGATGCCAGGCCGACGCTGCCTCGATTGCCGAGTGCAATGCCCAGTCGCCTATTTCCACGATGAGCCCCGATTCCTCGGCTACAGCCAGAAACTGGTCCGGCGCTGCGAGTTCGCCATCGGGCATCCGCCAGCGAATCAGCGCCTCGACCAACTCCGTTCGCAAAGTCTTCGCATCCACCTCTGGCTGAAACACGAGTTCGAAGTCGCCCCGTTCTATGGACCGGCGCAGCGCCTGCTCCGTCGTGAATTTTGATTTTGCAGCTTCCAGCAGCTCGGGCGTGAACATGGCTAGCTGACTGCGGCCCAGCGCCTTTGCACGAAACAGGGCGGCGTCCGCCGCCTTGAGCAGAGCTTCCGCATCCTGTTCGTGGTCAGGAAAAATACTGGCACCCACACTGACACTGACAATCAAATCGCGCCCGTCTACGTAGAGCGGACGGTGGAACGCCTGTACGATATCCAGACCGGCCTGGCGTATACGCTCGAAAGTCGTAGCGCGCTCGAACACCACCGTGAATTCGTCGCCGCCGAACCGGGCGGCGAACCCTGTGGATAGCGTTGCCTCGTGCAGACGTGTTGCGAGCTTCTCCAACACGCGATCACCGAATGCATGCCCCATTGAATCGTTGAGATACTTGAAATTGTCTACATCGAGGAAAAACACGCCCACCATATGGGCGTCGGTCCGGGCGCGCGCCAGCATTTCGTCGAGCTGGTCGAAGAATTTCCGTCTATTGGCCAGTCCGGTCAGCGGATCGCGCTCCGCGAGCACCTGCAACTGCTGAGTGCGCTCGGATACTTTGTGTTCCAGGACGTCCTGATAGTGACGCGACGCGGTCCTTGCGGCGGTGAGTTCGAGGGCCATCTGGTTGAAAGCCACCGCCAGTGTGTCCAGTTCCCCAATGCCGCCACGGGTGACCTGCACCGCAGGCTCGCCCTTCGCGAGTCTTTCAGTCGCGTCGCGCAGTCGCCGGACCGGTCTGACAATGCTCACCGCGGTGGCCACGCTCAGGAAGCCGGAGAGCAGCAGTACCGCTACACTGATCACGGCGATCCACTGCCGGCGATGCTGGTCCTGTGGCGAACGCGTCGTCGTGGAATTTGTCTGCACGATCGGAGCCGGCAAATCTACAGATGCGGTGAGACGGGTGTCGACACCTGGCGAGCCACCGGTGTTCAATGCGGGGCCCTTTACTTTGTTTGGGAGCAACGCCGATAACGCCGCCGTGTGCGTCATGAAGTCAGTCTTCGCGTCGCGTAGCTTTCCGTTGAGGTCTAGCAAAGAACCGCGCAGTTTCACCAGTCGCGCGAAGTCAGAGCGCATCGATTCGTACCACTGATCGCTCTGGCCGTGTCGGAAGCTACGTTCGTTGGCGTTGAGATTGTCTGTGATCGCGCTCTCTCTCGCAATCAACTGAGCAACGTCCGGAGGACCGGTATCCGTCGCCGCATGCAGCGCGGGAGCCACCCGGCGCAGGCTGTCAAGTTCGACGCCCAGCTGAACAAGTGATTGTCGCGCCACTATGCGGCCAAACACTTTCCAACTGCTTTTCAAAGAATCGTTGACGCGCGCGTACAGATCTTCGAACAGAGTTGTGTAGTCAGCTTGTGTGCCGTCTCGCGCGTCAGACAGCGCTACCATCCGGTCACCGAGCCGGCGCCATTGTGCCGCTGCCTGCTTAACCCCGGCGAAAGACTGTCCCCGTATAGCGCCGGCTCGTACGACAAAGTCGGCAACGTTATGCTCAAGGTCGTTCGAGGCGCGATGATAGTCGGCGTCGGTCTGCGTTGTCTTGCCAGCGACGCGCTCCAGTACGGACCGCGAGTACTCAGCTATCGCGGTGTGGGCTAAGTCAGACGTGACGACCCGCGTCTCCGACAGCTCGGGCAAGGTGCCTGCGGTGTTGCCCAAGCGTGTGTCGACGTGCGCGGCAGGCGGCTTCTGTGTAACGGTTGTGGTGATTCGAGTGGTGCGTTCTATGAGCACGCCTTGTTCCACGATGAAGTTTGCCGCAAGCGCCAGCACGGCGACACTTACGACCACCGTGAGAAGCCGGGCGCGGATTCCAACGCGAACTCGTGGACTGCCTGCGGCGGTGACGCGTGACATCTAATGTCCGTTTCCAAGACAGGAAAGCCGTCAGTGTGCGAATTGGGCGTCCTCAGCGCCGAACGCAAGTCACAGAGTGGAAAGAAACCCGGGAGCTTCTTGTCAGTTTGCGCGGCAGCGCCTATCGCAGTCCTACAAAATGCCAGGAACTCGGCAAACGAAGGATTTACGGCGTGAAGCAAAGTTCACACGACCTCGCCCGGCCCTGCCTAGAATGATCATTGTGCCGCGGAGAGTGCCATCCTGTGAACGTCGATTCCAAGCCGTCATCCGCTCCGGTCCTGTTCAGCGCAAATCTCGATGCTGTCGGCCGGCCGATTCATGGCGCTTGGCAATGGTGCGTAGGCAGTGGGCACGCAACCCTGGCATTGCGCAGCGACTGGCAGCAGCAGTTGAAGCAGGCACGGGCCGATCTAGGCTTTCGGCATGTGCGCTTCCACGGCATCCTGGACGACTCGCTCGGCACGCTGGTCGGACAGAACGAGAAGTCGCTCTATTCGTTTTTCAACATCGACCGCATCTTCGACTTTCTCTTGTCCATCGGCATGAAGCCGGTGATCGAGCTGTCGTTCATGCCGCGCCTCCTGTCATCGGGCGACGCCATCGTGTTCCGCTACCGGAGCAACATCACCCCGCCGGCTGATTTTCAGGCCTGGGGTGCGCTTATCCGGCGCCTCGCTCAACATCTGGTCGAGCGTTACGGGATCGATGAAGTCTCTCAGTGGCCGTTCGAGTGCTGGAACGAGCCGAATTTGAAGGCGTTCTGGACCGCTGATCAAGCCGCGTATTTCAAGCTCTACGACGTGACCGCTCAGGCACTGAAGAGCGTCGAACCGAGACTCCAGGTGGGCGGCCCGGTCACGGCCAATAATGCCTGGCTTCCGGAATTCCTTCACCACTGCCGGGAATCGGGCTCTGCCGTCGATTTCCTGAGCACGCATTTCTACCCGACCGATCCGTTTGGCGCGGTGGACGCCGATACGATCACTCAGCTGCAGCATTCGCCGCCGGGAATCATGCGTTCGAAAGCGGTTGAAGCACGTGAGAGCGCGGAAAAGCTTCCGCTCTACTACACCGAATGGAGCATCAGTTCGAATCCGCGTGATCCGTTTCACGACAGCAGCTTCGCGGCCGCCTTCGCGGTGCGCATCGCCATGAGCGTGGACGACGTCGTGGACGGTTACAGCTATTGGACGTTTTCCGATATCTTCGAGGAGAATTATTTTCCCAGCATGCCGTTCCATGGCGGCTTTGGCATGCAGAACCTCTACGCTATCCCGAAGCCCATCTATCGGGCGTTGCAGCAGTTGCGGACACTGGGCAACCGGCATCTCGAGGTCCGAGGCCAGCACGACACCGTCGCGGTGTGGATCGGGGCGGGCCAGGACGCGACGAATATGCTGCTGATCAATCAGGCGCTGCCGCGGCATGCCATCGCAGCGGAATCGGTCGGGTTGCAATTAACGCACGGACGCCAGCAACGGCCACGCGCCGTGAGCGTGCGAAGAATCGACGAGGACCACGCCAATCCAGCGCGCGCCTGGCGTGACATGGGCAAGCCGGAATACCTGTCGCCCGAGCAGGTGCGAACGCTCACCGATGCGTCGCAGACGGTCGCTGAGCCGCTGCCTTGCCAATGCGAATCGGGCACGGTGGAGATCGATCTGATTCTGGCGCCGCAGTCAGTCAATCATCTGCAGATCGAATGGTAGCGGCGTCTCCGGAAGATCCGGTCGCAGGCGAGTCGCTGGACATGGCGACGCTGCGCCGCCTGCAGCGCAATTCCTTCAACTACTTCACGCGCGAGGTCAACAGCGCCAACGGACTGGTACTCGATAAGACCGCGCCCCAATGGCCGGCAAGTATCGCCGCCATGGGCATGGCGCTGACTGCCTATCTGGTCGGTAGTGAGCGCGGTTTCATCGAACGCGGCGAAGCGGTCACACGCACGTTGGCCATGCTTCGATTCCTGGCCCACAGCGAACAGAGTGACTCGCAGCAAGCCAGTGGCTACCGCGGCTTCTACTATCACTTTCTGGACATGGACAGCGGTCGACGTGCATGGCGATGCGAACTCTCGAGCATCGACACGGCACTTCTGATCGCCGGGGTCCTGGCGGCAGGGGAATACTTCGATCGCGATGACGCGGAAGACACCGAAATCCGTCGATTGGCCGGCTTGCTGTACGAGCGCGTGGATTGGCGATGGATGCTCAATGGCGGCGCCACGATCTGTCACGGCTGGACGCCTGAAGCCGGTTTCCTGCCTTATCGCTGGCAGGGCTACGATGAAGCACTCATCCTGTACCTGCTCGCGCTGGGCTCACCTACTTTCGCCATTGACCCGCACTGTTACCAGGCGTGGTGCAGCAGCTACGCGTGGAAAAAGACATTCGAGCAGGAGTTCCTGTACGCGGGGCCATTGTTCATTCATCAGATGTCCCATATCTGGTGCGACTTCCGTGGCATTCGCGACCGCTTCATGCGCGACCATGACTGCGACTATTTTGAAAACAGCCGCCGCGCTACGCTGGTTCAGCAGCTATACGCCATACGGAATCCCAACGAGTTTCCGCATTTTGGCGCCCAGTGCTGGGGCGTCACCGCAAGCGATGGCCCGGGGAACCTGACCAGGAAGATCGCCGGTGTCGAGCGGACCTTCTACGGTTACATCGCCCGCGGGGTGCCTTTCGGTCTGGATGACGGGACGGTGGCGCCCTGGGCGGTAGCCGCGTCGCTGCCTTTTGCACCCGAGATCGTCGCACCGACGATCTCCCACATGACGGCTCTGCAGATCCACACGGTGAATCCTTACGGGTTCAAGGCATCATTCAATCCGTTGTTTCAGGAAAGCGGCGCGGTGGACGGCGTCGGCTGGGTCTCTCCCCATCACTTCGGAATCAACGAGGGGCCCACGGTGCTCATGATCGAGAACCACCGCAGCCAGATGATCTGGCGGCTGATGCATCGCTGCGCGGTTCTTCGGAATGGGCTGCGCGCCGCGGGCTTCACGGGCGGATGGTTGTCATGTTAGCCAGCGATGAGTGATGCGCAGCGCACGCACCTCAATCCGCACGACGTGAGCGATATCGCGGTTCATTCGCGGAGCGAAGCCTATCGCACTGCTCATTTGCGCCACAAGCTTGCGAGCCACGGTTGCTGATCACACGGAAGCCCGGCGGGACGATAGTAGTGTTCGAGTGCCGTGAACCCCGCATCGATCATGTAGTCGCGCCAGGCCTCCCATTCGTAGAACGCACCATATCGACCGCTGCGCCAACCTTCCTCATTCTGGCCTCGGGGGTTGGAGCTGAAGAGCACCCCAGATGGCTTGAGGGTCGCGTGGAGCGAGTGCAGGATCCGCGGTAATTCCTGGGCAGGTACGTGAAATAGCGAGGCGTTGGCAAACACGCCGTCGAAGAAATCAGGGGGCAGGACGAGCTTGAGAAAATCCTGTTGCCACACTTCACACCCGGTGTGCAGGCGCGCCATCGACACAAAGGACGCCGCGCCCTCCAGGCCGATTGCCCGGTGGCCCAGACGGGTGAAGGCATTCAGATCGCGTCCGGGTCCGCAGCCAAAATCGAGAATGGTGTACGGAGCGGTACCGCTGATATGCCGGAGCAGGGCCTCGATATTCTGACTGACATCGTGATCCCAGGTCCCGGCGCGAAAGGCTTCGGCCCGCTGCTCGTAGTGTTCAAGCGTCCCCGCAGCGATTTGCTTCAGTTCGATCGGCGCAAGATGTTTCCAAGCCATAGGAGTTTCTTGCACACCGTAGCGAACATGCACAATTCTACCGCGAAGGTGATAAGCGTCACTGCAATAGAATCACGGCCACATCGGACTCAATCGGCTGCGGTTTCTTGGCTTACGGGTACACGGCGCATATAAATTTGTAAGTCCGGTTGAGGGGCTCGCAGGAGCTGCGCTACTTCTCGGAGTGATCATGACCCACGTTGGATACAGGTCGCTTGCGCGTGATGCCTCAGTAAGAGGCAGTTTGTCGGAAAAACTAAGCCTCAGATCGGCCCGGGTTCCTCATAGCGGGTCACCCGATTAGTCACACTAACGCGGGGAGGCACTCGAGTGCGGCTCGCTGCAACCCATTTTGCAGCAATCGGCCGCATTCCTTTGCTGTGACAGGTTGACTAAAGTAATAGCCTTGGCCGAACGGACAGTCCTGCTCCTGAAGGAAGGCGAGCTGCTCTTCTGTTTCCACGCCTTCCGCAACGACCTGCATGTGCAAACTTCTACCCATGCTGATCATGGCACAAACAATGCTGGCGTCTTCCTGCTCCGTCGTGACGCTACGCACGAACGAGCGATCGATTTTAAGAGTGTCGATCGGAAAGCGCCGCAGATGGCTCAAGCTAGAATAGACAGTTCCGAAGTCATCCAGCGCGAGGCGCACGCCGATCTGTTTTAGATCATTGAGAACGGCTCTGGTGGATACCGCATCCTGCATTAGAAAAGTTTCCGTGAGCTCCAATTCCAGATAACGGGAGTCCATGCCCAACTCGGTGAGTACCACGCCGATCTCCGAGACGTAGCCTTTCGTGCGTAACTCCACGGCAGAACTATTGATCCCAATACGGATTGGCCTTAGGCCCATAGCGCGCCAAGCCAGTGCTTGGGCGCACGCTTCCCGCAAAACCCACCGACCGATGGGCGCGATTAGCCCGCACTCTTCGGCGATCGGTATGAATTCTGCGGGCGGGACCATTCCCCAGTCCGGATGTGACCAACGGATGAGCGCCTCGACGCCTGCGATCTCTCCGGTCACAAGATTAAATTTGGGCTGGTAGTTCAGCACGAATTCTTGATGCTCCAGGGCGTATCGCAATCCCTTCTCCAGCGATTGACGCCTGATTGCACGAACATTTAGATCGGGCTTAAAAAACTGCCGGTTGTCTCGGCCACCGTCCTTCGCGTGATACATCGCGAAGTCTGCGTATTTCATCAAGGTCAGGCAGTCGTTGCCATCCTCCGGATAGGTGACGATGCCTATGCTCGCCGTGACATGCAGATCATGCTGATCGATCAGACAAGGCGCGCGGATGGCCCGGAGAATCTTATCGGCACACAGCGCCGCATCCTCCGGATGGGCAACTTCCGGAAGCAAGATGACGAATTCGTCCCCGCCCTGACGGCTGACGGTGTCAGATGTGCGTACGCAGCCCTGCACTCGCTGCGCGATCAACTGCAGCAGCCGGTCGCCGATGAGATGCCCCACCGAATCATTGATGTGCTTGAAGCGATCGATGTCCAAAAACAGCACTGCCAACCTTCGATGGTGACGTTGCGCCAGACGCAGCGCTTCGGTGAGCCGATCGTCGAACAACAGCCGGTTGGGCAGATCGGTCAGACTGTCGTGCTGTGCCGCATAGGCCAATTTGAGTGCCATCTCGCGTGTCGTACTTACATCGTGGAATACCATCACGGCGCCAGTAACCACGCCCCGTCGATCATGGATGGGTGCGGCGGAATCCTCGATCGCTGCCTCGCCACCGCCCTTTCGTAGCAGGACGCAGTTAGGCGTCAGGCTGACGGCATGGTTCTCGAGAATCGCGAAGGCCATGGGGTCACGCGCAACCTCACGCGTCGTACCATCGACGATATGGAACACCTCAGCAAGCGGGTGACCTATGGCATCCTGTTTAGACCATCCTGTCAATCGTTCGGCGACGACATTCAGATAAGTAATCTGGCCCGCCACATTGGTGCTCATCACCGCGTCGCCGATCGAGTTGAGCGTCACCTGTGCGCGCTCCTTCTGCTCAAACATCGCCTCCGCATTGGCTGCGCGTTCGAGCATGCTACCGACGGCCTTAGGCAACAGATAGGCATCCAGATGGGCCTTGAGCAAATACTCCTGTGCCCCGCGTTGCACCGCCAACTTGGCGGTGTCTTCGTCCTGTTCCGAGGTAAGGATAAGAATGGGTCTCTGCGGGATCACCGCGAAGAGCCGATCAAAAGTTTCGATTCCCTGACAATCGGGCAAAGACAGATCAAGCAGCACGGCGGCAATGCGTCTCGTGCTGCGAACTCTCTCTAACGCCTCGGCACACGTCCTGACCCAATCCACTGCAAAACTGCCATCGTGCGAGTCGAGCAGAGCTGCTCGAATGGCAAGCGCGTCGCCCGAATCGTCCTCGACCAGCAGTATGTTTTGAAGCATTGGCCCTGCGCCTGATGTTACTCAGCCATCGTATGGGAGCACATATTTGGTTCACTGGCTGTGCGGTAGCGTACGTAGGAGTCCCAGCCCTGACGTGACTCGGGCGCTTTCGATATTTCGACCTCCCCTTAACAAGCCTCATGTTCGTTCAGTCAACGCGCCGAGCGTTCCATTGCTGCAGAGACGCGCGTCACAGTATTGATGCTTTGAGCGTGAGAAGTCATAGCGAGGCGACTACCCTCGCATGAAATGCACCGCGCACGCGCATCATGAGTTCACTCATCCATCGGATCTATTCGAGCGTCGCGACGCCTCACTTTAAGGAATATCAAATCCCAGCGCTGCTCGAGCGGGTCAGAGCGGCCAACGTGAGGCACGAGGTTACGGGGATGCTTTTATATATTGGCGGGAACTTTTTCCAGGCGCTCGAAGGGGCTCCGGATGTGATTGATGAACTCTATGATCGCATCGTGCAGGACCCACGCCATACTCACGTTGCGCAGATCGTCCGAGAACCGATCGAGCAACGTCGCTTCGCGGACTGGAGCATGGGCTTCACCACAGTTGATCCGCTCGACGCCGGAACGCTAATCGGCGAAGGCGGCTTCTATCAGAGCGCCTTGTGCCTCTCGCGCTTGGACACCGGACGTGCTGAGAAACTGCTCTCCGCGTTTGGTAGCGGGCGGTGGCGGTTGGAGCACGCCGACGCGCACCGCCGCCGCGCTTGAGCCGGGGCCACAGAAGTGGCACCGCTTTTCTAGACAGTATTTGCGGCTCGGATAAGACCTTTATGACTTGATGCCGCGCCGAACCCGTGCCTGTCGCCACCGGTCCACCGGAAGATCGATGAATCGCGCGAGCAGTGCCGCGCACAGCAGCGTCCCGCACAAGATGGCGATGGTGGTGTGCACCGTGCCGATCGCGAGCACCACGCCGATAACCAGCAGATGGGCGAGGTAGATGGGATAGCTGAGTTCGCCCAGCCACCGATCGATGCGCACGTTCGCAAAGGCCTTGAACACGAACGGGATGGCGACGGCCACGGCCACATAGATCAACCATTTGTTCGCCTCACCGCTCAGGCCCAGTTGCGGCAGCCATGCAATCAGCGACAGCAGCAGTAACAGCAGGCCAACACCCCAGACAGCCCTGCGGTTCACGCGGGCGATGAGCGGCAACGCGCGGTAAGCGAGCATGCCGAACAGGAACAGGAACAGCTCCGAGGGGAAGAAGCGTCCCTGCCACAACAGGAAATCGATCGGCAGCAGGCGCCCGGTCTGGCGCACGGCGATGCTGGCGAGCGCGAGACCCACGAGCGAGCGCGTGCGCATGCGCGCGAGGAAGGGCGCGAGCAGGTAGAACATGAGTTCCATCGACAGCGTCCACGACTGGGGCACCAGCAGGAATTGCCAGGCGACCGTGGTGTGGTCCCCCGGAACCACGCCGCTGGTATCCAGCACGAATTGACCGTCGGGCTCCACCCGGAACCAGAACAGCCATTCCTGGCCGACGATCACCAGGTTCTCGACCGCCATGGCGACCAGGTGCAGCGGCCGAGCCGGCAACAGCGCGAAGATTTCCGGCGGGGCGGTGGCACTGATCTGAAATGCAAATAACAGCACGACGCTGGCGACCAGTAGCGTGAAATAACAGGGCAGGAGTCGCAGCAGGCGATTGCTGTAGAACAAACCCGCCGAGTTGTACTTGCCGCTCAACACCAGGGCCATGTAGAACCCGGAGATGATGAAGAACGCCTGGACCGCCAGCGCGCCGCTCATGATGTGCACGCTGCCGTCTGGCAGGTGCGAGAACAGCACCGACAGCGCGAGCGCGAGCCTCAGGCAACCCATGTTGGGACCGCCGACGGAGACTTATTCGAGCGCGTACAAGTTGCCGTCGGTGCTGCCGACGTACACGACGCTGTTCACGACCAGTGGCGAGGAAAAGAAACTGCCGACGGTGAACTGCCGGTCGGCCGCCTCGATGGGCGCCTCCCGCCAGCTCGATCGGGACAGCATCGGGCTGTTGAAGCGGCGGTCGGCCGTCAGCACCCAGCCGATGTTCGCCTTCGACGCATCGGTCTCGAAGGTCCAGAGCACTTTGGCAGTCGAGAGATCGCGCGCCGCCAGCGTGCCGTTCATGACACCGATGAAAACGACATCACCCGCGACGGAAGGCGATGAGAACATGAACGCCTTGTCCTGGATTTCAAAAACTGACTTGCCGGTCGCTGCATCGACGACGTGGTAACGACTCGAGTCGGACGTCGCGAAGTAGACCTTGCCGCCGGTCACGGCCGGCGAGCTGATGACCCAGCTGGCGCCTGTGCTGAAGCGCCAGCGTTCCGCCCCACTCGCGGCGTCGAGTGCATAGAGGTTCGAGTCGCGGCAACCGACGTAGACGACACCGCCGACGACGGCAGCCGATGATTGGAAGCCGACCTGATTGTGGATGCCGGGATCTTCACCGGCATGGAAACGCCATTTCAACGTCCCGGTGCCCGCATTCAGCGCGTAGAAATAGCTGTCCCAGCTGCCCACGTAAATGACGCCGTCCGCGAATGCCGGCGATGCATGGACCACGTCGCCCGTCTGGTACTTCCAGCGCAACGCGCCAGAGGCTGCGTCAAGTGCGTAGACGTTGCCGTCGCCACTACCGAAAAATACGACACCGTTGGCCAGCACCGGGCTCGAGAGGAATACGTCGAAGGGATCGGGGATCGTCTGATTGGCCGGCTTCATGCCGTGCAGCCCGCGCGCCTCGAATCGTCGCTCACCGCCGGTGACGAACTTCCAGCGCACGGCGCCTGTCTTCGCGTCGAGCGCGTAGAACTTGCCGTCGTAGCTCGGCACGTAGACTGTGCCGCCTGCGACCGCCGGGCTGGCCGGCACCGGTCCACCGGTCGCACGCCGCCACTTCTGTCGGCCGCTCGCCGCATCGACCGCGTAGATGTTGCCGTCGTCGCCGCCGAAAAAGAGTGTGCCCTCTGCATAGGTTGGCGAGGACACGACCCGGCCTCCGGTCGTGAATGTCCAGGCCACGCGGTGGAATTGTCGAGGTCCCTGCGTCGCGAACACACCCGTGTGGGCTGCATCTCCGCGGAACACGGATTGTGCGGAGACCGCCGTGCTCGCAAACAGGAGAGTGGCCGCGACGGCCGAAAGACGCGCGCTCATCGGGCACCTCCGGCGGCGCGGCGCAAAACAATGGGCCCCTCCAGCGGACCTTGCTCGACGGTGCCGCGTAACTCATCCGTGTCGCGCTGCAAGCGTCCTTCGAAGGCAATCTCGTACTCGTGGGACTCGACGCGCACCAGACCTTCCTCCTCGGAGACGAGGTCGACGGCCAGCGTGTGCGGCATTTTGCCAACCAGCTCAAACCCAACATTCGCACTCGTCCCGGGACGGTTCGCGAAGGTCAACGTCACGCGATGCGGATAGCCGCTCAGTTCATAGTCGCCGCGCCAGGTGCCAACGAGTCCCGGTTCGACCGACGTGCTCTGCGGCGGCAGCTCGACCTGCGCGCCGCCAGCGCGATGCAGCGAGAGCGGGGCGCTGTGGCCACCTTGCACGAACGTGCCTTCGATCGAGTCGGTTCCGTGCAGCGCACCAGTGAATACGGCCAGTCCGTCGGGCGCGGAGCCGAGCGGCCCGTCGAGCGAAAAGGCGACTTGCGAGCTGGACCCATCAATCTTCGACAGCTCCGCTCCCTTCAGGTTGAGGTCAGGTGAGGTGAGCGAACCGATCCAGTGACCGTTGGAGTTCTGGTCTAGATCGACGACGACCCTTATTTCCTGCCCCGGCACATGGACGACGCCAAGCCAGCGGCCGGCCGGCGGTGCGGCGAACGCGGCGGCGCCTGCCATGCCCAGCACGCTAGCCAACAGAACATTTACAGGACACTTCACGGCGGTACGTCTCGATGTCATCCCAATCGCCTCGCTTGCCGCCTTTTCAACCAGCGGTGGACAATCCATGCTCCGAGCAGAACACCGGCGCCAACCGACGCACCGGCGAAAGCTTCAAACCACAAGGGACCATCTACACGATGTGTTGCAATTAGAAAGGTTGTTTCAGCACCGACTAGCGCGCACAACGCCATTCCATGCGCAAGAGGCGCGCGGTGTCCGATAAGCCCAGCGACGCAACCACTCGGTATGCCACACAGCGGCGTCAATATTCCCGCCAACAGCAAGACGTTCAATGTCGAGCGCCTGTAGCTCACTCCGTGTAGCCAGGTCTCTTGTACAAGCGTCGACAGGCTTGCAAGAACAGTGTAGCCGCAGACAAGTGCTACCACGCCGATGCCCACTATCGTTGCGGCCGACAATAGCGTTTCACTGGAGGTGGTGACTGCGAGCGGGAGACTGTTCTCCGAAATGACTTTCATAAATGCTCCTGGTAACAGCGATAGTTAGCCCGCTGCAATGTTTAAAATTATGGATAAATATAAACATTAACACAACTGCCAGCTGCCGACAGATGCCAGTCGGGGTTGCGGGGAGGGGAGATCAGCTTCCGGTGCGATCGCGGCGCGTCCGCCGCACGAGCACAGGTGCCAGCGACCAGGCGACGCTGACCAGCGGCCCTTTGTGGCCGGCGGAGGCCCAAAGAATGTCGGCAATGTCGTCAAACAGGCCATTAATGCGCGCCAGTTCCTGGCGCGAGGGTGCGCCAACGAGCCTCGCCAGCCCGATATTGCGGCCGCCGCCCGCGAAGCGCGCAGTCGGCGAGCGACTGCCCTTGCGGAAATCCCGCGCGATCTGCCGCATCAGCGCGTTGGCCAGCTTGTCGACCACGGCGCGGTTAGCCGGATCGGCGAACGATTTCGACAGGCGCATCCGCGGTGCCAACGGGCCGTAGATCTTTTCCTTCTTGCGCTTGATAGTGCGTTCGCCGACCTGCAGCACCAGGCCGACCTCGAGGAGCTTCTGCACGTGATGGTAAAGAGAGGGCGCGGTGGCTCCCAGCAGCGGCGCCAGCTCGCGGATCGACATCGGACCCACCGCTGCCAGCTTGTCGAGCAGGTCGTGCCGTCGCGCCGAGACCAGGCAGAGTATCTGCCGCCGATCGAGAACCCAGTAGGTACCTCTAAGCGGCTTTTTCGTTGTTGTCATAGCTCGAAGTGAATAGCGGCTCAATGTGTGCGTGAATGTCGGCCGAGTGGTTTGCTTATTGCAGCTCTTGGATCGTCAGCCTGGCTTCGCTTTGAACGCCCTCGTGGAGCCAGAGCACCGCGAGTGGCGTTCCTGTTTCGATCCGCTCATCCCACATGCGGGGCGTATAGAACTGAGGTGCCTTGCCATCGATTGTTAGAATCTGGTCCTGGGCCGCCATGCCAGCGGCTTGGGCCGCAGAACCCGCCAACACCCCGCTGACCCTTCCGCTGCCGTCGAAAGCGATGCTAAAACCTGGACCACGTTTGGCAGGCACGAGAAATCTGCCGCCTTCAGCGATCGGGGAAAACACGACTACCCGCCGCTTCGGCTCGAACTCAAAGCGAAATTGCCGCAGGACATCGTAGCCCATATCGCCGATCGGCAGATCGTTGTTGATCGCTACGACCGCTGAATCAGCGCGCAGCGGCCCCAATATCACCGGGCCTGAGAGCGTTGTAACGCGAGTGGATTGCACCGTGGCGCCATTCAGGACATTTTCAGCGGCAACCGGTGCGTGCGTGACGGCCGCGCCGGCAAGCTCTTCGCCGCGCAGTTCGAGGCCATATGCGTCATCGCCCGTGTCAATGAGTACCGGAACGCTCCGGCCTCCAATGGTCATCGGGACGGTTGGGACATGGAACGGCGACTCGTACGACAGCTCGAAACTGTGGGTCAGTTCGATCGGCGTCGCGCTGACGATCAGTTGCCGATTGGAGAAGTCGAACAGAAAGTTGGTCAATCCAAATGCCGGAAACCCGATGATGCCGTCGACGCCAAAGTTGTCATCGTGGATGGCCCACACATCTCGAAGCGTTGCCCCGCCAATCCGGATCGCGTGCAGGTTCACGACATCTCGTTGACCGTCGCGATCGAAGACCACTGGCAATCGAGCCATTTCGACAACTCTGCTGCTGACGAGCGTGTAGGCAGCCCCCGTGTCAAACAAGAATGTAAACGGACCGTGTCCATTGATATAGACCTTAAAATAGGGGCATTTGTAGTAGCCGTGTCGATCGGTCCCCTGCATTGAAATGGTGACCACTCGTCGGGCGAGGCTCACTGTCGAAGTGGGGCGAAACAGCCGCTGACGTACATCCGGTGTCAGATCGCGGGCGGTAACCGGGGCTGCTGTCGCAACCACCAAGAAGACAAGCAATTGTCTGAGAATCGACGTAGCCATTCAACGCAACGAATCAGCGCCGGCCAATCGCGTACCACGGCAGGCCGCGGTAGGAATCCGCCACAACCCAGGCGGCGGCTGTCAGTGTCCAGGAGACGACGAACTCCGCCCATTGATCGGCGCTCACGTGGCCCGCTGCCACGATCGGTCCCCACACGAGCAGCGTGAACAGACCCATTTGCAATGCCGAGAGTGCCGCCGCCAGCCGCGCATATGCACCGATGAGTACAGCGGCGCCCGCGGCGAGGTACGTGCAGCCGGTGAAATACGCCCAAAATACGGGGCCTGGTAACCAGGCAGGCACCAGCGGCGCAGTCAGGTTGAGATACGCAAAATGCGAGAGGCCAAAAGCGATCATCGCCAGGCCATACAACACTCTCGCGAGGCGCACACCCTTGTCGCCCGTCGCGAATCCGAAGTAACGCCGGTCCCACTCAGCGGCGAACCCGGCATACAACACCCAGGCACCCGCCACGATCACCGCGGTCTCACCGCTGGTTTGATAAGAACCTTCTACAGTGGGCGCGAGAAATATAAAACGGAGCTTAAACAGCAGCAGCCAAAGCAGCAGAAAAAAGAACAGCACGCGGGCTGCGCTGGGCGCTGCGCGTTGCCAGAACAGGCCGACGCCAGTCGCTGTAGAAACCACGGAGCACAGGAAGGCCAATGTCTCACGTGAGGGTAGATGCTTGGGTACCGGTTGCCATATCGGCGCGAAATCGTGCTGGGCAAAGCCCAGGATCCCTAAGGCGATCATGGTTACCGCGAAGACGGCATGACTGACGCTGGAGACGCGCATCTGGAGATTGTAGTCGCTGCCAGAAACGGCCGATAGAGAGGCGCGCTGTTGGCCAACGGAGGCGCGTCGCGCGTCCTGGAGACACAAGTGCGCCTCCGAACAGAACTCACCCGGCAACGCTGTTCAAATGCGGACACCGCGCTGGAGCGAACGTTCCGGCGCCGATCCAATCAGGAGCGCGCGACCAATGAAGGCATTCGTATATGGTGGCCCCGGAAAAATGGGTCTCGAGGATCGCCCCAAACCCGAGATCCAGGGCCCGGGCGATGCGATCGTGAAGATCGTGAAGACGACGATCTGCGGCACCGACCTGCACATTCTCAAGGGCGATGTCTCCACCTGCGCGCCCGGAAGAATTCTGGGGCATGAAGGCGTGGGCACGATCGATTCTCTCGGCGCCGGTGTCACCACATTTCATGTGGGCGACCGGGTGCTGATTTCCTGCATCTCCTCTTGCGGCAAGTGCGAGTACTGCCGTCGCGGCATGTACTCCCATTGCACAACTGGCGGCTGGATCCTCGGCAATGAGATCGACGGCACCCAGGCCGAGTACGTTCGCATCCCGCACGCTGAGACCAGCCTCTATCCGATCCCGAAAGGAGCGGACGAGGAAGCCATGGTCATGCTCAGCGACATCCTGCCAACGGGCTTCGAGTGCGGCGTGCTCAACGGCAAGGTCGCGCCCGGATCGGCGGTGGCGATCGTCGGTTCGGGCCCCATCGGTCTCGCCGCATTGCTGACCGCCCAGCTCTATTCGCCGGCCGAAATCATCATGATCGACCTCGACGACAATCGCCTGGCGGTAGCAACGACATTCGGCGCCACTCACACCGTCAACAGCGCCGATGGCAAGGCGGTCGCGGCGGTCAAGGCGCTGACCGGCGGACGCGGCGTGGATACGGCCATCGAGGCCGTGGGCGTGCCGGCAACGTTTCAGCTCTGCCAGGACCTGGTCGCGCCCGGTGGTGTCATCGCGAACATCGGCGTCCACGGCCAGAAGGTCGAATTGCACCTCGAACTTCTGTGGTCGCAAAACATTGCGATCACGACCCGTCTGGTCGATGCGGTGTCGACGCCGATGCTGCTGAAGACGGTGCAATCGGGAAAGATTGATCCCACCCGGCTGATCACGCATCGCTTCAAGCTCGAGCAGATTCTCGCGGCCTACGAGACCTTTGGAAACGCTGCGAAGACCAAGGCGCTGAAAGTCATCATCGAGGCGTAAATTCGATATCGGCCGCCTGTCAACGCCGGTTGCGGGAACCGTCAGTCATGGCGACACTTCGGAAGGGTGTACCCTTGCTTGATGCGGCGCGAGCACTCGGTTCGCTGCCGCACTTACGCATCCCGTGGAGATCTGCTGCAGTGAAACAGGTGACGTCGCCACCGCGATCCGACGCGCTGGTATTCCTGATCGATGTCGACAATACGTTGCTCGACAACGATCGTTTTGGCGCCGATCTCAGTGCACGACTCGATGCGTCGTTCGGCGCTGCGGCGCGTGGACGTTACTGGGATATTTTCGAAGCGCTGCGCTCGGAGCTCGGGTATGCGGACTACCTGGGCGCCCTGCAGCGATTTCGCAGCGGGCTGGGCGACCACCCGGCCTTGCTGCTCATGTCAGCCTTTCTGCTCGAATACCCGTTTCAAGAACGGCTCTATCCGGGAGCGCTCGAGGCCATCGAGCACCTGCATTCGATGGGCCGACCGGTGATTCTTTCTGACGGGGACATCGTATTTCAGCCGCGCAAGATCCAGCGTTCGGGATTGTGGGCGGCACTCCGGGGCGAGGTGCTGGTCTGCACCCACAAGGAGCGCGAACTCGACGCGGTGCAGGCGAGATATCCGTCCGCGCACTACGTCATGATTGACGACAAGCCCAGGCTGCTGGCGTCCATGAAGCGAGTCCTCGGCGCGAAGCTCAGCACGGTATTCGTCAGGCAGGGAAAATATGCGGCGGCCTCAGACCGCGGCCAGGATCCCGCGCCGGACTTCAGCATCGAAAGCATCGGCGCGCTGCGTGATTTCGCGCCGGGCGATTTTCAATGCAAGAGGCCCACTCCGTAGTGGGCCTCCGCAAGTCGACAGTGCTCAGGCGATGCGACTAGCGCGCGACCATGTCATCGGCGGAGGGGGCAAAGACGATCTCCACGCGCCGGTTCATCTGGCGGCCGGCCGCCGTGCCGTTGTCCGAGACGGGCATGTCTTCCCCGTGCGCCCGCGTTGTCAGGCGATTTGAGGCGACACCCATATTGACCAGTTCCGACATGACCGCCTCAGCGCGGCGCTCGGAGAGACGAACGTTTGAATCGGCGTTGCCGACATTGTCGGTGAAGCCCTCGATTGTCGCGCTGCGCTCCGGATAGCGCTTGAAGAAGTCGGCCAACTTGTTCAGGTTTGCCGAGGCGCCGTGGAGCACCTGCGCCTTGCCGGTGTCGAACAGCACGTCGCCGAGCGTCACCACCATGCCGCGATCGGTCTTTTTGGCATGGATGGCGTCGAGTTGCTGCTGGAGGTCATCGACTTGGGCCTGGTGGGCTGCCGCCGCAGCCTGTTCGCGTTCGGCGCTCGCCGCGGCGTTGGCGTCGCTCATCGCCGCATTGGCATTGGCTGTCTGCAGCGCTGCCGCCTGCGTGGCGTTCTTCGTCTCGGAAGCGGCCAGCTGCGCCTTGGCGGCGTTCGCCTCATTGGTGCGCACTTCGAGTCGCAGTTGATCGCGCTGCGCCGCAGCACTGGCGACGATGGCCTGCGAGGCGCGGCTTGCAGCCGTGTCCTCGGCGATCTTCACGCGCTGCACGGTCATGTAGGCCAGGTGGTCTACCGTGACCTGCGGAGCGTGATCCTGCTGTGCCTTTTCTGCGGTGCTCAGTGCGCTCGCGGCGCGAGTCAGCTCATCGGGTGCAAGCGCTGTGACCTGCGTGTTGGCCTGGGCCGCGGCGATGCGGCTACGTGCGTCATTGAGGGCGGTATTGCTCGGAGGTGCGGAGGCGCAGGCAGCCAATGTGGCCACCAGCGTCACGATGGAGAGGGTCTTGGTATTCATACAAATGATCCTGTTCAGTTCGCGGTCTTGCGATTGAGTTCTTCGGACAGCACCCGGGCGGCATCCTGGGTTTCAGCAGCGGCTTTGGCTGAACGCACGGATTGCGCGTGCAGCTCGGCGACCTGTGCGTCGACCTCGGTTTCATCGGCCAACTGGGCCGCGCGTACCATGTCCTTGCGGGCGAAGGCTTCATGTGCCGCGGTCAGTTTCGCCGTGGCAATCTGCAATTCGCCGGGGGCGTTTTCACTGGTGCTCGTGGTGCTGGCGTGCTGCACCGCAGCTTCTGCCACAGCCATCTGCGGCGTGGTGACAGGCGCGCTCGCGCACCCGCTTACTGCGACGACCAGCGCAATCGCCAGCAGCGGAAAGGATCGATTCATCGAAATGGGGGAGATCATGTGTGTTCCTTCTTGGGATCAAAGCACACTATACGCCGGCGATCGGGCGTCGTCTGTCTGCTAACGTACGTTGGACGGAAATCAGTGCAGTAGAATGGAGCTCGAGGCGGCCATCGGAGGCAAAACAGAGAGCGCGCCGACCGGGCGCCAAGCAGTCGGTTCCCGGGATGACACTGGACGAATGTTCCGTGGTACTCGGCGGATCGGGCGTGAAACATCCTGTC
Organism: Gammaproteobacteria bacterium; assembly: GCA_041690895.1. Taxonomy (GTDB): domain Bacteria; phylum Pseudomonadota; class Gammaproteobacteria; order Steroidobacterales; family Steroidobacteraceae; genus Bog-1198. The sequence continues at coordinate 22,836 of JBEPVT010000023.1, forward strand.
AGCGTTCGAGTGGTCACGAATATCGGCATGGATGGTGCCCAGGCAATCAAGATTCGCAACATGGGGTGGCCTCGCACGCCACATGCAGCATTCCCCGCGGCGAAGGCTATGTTGAAGTCGACGTCATTGGTCCCGTCGATCAGCTTCCGTCGATAGCGACAGTCGGAGCAATCGTCAGCAAGGCAAACAGCCGGCTTCCCTCGGGTGTGAACGGAACTTGATTCCGAAATCGCTCATTGGCCCGGTGGTGACTTCCCGCGCCAAACCGCATCCACCGCCGGAGGAAGCGTGTCGAGCCGGCTTAGGAACAATGCAGCCTTCCAAATCTGGTCGTCTGACTTGATCTGATCGTTGTGCCACTGGCGGTCCCATGCCGACATGCCTGAAAAACGAACGCCGTTCTTAATAATCCAGAACAACTGATAGTCCGGAAGGCGCGGTGAATGCCTGGCAAACTGCGGAACGTTTGGATAATGACTTGCACCGTAGTCGCTCTGTGCGCCTGGGTCCCCATGACACCCAGAGCATGCATCCTCAAATACTTTCAGGCCCGCCAGCAGATTGTCTTCTGTCGCGGCGATCGGATTGGCTATTCGCGGCGCGTTCCTTTCCACATAGTTGTGCAGTGCCATCTGCGCAGCCGCCTTTTCCCAGGCCGGTGGAGGCCCGTCAACTTGGGATGGCAGCAGCCCCATCCAGGCGATGCCCAATGCGAGCATGGGCAGAGTCAGAACTCCAAGCAGCCATCCGGCCACGACTATTCGCATTGTCACTTCCCGCGCCACACCGCATCGACCGCCGGGGGAAGCGTGTCGAGCTGGCTTAGGAACAGTGCAGCCTTCCAAATCTGGTCGTCGGACTTAACCCGATCGTTGTCCCACTGCCGATCAAAAGCCGACATGCCCGAATAACGAACGCCGTTCCTGATAATCCAGAACAATTGGTAGTCCGGCAGTCGCGGTGGATGCCGGGCAAACTGCGGAGCGGCGGGGTAGAAGGATGCGCCGTAGGCGCTCGGCGCATTGGGGTCGCCGTGACACCCGGAGCACTGATCCCTGAATACCGTGAGGCCCGCCAGCAGGTTCTCTTCCGTCGCGGCGATCGGATTGGCGATCTGCGGCGCATGCCTTTCCACATACTTGTGCAGCGCCATCTGTGCGACAGCCTTTGCCCATGCCGGCTGCGGTGAATTGGCCCGAGAAGGCAGTAGGCCCAACCAGGCCATGCTCAATCCGACCACCAGTGGCGTCAGAACCCCGAGCAGCCATCCCGCCGCTAACTTGCGGACCATAACCTTAAATTACCAATCCGTACCGCGCGTGTAAGCACAAGACTACCGCCGGAGTCGTATTGACCCGGAGCGTTTCTTGCGAAAGTGCGATTGAGCGGCAGCAAGACACCGTTTTGGTCCGAGGTTCGGCGTTAGTTCAGGACTAAAACCACTTTTCCTTTGGCGTGTCCGCGCTCTAGATATCGCAAAGCCTCGGCCGACTCCTGAAGTTTGAAGGTCCGATCTATGACCGGTACGACGGTGCCGGATTGCAGCCATTGCGCAAGTTGGTCCAGATCCTTCTGGTGAATATCGGCCAGGATGAGTTTGATCTTCTGTCGGGTGAAGGGTGAGGTAGCCCAACCCGCAATGGGCTTGGCGAGAAAGCCGAACCACTTGTAGGGCGTAGTCGAGCCCACCATGACATACGTGCCCGCGGGCGTGAGCGCGCGTTTGTACTCCGAAAGCGAGTGCGTTTCGACATTGTCGAGGATCAGATCGTAGCGCTGAGCGCCTTGAGTGAAGTCTTCTCGCGTGTAGTCGATGACGTGGTCTGCGCCGATGGAGCGAACCAGCGCCACGTTCTTCGTGCTGCACACCCCCGTCACGTCGGCACCGAGCACCTTGGCAATCTGGACCGCGAAGGTGCCGACACCGCCGGAAGCCCCGTTAATCAGCACTCGCTGGCCGGCCTTCAGCTGTCCACCATCGCGAAGTGCCTGGAGCGCCGTAATCGCAGCCACCGGTACCGCGGCCGCCTGCTCGAAGGTGATGTTGCTGGGCTTGTGCGTGATCGCGCGCTCCTCGTTCACCAACACGTAGTCGGCCAGCGCACCCGACCTGGCTCCAAATACTTCATCGCCCGGCTTGAAGCGGGTGACGTGCTCGCCCGCGGCTTCAACGGTACCGGCGAAGTCCACGCCCAAGCGCGGATCCTTGGGTCTACCAAAGCCGGCATCCAAGCGCACGAGATACGGCGTACCCTCCACATCGTGCCAATCCAGTGGGTTCAACGATGCGGCGTGCACTTTGACCAGAACCTGGTGCTCACCGGGAATCGGCTTGGGGAGATCGACCACCTGGATCACGTCGGGGGATCCGTAACATCGGCGCACAACCCCCTTCATCATTGGGGCCGTGATCTGGGTGGTCAACGGCGGGGAATCGCAAGGCGAAGTATGACTCATCAGTATCGCCATCGCGGTGACTGCAACCGCGAGAACGAGCCCTAAGCCCGAGAGAATCTTGTGGCGAAGTTTCATTCCAATCACTGTACTCCGTCTGGCATTTTCCATGTTTGCGTTCGATCAACGCGTAGTCCTGCTGTGGCATCCTTGCTTCCATGATGACAGTTCGAGTCCGCGGGCGAGGGTGGCTGCTCGCAGCGATTATCGCGGCACTGATTGCAACCCTTGCCGCGCTGTTGCTGAGACCCGTGCTCGAGCATGCTGTGCGCGCACGAATCGAGTCAGCGGCTGTGCGACATGGCATGGTTGCGCGAATCGCACAGGTGCACGTCGGCGTGTGGCCGTTGCTGCGACTGGAGGGAGTCGATATCGACGCAGGGCATGGCGTACGACTCCATGCCGACACGATCGCGGTCACGTGGCCCGGTCGCCTGCGACTCGCGGTTCATGCCGGCGCTCTCTCAGGCCCGGCAGGAATCAGCGTCAACTCGCCAGCCACTGCCTGGGACGTCACGGGCATTCACAGCGGGGATCTCCTGCTCAAGCTGGTGGAACCTCAGACAGGCTTGTCACTTCGCAGCATGAAGGATGCTGCGGGTAGCGCCTGGAGCGTCGAGGCAAATAGTCTCGACTTGGGCCGTCTGTCGGATGTACGGCGCGACGCCGCATCGCTGTTCGACGGCGGTATTGCGGACGGCCGCGTGGAACTTCGCGCCAACACCGATGCGCTGAGTTTCCATGTGGATATCGGTGTGCGCGGAACGCGGTTGCGCGCGCTTGCGGACAGCGTCGGTGATGAACCGCAGCTTGGTGATGCAACGAACGTGACACTGCGTTTCGATGGCGTCTGGCAACGGGCCGCGGGCACGATCGAGATCCCCGAGATTCACGCCATGGTGGCGGGTGCAGACTTATCGGGCTCGGTTGCGCTGCAGGATCTCGACACTGATCCGGTTATCGATGTCGCACTCGGCGTGCAGCGACTCGACTTCGCGCAACTGCTGGGCACATCGGGTCTCGAATTGCCCGATAGCCTAAGGTTAGCGCCAGGCGGCGGCCATGGCCTGGGCTCGGCCGCGATCGACGTGCAGGTGCGCGGACGGCTGTCTGATCCCGCCTCGCTTACTGTAAGCCAGAAGATCAACTTCACGCCGCCAGGCCAGATGCCGCCGGCGATCGCGCACCTGCGTGGCGATTTCACCTTCAGTCCCGGTGAAGGCGCCGGCCCGCATCGCCCCGTCGACGTCTCGCCCGCATCCGCCGACTTCATCGCGCTGCGCGACGTTCCGCCCCTGTTCGTGCGCACCTTGCTGTTGGCCGAAGACTCCGATTTCTTCGGTCATCGCGGCATCGACCTGCGCGAACTACCGAGGGCGGTGCTCACCAACTGGTCGCGCGGCACCGCCGCGCGCGGTGCGTCGACGATTACCCAGCAGCTGGCCAAGAATCTCTTCCTGTCACGCGACAAGCAGCTCGGACGCAAGCTGGAGGAACTGGCGATCACGTTCCTGCTCGAGTCGGCGCTCGGCAAGGATCGCATCCTCGAGATTTACCTGAACATTATCGAATGGGGACCGGAACTGCGTGGCCTGCGGCCTGCAGCTCACCGCTATTTCGGTCGCGAACCCCAGGAGCTGACGCCTGCCGAGATGGCCTTCCTGGTCACGATCATTCCTGGGCCCATCAAGTACCAGAGTTCATTTGCGAATGGCATGCCGGGGCCAGGACTGCAATCGCTGATCGACGAGCTGCTGGCAAAGCTGCGCTCGGTGGATGCAATCAGCGAGGAGGAGTATCACCGAGCGCTTCGCGAACCCATCGTCATCGCCGGCGCTCACCCATGAACGTGGTCAGTTGGATGCCGTATTGCGCCGGGAGGAAATGAGCCGCCTTAAATTTTCCTGCCGTGCAGCGGTGAGCAGGGGTTCGGCGCGTCTCAGGGTCTGGTCCGCGGCAGTGCGGTCACCGCTGGCCTCCTGGGCCCGAGACAACCAGTAGAGTGACTCACCGAACGAAGGGCTATCAGGATTGACGGCCTGCCATGACGCGACCAGTGGTGCCAGTGTCCTGGCCGCTTCCTTGCCACGGCCGGCATCGATATCCACGCGCGCAACGCCGACCAGACATCCAGCAACGCGAACCGACGGATCAATCTGCGCCCTGCGAAACAAGTCGTCACATTGCAAGACTGGTTTGGTAGCGGCCGTAATATTGCCCTGCTCCAACCAGGCAAGACCCAGTTCCGCGTTGATGTCGGATTGCAGCGCGAGACTTTGGGTCGCGAATCGCGGATCACCCATCAGCGACTGCAACAGCCTGGCGGCTGCGGCTGAGTCGCCTTGCAGGCGTTTGATGAAGCCTTCGGCCAGGCGCGCCTGGAACCATTGTTCCGCACCCGAGCTGCCCGCTTGCTGCTCGGCTGCAACGCTCAGCTGTAGAGCCTTGTTGGTTTTGCCTTCAAGCGCCAGCAAACGCGCGTGCCGAATCATCCGTCCCAACTTGGCGCGAGGCGGCTCCACGCCAAGGCGCGACACCAGCTGATCGATTCGCTCGTCTTCCGCCAGTGCTTCACGCATGTATCCGCCCAAGGCCAGTGCGGAGGCCAGCGATTCCGAAAAGCCGCGACGGTCGTCCGTTTCAGCAGGGTTCTGCTGTTTTTCCAAAGCAACCGCCTCACGTATGGTTGCCAAGGCCTCACCGGCCTTGCCGGCTCGCAACAAGGCATTGCCCAGCTGAATCTCGGCGTTGCGGCCCCGTAGGGTCATTGCGCCGTCCAGTTTCAGCTGGTCGCTCAACACACGCCGCAAAATGAACACGGCCTCGCCGGGCCGATCATTTTCGCGCAGGGCGTCGGCATACCAGCGTTCGATGGAGATCAGTGTGTTGTGAGGCCGTTGCGCGCCGAATACAGCAATCCCACGCTGGAGCGCCAGCGTGGCTTGCTCCAGCTGCAGTTTACGGTCGCCGAATCGGCCGTAAGTGTTGGACAACAAGCCGATCCGCCTGATGGTCTGTTCGTCGCTGGGACCCAGATAACGCTCGGAAATGGCGATCGAGCGTTGTAACGCCGCGTACGATTCCACGCGTGCGTTGAGCTTGGCGAGTACGAAGGAATGCAACGCCAGCGCATCCGCTGCGCGTTCGGCGTTGCGAGGAAAATCTGTCGTCACCAATGGGAGCAGCGACTCCAGCATGGCCAACGCCTCGCGCGGCTCGCGCCACGTCACGGTGCGGGCAAGCTCGATCCTGGCATCCAACGTGGTGCCGGCGGTCGGACCAAAAGCCTGTTCCGCGCGCCGCACTGTCGACCGAAGCAGCGGTTCGGTTTGAATTGTGTATCCCAGGTTGTCATAGCTTTTGGCAATGATCAGCCCGAGCTCGGCTGCCTCAGCTGGATCTGTTGCCAACTCGCGATCGAGCCTCGCGGCCGCGACATCCAGCAAATCCATCGCTGTGACAGTTCCGCCGACGCCTTCTTTCGGCTTGGCCTGAGTCAAAATGGAAGAGACGAATGCGGTGACGCGTGCCGCGCGTGCTGCCTCCTGCCGCGCATGTTGCGCCTGCCTGATGGAAATGGCGGCGCCGCTGCTCAGCGCCACCAGCACGGCCGCCGCGGCGCCCACTGCCAGTCTGTGGCGTCGCATGAATTTCCGCGCCAGGTAACTCCTCGTTGGCAGCTGGGCCACCACGGGTTCACCAGCAAGGTGCCGCGCGATGTCGTCGGCCAGAGCCTGTACGGTCGCATAGCGCTTGGCCGAATCGCGGTGCAATGCTTTGGCCACAATTGCGTCCAGATCTCCCCGCAGCAGGCGGCGCTGACTCTTGTCAATTGCAGTGAGGTCGCTGGGCCTGGGGACGGTGGCCTTGAGAATCGCTTCCTCCAAAGCCGCCGCTGAACGACGCTGGAGTTTGTAGGGCTGTTGGCCGGTCAGGATTTCAAACAGCAACACCCCCAATGAATAGACGTCCGTGGTGACGGTAATGCGGTCGCCGCGAATTTGTTCTGGAGACGCGTAGTCAGGCGACCAGACGCCGCCTACAAGGCGAGTCAGGTGTCCCTCGTCGTCGCGACCGAGCAATTTGGCCGCGCCAAAATCCAGCAAGTGCACCACGCTGTCGCTGGTGACCAGAATATTCTGGGGTTTGATGTCCCGATGCACGATGAGGGAAGCATGCGCAAAGGCCACTGCGCTCGTGACCTGTTGGAACAGCCCCAGGCGCTGACGCAAAGTGTAAGAGTGTTTTTTTACGTAGTCGGTGATGGGCACACCATCGACATACTCCATGGCTATATAAGGCCGTCCGCCCTGGATCGTGCCCGCATCATAGAGGCGGGCGATGTTTGGGTGCGTCAGCGAGGCGAGTGCATCCCGCTCCTGAGTCAGGCGTTCGGCAACTCCACGCGCCCACCCGGTGCGCGGCAACTTGATGGCAACGAGCCTTTGAAACGCGCCGTCAGTGCGTTCTGCCAGCCAGACGCGCCCCATGCCGCCCGAGCCCAGTTCGCGGATCAGTCGATAGGGCCCGATTTCAGCGCCGGGGCGCTCCGACTCGTCCTCCACTCCGGTCTGCGCCATCAGGTTGACCGCCGCCGGCGGACTCATGAATGCGTCCTCTATTCCAGTGGAGGAACGCGCCAACATCTTGCGCAGCATTGGCTCCAGCGCGCGGTCCGCCTCGGGCAACTCGGCCAACCAGCGCTCGCGCTCCTCAATGTTCAGTGCAAGCGCGGCGGTCAGCAGGGCATTGACCCGTCGCCAGTGATCGGGATCTGATGTCGTGATTGTCATTGCGCTTTACAGGTATAACGCAATCTGCGATCGAATCCGGACATGTGCCTGTGCGACTTACCGACCCAGCATGCCGGCCAGCAGCAGGCGAGCCCGCTCCCAGTCACGGCGCACCGTCCGGTCGGTGACGCCCAGCGCGCCAGCCGTCTCCAGCTCGGTAAGTCCCGCGAAGTAGCGCATTTCCACGACCTGCACCAGACGCGGCTCCACCTGGGAGAGTGTTTCCAATGCGTCATGAATTTCGAGAATTTCGTCTTCGGTAGCCCCCAACTCATTCGCCACAGCGGTGTTCAGTGTGACGTGAGAAGCATCGCCGCCATGGCGTAGGGCTTTTCGGTGGCGCACATGATCAACAACGATCGAACGCATGGTAGTGGACGCGTAGGCGAGGAATTGCTCGCGTTGGGCCAACTCGTTGTGGCCCGCCTGCTGCAGGCGCAGAAATGATTCGTGCAGCAATGCATGCGTGTCCAGCAGCGTATCGCGACCGCCACGCGCGAGACGAGACCGGGCGAGGCGGCGCAGTTCGTCGTACAACAACGGAAACATTTTTTCGGCTGCGCCGGCCACGTCCCTAGCATCACACAAGCACCCATTCTTTGCACCCAGTGTCCGGGTTTCAACCGGGATCTCGTTGCTGTGGGTATGGACACTAAAGGGGCAAAGGCCATGTCGACAGAGTCGAGAAGATCACTGGTAGCCGCATTCGGAGCGTTGATCGCCGTAGGCGTTCTCGGGATTGTCATCAATGTTCTTGTTGCCGGTGCCAACCAATTCACAACCAACCACTACCTGAGGTAGAAGTCATGCTCAAGATACTAGTCCCCACCGTAATGCTCGCCGCCCTCGCGGTGTCATCGGTCACTCACGCCGCAGCTGCGGATGACGCGCCTGTACGGACCCGCGTCGTCAAATATGCCGACCTCGACCTCAATCGTGAGGCTGGAGCCGAGACGCTATATGCGAGGATGGTCGCGGCCGCGCGGGCGGTCTGCGGACCGGACTTGTTCGCCCCTTACCCCACCGTCGGCGCGCCCCACTGCGCGGAGAACGCGCTGAGTGCCGGGGTCGAGTACGTCAATGCTCCGAAGTTGACGGAGCTTTTCCAGCAGAAACAGGCTGCTCGTCGGCACATTGCGGCGAACGACTGATGGAGGAGTTAAATAGTTTTCGTGCCGCATGCTTCTGCGGTGCCGTGGAATTCACCGTCACCGGGAAGCCGGTGGCGATGGGGTACTGCCACTGCAACTCGTGCCGGCATTGGTCGGCGGCACCAGTCAATGCCTTCACGCTCTGGGCTCCGCAGGCCTTGCGCGTGACGCGTGGCGCGGAAAAAATCGGAACCCATCACCAGACTGAGCACAGCCATCGCAAGTGGTGTCAGTCCTGCGGTGGGCATTTATTCACTGAGCATCCAGGGCTCGGGCTCACGGATGTGTATGCCGCGATGATACCCACATTCTCATTTGAGGCCGGCGTGCATGTGCACTATCAGGAAACGGTCCTGCGCATGAAGGACGGACTGCCGAAGCTAAAGGATCTGCCGAAAGAAATGGGAGGCTCCGGCGTCGCGCTTCCAGAATAGGAAATCGGAGAGCTCTAGGCAGGCACCCGGCCCACTGCCGGGTGCCTGCATGAGCCGAGGACTAGGGAAGCTTGTACTCGCCGCTCCAGTCAGACCAGCCCGCGCCCGTGTCGCCGATGAAGTTGCCCTGGAAAGTTTGCTCGCCACTGATACCTTTGTATTTGCCGGTGCCCCCCACAAAACTTTCAGTGCCCGGACACGTAGGCATCGCACCCGCGCATTTCCATTCGACGAAGACCTGGTCGCCGTCCGCGTCCGTGACCACACACGTCCCGTTTGCGTTGGCGTGCCCTTTATTGACGTCGTTAAAGAGAGTGCAATCGACGCGGGCTTTATGCATGAAGCCTTTGCCCTCGTTATTGAACATGACCCCGGGCAAAATTCCTGCATAGACCACCCGGTCGGGTCCCAGCTTCTGTACTTGCCCGGTGAAGGTCCAGCCGTAGTGGCCGGAGTATTTTCCGCTCTTGGGCAGGTCGGCCGCGGAGGCCAGTAGACTCAGACACATCGCGGCGACTGCCAATGCGCACCCGCTGAAAATATTGCGTTTCATAATTATGGGTCCTTCTAGTGAGTACTTATCTGGATACGCCGGCGGCCCAATCCTACGCCGGATGGGCAGGGCGCAGATACTAACAGCTCGCGCAGCGCGGTCACGATTGCGCGGTTTTACTTCAGCGCGTACAGGTTGCCGTCGGTGCTCGCCACATAGACCACGCCGCTGGCCTGCCGGGCTGCGGGCTAGGATTTGCGGAAATAGCGTCCCGCGTCTCCGCGAAAGAGGCCCCAAACGATTGCCATCAGGAACAAGCCGTGAATGGCCAGTTTCGGCAGCTCCCCAACGCTGATGGCGACGTGAAATGCCATCCATGCGACGGCAAGCCAGCGCGCCCAATTCTGTGCAAGCAGTAGAGAAACGCCGCAAACAATGGCGAGTGCCTCGGTGACTTCGACCCAGATCCAGTCGGGCTGCCCGCGCTCAGAAAAGTGAACGTATAGACCGCCTACGCCGACCGCAAGGTACAGGCAGGCAACCAGAATCACAGACAAGGGAATCTTCCTGCGGTTCACTGGCTCGCTGACTTGGTCGGCAACCTTCATATCCGTGGCCCTTAACCAGCTATAGCTGTCACGCCGTACCTTCGAACGGCCGAATCTCAATCTCCGATGGAATGGGCATTGGGTTCGGGCAACGCTTGACCCAAGAAATCGCTTGCTCCATGGACGGCAACTCCCAAATCCAGTAACCAGCGACCAGGTCACCCTCGAAAGGACCGTCAACGACACTACGGGCTTGTCCATCGAAACGCACGCGTTTGCCCTTCTTGCTGAGGCTGAGCCCGTCGCACTCCTTCAACACGCCAGCCTTGCGGAGTTCGTCGTTAAAGACGCCCATCCTGGCCATGGACTCTTTCATCGCGGACTCACTCATCGATTCGATGCTGCGCTCGAGAGTGGGGTTCGACTTGACGAAGATCATGAATTTCATCGGGCTGTGCCTCCGCGTCGTGCTGTATCTATGGTGGCGACATCGATTTTCTTCATCTTCATCATTGCCTCGAAGGCGCGCTTCGCTTCGTCGCCACCGGCGTTGAATGCATCAGTGAGCACGCGTGGCGTGATCTGCCAGGACAGGCCCCAGCGATCCTTACACCATCCACAGTCACTTTCCTTGCCGCCGTTACCGACGATCGCATTCCAGTAGAAGTCCGTTTCCTCCTGGTTGTCCGTCGCGATCTGGAAGGAAAAGGCCTCGCTATGCTTGAACGTCGATCCACCGTTGAGTCCCAGGCAAGGTATGCCGCACACCAGGAACTCCACCGTTAGGACATCACCTTGCTTGCCGCCGGGAAAGTCCGCCGGCGCTTTGTGAACGGCTGTTACCTTGCTGTCTGGAAAAGTTTCGGCGTAGAAACGAGCTGCCTCTTGTGCATCCTTGTCATACCACAGGCAGATGGTGTTTTTTGCAATCATCGCTGCGTGTCTCCTGGAAAGATTCCAGAAGAGTTTCGGTCAGGCGCCCAATTGTTGTCTATCGCGGCAACTCAGGTTGCCGCGTAGGCCATTACTGACGGGCGCGGCCCCGCAGTTCGAACCTCTCGGGGCGCGCCACGTCAGTGAAACGCCGCATCCAACGCCGCGAAATCCTGTTCCGTCAGCACCAAAGACAACGCTGCAGCATTCTCCTTGGTGTGCTCGGGCGACCCCGATTCCGGGATCGCGATGACCTTGCCACTGCGAATCACCCACGCCAGTGCGACTGCGGCCGGCGAGCAGCCGTGGGCGTCAGCGATTTTCTTGACCGTGCTGTCACCCATTACGAGATGGTGGTCGCCGCCGAGCGGCGAATAGGCCATTACCGGCATCTTGTGCTCGGCGCACCAGGGCAGCAGGTCTTTTTCGATGCCGCGATCGTTAAGGCTATAAGACACCTGGTTCGTCGCGCAGCGACTGCCGTCCGGCACGCGCCACAGGTCGTCCATCTGGCCGCGATCGAAGTTCGACACGCCCCAAGCGCGGATTTTCCCCGCATGGCGCAATTGTTCGAAATCCGTGACGATACCGGCGAACAACTTGCTGGCCGGGGGCCAATGCATCAGGTACAAGTCGATATGATCGGTGCCCAGGCGTGCGAGGCTCGCCGCGCAAGCGCGGGCAATGCCGTCGCCGGCCACTTCATCGCCCTCGACCTTCGTCACGAGGAAATACTTGTCGCGCTGGCCGGCCAACGCCTGGCCGATGAATTTTTCCGAGCGTCCCTTGCCGTAGTTTCCCGACGTATCGATCAGCGTCATGCCGAGCGACAGGCCGGTCTTCAGGGCTTCGGTTTCGACATCGACCGGATGCCGATCCTGCCCCAGGTGCCAAGTGCCGATGCCCACGGCGGGAACGACTGTGTTGTCGGGGAATCGCACCGTGCGGCGTGATGTTGGGGATGCAACGGCTGCAGCGCTTGATGTCGCGGTGGCCTGATCGGCGCGGGCCAGAGCGCTGATAACGGGTAGCGTCAGTGCGAAGGCCGCGCACTGCGCGTTGAATTGACGCCGGCTCAGTACCTGTTTTTTCATGGCTGTCTCCTGTTTCGCAGTTAACCGCTGCAGGCGATTGATTGCAAGCAGACTACGGCGCTCAATGTCGGATTGCCACTGCTGGGCGGCTAATCCACGTTGATTCCGTCGCGGGCGCTCTCGTAGCGCTTGCCGAGCACGTACGCGACCGGAAACCAGATTGCGGAGACGATCGCGCCAAAGATGGCGAGCCCTGCGACGCCGTACGGCAGGATGGCCGTGCTCACCCACGCCGCGCTGACATCACCAAAGCGGTAAACGACCGTGTCGATGACGTTCTTGGCCTTGTAGCGGCTGTCCTGGTCGACCACGGTAAACAGCATCTCGCGGGCCGGTTTGGCAATCGCGTACTCGGCCACGCGCCGCAGGATCTGCATGCCGCCGAGCACCAGCAGCACCGGTGAAAATGCGATCGCCAGGAAAGCCAGCACCATGATGACCGGATTGAGCAGCAATCCGGTGCCGACGCCAAAGCGTGCGATCAAGCGGCCGGTGCCGAACAACTGGATGAGCAGCGCGCAACTGTTGACCGCCAGGTCGATCTGGCCGTAGGCCTGCGTGCGCGCTTCCTTGCTGGCGAACGCGTGGGTAATCAGGTCTCCCAGCTGAAAGTAAACGATCGTCGAGATCCACGTCATCAACAGCAGGAACAGTGCCAGCAGCAACAGGTACGGCGAACGAAGCAACAACCGAAAGCCATCGAACGGGTTACCCGGAAGCCGTTGCGCGACGCTGGTGCGCTGCACCTCGGCACCCGTCGCGAGGAGGCGTTCCTTCTCGCCAGCAAGCATTCGTACCAGCACGGCGGTTGCCGCGAAGCCGGTGGCGCAGATCAGCAGCAGATTGTTGTTGCCGATACGCGTGGCCAGCAATGTCACGGCCGCGGGTCCGGCGATGCCACCCAGCGTGCCGCCGGAGGCGATGAGGCCGAACAGGCGCTTGGCCTGCGTGCGGGAGTAGAGATCGGCCATGAAACTCCAGAACACAGAAATGATCAGCAGGTTGAATGTGCTCACCCACACATAGAACCCCGCGGCGATCCAGCGCTCCTGATGGTGGCCGCTCTCGAACAGTGCGTAGAAGCCCAGCATCGTAAGTGCGACGATGCCGTAGACCCAGGGCAGGAAGTTTGCCAGCCGGATGCGCGAGGCGAGGCCCGAGTAGAGCGGTGCAAAAACAAGGCTCGCCAGCAGCGTGGCGGTGAACAGTTCCTTGAGATGGCTCACCCCGTAGACCGTGCCCATCGCATCGCGCACCGGCTTGATCAGCGAGTAGCTGCCAAACAGGAAGAAGAAATACAGCACGCTCAGCGTCACGGCGCGTGTTTCGTGGGGCTCGGCCGTGGTCCACTTCATGAGGATTCCTTCTTGTCCTGACGGCGCAGCTTTTCATATCCCCGACCGAGAGAAATCGCCACCGCGACCCACCCGATCGAGGCGCCGACGCCGACCGCGACAGTGCCACCGAGGCCGTAGCCCAGCGCGCGCATGCCGCCCTGCACCCACGCCGAACTGACATCACCGAAGCGGTATATGACGGTGTCGATGACGTTCTTGGATTTGTACCGGTTGTCCTGGTCGACGACGGTGAAGCACATTTCGCGGCTGGGCCGCGCAATCGCATACTGCGCGACTCGCCGTATCACCTGCAGCGCCTGCATCATTAATAGTGTGGGGGACAGTGCGATGGCGAGGAAGGCGCCTACCATCAGCAGCGGATTGAGGACGAGACCTGCGGTCACGCCGAACCGTTTCACGAATTGGCCGAGCCCAAAGATCAGCACGGCAGCCGTGCAGATGTTGACGACCAGGTCGATGTCGGCCAGTGCCTGGGCGCGACTGGCGATCGCAGTGAAGCTGCGTGCGATCACGTCGGTCTGGAAGAAGTAGGCCACTGTGTTGACCCAGGTCATCAGCAGGATGAAACCGGCCTGGTTGAGCGCGAAGCGCGACTTGAACAATTGCCTGAAGCCTTCGAGCGCATCGCCGGGCAGGGCGTGATCGAGCGTGGACTGCTGCGCTTCACGGCTTCGGCCCTGGAGCTGTCGCTTCTCGTGCATCAGCAGATGCAGCAGCACGATCACGAGCGCAAATCCGGCCGCGGCCACCGCCAGCATGCCGCTCAGGCCCAGTTTCCCGACGAGCAGATGCGTGAGCAGCGGGCCGATGATCGCGCCGAGTGCGCCGCCGGCCGCGATCATTGCGAACAGGCGCGTCGCCTGGCTGGCGGAGAACACGTCCACCATCAGGCTCCAGAACACCGAGATCATGAACAGGTTGGTGACGCTGAACCAGACGTAGTAGCTCGCGCCCAGCCAGTAGTTCGAAGGACTGAGTCGAAACAGCATCTCGAACAGCACGACGTTGGCGAGCCAGAACCAGAACAGGCCCGGCAGCAACCGCGTCAATTTGATGCGCGTCGCAAGTGCCGCGTAGATCGCGGAGGCAAGCAGGGTGCCGACGAAAGTGGCGGTGAACAGTCGTTGCAGCTGGTCAACGCCCAGCACCGTGGCGACCGTGTCGCGGAGCGGGCGCAAGATGTAGTAACTCGCCAGCAGCACGAAATTGCAGGCGACTGCCAGCACAACTGCCTTGCGCTCGTGGGGTTTCACGCCGAGTGCGTCGGTTCTTGTTGGCGGCACGGTTCGCAAAGGATACTACTTGGGCAGAGAGCGTTCGCCGGTGTTGCGTGCATGCGGCACCTTAGACATCATGGCGGCATGCAAACTGTATTCGAGGCCGCGGGCGGCGACGATGGCCTGCGCCGCCTTGCCGAGGCCTGGCATCGTCGGGTGATGGCAGATGATGTGGTAGGCCATGCGTTTAGCCACGGATTCCACACCCAGCACGTCGAGCGACTCGCCGCCTACTGGGCCGAGGCTCTCGGCGGGCCCACCACTTACTCGGGCTCTTACGGTAACGAGACCTCGGTCGTCAGGATGCACAGCGGCAATGGAGAGCACGACGAGATGGATCGTCGCGCGATCGCCTGCTTTGATGAGGCTCTGACCGATGTGGGCATTTCCAAGGACACTGCGCTGCGCCAGGTACTGCACGACTACTTTGCGTGGGCAACTACAGTGACGATGTCCCGCTACCCTGTGTCCGCCGAGGAAGTGCCCAGCGGACTTAGCATCCCGCGCTGGTCATGGAACGGCCTTCAGAAACAGGACGCCACGCCATGAGAGAAATTCTTCACCGTCTGATTGGTATTGCACTGTGGGTATGCCTGGCGACGCTCGCTCAAGCGGGACCCACATCTGCCCACTACCGAATTCTGACCCACTGGTCGATCCCCGGAACAGGCGGCTGGGACATGCTGGCCGTAGACCATGATCGTCAACGTCTTTTTGTAACGCATTCGGATCACGTCGACGTCGTCTCGCTTCGCGACGGAACGCTGGTGGGAACTCTTGCGCAGACGCTCGGCGTCCATGGAGTGGCACTCGCTCCAGATCTTCGTCGCGGATACACCAGCAACGGCAAGACCAACTCCGTGACCGAATTCGACCTCAACTCGCTCAAGATCCTGCGGGAAGTGCCGGTTTCCGGTGAAGGTCCGGATGAGATCATCTACCTGCCGGCCTCGCATCATCTCTATACGTTTAACGGCCGGAGCCACAACGCCACGGTATTTGACGCCGCATCGCTAACCGTTGTGGCGACGATTGCTTTGCCGGATAAGCCCGAGTTCGCCATGGATGATGGAAATGGACACGTGTTCGTCAACATCGAGAGCGAAGCCGGCCAGATCGCCGTGATTGATGATCGGCGACTGACACTGAAGAGCACCTGGCCTATAAAGAACTGCGCCAACCCCAGCGGGCTGGCACTCGATCGAAAACGTTCGCGCCTGTTTTCCACCTGTGAAAATAAAGTCATGGCGATATCGGACGCGCGGTCGGGCCGCACACTCGCCCATGTGCCGATTGGCGATGGGCCCGATGGCGCCGTGTTTGACGCCGAGCGCCACCTTGTCTTCTCTCCCAACGGAGAGGGTACCCTGACGATTGTAAACGCGGCCTCCAGGGATCATTACTCGATCGCGGAGACGCTACCGACCCAACGCGGCGCGCGTACAGTGGCTCTGGATTCGCGGAGTCATCGGCTCTATCTCGTGGCCGCTGAGTTTGGCACTGCTCCGGCACCGACGGCCGAACGGCCCCACCCCAGACCGCCGATATTGCCGGATACAATGACCGTTCTGGTGATCGGCTCGGACAGCGCGCTGCCCTGACCTTTTCTCTCAGGGACCGACACCGGGAATCGGGGTGGCCCTCTCTTTGAGCAACGGAACGAGCAGATCGTTGAGAAGATCCAGCGTAAAGCCGCCCGCGGCGGCGTAGCGAACGATGCCATTTCGGTCAATGACGTAGTTTGTGGGCACGCCGCTCATGGTCTGGTAAGGGCCACGCATCCGGTGCACAAAGGGGAAGCTGGCCAGGGCCGCCAGGGGCTTGAGTTTGTTGTCCGGGATTGAATTTTCGGTAGCGAGCGCAATGACGTCCAGCCCGGCATCCTTGCGTATCTTGTAATAGCTGGCGAGGAGCGGCAGTTCCTCCCGGCACGGCCCGCACCACGTGGCCCACAAATTGATGATCAGCACATGGCCTTTGAAGTCGGCCAGGCTGATGTCGCGACCGTCAAATGTCCTCGCCTTGAAATCAGGCGCCGGCTTTCCGACTTCTATGTGGCTCGCGATTGACGTGATTGGAATAACGGAAAAAACGAGCAACGCAATCCGGGCCCACGGGGCGGCTTTTGAAGAGCCGGCAGTCGTGCCGCCAGCCACAGCGTTCCCGATTACAGAAATAGCTTCGACAAGAATAGCCATCTATGACTCCGTACTACGACCGCCGCGTGTCCGTTGTAATTGCGGCGAACTCCCTTTTCTCCTCGGGCGTACTTCGACGCTGCACAATCCGCCGGTTGACCCGATCGACAGACCAGTTTGGTAGAGGGCGCTCCGCAAGCCAACAGGTATCGCCGCAAGCGAGCTGCCCCGGCTCCAGTACACGGTAGTACCAACCGCAGTAGCCATTGCGAACCATCGCTTGCGGCATTGTCACATCTGCAAATCGCAATGCAAACTTGAAGCAGGGCTGCCGCGGCTGACTCACCTGCAATAGACAGCTCCCGATCCGGACGATGTCGTTCAGGCACACGGTGGTTTCATCCAACCCCGCAATTGTCAGGTTTTCACCGAACCCACCGGGCACCAGCAGCGCCGCGTATTGGGGGTGCGATGCACGCCACGCTTCATAGCGCAATTTTGCATAACCGTACACGGCCTTCTCGGGGCCTCCATGCACGCGAAGATCTGCCTGCTCATCGCCCTGAATCCCCGATGCTGTCACCTCGACAGAACCGGATACGGGATGTTTCACAAATCCGCTCAAGACTCCGTCCGGCCCCAGAGGTGCGGCGCGACCGATCTGAACAGACGCCACCACGCCCGCATAAGGCTCGATGGAGTCGTGCGACAAAAGCGTCATCGGATAAAACTAGTGAAGGCCTCTTCGGCTCCATCCATTGTGGTTTGCGCGTCAGTTGACCGTGACTTGCACAGGTGTCGATGCAATTCCGTTGGCGACGACAACCAGCGTGCTGGCGCCGACGTCAGCCTGCGCCGGCACGTCGAACTGAGTGGATACGACGGCGTTGCCCGTCGCCACCGCCATGGTGCTGTGACCATGAGTGCGCGCGTACACGACATGGCCCGTCGCGGTATGAGTGATACGCACCAAAGGGTAGTTGGTCGCCGCACTCAATTCGTCACCGAAACTGGCGGCTTGCGACAGGCCGTTGAACTGCATGCCCGAGATTGCGTAGCTCGAGCCCCGGGTCACGGTCGCGGGAAAGGCCGTGATAGCCGGCGCCCACGCGGGATTGGCGCTGCCGGAATCCGTATAGACCTGGGTGATGCCTCCGGTGACGAGCACCTGACCGTTTGGCAGCGGCAGCACGAAGTACTGCGTGCCACCGCCGTTGGTCGTCAGTGCGCCTGTGACCGGCATGTTCGAACCGTCGTATTCGTAAAATTTTCCCGACAAAGCGGCGATGAGAACGTGTCCGGATGGCAGCAATGCGGCGCCCGTGTCCTCGGCATCATCGCCCGCCAGGAAATCGGGTCCTGCGGTAAAGGTGCCCGGGTCCGCCGGCGTTGCGCCCGGCGTGTAGATGGCGGTGTGTGCGGGCGCGCCACCGTTGGCGGCGCCGGTCGCGAACACCGTTCCATTCGGCAACAGGATTGCGGGGCCAATTTCCCCGGGCGGGAAGTAGGTGCCGGCTGGGCCCGGTCCATAGGTGACGCCGCCCACGATCTGGACCGGGGCCGGTCCGTACGTCAGGCCGGCCGGATTCTCTGTTGGCGAAGTCATGCGCGTGGGCGTATTGCCGTCGCTGTACCACTGTGCGGCGACGGGATCGAAATGTTCGGCGTGGCGCGGATTGCCAACATCGATCGTGAAGAGATCGCCGTTCGGTAGCAGCGTCCAGTTTTCTTCGGCAAAATCGTCGGCCTTGCCGATCGATGGAACCGACGACCATGTCAGGCTCACCGGGTCCAACCGCCACATCCCGCGTCCGAGCTTATCCCCGAATACGAAGCTACCGTCGGGCATGATCGTCGAGGTCACGTCACCGATGTAGGGCACGCCGGGTGGCGGGGCGATCATGGTCCAGCTATCAGCCACGGGGTCGTAGACCGCCGACATGTTGGTGAGCGCACTGGGTGCGAACGGCAGTCTGTAGTCGTCCTGGTTGTATTCGCCGCCGACAAACAGCACACGTCCGTCGGCAAGGACCGCCTCTGATCCTGCATAAGGCGCGTAGCCGGTGGGCATCCTGGCCAGGAGACGCCATGTTCCGTGGACGTAGCTGCCCTGCGAATCAGGCGTAAGGCTGTAAAAGACGCCCGAGTCGTTGAACGACTGCAGCATGACGCGGCCGTCTGTTAGCAGGAGAGTCAGGAAGCCCACGTCCGGCGGCTGGTTTGTGAGTTTCGTGAACGGCGTAGACGCGCAATTGACGACGACGGTAGTGACGTTCGAAGTGCCCACTGTTCCTGTGCCGGCGCTGACGTCGCAGTTCTGCGCCGGAGCCCCAGGCTGGATCGCGACAGTGACTGCATACGTAGCACCACTCGCGACCGTGCCCGGAAACGTGAATGAACCGGACGCAGACACCGCGAGCGCGTTGCCGCCGTTGTTCTCGAGCGTCAACCCGGAGCCCTGGAGTCCGGACACTGTGCCACCGACTGTGTACGTTACGGTTGGTGCTGGTGCGGAGCCGCCGCCGCCGCCGCATGCGGACAGAGAACAGAGGATACCAACACGGTATGCGGTGGCAGCGAAACGGGGGCCGATCATCTTGTTTCCTACGGTATGCTAGGCTTGCCGCAATAACAATAATTACCGGGAGCCCACTCCATGGACGACCCCACGCCGGTTTCGCCGCCGCTCGCCGCAACGGCCGCGCAGCCCTTGCCGCCCCAGCCGATACGTTTTACCTTCCGTGGTGCAGAATACTTCGGCTTCTGGATCGTACTCGCAATCGCTGGATTGGCAGGCGGATGAGTATGGCTCTGCATTAATGCGCGCCAACGGCATGTCGCCGGCCCTGCTTGCCGATGCATTCCAGCAATTGTCAAAATCGCACCCCGAAACCTCTGGCGTTGCCTACCTGACAAGTCATCCGCCTACAACGGAACGGATGCGCAGGTTGCGAGAGCTGGCAAAATAGGCGCACTGGGAGAGTCGACATGCCTTTTGAATCGAAAGACCTGCTTCGCCTGTGCGCCGCTGCCGCGGTCGTGGCCGGCCTGTTCATTTATCTGCTGCTGCACCGGCGGCTCAGGCTGATGAAAACCGAGCTGACCTCGCTGCGCGCAGAGGCGGTGATCGCAAAGGCCCGCATCGAGGAAATGCAACACTTCGCTGCGGAACAGGCACAAAGCCTGACCAACGCGTATGCGGAGCGAGAGGACCTGCTCGCGGACTCGCGTGGACTGCGGGAAAAACTGCGCGAGCGGGATAGCGAGCGTGATAGCGAGCGCCCCGACGAGCGCGGCGATGCAATCCGGCGGTTCTGAGGTTCGCACAACCGCCAAACGCTACCTGCCTTGGGTCGTCGCCACTGCGCTGTTCATGGAGCAGCTCGATTCGACCATCGTCAACACCAGCATCCCGGCCATGGCGGCGAGCTTCGGCGTAACGCCCTTGAGCCTGAAGGCGGTGGTGACCAGTTACATCCTGAGTCTTGCCGTATGCATCCCGGTGAGCGGGTGGCTCGCCGAGCGCTACGGCAGCCGGCGCGTGTTTCTTTCGGCAGTCGCGATGTTCACGTTGTCCTCGGTCGCCTGTGGATTGTCGGTCAGCTCCGCGATGCTGATTGCCGCGCGCGTGCCGCAGGGCGTGGCCGCGGCAATGATGATGCCGATTGGCCGCATGGCCATCGTGCGCACGTTTCCGAAGGCCGAGCTGCTGCGCGCGATGAACTTCGTGATCATCCCGGCGCTGATCGGGCCGCTGCTGGGGCCAACGGTCGGCGGCGTCATCGTGCACTGGCTGAGCTGGCGCGATATTTTCTTCGTCAATATTCCTGTAGGGCTTGCTGCGCTGTGGTTTGGCGCCCGGCACATGCCGGACTATCGCAACGAGGAATCGAGGCCGCTGGATTTGTCCGGATTCATCCTGTTCGGCACGGGCGCGGCGCTCCTGTCGTGGTTGCTCGAAATATTTGGTGAGCACCATCTCAGCGCGCCGCAGGGCACGGCGCTGCTACTCACCTCCATGCTGCTGCTCGCCGCCTATGCCTGGCACGCAGGACGCACGCGCTTTCCATTGTTGAAACTCTCACTGTTCCGTACACGCACCTACCGCATTTCAGTGCTCGGCGGTTTCGTCACGCGACTCGGCGTCGGCGGCATGCCGCTGTTGCTGCCGCTGCTGTTCCAGCTGGGAATGGGGTTGCCCGCCTGGCAATCGGGCTTGCTCATGATGCCGATGGCGATGGGCGCGATGGGCATGAAGATAATGTCGACATCGCTACTGCGGCGGTTTGGATACCGGCAGGTGTTGATCGTCAACACGGTGCTGATCGGCGCCACCATCGGCAGTTATTTCTTTGTCGGATCCGGCGCATCGAATGTCGCCATCGTGTTGATCGGACTGACGCTCGGTCTTGTGAATTCGCTGCAGTTTTCCAGCATGAACTCGATGGCCTACGCGGACATCAACGAAGCTGAAGCCGCACAGGCCAGCGCGCTTGCCAGCACGATGCAGCAGATGTCGATGAGCTTTGGGCTGGCCTGCGCGTCGCTGGTCACGGCGTACTTCCTGGGTCGGCTGCCGCAGTCGAGCCACGAGATGGTCACTCGCGCGCTGCATCACGCATTTCTCACGCTTGCGGCGTTGACCGCATTGTCATCGTTATCGTTCTGGGCGCTGAAGCCGAGGGATGGTGAAAGCGTCAGTCGCGGCGGCACCGATGCGATAAAGTCCGCAAGCAGCGCGTGAACAAAACCGATGAAAAAATACACTGCTCCGACGACGTGCTTTTTTGACATAGTCGGACAGCGCAAACCCCCGTAATGTGAAGTTCCCGGCTGCTCTTGCCGGACACCCCCGCCATACTCATTATCTACCGCCGCGTCGCAGCCATTGAGTGCTAGAGTTTGGCCGACCCCAACCATGGCGATGATCCCCGAATGCGTACCTGGTCTGGTGTAGCAATCCTGGTCGGTCATTGCGCCCAGGCACATGGCGCCGATCTCGAATCGCCAACCACCAACGCATCGACCAAACCGACGGGTGACGCGTCTTACGGGCCGCTGCTGCGATGGCTTGCGACGCTATGAGGCGAAATTCTGATGACTGACGACGCAAAGTATTGGGGTTTACGAACATGATCAAAATTGCAAGTCGCCGATTCATATCCGCGATTCTGGTCGGGACACTGTGTACGCGCGCGGCGATCGCCGATGACGCGACCAACTATGACCATCACATGGCAGACGGCCACCCATCGAGCGAGTTCGTGCTCTTTGCCAGCGCCGAGGGTCATAGCTTCAGCAGTCCCGCTTCTGCCAACCAGCTCAACGAAGACGCCAATGCCATAGGCGACGCCGTATTCGCCATCAACCGGGGCCGCTTCCGGTTGTTCGGTGAGTATCAGTTGAGCGACGAAGAGCACGACCTCGAGCGGTTTCAGGTAGGCATGGAGGTTGCGCCCGATACGGTCGTTTGGGTCGGCCGTTTCCATCAGCCCGCCAGTGCCTGGAATACCGAGCATCACCACGGCCGCTATCTGCAAACGGCTATCACGCGTCCCTCGATTGAATTGTGGGAGGACGAGCAGGGGATCATTCCGCAGCACTTGTCGGGACTCTATCTGGACTCACGTCGGCCCCTCGGCAACCGGGCGGGCATCCAGGTTTCTGTGGGTGCCGGACTGGGCACGACCATCGTCAGTACGGGGCTGGAAGAGTTCGATTTGCTGAATCCCCACACGGACGGCAGGCGCCTGTCGGTGACTGGGCGAATCGCCTACCTGCCCGACTATGTCGGCACGAGCGGATTCGGATTGCTGGTTGCGCACAACAACATGCCGGTCAAGGATGCCCAGACCGCCGTGCTGATGCAGGCTGCCGACGTGCAGCAAAACCTCTACGGTGCATTCGCGGATTGGAACAGGGGACCCTGGCAACTTCACTCGGCACTGTACGAGGTGGCGATGGATCTGCAGGGAACCACTGCGTCACGTTCAGAAAGTTTCCTGGCGGGTTATGCGCAGTTGGAGAGGCAGCTTCCGCATCGTATCGTCGCTTATGTGCGCGAGGAGAATTCCTCCAGGGCATCGGACTCCGTCTACGTGCGGATCAATCATCCCGACTTCCAGCTGCGGCGTTCCACCCTGGGATTACGGTGGGACTTCCGCCGACGACAGGCCTTGACGGCTGAATTCACGCACGGGCACTCGGTGCGCGCCAATCAAGATGCATTCCGTCTGCAGTGGAGCGCCGCATTGCCGTGACGGCCTCCGCTTCAATTCGGCGGCTTGGGTTGCTGGTCGGGGTGCTGTGGTTGCACCTCGTTCAACCGGCCTACGCTGCCGATCGGCTGGTGTTGATTGCCAGCACCAGCGCCTCGGTGAGCACTCTGAATTCGCTCGAGATCCAGAAGCTGTTTCTCGGACTCACGGTCGTTGCCAACGGCGGTGACTTGCATCCGTTACGCAATGAATCAGACGAGGGCATGCGTGAGCTTTTCTACCAGGACATTATCTCGATGTCCGAGCCCACCTATGAGCGTCGCTTGTTGGCCCTCACGTTGCAGCAGGGCCGAACGACGCCTCCCATCTACCGTGATTCCAGGGCGCTGTTCAACGCTGTGGCCGCTGACCCGCACGCCATCAGTTACGCGTGGGCCGCCGAAGCCCGCAGGGATCCGCGCATCAGGATCCTCAAGGTCTTGGGGAGCGAATGAAGACCTCACTTTCCACGCGCATTGTCGTGGTTGTGGTGGCAATGCATGCCGTGGTGTTGCCCGCTTTGTACTATGGCCTCAGCGTCGTGGTCAGCCGAAATCACATCGACGTGTTCATCCAACACGTGCGCTCGCTGTCGCGCAACCTGGCCGAGGAACTCGAGTTGGGAGACGCGTTGGACTCCCAACAGCGGGTACTCGACATGCTGGACCTGACCGTCCTGAATGGCGATGGGGTCTACGCGGAACTGATTGACAACGGCCAGCCGATTTTCAGCAACCTAAACGCCACCAAAGTACGCTGGCCGGGAAAGCAGGATTTCAGTTTTGGCCTGCGCGGCGATCACACCTATTTCATAGAGATCCCGATCTCACGGCCCGCACACGTCGCCGAATTGCGGCTGGGGTTTGACGAGCGGCCCACGATTGAGCAGATCCAGCTGGCCATGCATCAGACAGTGCTGGTGCTGGCTGCCTATCTATGCGTAGCCGTGATCATCGGTGCGGCCTGGGGATACCGATTCACACGTCCGGTTGTGAAGCTCCAGCTCGCCTCCCGGAACATAGCCAGGGGGGACTACGCTCACAGCTTGCGTCTTGAGAGTGGCGTGCGCGAATTACATGACCTCGGCGACGATCTGGAGGCCATGCGCAAGGAACTCGTAGGCGTCAACGAGCGGTTGCGAGCGGAAATGCTTGAGAATGAACGCGCCGAGGAGCGCCATCGAA
Source organism: Gammaproteobacteria bacterium (assembly GCA_041690895.1). GTDB lineage: Bacteria > Pseudomonadota > Gammaproteobacteria > Steroidobacterales > Steroidobacteraceae > Bog-1198. Next base: position 46,950 of record JBEPVT010000023.1, read on the forward strand.
AACTGGAAAACAGGCTCCGTCACCGCCAGCGCCTCGAAACTGTCGGCACGCTGGCTGGTGGTGTCGCCCACGAGTTCAACAATGTACTGTTGCCGATCGTGCTGTACGCGGAATTGGCATTGGCATGCACCGATTCGCAAAGCTCCGCGCACCGCGATATCAAGGAAGTGCTCGTTTCCGCGAATCGGGCGAAGGAAGTAGTCAACAAGATCCTGACTTTTTCCAGGGACGCGGGCGCCCCCAAATTGAAAGCAATCGACCTGGAGCCCGTCGTCCGTGAAGCGATGCGCCTGTTCAGTGCCCTGATTCCGCCCAGCGTGGAGTTGCGCACGGAGTTGCACGGTCCCTTCCCGTTGGTCAAGGCTGACGCGGCGTTGACCATCCAGGTGATCATGAATCTTTGCACCAACGCGTACCACGCATTGGTGGATGCCGTCGGAATAGTGAGCGTTCACCTGGAGCGAATATTTACGCCCGCCACTGCCGGCACAGATATGCCATCGCAAGAGGTCGTCGTGTTGTCTGTGGCTGATTCGGGTGGCGGCATGGACGCCGCGACGGCGGAGCGGATTTTCGAACCCTTTTTTACCACTCGAGCCGTGGGTACCGGCACTGGACTGGGGTTGTCGGTCGTGCACGGTATACTCGAAAGTTTCGGAGCCACCATTACCGTTGACTCGGCGGTTGGCCGTGGAACGACAATTAAGGTCATGTTCCCCGTTGCCGAAACGCTCGCCGCGAACGAATTGATGAATGATGCCGTACCAGGAGTTGCCACATGAAAAGCGTGTTGGTCATCGATGATGAACCCGCGATCCGCACTGTACTGAAACGCGTGCTCGAACAAGCGGGGCACACCGTACGGCTGGCTGCCAATGGTGTCGAAGGTCTTGAAAGCCTCGAAGCGCAGATGAGCGATGTCGTCATCACGGATATCATCATGCCGACAATGCATGGCGTCGAGGCCATCAAGGCAATCGTGCAGAAATTTCCGACCGTGCGCATCGTGGCCATCTCGGGCGGAGGCAATTTTGGTAACGCGGATTACCAGCCTAACGCAATCAAGACCGAAGCCTATCTCGCCGCGGCGAAACTGGCGGGTGCCCACGCAGTATTGAACAAGCCGTTCCATTCCCAGGACGTGCTCCAGGCCATCGCAACCGCGACGGGTTCATCCGGGCCATGAAAGTCGGATTGCTGGCGATGGGCCGTGGGATGGTGAATGCCGGCATTGCAACCCTGGCGATTCTGGGTAGCGTCACTTGCTACGGTGCCGTCGACAGCCCGCGCGTGCCCACCGCCGCCAAGATGGACGACGTCAGGGACCTCGATTGGCACCTCGTGTGGGGCAAGGACGGCGCCGATCGGGGCTACGTCACCGCGGTGTACTTCGATCGTGACGCCAGGGTCGGCGTGCTCGCATTTGCAAATGCAGACCGTGAGGATCAGCTGCTTGGGGGCAGGCTGAACGCGCTGGACATGGAATTGCTCGATTGGTTCAAGTAATTAACGAGGAATGACGAACACCGAAGATCGTCTCGCGCATTTCGATGCGCACCAGCCCGACAGCACAATCCTGCGTATGGGTTGCGTCTACGGATCGCCTGTTTCGTCCGTAGTGGCGTGTTTCCCGCCGTCGGACTGAAAGTGGAGAATATCTCCGGGCAGGCACTCCAGGTATTCGCAAATCGCTGACAGCGTACCAAATCGCACGCCGCGCACCTTGCCGGATTTCAGCAGCGACAGGTTCTGTTCGGTAATACCGATATAGTGCGCGAGCTCGCGGGAAGTCTTCTTGCGCAGTACGAGCATCAAGTCCAGGTGTACGGTGATTGACATGGGCTTAGACAATGCTCGCGCTGTCTTCTGCGACGGTCGCGGCCTCTCGCATTACGGCAGCGAGAACCATGAACAGGGCGGCGAGCAGAAATAGCCACAGCTGTTCGCTGGTGATAACGAGTTTGACTGTTTCGTGCGATCCTGAAACTACCCTGTGTGCGACGGCGATCTGCATGGGCAACGTGATTTGCAACGCTTCGACCAGGCCGATGGCGCCAGAGAAATACAGCAGGTGAGCGGGAACCTGCGGAGAGAATAGCTCGCCACGCTCGTACGCCCGCATCATCTTCAACAGTCTGTACAGACCGTACAGCAATACGGCATGGGGCAGAACACACAACCACTTTGCGATGGCCGGATCTGCGCTGAATCCGGCCATGGGTTCAAGCTTTGTGATGAGACCCGGGACCAGCGTCCACTCGCTTGTATGGCTCAGGAGCGGAAAAATAGCCGTGACCGCCACTGCCACCATCGCAGCCACGATGAGCCAGCGAAGCGCCCGGGCTACCCATTGAATCCGGCGATTCCGATTGGTAGGGATTATCATAATACTTTACATGTTTGCTGTTTTACGATAAAAGATGGCTTTCCGGGAATCATACGCGCAATCGACTTCCTCCCGCCACTTCGGAGACCCACGCAGAATGAACAGACGGGCTCCGCCCAACTGGACAAGCCTCAAAGTCATAGCCGTGGCTGCAGGTGCACCCGCGGCTCGCGAGGGTTGGCAGATCGGTGACACCGTCTTCACGGTCGACGGTGTCCGCGCATTGGCCGATCAACCTCCGATCCTCGAGGATTTCTTGTGAGCAATGACAGTCGACTGAGAGCGTTCGCGGATTCAGCCGTCGTCGCAGGATCAGGCTGGGCGCTGCACGCCGCGATGCGTGCTCTTGCAGCGCCCGTTGCGTTGAACGCCATGATGACGTTTGTGGTGCTGCTTCTGTGCACCTGGCTGTTGCGTCGGCGAGGCGAGAGCTGGGCTGCTGTGGGGTTCAAGCGCCCGACACGCTACGGGCACACCGTCGCATGGGGTCTCGGGCTATTCGCGGTTCAAATGCTGGCACCGGCGTTACTCACCGGTCCGATCGCAAATCTCTTTGGACTTGCACCGCAGAACCTCGCAGCCTTTGCCAATCTCAAGGGCAACACCGCGCTCTACCTGATGATGCTGCTTCCCGTCGGCTGGGGCGCGGCCGCGTTCGGTGAAGAAATGATCGACCGCGGCTTCATCATGAACCGGTTGATGTACGCGTTTGGCGGCAATCGGTTGGGATTGACCTGCGCCCTGGTTTGTCAGGCCGTCTTGTTTGCCCTGGCCCATCATTACCTGGGACCGCGCGGGATGCTCAATGCCGGAGTCCTGGGCCTCTTATCAGGTGCTGCTTATTTCGCCAACGGGCGCGACCTGTGGCCGCTCATAATTGCGCACGGCCTGGTCGATACCATGGGCCTCACGGTTTTATTTCTCGGCCTCAGTCATGGTTGATAAGAAGCGCGCGCAGGCCGAGATCACGAGTCCTATGAGAAACATGTGCACAAGGATCGTCGCGTAGAGCATCTGCGGACCTTTCGGTAGCGCGCCACTGCCATGGATGGCCGAGAGTGGCAGCACCACGGTGTACATGACGACCATGACGACGATGCCGTAGCAGGGGCCCAGCAACCACCAGTACCTGCGCAGGTCGGTGATGCGCGTGGCGGCGAGGATGTAGACCTTCGCCATGATCAGTGTCATCAGGAATTCAAGCGCAATGCCTAAGGACGCCGTGCTCCATCCGCCCTGCATCGCCGCCGGGCCGAGCAGGCCGCGCGCGATCGACTGGAATAGCTGTTGCAACGGCATGTGGTAGTAGCTCGCGATGTGGATCGACGCGTAGACCAGATCGGCCGTGCCGGCGACGAGCGCGGCCACGACAATTGGTTTCCATAAGCCCATGTATCGGATCATTGGCCTTCCTCCCGAGAATACCTGCGCCCATGTTGGGCGCCGAAGGCGGTGGATTACAAGAGCCACGCCAACGTCTAAGATCGGAGACAGGGGTGAAATCGACCGGGAGGGAATGTCATCAACGAGCCAGCGATGCGCTTCGACGACGGCGAGGGCTACGAGCGCTTCATGGGCAAGTGGAGCCAGCTCGTCGGGCAAGGGTTCCTGCAGTGGCTGGAGCCGAAACCGGGGCTGCGGTGGCTCGACGTCGGCTGCGGCAACGGAGCCTTCACCGCGATGATCATCGATCGCTGCGCTCCCATGGCGGTGCAGGGCGTCGATCCGGCTGAAGGACAGATTGCCTTCGCGCGTTCGCGCTCCGACGCGCGCTCGGCTCGATTCGGCATCGGTGATGCGATGGCGTTGCCGTTTCCGGACGATTCGTTCGACGCCGCAGTCATGCCGCTGGTGCTGTTTTTCGTGCCGAATCCGCCCAAGGGCGTCGCCGAGATGGCGCGCGTGGTGTGTCCCGGCGGCATCGTCACCGCCTATTCCTGGGACATGATCGGCGGCGGGTTTCCCTACCAGTCACTGCAGGCGCAGATGCGCGAGATGAATGCGATCGTCAGGGTCGCACCCAATCCGGATGCTTCACGCATGAAAGTGTTGCGCGAGTTGTGGCTGGGCGCGGGGCTCGAAGCCGTGGAGACGCATGAAATCACGGTACAGCGCACGTTCGAGGACTTCGAGGATTACTGGACCACGATACTGCGGGGGCCGAGCGTGCGCCCGGGACTGACCGCAATGTCGCCCGAGAGCCTCGCGAAGCTGCAATATCAGATGCGGGTGCGGTTGCCGCCCGATGCCCAGGGACGCATCACGTGTAGCGGACGTGCCAACGCGATCAGGGGACGCGTGCCCACAACCAAGGCTTCGGCCCAGTCGGGCTGAACCGCATGCGCATCACCGCCATTGATGTCTATCGAGTCGAGCTGCCGCTCAGGGAAGGCGCGTACAACTGGTCCGGCGGTAATTCGGTGTCGGTGTTCGACAGCACGATCGTGCGCATCGAAACCGACAAGGGTTTCGTCGGTCACGGTGAGTCATGTCCGCTCGGGCCCGTGTACCTGCCTTCCTACGCGGGTGGCGTGCGAGCGGGCCTGGCGGAACTGGCGCCGCATTTGCTCGGCGCTGATCCGACGCAGCTCGGGCCATTCAACCAGCTGATGGATTCGCGTCTCAAGGGTCACGCGTACGTGAAATCGGCGCTCGATGTCGCCTGCTGGGACATTCTCGGCCAGGCAGCCGGCCTGCCGGTGTGCACGCTGCTCGGCGGCCGCTTCGGCGATGCGGTCACGCTGTATCGCGCGATCTCCAAAGATACGCCCGGGAAAATGGCCGCGATGGTCGCGGCTTATCGCGCCGAGGGCTACACCCGATTCCAGTTGAAAGTGGGCGATGACGCGCAACTCGACATCGAACGCATTCGGGCGGTGGCCGCGAAGTTGCAGCGCGGCGATCGCCTGGTCGCGGATGCCAACACGGGTTGGCTGCAGCACGATGCGCTGCGGGTCGTCAACGGCGTGCGTGACATCGATGTATGCATCGAGCAGCCCTGTGCCTCCTACGAGGAGTGCCTCGCGGTTCGCGCGCATTGTGACCATCCATTCGTGCTCGATGAAGTCATTAACGATGTGCCGACGCTGATGCGCGCAGCGTCCGATCGCGCGATGGACATCGTCAACCTGAAGATCAGCAAGTTCGGCGGTCTGACGAAGTCCAGGCTGGCGCGTGATCTTTGCATCGAACTCGGCATTGCAATGACCATCGAGGATACCTGGGGCGGGGACATTGTCACCGCGGCGATTGCGCACCTGGCACACAGTACGCCGGAGGCATTGCGCTTCACGAGCACCGATTTCAACAGCTACGTCACGGTCAGCATCGCGGAAGGCGCGCCGCAGCGTACGAAAGGACGCATGACGGCGGCAACGACGCCAGGCTTGGGCGTACGTCCGCGCACTGACGTGCTCGGCAAGCCAGTGTTGTCGTTCCGATGAAGCTCGCACCGCTACTGTTGCTCGGCGCACTGGGCGTGCTCGCGACGTGGTTTGTCCTGCGCTGGTGGATCATCGAGCGCGCACGCCGGGCGGCGGGGCAGGGCGATACGCGCCGCCCGAGCCTCGATGATTGCGCGGCCGGATTCGTCACCAGTTTCTTTGACGCGCTCGGCATCGGCAATTTCGCACCGACTACGGCCTACTTCAAATTGCGCGGCCGCGTCGCCGATGAAAATATTCCCGGCACGTTGAACGCCGGCCATTCGCCCGCCGTGGTCGTCGAGGCGTTCATTTTCATCTCCGCGGTGGCGGTCGATCCGCTCACGCTGGTGACGATGATTGGTGCGGCGGCATTTGGCGCCTGGTCTGGCGTCGGCGTCGTCGCGAGGCTGCCGCGGCGCGCGATCCAGATCGGCATGGGCGTGGCATTGATGGTGGCGGCGGCGCTGTTCATTGCGAAAAACACCGGGTTGATTCCGGGCGGTGGCGACGCCCTGGGGCTGCATGGTGGAGTGCTGGTTTTCGCGGTCGCCGTCAGCTATTTGCTCGGCGCACTGATGATGCTCGGCATCGGCCTTTATGCACCCTGTCTCATCATGGTGAGCCTGCTCGGCATGAACCCGCTCGCAGCATTTCCGATCATGATGGGCTCGTGCGCGTTCCTGATGCCCATCGGCGGCGAGCGGTTCGTGCGCGCGGGGCGCTACGACCGGAGCGCTGCCCTCGCGCTGGCGATCGGCGGCATTCCAGGCGTGCTGATCGCGGCATTCATCGTCAAGTCATTGCCGCTGGTGTGGCTGCGCTGGCTCGTCGTGGTCGTCGTGCTGTACGCATCCGTGCAGATGCTGCGCTCGGCCGTGCGCGAACGGGCGAGCGCTGCCGCTCGAAGCTAGTTCCGCGCTGCCTTCGCAGCGGCAATGTAGTCGTCGATCTGCCGCTCGAGCACCGGCAGCGGCACGCTTCCGTTGTCGAGCACCGCGTCGTGGAACGTGCGTATATCGAATCGATCGCCGAGCGCGGCCTTCGCCCTGGCGCGCAGTTCGAGGATCTTCAGCTCGCCCATCTTGTAGGCCAGCGCCTGGCCGGGCCACGCGATGTAACGGTCGGTTTCCGTTCGCACTTCCTGCATCGACAGCGCCGTGTGTTCGGCCAGATACTGCTGCGCCTGCTCCCGCGACCAGCCCATCGAGTGGATGCCGGTGTCGACGACGAGCCGGCAGGCGCGCCACATCTCGTAGGAAAGCCGACCGAATTGATCGTAGGGCGTCCTGTACAGGCCCATTTCCACACCAAGCTTCTCGGAATACAGGCCCCAGCCTTCGCCAAACGCATGCGAATAGAAATCACGCCGGAATGGCGGCACGTCGTCGAGTTCGCGCGCCAATGAGCCCTGCAGATGATGGCCGGGAACGGCTTCATGCAGCGCGAGCGAGGTCAACGAATACAGTGGGCGTTTGTCGAGCGCGTAAGTATTGACCCAGAACTCGCCGCCGGTCAGGCCGCCGATCGGCGGCGGGTTGTAGCGGCCGCCGGTGTAGTTGGGCGCCAGCTCGGCGGGCACCGGCTGCACGCTGTAGGTCATGCGCGGAAGCTTGCCGAAATATCCGGGCAGCAGGCCGTCGATCTGCTTCGCAATATACGAGGCATCCTTCAGCAATTCATCGGGCGTGTGCGCGTAGAACTGCGGATCGGTGCGCAGGAACTGCAGGAAGGCCGGCATGTCGCCGGTGAAGCCGGTCTGTTTCTTGACGGCTTCCATCTCCACGCTGATGCGTGCGACCTCCTTCAACCCGATCTCGTGAACCTGCGCCGGTGTCACGTCGAGGTTCGTGAAGAAGCGCACCCGCGCCGCGTAGTACTGCTCGCCCTGCGGCAATTGGGCCGCGCCGAGAGTCGTGCGCGCGTGTGGCTGGTATTCGTCGACGAAGAACTTGAGCAGCCGCTGGTACGCGGGAATCGCTCCGTCGCGAATGGCCGCACGTCCGGCAGCGATGAGTCCGTCGCGTTGCGCGGGTGGAGTCGCATCGGGCATGCGCGTGAAGGGTTCGAAGAATGGCGTTTGGTCAGGCGAGGTGTATTGCTGGCCCTCGACGATTGTGACAATGCCCGGCATGATCACCGCGGGCAGCGTAAAACCGGCCTTGAGGCCCGCGCGCATGTTCGCTTCCTGCTGCTCGAAATAGGCAGGAATCGCGCGCAGTCGCGCGATGTAGTTCTCATAGTCGCGCGCTGTCGTCATCGCGATGCCAGCGGCCATGCGCATCACCTCGATGTGGAATCCTTCATCGGCGGTGAGCGGAATGCGCCATTCCTGGTACGGATCGAGCGCGACTCGATTGCGAATCACGAAATCGAAGATATCAAAGTTGCTGCGATTGTTGGACGAGAGAGCGTTGCGGTCGATCGCTGCGAGGCGGCGCAGGTAGTGCTGGTTGCGTTCGTCCTGGCGCGCATAGTCGGCCGGCGTCACCGACGGCAGCCGATCGTCGTAGTCGCGCACGCCGGCCTGCGTTGCGTAGAGTGGATCGTCTCGCATCTGATCGGCCCATTCTTCGGCGATGAGCGCGCGCAACGCCTGGTCGGCCGGGCTGGGTTTCGGCGCGGTCGTCGCCGCCGTGGCGGTCGTGCCGCCCGCGACGAACAGCATCGCAATAGCAGTGGACAATATTCTGGTGTTCATGGCCACGGATCATATCCGCTGTATGATGCGAAGGCACCTGTCTGGCGGGCGGAAAAAAATATATGAGCAAGGTTGCCTGGGGCATCCTCAGTACCGCAAACATCGGCATCAAGCGCGTGATCCCGGCGATCCAGGCGGGCCAACGCGGCTTCATCGCTGCGATCGCCTCGCGCGACGCCGGCAAGGCGGCCGCGACGGCCCAGCGCTTCGGCATTCCGCGCAGCTACGGCTCGTACGAAGCGCTGCTCGCCGATCCGGACATCGAGGCCATCTACAACCCGCTGCCCAATCACCTGCACGTCCAGTGGACCGTCAAGGCACTCGACGCTGGCAAGCATGTGCTGTGCGAGAAGCCGATCGGGCTGAACGCGGCCGAAGCGCAGGCAATGGTCGCAGCGCGCGATCGCAGCGGCAAGCGTGTCATTGAAGCGTTCATGGTGCGCCATCATCCGCAGTGGCATCGGGTGCGTACGCTGGTGCGCGAGGGACGCATCGGCACCGTGCGCACGCTGCAGTCGGCGTTCGCGTTCTCGATGATCGATCCCAACAACGTGCGCAACCGGCCCGAGTACGGTGGCGGGGCGCTCTATGACGTGGGCTGCTACCCGATCGTCACGGCGCGTTACGTATTCGGTGCCGAACCCGAGCGTGTCATCGCATTGATCGATCGCGACCCGACGCTCGGCGTCGATCAGGTGACGAGCGGCATGCTGGCGTTTCCGAACGGGGGACAGCTCGTGTTCAGCAGTGCATTCCAGCTGGCGTTCTACCAGCGCGTGGTGATCCTGGGCACGACAGGCCGGATCGAAGTGCCTGTGCCGTTCACGCATCCGGTCGGCGCGGGCAGCCGCATCATCATCGACTCGGGCGCAAGCATGGATGGCAGTTCCGCGATCGTCGAAGAATTCGGGCCCGTGAACCAGTACGAGTTGCAGTGCGACGTCGCCGCGTCGGCGTTCCGCAGCGAGGTGACGCAGGAATTTCCGATCGAGGATGCAATCGCGAACATGCGAGTCATCGATGCACTGTACCGCTCCGCCGAGTCGGGCCACTGGGAAAAGCCATGAACCAGCAATCGCGCAAGCTGCCGCTGTGGCTCATGGGGATGACCAACGCGCCATTCGGCATGTACGGCGGCATCCTCGTGATCTCGATTCCGAGCATGCTGAATGCACGGCACGTGCCCGAAGCGATCATTGCGGCGTTCACGGCGCTCACCGTCTCGCCGGGCATGTGGTCGATCATCGCGAGCCCGATGTTGGACGTGCGCTTTAGCCGCCGTTGGTACTCCGTCGTGACTGTGACGATCGCAGCGCTGCTGTTGAGCGTGGCGCTGTTGAACCTCGACGACACAGGTCTGGCCGAGATCCTGTTGGTGGCCGGCTTCTTTGCCGCGAACCTTTACCAAAGCGCGCTCGGCGGTTGGCTGTCGAGTGTCATCGCGCCGGATGAGCGTAGCCGCTTGAGCGCGTGGCTGACGATCGCCAACATCAGCGGCGGCGGCGCGATGGCGGTCATCGCCGGAGAGGTGGCCTCGCGTTTCACGCCGACAGAAACGGCGCTGATACTCGGCGGCGTGCTGTTGCTGCCGATCGTCGTGTTTCCGTGGATTCCGGCGCCGGGACCCGACCGCCGGCTGGCGAGCGACAGCTTTGGCCAGTTTTTCCGCGAAGTCGCCGGCATCCTCAAGCGCCGCGAAGTGCTGCTGTCGCTCGTCATGTTCGCGTTGCCGGGCGCCTCATTCGCCCTGGTTAACC